>QXWX01000096.1 GCA_009911175.1 Lachnospiraceae bacterium | reverse complement strand
GGAAATCATCAGATTCAAAGCAGGTTTTTTCCTGCTTTTTTGTTGTGATGAATCAGATGCTTTCCTTAGTAATTATACATCATCATATGGATGAAAATCAAAGGAGATTTTACACAAAAAATGCATCCTTTATATTTGTATAATATGCACAACCCACTGCTGTCTGTTCGCCTGAACGCAGCACAATCTCCACCCGGAACGGCTTTACTGCTGCCTTTTCCAGCCGGACTGTCCCTGCCCATCCTTTAACAGCACCTTTCGGTTATCGATCTCCACACAGGGCAGCTTATACCATCCGCCGTATGCCGCCCGGTTTCAGGACGCGGAAAACCTCACCGTATGCCGCCTCTTTATCCGGAAAAGCATGGAAGCCGTATCTTCGCGGCAAGCTCCAGACCATTCATCTCCGGCATTTCAATATCCATCATGTCTTTTGACAAGGTATTTTCACACAGCTCGGATAATCCTTTCCGGTCAGGATCGTCTGATGGGCAATGACATTTTCCTTTGCCTCTGCCCAATCTCCCGGCTGGTTGCTGTGGGCATGGTACTGCGGAAAATCTGAGGAGGTCACATCAATGCGGATGCGGGAGCCTGCGGGAAGGGCATAACAGATATCGCTCATATCCAACGTCACCTTCACTGGAGTTCCCGGTACATACCGCTCTCCCCGTGGCAATTCATGACGGATGGTCGTACCGGATGTACGGATATGATAAGAGTTTCCTTCCGGGGTCATTTCATCAATGCTGGCGAAAAAGGCCGTATTTTCCCGATCCGTCCTGACCCACAGCTCCACCTCGATCTGTCCGTTGATGATCCGTTCTTTTTCCAGAGGCTCCGACAGGAAAGAAACTACATCTTCCCTCCATCCTGGCTTTTCCTGCAGAAGACTTCCGGTCTTCAGCCAGCTTGCCAGCGTGCAGTCACCGCCATTTGTGGGAACGGGATCATCCGGATCATATGTATAGCCGCATGTACTTGTCGGCAGACCGGACACGTCCTGACAAAGCGACTGATGATCGGCGTCCAGATAAAGGGTCTGGTTCTGACGCAGGATTTTCTCCCAGGAATCCGCCTCCATCCAGCAGTCATTTCCCGGAACATAATACCGGATTTTCTGTTCGGGCACCTGCTTCTTTTTCAATGTCAGTTCAAACCAGGTAAGCGCCTTGACGGCTTCCACATTCTCTATATTCTCTACCTTTTTATCCTGGAGCACCGGCTGCAGGCCGTGATTCCATCCGCCGATTTCCAGCCAGCTCATTTTCCGGGTTTCACGTCTCAGGCGGCTCCAGGTCTTCATAGCGCTCTCATGATGGTGGTCATACCACCCGCTTAAAATGTACAGAGGAATCTCCACTTTCGAAGGGATCTCCCGGAGCTGTTTCCACCATCCCTGCTGCCAGTACGCGTCTTCCGGATATTCGTTGGAAATATAATCCCGGTACCAGGAAAGCTTCCCTCCCCAGAGCGCTTCATCTACCTCAATATGCGGCAGGTACCGGCAGGAGGAAATATAATCCGCGTCGACCGGGCGTCCGGCATTCTGCATCGACCAGGAGGTCAATATGTCATGATGGAACAGGCCTTTATGATAAGCGGAAGCAAAGCGATCCGTACCATAATGCACTAAAAACATTGAGCTTACTTTTCCCTTTGCCGCATCAGCAAAAGCCCATCCCGTCAGGGCGGTGTAAGAAGCTCCCCAGTAGCCGACTGCTTCACACCATGGCTGTTCACAGATCCAGTTGACCGTATCAATCCCATCGTCCCGCTCATTTATATTGGGAAACCACTCTCCCTCCGAGCCTCCTGTCCCGCGGCAGAACTGATAGACAAACGCATAACCCCGAAGAGCGCAGTTTTCCGCGTCCACCTGGATCAGACCTTTATCGGAGGGATAGCAGGTACGCCTCAAAAGCACCGGATATCTTTCTGATCCGACGGGTCTGTAGATCACGGTTTTCATCCGCCTGCCATCCCGCATGGGGAGCATCTGTTCCTCTACGGTATATTCGGAGTTTGTCCTGGGAAAGCCGCAGTTTTCATAATCTTCTTTTAATTGTTTGATTCGTATTTGCGTAAAGTCTTCCATTTTTAATTGTTTGATCCGTATTTGCGTAAAATCTTCCATAGACTGATCCTTTCTTTCTTATGATATTTCCATCTCCAGCAAGGCCATTCCCAGCGCTTTGCCGTGTTTGTCAATGGCAAGTGAACGGGTGACACCGCCGCCAAGTGTTTTGTCCAGGACAAAATTGAAGGCTTTCAGGCCGTCCAGTTCATACCGGATGACTTCACCATGGCAGATTTCTGAAAAATATGCTTTCACCTTTTCTGCCGTGACCTTTTCTTTTAACAGTTCATAATCCTTTTCATCGTAAGGGATCAGGGAAATATTGGAGATTTCTCCCTTATCGCCGGTACGTGAATGGGCAATTTCTCTTAACTTCATAAGGAGCCTCCTTCCGTCACCATATATGTTACTTCAGCATGGACGTCTTCCCGTGGGATAAATATGGAGCAGACGGAAAAGACTTTCAATCTGTGATTCTTATTATAGAGAATTGAAAGGAGGGTACAAGGATATTCTAAAGATTTAGAATAAATAGACTCTGCCAGGATAATGATCCTTAATCTTTTAATTTGTTATAAAGAGAGGCCAGAGAGATACCGAGGCTTTTCGCGGCCATCTTCTTTCCCTCCAGAGTGTTGCCGTACAGGGCGACGGCGCGCAGGATCTCCTGCTTTTCAAATTCACGGGTGCGCTCATACAAGGTACGCATATCCCTGGATACATGCTCTTCAATCTGCCCGATCGTCGTGACCAGAGATATGGTTCCATTGAACATCTCACTTTCAACAAGCGGATAGATACTGGCAAAATATTCCTGCCCGTTTTCATTTCTCAGAATATTCTCTATGGGACGGCGGAATCTCAGGACTTCTGGGACATGAGAACCCGGACGGAGCTCCGTGATGGGCCTGTTCCTCACATCCCGGAGCTCCCGGCCAATGAATTCCCCATAAACACGGTTAAAAAATACAATACATCCGTCTGCGTTGCAGATTAAGATCCCATGCCGGATCGCGTTAAAAATACTGTTTGCTTTCATTAGTATGCGCCTTTCTCTGTTTGGAGTTGTATACCTAAAATATAGCAAAACAGGCTCGGATTTTCAATATGGGACCGAACCACAGGCGGCTTTCTGCGTCTGCGTCTAAAAAATCTCTATTCTATATTTCTCCGGATTTTCTACTATATTGTAATGCTTATCCTCCTCTGAAATCCAACGGATCTCAAAAGCCTTTTTCCTCCATTTCCATGCAGCCCGATTCATATATACGGTGATATGCACTTCATTCGGATATCCGCTCAGATCATAAGAAAACCGGACCTCCCTGAAAGAATTGTCCGCGCATCTCTGCAATACATATTTTGCAAATTTTTCCCGATCAAATATATACAGCTTATTCGCTATGATCGATATCTCTTCCAGACTCCCATTCGAAAATATATTTGGATTGCTGCTGCACACCGCCACATCACGTCCCCATTGCAGGTATCCCAAAATCGGGATCACCAGGAGAACCGCCAGATATACGATCCTGCTGAACTTTTTATTCACAATCCTTTTCCTGTCATCTATAGAATGTTTCTGTGTTTTATCCAGTATTTCCTTCATGATCTTTCTCTCTCTTTACTTTTTGACCAGTATAGAGGTCAATATTTTCAGTCAGCATACCATAAAATAACAAGAAGTTGCAACCAATACTGGTCAAAAACTGAAAATTCAAATGAGGTGTAAAAATGGAGCAAAAGTTAAGGCGCGACTGCAACATGGGGAAAACCTTAGAAAACTGCGGAAAACGAGCGGGCTGTCACAAGAGAAGCTGTGTGCGGAATTACAGCGCCGTTCCTGTGACATTGGCCGGAGTACTTATGAAAAATATGAAACCGGGGAATTGAATATCCGGATCAGCGTACTCATTCAGCTCCGGAAGATCTATGGATGTGCATATGACGATTTCTTTGCAGGCCTGGATCCGGATGAGCCGCATAAGGTCAAGTGACCGACCTCAGCGGAGGCCATGGAAATCCATGGGGCCTCCGCCAAAGGCAATATTTCCTATGAATTAAGGGTATGATGGGATATGAGGAAAAGGGAAAAAAGCTCAGGAGGGAAAAATATGGAACGGGAACAGAAATTAAGGCGTGATCGAGACATGGGGGCAAATCTGAAAAAGCTTCGTCTGGCGCATGGGCTTTCACAGGAAAAGCTCTGTGCCAGACTGCAGCATCATGCATGTGATATCGGCAGGAGCACCTATGAGAAGTACGAGAGAGGGGAACTGAATATACGGATCAGCGTGCTGATCGAGCTTCGAAAAATCTATGGGTGTACCTACGATGATTTCTTTGCGGGACTGGATTCGGATGAAAACTGATGTTACTATGAGCATCCGGCAAAGCCGTCTGCCGATGCTTCGCATCTTGATTTTTTGCTTATGTGGGTGAAGTGACTGATTCCAGTCAAATAAAAACTGTCAATCGGCTTCTTATAAGCTTCGCTTGAAGAATCCGACTGCCATTTTTTATCCGACTGTGAATAGTAACATTGAAATTGATCCAATTTCGATATTTTACTTGAAAAATCTCTTCTTCTTGCATATAATATAAGAGAACAGCAAAAGCAGAACTAAAGAACTGAAAAAAATAACACTTAGACGAAACGAGTAGAGTGCGGAACTTTCCAGAGAGAGATGCCCGGGCAGGGATTTGTGTCCGGTGCTGGAAGCATCTTACTGCAGAAGCATTTGAAAACCACCTCCGAGTGGCCCCAATCCGGTCCGGTGATTCCGTTATCATCATAAGAAGCTGTATCCGTTTTTTTCAACAGCTTCTACAAAGCGGCTTTTTGCGTACGCAATTAGCAAGAAGGGTGGAACCGCGGCTAAGAATTTCAGCTCGTCCCTTGTGATCTCAACCAGTCACAGGGGGCGGGCTATATTTTTTTCTGACACTTTTCTCTACATTTTACAGAAAGGAACGAACACACTATGATCATCACATTAAAAGACGGTTCAACAAAAGAATACTCCGAATCAAAATCCATCATTGATATCGCCTATGATATCAGCGAAGGCCTGGCCCGGGCCGCATGTGCCGGGGAGGTCAACGGCGAGGTTTGTGACCTGCGTACTGTCCTGGACAGTGACTGCAGCCTGAACATCCTCACCGCCAGGGATGAAAAGGGACTGGCGGCGCTGCGGCATACCGCGTCCCACGTACTGGCCGAGGCTGTGCAGCACCTGTTCCCGGAAGCCAGGGTCGCCATCGGTCCGTCTATTGATACCGGATTCTATTATGACTTTGAAAGCGCCCCGTTTTCCAGGGAGGATCTGGACGCCATTGAGAAGGAAATGAAAAAGATCATCAAGAAGGGCGCAAAGATCGAACATTTCACCAAATCCCGTGAGGACGCCATCGCGTTTTTCAAGGAGAAAAATGAACCCTATAAAGTAGAGCTGATCCAGGATCTTCCCGAGGACGCGGAGATTTCCTTCTATTCCCAGGGAGATTGGGTCGATCTGTGCGCAGGCCCCCACCTGATGAGCACCAAGGGCGTCAAGGCGTTCAAACTGATCTCCTCCTCCGGCGCTTACTGGAGAGGCAATGAAAAAAATCAGATGCTGGCCAGGATCTACGGAACCGCCTACGGCACAAAGGACGAGCTGCAGGAGCATCTCACCATGTTGGAAGAGGCGAAAAAACGCGACCACAACAAGCTGGGCCGGGAAATGAAGCTGTTCACCACCGTGGACGTGATCGGGCAGGGGCTGCCCCTTCTCATGCCCAACGGCGTGATCATGCTCAAAGAGCTGCAGCGCTGGATCGAGGATCTGGAGGACAACGAGTGGGGATACATCCGCACCAAAACCCCGCTGATGGCAAAGAGCGACCTGTACAAGATCTCCGGACACTGGGATCACTACAAAGAGGGGATGTTTGTGCTGGGGGATGAAGACAAGGACAAAGAAGTCTTTGCCCTGCGCCCCATGACCTGCCCCTTCCAGTACTATGTATATAAGGCCGAGCAGCACAGCTACCGGGATCTGCCCCTGCGCTACGGCGAGACCTCGACCCTCTTCCGCAACGAGGATTCCGGCGAGATGCACGGTCTCACACGGGTTCGCCAGTTTACCATTTCCGAGGGGCATCTGGTTGTAAGGCCGGACCAGATGGTAAAGGAGTTCAAAGACTGTATCGCCTTGGCACAACATATCCTGCAGGTTCTGGGCGTGGAGGAGGATGTGACCTACCACCTGTCCAAATGGGATCCGGAAAACAGTGAAAAATACATCGGCTCGCCGGAAGTCTGGGAGGAAACCGAAGGCCATATCCGCACCATGCTCCAGGAGCTGAACATCCCATTTGTCGAGGATGTGGGCGAAGCCGCGTTCTACGGCCCCAAGGTGGATATCAATGCCAAAAACGTATACGGCAAGGAAGATACCATGATCACCATTCAGTGGGATGCCCTGCTGGCGGAACAGTTTGATATGTATTTTATTGATGAAAACGGCGACAAGAAACGCCCCTACATCATCCACAGAACCTCCATGGGCTGCTACGAGCGAACACTGGCATGGCTGATCGAGAAATATGCCGGCCTGTTCCCGACCTGGCTCTGTCCGGAGCAGGTGCGCATCATCCCGATCTCGGATAAATACCACGATTATGCGGCCCAGGTGGAGCAAAAACTGAAAGAGGCCCGCATCCGCTGCTCCGTGGATCAGCGCTCCGAGAAAATGGGCTACAAGATCCGTGACGCCCGCCTGAACCGGGTTCCGTTTATGCTGGTCGTGGGCGCCAAAGAGCAGGAGGAAGGCGTGGTATCGGTACGCAGCCGTTATCTGGGCGATGAAGGCCAGAAGCCGCTGGATACCTTTATCCGTGAAATCTGTGAAGAGATCCGCACAAAGCAGATCCGTAAGATTGAAGTAGAAGAACAGAAATAAAAATACTGGAAACAACGTTGCTCTTTTGCCACCGGGTAAAGAGATTTTGCGTCAGACATTCTATCGTTAGGTCATAGAAGATAGAATGTTCTGGCGCCTTTTGTTTTTAAAGGAGATATCTATGAAAGCAGAAACACTTTTAAGAGAATTTTTTCAATATGTAATCCTAAATATATGTGGTATGATTGGCTTATCATGTTACATACTTGCCGATACCTTTTTTATTTCAAACGGTTTGGGCGCAAATGGTCTGACTGCGCTTAACCTGGCCATTCCTGTTTATAGCCTTATTCATGGAAGCGGTCTGATGTTTGGAATGGGAGGCGCAACAAAATATTCCATTTACAGAGGACAAAAAAAATATAAAAACGCGGATAAGGCTTTTTCAAACACAGTATGTATGATGGCTGTATTGGCTGTCATTTTCGTGCTGACAGGCATTTTCTTTTCTAAAAACCTGACAAAACTATTAGGTGCTGACAAAGAGGTTTTTCATATGACAAAAACATATTTACAGGTTATTCTGCTATTCGCTCCGGCATTTATGGCGAATGACACAATGACCTGCTTTGTCAGAAATGACGGAAATCCTAAATTATCGATGATTGGTATGCTGACTGGAAGCTTCTCAAACATAATCTTAGATTATATATTTATATTCCCCCTTCATATGGGAATATTCGGCGCAGTATTCGCTACAAGTTTAGCACCCGTTATTAGTTTGACTGTTTTATCCAGGCATTGGCTCACAAAGCAAAACCAGTTTCATTTCGTACGAATAAATCTGTCATTTCGATTGACAAGAGATATCCTTTCTTTAGGTGTTCCGTCTTTCATCACAGAAATGGCTTCTGGAATTGTAATAATCGCTTTTAACGCTATTATTCTGCATCTGCGGGGAAATATTGGGGTGGCTGCTTATGGCGTGGTTGCAAACCTGTCGCTTGTAGTCATTTCCATTTATACAGGGATAGCACAGGGAACGCAGCCCATTTTAAGCAGGGTATATGGATATGGTGAGCGTGAAAGTCAGAAACAGATTTTGAAATATGCCTTAATAACAATGCTGCTTATATCTTGCGGCATTTATTTTATTTTTTTATTATCTGCCAATCCAATCGTCAGCATATTTAACAGTGAGCAGAATATACAGCTGCAGCAGATTGCAGAAACCGGGTTAAAATTGTATTTTACAGCGATTCCATTTGTGGGATTTAATATCATTATATCCTCATATTTTACATCCATAGAAAAAGCCCTGCCCGCACAAATTGTTTCACTGTCAAGAGGTCTTTTAATTATAATCCCTATGGCGTTTTTCCTGTCATTTCTATTAAAAATGACGGGGGTATGGCTGTCCTTTCCAATTACGGAATGTTTTGTCGCTTTAGCCGGCATTGCATTATATTTCAAATCAGAAAGAAGTTAGAAAACAGCCCTTTTGCCGATTTCCCTCCCGGGCTTGTTTCATACTGTGAATTACCGGAACCGCCCAGTAAAAATGTCAATATTGCCCTAATTTTTCATCAATAATTTATCTAAAAATTTGTTTCCCACCGTGATAAGATAATACACGTCACAGGGAAACAGACAGTAAGACAGAATATAAATCAGAAAAGGAGAAACAGATTATGTATACAAATATGACAGCGAAAGACGCAAGATACATGCTTGAAGCAAATGCGAACCTGGTAGAGAGGATGATCGCGGGATTCAAAAAGTATTGGGAAGAGAATGCGGAAGTCATCTGCGGAGGACTGGCTATGATGAGCGGGCAGTTCTATGTACCGTCCGGCAGAAAATAATGCCATGGACAATATTTACACATTAACTGAAAAATAGGCAGTAGGAATCATAGAGATACTCGATTCCTGCTGCCTTTATCAGTTTTATATATTTATATAGCTATTTTTCATAATACAAATCGCTTTCTAATTCCATACTGTCATTATACACAGGAATGATCCGGTGGGACCGTGTGAACAGTAACTTTTCGTTACAGGTCACGCCTGGTGAAGGTGTGACCTGTAACAACTTTTCTATTGCTTTCGTTCAGAATCGTTTCAAAAATTGAAAATCACATTCAGATATGATATGATAAAATCATAAATCTGCCATAGTATTCCTTTGCGGAAAGTCAATGAAAATCTCCGCTGAAGGCATTATCATGACACACGAAAGGAGTTTTTTTCATGAACGCAAAACTGCTGCGCCGCGTCTCGGTTCTGTCCGCGGCCGCAATATTCCTGTTAACTGCCTGTACCAACGAGAAAGACGATACCGGTGAGCCGGATCTGACCTGGGGCACACGGACCGGCTATGAAAGCTTTCTAAAGCTGGCGGACAAAGCTTATCCTGAGATCCGTCTCGGTTTTTCCACCTATGCGGGTACCAGCCCTACCAGCTATGAATGGGCTCAGATGCGAGGAAACGATATCCCGGACATTTTTGTCACTTCCCAGGTCCTGGACCCCGCGCTTGCGAGTAAACGGCTGGCAGACCTGTCCGGCTTTGATTTCATAGATGAGATCTGTCCGGCGTTTGTGGAAGATGCCTCCGTGGACGGCGGGGTCTATCTTCTGCCTGTCAGTACCTCCCTGCATGGGATCTACTACAATCAAACGCTGATGGAGGAGAACGGCTGGACGGTGCCTGCTGATTTTGACGAGCTGGAGGCGCTGTGCGGCCAGATCCAAAAAGCCGGGATGGCGCCCGGACTGGTGGGGACCCGGTTCAATGACGACTCTTTTTCCGCGGTTTTCAACCTGGCCAAGACCGGCTGGTTCTCGACTCCGGACGGGATCCGGTGGGAGCAGGATTTTCTGTCCGGCAATGCATCCGCCGCAGGAACATGGGAAGATACCATGGACTACGTCCAGCAGTACATTGATATCGGAATGTACTCCGCAGACCCGAAGGAGCGGAGCGCTCAGGATCTGATCACAGAGGCGCTGGGAGACCGGCAGGCTATGTTCTGCACCTCCATGCTGGAGGTCAGCAAAACCGCACTGCCTGACGGCGATCAGCTGGGAATGATGCCTTATATCAGCGAGGACGGCAGTAAAAATATCTATATTTATCAGCCGGTCAGCTATATCGGCATCAGCAGCCGGTTGACAGAACCTGGCAATGAGAAAAAATTGGAGGACGCGCTCAAGATGCTGTCCCTGCTCTACTCCCCCGAGGGGCAGGACACCTTCATTACCGATCAGACGCTCTGCAGGCTGAGCGTACTGGCAAGCGCAACAGCCGAGGAGGATTCCCTGATTTATGACGCGCTGCTGGCCCAGCGTGACGGCCGGATTTTCCCGGTCACTTTTACCCACTGGGAAAATATTCTCTATGACATGGGAAAGGTCTGTAAACGGTGGTTCAGCCGGGAGGAAGGACTGGACACCGAGAAATGCGTCACTATCCTGGACAAACTGGAAGCCCGGGAGCTCGGCAATGAGGACATCAAAAATCTGTGCGAGTGCACCGCGGACTTTACCATTGAGGAAACTGCGGCGCTGGCTGGAAAGGCTCTGGGAAGCAGCGTGGGCGCAGACGCGGCCATAATCCCTGCCGCTACCTTTTATAAGGAGCGGGAGCTGGGGGCCGGCATCAGCGGAAAGCTCTACAAGGGCACGGTCACTGCCGAGACGGCCAGCACCATTTCCCCGGGACACGACGGAACATATTCTATCCTGACCATGACCGGAGCCGAAGCCAAAGAGCTGGCAGAGGAGGGCTATGATCTGGGCGGAGACGGAAGACCCTATCCCTATATCCTGGTGACAAAGGGCGGCGCTGAGCTGGAAGACAGCCGGACCTATGAGGTCGCTTTTCTGATGCAGAGCTATACCCGCGAGACGGGCGACCTCTACCACGCCCGGGAGGAGGAGGGATCCTTCCGGTATTTCCTCCGGGAATGGCTGAGGGAACAGCAGAGTGTCTCCCCGGACGGAAATCCGTGGGAATGATCATCTTTCGGAATCTCTTTTGAACCGGCTTTTCCTTCTGGCGGATCCGCCGCTGGGAAAAGCCGGTTCATCTATCCCGCTTATCCAGTTGGAAAAATTCCACCTGTACGGTTGGATGCTCTAAAGAGCCTCCAGCCTGCTCATCCATTCGTCAAAAACGTACAGAAAAAAACTTCTTTGTATCAGTATACAATAAGTATATATTTCCATGGTATAGTATCTGTAACAGTATTTTCCAATATCACTTATTTTTTTATAACACCGAAACTGCCTGCGCTGCAGAGCACACCCTGCCGGGACGTGGCCTGCAGTCATCCGCAGTATACAGGATAATGAAACGGAAAGAAACGAGGTGAAAAACATGGCAATGCATGTATTGATCGTAGAGGACGATCCTGCTCTGCGCGAAACCATTTCCGACTATTTTGGAAGCAAGGGCTGGCAGATCACCGAAGCCGCAAATGGGGAGGATGCCCTGGAAAAAGTAACTAAAGCCTCCTTCCAGCTGATCCTGCTGGACGTCATGCTCCCGAAGCTGAATGGATTTGCCGTATGCCGGCGGATCCGGGAGCGCAGCGACGTACCGGTCATTTTCATCACGGCCCGGGTCATGGAGGAGGACGAGCTGAACGGCTATTCTTTGGGCGCCGACGATTATGTGACCAAGCCTTTTTCCCTGCCGGTGCTGTATGCCAAATCCATGTCCCTGATGAGCCGCGTCCGGGGGGAGGCCCCCTTCCAAAGCCTTCGCCGGGGCGATCTGGAGGCGGATTTTAGGAAACGGCAGATCCTGGCGCAGGGAGCCGCTCTGCCGCTGGCGCCCAGGGAATATGAGATGCTCCTTTTCTTTATGGAGAATCCTAACCGGGTCTTTAGCCGGGAGCAGCTCCTGATCCGGTTCTGGGGATATGATTTTGAGGGAAATGAGCGGGTCGTGGACAACCACATCAAGATGCTTCGAAAAGCAATGGAACGCAGCAAATGCAGCATCCGGACCTTCCGAAAGTCCGGGTATTGTCTGGAGGTGACGGAATGAAACGAAAGAAAAAATGGATCCATACGTTTCTGCCGGTGCTGGCAGGATTTCTGGCCTTGTATCTGGTGCTGATGGGGATCGCTACATTTTTGATCAAAGAAACATTTATGGAACGGTTTGAAACAGATTTTACAGCCGCAATCGCTTACACGGAAACATCCTTATGCAGTAATGCAGAATATGAAGCATGGCTGGCGCAGGGAAACAGGACAAAAACTGCCTCCAACCGATATGACTATGTTCTAAACGCTAATACAGGGTCTTACACTGCCTATTTCCAGCTCTCCTTTGCATTGTTTGATGAAAAATGGAGCCTCCTGTCACGGAGCAAAAATATGCTCACTTTTGCAAATACGGAACCAAATCTGCATCACGATGATTACCCCATGGATGATTATCTGAATCCGGATGAACTCAAAGAACTGGCCCACTATGTATATCTGCAATACGAATGCTATTACAGAAAATGGGATCCTTCTTATATGAAAAAAGGAGCCCTGTCGGTAAATAGCCCTATGGATTACCGGATCACTATGGCATTTGAAAGAGGAAGCGATATCCCGGTTCAGATCATAGTACAGGAAATGAACTCAAGCCAGGAGCAGGGATCAGACAAAAGCGCCCCCGAAGAGTCCAATGCAGGCACAGGGAGCTCCGCAGCAGGCAGTCTCGGGGCAGACGGCTCCAAAACAGACAGCTCCGAAGCATCCTCAGACAGCCAGACGCTCTCCGGATATGAGAAATTTATACAGATTTCCAATCGCAAATGGGAGAAGCACAGTACGATTGTCTGGACATGGACAAATCCGGATATTGATATTTCCAGGATCCCACAGGATGATTTTGTTAGGATGGAGTGCTTCCCCGGTTCCACTTTTCCGTATCTCTCTCTCGGATATAACCGCTGGCTTTCATGGCAGGAAAATTCCTTTCTTCAGAACCTGAAGCTGGACAGAGACCTGTTCTATACACAGCCCAAATACAATGCAGCCGCAATTGAGTTTCCGCCCTTCCAGCCGCAGACAAAAAAGGTCTCTGAAATCTTCATTCCTCATGATGATACGTTTGCGGGTATCTATTATCTGGTTGCGGCTGTGGACTGCCATCCCTGGCTTGCCGCCATGGACTATATGAGATACTTCTATCTGCTGGGCTTTGCCTGTATGTTGGTATGCGCAGGTGTCTTAGCCTTTGCGATCCACCGGACCAACCTCCGGCGGGATGCCCTGGAAGAAAACCGCCGGGATTTCACCAATGCCATCGCCCATGAGCTGAAAACGCCCCTGTGTGCGATCCGCGGCTATGCGGAAAACTTAAAGGAGGACACGGTACAGGTAAAGCGGGATCATTATCTGGACCAGATCATCCTTAAGACAGAAGAGATGGACGGCCTGGCCGCGGAAATGATTTATGTGTCCCGGCTGGATTCGGAAAAGCTGGTTCTGAAAAAAGAACCGGTCTGCCTCAATGATCTGATCCAGACACAGCTGGAAAAGCTGGATGATGTCATTTCCGGCAAAAAGCTTCTGGTATTGTATCAGGCGGAGGAGGAATTTCATGTAACCGGCGACCGGAAATACCTGGAAAAGGCAATCTGGAACCTGCTGTCCAACGCAATTTCCTACAATACAGAAAGCGGAACGATCCGGATCATCGTCGGCAAAGACCGGTGCAGTATGGAAAATACCGGGGAGCATATTCCGGAAGCGGATCTGCCCCATGTGTTTGAAATGTTCTACAGCGGGCAGAGGCATTTGGAGGATGAGGAAAAGCACTTAGGGGTGGGTCTGTATCTCACCCGGAAAATCTGCGCCCTGCATCATCTGTCTCTCACCGTGCAGAATACGGAAATGGGAGTGCGGGCTGAGATCTCGCTGTAAGGAACCGCATGGAAATAACGGATACATCTTGTTTTCATTCTTTTCATTAATTTTGGGAATTGCCCTGTTCCTCCTATCCCTTCGCGTCCAGAAAATGCATGTCTTCCATGCGAAAAGTTCCATTCCGGTCCAGTGACCGGGATGTCTCATAGCCGGTCAATGCCTTCGCATGCTGACTCTCTTTTGACTCCGGAATTTCTATATGCTCGAATTCCGGCATGGGCGGCACCCCGACCGCCCTGTCTATGTACTCCGCGTCGGCAGGCGGATTCACCTCTGCTGCCTGCGATACAGACTCCGGTACATCGGATATCGGCATGACAGGCTTCGGCACACTGGGTAACGGCGTGACAGGCTTCGGCACATCGGATATCGGCATGACAGGCTTCGAAAGCTCTGCTGATGGCATATAGTATTTTACATTTTCCGGTTTCATGTTCTTCTGTAAGGAAACATTCATTTGCTGCCGAATCCGCATTTCCAAAATTTTAATAGAATCTTCGTTCGATTCCATGGCAATCTGACCTCCTGCTTTTCGAATCAGAATATACGTATGACGTGTAACTATATTGTACTATATTTCAACCATTTTTCAAGACATAGATTGTCCAGACCTTTTTATGCACTTACGAACAATTTCGTTACTATTCACGGTAACCAATTTCTATTCCACATATCACCCGCACCGCTCCTGCAGGATCGTCAGCGCCTGGACAATGATCGCCGCATGGTCCACTGCGATCCGTCCGCAGTCCTTTACCGTAAATGACTCTTCCCGGATCAGCCCCGAGCGCCTCTTGCGTTCTACCAGCGCGCAGGTATCCAGACCCTTTTCCTGGTTTTTCACAGAAAGCCGGTAGGTCGTGATCTCGGTCTCCTGTCCCTGCTGCCCACCGTTCCGGGAAGCATCCGTACCAGAGTCTCCTCCTTCCTCTGCCTGCTGCCGCTTTGCTTCCGGATCAACCGCCCCGCCGTCCGCTATTTTTTCCAACTCTAATTCGCACCACACCGCGTCTGCCGCGTCATCCCCGGCCCGGGCTTTTAACTCCTTCCCCTGTACAAGCGCCATGTATGCCGTAGTGATCACACGGGTCCGGGGATCCCGGTCATAATTCCCATAGGCCCCGATCTGCTCCATGGGCAGGCCGCTGATCCCCGTCTCTTCCAGCAATTCCCGTTTTGCGGATTCCTCCAGGTTCTCCTCCATATCCACAAAACCGCCGGGCAGCGCCCAATATCCGATACTTGGATGATTGCTCCGCTTCACCAGCAGGAGCCGGATGCCCCGAAGCTCCCTGGTCAGGGGTTCCGCGCAGGAAAAGATCACGGCATCCGCCGTGCAGCTTGGAGTCCGGTATTTATAAGGGTCGTAGCCCTCTAAAAATTCCTCCAGCGTCTGTCCTGCCTGGTTGCGCTCCCCGGTTCCGTAAAATTTTGATAAGTCCTTTAAAAATGCCGGCATTGTTTCATCTCCTCCTTTTTACAGCTTAGAGCGTGTTTGAAAATTCATCTCCGCAATCCGCCGCCTTCGAATCTGTATCGGTCATTTTCCTGCAGATTTATATTTATGAAGATCGTCAGTCTCATTCTTTCCTCAGCCACTCCAGCACATTCCACTGTTTGATCCCATTATGGGATGTCAGCGGCGTACAATCCATAGTCAGCAGGTACTTGGGATTGTGGTCGCGGATACTTTCCAGAGGGCAAGTTCCCGTTCCAATATGCTTTCCTCTAAAACGGTCAGAGCGACCTGGTAATACTCTTCTCCCTCTTCACCGATCGCGACAAAGTCGATTTCCGCGTTCCCCGCTTTTCCGATATACACTTCATAGCCTCTTCTCAGCAGCTCCAGGTAAACTACATTTTCCAGGATATGTCCCATATCCGCCCGCATCCGCGAATACCCGTTATTACTTTGATGGCATCCTTTTATGTTTTTATATTATCATCATCTTTCCTAAGTCTCAACTTATATTTTTATGTATTATGTCGTTTTTCTCATCTGTATCTTAGACTGTTCATTTTATAAAAAGATATTTGCGCGAAAGACAGATTGACAACCCCGCCGAAAACTTATATACTATATGCGTCAAAGGGAGTAGCTTGCACAGGATCCTGTGTTTACTTAGCCGTCAATACGATTTCCGAATCCGGCTCTGTGATGAAATAGCGAGACTTTGCTGTATCAAAACGGCATTGTCTCGCTTTTTTGCGCTTTGCCGTGAAAGCATCCAGAGAACTGCTTCCGGCAGTCTTTCTGGATATGACAGGTATCTAAAGGAGGAGCCGGCCATTCCGTTGTACGGTTTGGGGCGGTGGAGAACATATATACGGAGGAAATGAAGATGACATTTGCAGAATTGATCATGTTTGCAGTCCGGCTGCTGGCCGGCACAGGCGTATTTTTGGTCGGGGTACACCTGCTCACGGCCAATATCGAACAGCTTGCCACAGGAAAGATCAAGGATCTGTTCGAAAAGACGGCCGACAGACGGCTTGTCAATGTAGGGATCGGAGCCGCCACTACGGCCCTGATCCAGAGCTCCGGCGTAACGACCGTGCTGATCGTGGGGTTTGTCAATGTGGGGATCATGAACCTGCACCAGGCCGCGGCCATGATCATGGGCGCCAACATCGGAACCACCATCACGGCTCAGATTGCCGCGCTGAGCGCGTTTCCTGTTACTACATATATACAGCTCTGCGTATTTATCGGTATGATGATGACCATGGTCTGCAAAAGTGACAGCCTGCAGAAGACCGGGTTTATATTATCCGGCCTGGGATTGATCTTCATCGGCCTGTCCCTGATGTCGGATGCGATGAAGGTCAACCGGGACGCCATACAGACGATATTTGAGACGGTGACGAACCCGTTCCTGCTGTTTGGGATCGGAATCTTCCTCACGGCTCTGGTCCAGTCCAGTTCCGCGACGACCTCGGTGATCATCGCCATGTCGGTAGCCGGGCTGACGATCGGAACCGGAGGAAATGAAGTCCTGTATATTATCCTGGGTACCAATATCGGCTCCTGCGTGACCGCCCTGATGTCCTCCCTTACATCCGGGGCAAACGCGAAGCGGGCGGGGCTGATCCACCTGATGTTCAACACCTTCGGCTCGGTCTTCTTTTTCATCCTGCTGATGTGCTGGCCGGACTTTATGAATGCCACCTTCCGCGCCTGGTTCGAATCCGCGGCGACAGAGATCGCCATGTTCCACACCTTTTTCAATGTGACGTGTACCATGCTGTTTCTGCCGTTCTGCAATATATTTGTAAAAATATCGGAATTATTGATCCAGGAAAAGAAGACCGAAACCGCGGTAACCTACCTGGACGAAAGGATGCTCTCCTCCGCTTCCATCGCCATTTCCCAGCTGGAAAAGGAAATGGTCCTGCTGTCGGATACCGCAATGGACGCGTTTCGAACCGCATACCGTTCCTTTGAGAAAAAGGATAAGAGCCTGATCGAACCCAGCCTGGAAAAGATCAACCAGGCAGGCGGCATTTATCATGCCATCGTAAATTATCTGATCCGTCTGTCCGCCCAGAGCAAGCTGTCCGATGAGGAAAATATCTCGACCCTCCACAACAATGTGGGAGATATCATGAGGATTGCGGAGATTGCGGATAATTTTACAAAATATACCCAGAGGACCATCCGGCATGACCTTCATTTTTCCGGCACGGTCAAGGAAGAGATCGGCGCCATGGTGCTCCGGGTCGAGGAGATGTATGAACTGACCAAACGACTGATCCTGGAAAAGGACCTGGAGCTGCTTGCGCGGATCGACCAGACGGAGCAGGAGATCGACGCCTTCCGGAAAAAGCTTTTGAACCGGCACATGGAACGGCTGCATTCCGGTGAATGCAGGCCGGAATGCAGCAGCGTGTATATCAATCTGGTGTCCAATCTGGAACGGCTGGGCGACCATCTGACCTATATCGCGCATACGGTCGGTTAGCGGCAGCGCGGTAGTGATTTTCCCGCAGCTCCCTGCATCTTATGAACGGCCATGATACCGCATTCGGATGTCATGGCCGAAGCGCTGCCAGATGATTCCGTCCCGGAAAGATCCGCCGATCACTCCTCCGCCGTCCTCCGGGTCAGGCTCCTTTTTTCCAGATGCCCATACATGATCAGGGGAACGCTGAGGCAGGCCAGGAAGATCAGAGCCAGAATCCCCCCTGCCGCGGCTCCGGGATAAAGGAACTTGAAGTATGTGATCCTGTGTTCCATATACAGCTTAAGCAGATACAGGATCCCGCTTCCCACGGTGGACACCAAAGCCCCTACAATCCCGCAGTAGACAGTGCCTTCTGCCGCCAGCATCCGCTGGATCTGCCTTCCTGTCATCCCCACGCTCTCCATCACCGCCAGCTCCCTCTGCCGGGAAAGGATGCCTGTGACGATCACATTCAGGTAATTCAGAAAGCCCATCAGGATCAATACCAGGCTGAGCGCCCCCAGGATGATTCGGTTGGTCCGGATATAGCTCTGACTGCTGGCCAGTTCATCGGATTTACAATATACACGCAGGTACAGGCTTGGATCCCTACGGTTCTCATCCTGAATGATCTTCTGGACCGCCGCTTTGGCCGCCGGCTCATGAGCACGCTCCACATCCATCTCCATGCCATACATTTTTTCTTGGGTGCCAAGCCTTTGGAAGCCCTCCTCGCTGACAAGCGCATACCACATGACCGAACTGGTAAAATGCATCTGCGGCTTCGGAAATCCCTTTGCCCTTATATTCAGGAATCCGGCCGCTTCCAGCTGTACGATATCGCAGTTCTCCCGGCGCCAGTTTTCAAAACCGGCCAGGTCCATAGTGTTCCAGGCCTCCGTCCGTTCCTCCCTGGAGGGAAACTGCCAGAAGGTCAGGGGAAGCCCTGTTTTTTCATCGGCCTCTTCACTTAAGGTTGGAGACAGCGCATGGTAATGGAGCAGGATGGCTCCGGTTCCGTTCCGCAGGCTTTCGATATCCGCTTTCAGATGATTTTCCTTCACATAGGCTTCCAGCTCCTGCATATACTCCTCATCCACGATCTGAACAAAGAAATATGTCCAGGAATCCGGCAGCCCCGGCTCCTCTTCTTCCATGTCCGCTTCTCCCCCTTCTTCATGGGTTCCGTATCCGTAGGCTTCCGCCAAAGGCTTTACCGCCTCTGCCGTCCGGTCCATAAAGAGATAGCCCCCTCTTATAATATCCGCGCTCTCCCTGCGCATCCCCTGAATGGCCAGAAGACGCTCCTTTGTCTCCGGTGTGATCAGTTCAAACTCATCATCCTGGTTCGAAATCTCCACGCCGTCCACCGTGGCCACGGTTCCCATAATAGTGCCGCCGATCTTAAAATCCCTGTTCTTTTCAATGGCGTAAGTCTGGTCCGTCCCCTTTGTCAGGACGACTGCTCCCAGCGCCGTGACAACTCCCAGAAACAGAGACAGTACGGTCAGGAAAAACCGTTTTTTATACCGGAACACGTTCTGCCATGCCAGATAGAGCACCGGCTTCTGGAAGGCTGTATGGAGATACTTTTTTGGTTTCTGCGCCTGCTTCTGTTTCTGCTGCTTTTGGCTTTGCTCCTTTTGTTTCTGCCGCTCTTTGCCCTTGTCTCTTTTTATTTCCGCTGTTTTCCTGCTTCCCTTCCTTTTTTCCGTCATCCCTGTGAAATGAAGCGCCTCCAACGGAGTCATGCCTGCCGCCCGGACAATGGTGTATGCCGCCGCCCCGAAGATGACGGCCACAGTAAACAGCACGGCTGTCCCGAGCAGTTCGGGCCGAAATACCATCAGCTCCGCGGATTTTCCGTAATTATAGAGGTACAGGTTCCCCAGCGCCCGGGGAACCGCGAACAGGACCACCGCCGCGGACAGTGCCGTGCCAAGCATCGCTCCCTGCAGGACCGTTGCCGCGGTCTGCCGAAGATACATTGCGCAGATCTGCTTTTGCGTGGTGCCCAGGGTATCCAGAAGTCCGATCTGACGGATTTCTTTCTGGATGGAAATTCCGAAGATATTATAGATCAGGAAAAAAACGCCCAGCAGGACAAGCCCCCCGCAAATAGCCGCCATCCGAAAGCCTCCCACAAAATCATCCATGATGAAATAGAGCAGGCGGTTTCCGCCATGGAACTGCTGTACCCTGTCCCTGACCTGAACATCCTCATAAAGCCGCGCTTCCGTCTCATAACCGTCCATGGTATTTTTCTGGCTGATCAGCAGGACATCCGGCTCTTCCAGGCTTCCTCCCCATTGCTCCAGCTGCGCTTCACTGACATATCCGATCGGCGGGTACACTGCCGGATCCACATAATCCCGATACCACCCGCACAGGGTAAATACCGTGTCCTGCCTCTTCCCGGAGTCCAGTTCCGCGGACAGGGGGATCTCCATCCCGATTTCCGGCCGGGTAATGCGCAGTGCTTCCAGCGCCCTTACCGGGAGCATCAGTTCCCCTTCCTTCCGGGGATAGCTTCCCTGGATATGGGTATACGCAGGCACCGTCATTTTCTCCCATGCCGTTTCATCCAACACTGTCAGACAGGCCCAAAAATCTTCCCCCTGCCGGATTGTGCCCGCATCCACTTCTCTGCCTACATCTTCGATATAATCCAGTTCCCGGATCGCATGGTACTGCTCCATGGTTCCCCGTTCCAGGATGGTAGACGCTACGGTGCCGGAGGTTCTGGCCGACTGCAGATAGTCTGCCTCTATCTTTCCGAACGCGATACTGAATACCGTGCACAATACCACGATTCCAAGGGCAGACGTTCCTGCCAGAAGGAGATTCCTCCCCCTGCCGCTCCGCCGATATGCCTTTGCCAAAAGCCTGACCGCGCTCTGGTTGTTGTTGGGAGTGTTTCTTCCGAAAATCCGCATCTCAGCCCCTCCCTTCCCGCATCATGATCTTCCCGTCCTCTATAGGAAGGATCCGGTCCGCCATCTGGGCCACTTCCTCATCGTGAGTCACCAGGATGACCGTCTGGTTGAAATGGACCGCGCAGGTTTTTAAAAGCCCTGCCACCTCCATGCTGGCCCGGGAGTCCAGGTTTCCGGTGGGCTCGTCGGCCAGGATGATGGCGGGCTTTACACTCAGAGCCCTTGCGATGGCCGCCCTCTGCTGCTGGCCGCCGGAAAGTGTGGAAGGCATCTGCCCCATTTTTTCCTCAATGTTCAATGTCTGAACGATCTGCTTTAAAAATGCTTCATCCGGTGTCAGGCCGTCCAGACGCAGGGGCAGGATGATGTTTTCATAGACATTTAACACCGGCACCAGGTTGAACTGCTGGAATACAAACCCGATATTGCGTCTCCGGAAAATGGTCTTTTCATCCCTCTTCATCGTTTTCAGGCTCTGCCCGCGGATCAGTACGTCCCCTTTTGTAGGCGTATCCAGGCCGCCCAGCATGTTTAAAAGCGTGCTCTTTCCCGAGCCGGAGCTGCCTACCAGCGCCACAAATTCCCCTTCCTCAATGGAAATGTCCACGCCGTCCAAGGCCCGGACCTCATAGTCTCCGTTCACAAAATATTTTTTCAGTCCCTCTGTTCTTACGATCTCCATCGCTTAAAATCCCTCCTGTCTGCAGTCATCCGTGTAAGAGGCTCCCTTTCCTTCGCTGGATGCACTATGGTCCGCGGCCGATTAAGAACTCAACCGTTTCTGGTTCCTGTTCCTTCCTGGGATTACTCTGTACACTGCTTTTAGTATAAAAGGGAAATCTAACAAATTACTAACAAATCAAAAATTTCTTTACATATAAAAAAGAGCGCTAAGCACTCTTTTTTATCGCACTGATTGCTTATATTACAGTATATTTTTCAAGCTCCACAGGCTATTCTACAGCTGTATTCCACACAAGGATTGTATTCCCTGGAAATATTTTAGGCAGAATATCTTTCCAGATAGATCTCCACGCAGGTTCCATCCTTCTGCCGTTTCAGCTTTACAAATCCGTTGTGAAGAAGGACGATCTCTCTTGTCAGGTAGAGCCCCAGTCCAAAGCCTTCTGTTTTCTTTGCGTTGCTTCCTCTGTAAAAGCGCTGGAAGACCTTTGACTCGTCCCCCTCTTCAATCCCGATCCCATGGTCGCTGACCCAGATCCGCACGAACATTTCATTCTGCCGGGCGCCCAGCAGGATCTCATTTTCTTCGGTCTGTTCCGCGCAGGAGGGCATTACATCTTTTTCGCTCTGATCCGTATGGAATGCGATCTCATTCTTTTCCCCGGTCCGGCTTCCTGCTTCCTGGAAGTTCTCCCCGGCATTCCCGGCTGCCCTGTCCGCCGCCGGAAGGGAGTACTTTACCGCATTGTCCAGCAGGTTGAAGACAGCCTCCCCCAGCCAGTCCGCGTCATGGGGGTGGAGCAGCTTTTCCGGAAAATCAGTGCGGATCCGAAGGCCCTGCTCCTGAGCCTTTCTCCGTACCTGGTCCGCCGCTTCCTCAAGGGTCAGCAAAAGATCGGTGTCATCGCGGCGGATGCGGATGATCCGGTGCTCCAACCTGGACATCCGGATAAAGCTCTCCGCAAGGAAATGGATCTTCTTTTCTGAAAGCGACGCCGCTTTCAGATAGCTTTCCCGTTCGGTCCTGCTCAGATCCGGATCCTGTAAAAAGTCCAGATAGGACTCGATATTGGTAAGCGGCGTCCGCATCTGGTGCGCGATCTCCGTGATGAGATTTTTGATGGAATCCCGGTCCTGTTCCAGACGCGCATGATATCCCTTCGTCATGCGCCGCAGGCGGGAGAGCTGATGCTGTATCTTGGAGGAAAGCGTTTCCCGGCAGGGCACATACTCCGGAAACTCCCTGCCGTCCAGAACGCATTCCAGCATGGAAGAGATCTCCGCCAGCTCCCTTTCCCTGTATTTTCCCTGTCCGTACCAGACGGCGCCGGTACTTAAAGCTACCAGCGCCGCCGTGATCATACACCATACTGCCATTTTTTATTTCCGTCCTTTTTTCTTCATTCTTTCCCGCCTGTACGGTTGCAGGTGGAATTTTTCATAATTACGGCCTGTTCCTAATAGCGGCATCTGCCATTCTGAATCGCTGATACTCACCTGTTTTATTCCCCAAAGACATATCCCTGTCCGAATACATTTTTGATATACACCGGATTCGCGGCATCCGGCTCGATCTTCCTGCGCAGGCGGGTGACCGTCATGCTGACCGTGTTTTCTCCTACGAACGTGCCGTCCACATCCCACACCTGCTCCAGGATCTGATTTTTGGTGAGGAGCTGTCCCTTGTTCCTGGCCAGATATTCCAGCAGGCGGTATTCCTTCATCGTCAGCGGAATCTCTTCTCCGCCTCGGGTGACCCGCTTGCGGGCAAATTCGATTGCAAGCCCCCGATACAGAAACGCCTCTTTTTTCTCTCCGCACCGGAACAAAACGGCCTGGATCCGTTTGGTCAGAACACGCATGGGAAATGGTTTCACCACGTAGTCGTCTGCTCCTGCGGTGAACGCTCCCAGCATGTCCTCCTCTTCGTCCTGCCCGGTCAGGAAGATAGCCGGAATATCCTGATATCTGCGCATGTCCCGGCAAAAGCTGATCCCGTCGCCGTCGGGCAAATTGATGTCGATCAGCAGCAGGTCCGGATTTTTTTCCAGCAAATGCCTGCCCTCCCTGCAGTTCACGGCGGACAAAGTCTGGTAGCCCTCCTTTCGGAGAGCGATAGCCAGCGCCTGCGCAAGCAGTTCATCGTCTTCGATAATGCCGATTGTTTCCATCTCTTTTGTTTCCTTTCTTCTGGAGCCTTGAACCGTACAGTTGGGACCTTTTTCATATAGTATTCTTCCGCATCTGCTTTTTCATTTCCCAGATATCGTATTTCCGAAAAGGCTCATCCATTTCCTTCTGATTCCATTATAGCCCTGCGTTTTTATCCTGTAAAGGTTTAATTTCATATGCAAGGCGGAGGAATAAGGCGTAGCGGTGGCTACGTCGATTGAATAGAATAAGAAGTCCTGCAATATAAAACGCAGTCATATAGGCCGAAGGCTTCAATCAGACCATACCCAGAAATTTGCCGCCGAAAAAGCATCATCGGAAATGCATAATGAAGAATGTCAATTTTAACCTAATCATTTGTCAAAAAGTCATCTAAAAACTTATTTCTGACAGTGATATGATAATACACGTAGCAAGGAAACAAACAACATCAACCAAAAAGGAGAGAATGATTATGTATATGAATATGACAGCAGAACAGATCAATTATATGTTTGAGGCAAACGCAAATATCGGAAACGCGATCATCCGCGCATTCAAGAAATATTGGGCAGAGAACGCGGAGATGATCTGCGCGGGACTGGCAGCAATGAGCGGACAGTATTATGTACCGTCTTCGAGGAAATAATCTCATGGACGGCAATGGCAAGGAGTACAGAAAGCCTGCCGCCGGCAGCCTTTCCGCATACGATGATATCAAAAAGAGACAGCAGGGACACGAAAAATGATCTTCGGTTCCTGCTGTTTTTTTGAGTTCTGTGACCGGAAACTGTCTGGAAATCACTTGCGCGGATCGCACAGGTTATTTTCAGACAGTTCTTTATCACTTCATTTGCTTTTTCCAAGTCAGCATAGCTCGAATACTTCCGGATCCTCCCTGGTACACGGCTTCCAGACCTGCTTCCCTGCGCCGTTTGGATCGCCGGTCTTCATGAAGTCCGTCCAGTAATCCAGCATCCGGGAGCTCAGCTCCCGGTCCCGTTCCTCCCACGGACGCCAGCAGCGGTCCAGTGTGCCGAACATGTACCACAGCTCACTGGAATGCCATGCTCCGAAATCGTCTCCCGGAAGGTTTCGGGTAAAGTAATACACATAAGCCGGGTTTCTCCCCAGCTCCTCCAGCTTCTGGCTGAAAGCGACGCAGCCCTGGTACAGTGCGGAAAATTCCCCCTTCTCCTTCATTTCCGGTGTGACCAGGATATCATCCCTGGTGGTCCCCAGCAGATAGGGAATGTCCTTGATCTTCCCCGCGTCCATCAGCTCGTAATACTCTCCATCCAGCACATACCAGTCCAGGGTAGGCGCAAGGAACAGGCCCTTTGCGATGGGCATTGCCTTTTCCATCAGTTTTCCCGTTGCCGACCGGATTTCCTCCGTTGTCTTTGCGCGCAGCTCTTCCAGGCTGTCAGCGTGCAGGATTTCAGCAAAGAGCTCTCCGTACTGCTCCTGTTCTTTCAGCGGAATATCCCGGTGCAGTCCGCCGCCGTAGGAACCGCCGCTCTGCAGGATGGCCTTTGCGATCATGCCGCCGGTCAGCTCCGTGGAGACAAGGGTCTGTACGCTCATAGCTCCCGCGCTCTGACCAAAGATCGTGATATTGCCGCGGTCGCCGCCGAATGCTCCGATATTTTCGTAGACCCATTTCAGTGCGGCGATCTGATCCAGAATGCCGTAATTTCCGGAGATGCCGCGTTTATTTTCAGCGCTCAGCCAGGGATGCGCAAAGAATCCGAAGATGTTGCAGCGGTATTCCACGCTGACCAGGATCACGCCCCGGTCGCAGTATGCCTTTCCGTCAAATTCCAGCTCGCTGGAAAAGCCGCCCAGGAATGCGCCGCCGTGGATCCAGAACGCAACCGGTAGCTTTTTCTGCCTGGGACGCTCTGCCGTTTCCGGGGAGTCCGCTTCATTTTTATGAATTCCTGATATGGTTCCTTCCGCATGCTTTCGTCCGGATTTTGGCACCCAAATCTGCAGATACAGGCAGTCCTCATCGTCGGGCCGGGCGAAATCCGGATTGCTGTAAAAATCCTGATCATAAGGCGGAGCCAGATGATCCTCCTGGACACAGCGATTTTTAAAATCCACGGCCCGGTAAATGCCGTCCCAGGCATCCGGCTCCTGGGGCGCCCGCCAGCGCAGGTCTCCCACCGGCGGCTTTGCGTAAGGCACGCCCCGGTATTCAATATAGCTGCCCTTGTCAACACCTTCCATTTTTCCGTACTTTGTTTCTATGATCATGCTTCTCCTCCTTTGTCTCTGAGCCGGTAAAATTGACACTGTTCCAAAAAGCCGGCTTCGCCTGCTCTCCAGGTTGAAAAAAGCCAGCCATCTTTTCCTTTTATATTATACTGCCAAAATGCCTGATTCTCTGCATTCCTTATCCAAAGCAGGCTTAAAAGTTGTTCTATCCGGTTGAACTATAAAAAAGAGTGTAAAAATGAAATATTGATTTTTACACCCTTTTCATTG
>QXWX01000095.1 GCA_009911175.1 Lachnospiraceae bacterium | reverse complement strand
CCAATTGTAAAATCGTCCTACCAGGTAACCATATGAAAAACCAAGGGGAAAGTATGCCATTTTTTAAGGTTTTCCAGTATTCCTAACTGTCATTTAGAGCCAAAATCAATCATCATTCATTAAAATACTGTCTTTGAAGGACAATTTATCAAGAGTAAGCCAATCAGATTTAGGATTGGCTTCATAAAACAACCAATTTCACGGATTCAGGTTATACCTAACTTCTCGATAAACTGGAATTTACTTAACAATATGTGCTGTTATAATTGTATAACTATATGAATTGATAGTAATTTTGATATTTTCAACTTCGCAATACCAATTTTTACCCTGTTTGTATATATTACAATTTTTATCCAACACCTTATTTTTGCAATACTCAACAACATCTACTGTATCTATTTTTAGGTTTCTTCTAATTCTATCAACTCCCATTTCAGTTGTATGAATTTTGTCAATATTATCAAGTAATATCTTTTTATCTTCCATTCTTTCTTTTCCTCAAATTCCGATTGAACAAAATCGCTGCGCAATGGCCTGCCAGGGCTGTGGCGCAGTTTTTACGTCCCTCTAAATAAAAGCAGTGGAAAAATCTTCCGCAATACGGTATTGTTAAGTTACCACACAAAACAATCAAATACGGAGACCTCCACTGCCTATGAATACAATAACATTTTTTGGTGTCTTCCGCAACCGGAATTATGATGCCAATGCACCTCCCCGGTAAGTAGACGTCACTTTAAACACTTAATACTACTTATCATGGAGGTTTTTATGTACGAAGATATTTTTGAATCCATCCGCCAAGCTGCGGAAAAACGCAACCTTAGGGAACGGACAATTCAACTGTATTGCAGTAATGTCAGCTATTTCCTGCGCTGCACCAATAAGCCTGTTACTGACCTCACGCTTGAGGATGCAGATGCCTTTCTTACCATGAAACGTCTGGCGGGCAGGTCCCCTGAAACTCATAACCACTATCGTTCCTCTATCAAGTTTCTCTACAGAAGAGTCCTGAAGATTACCTGGGATGACGAGGAAGTCCCTGCCATGAAGCGTGAGCGGAATCTTCCGACTGTGCTTACGCCACAGGAGATCAATGCCGTCATTGAAGCGACTGATAACCTCAAGCATAAGGCGATCATCGCTACCATGTATTCTTCCGGGCTGCGTGTATCTGAGGCTGTCCATTTGCACTATGATGATATTTCCCGTACTAACATGACCATCCATGTCCGGGAAACAAAAGGCCGCATCGACAGATATACGATTCTTTCCCAGAGGAATCTCGACCTGCTTACCGAATACTGGTTTCAGTGCGGCAGACCAAAGGGCATTCTCTTCCCGAGTTCATGGACTGGGGATTACCTCGATATTTCAAGCGTTAACCAGTTTTTCAAAGCAAGCGCTAAAAAGGCCGGCATAATACGCCGCGTGTCTTCCCACGCCTGCCGTCACAGTTTTGCCAGCCACTTATTCGAAAGCGGGGTGGATATCAAATATATCCAGTCACTTCTTGGCCATGTCGATCCCCGCTCTACAGATGTATATCTGCATGTAAGCAACAAAACGCTGCTTGGAATCCGCAGCCCTTTTGATGTTTCGGAAGGCGGTGGGTCATGAACGAAAACCGCACGGTACAGGATGTGTTTAACCGCTTTTATCCTGATTATGAAAAAAACCATGGGCAATGGAAGGAACTCACACTTTCCGGTGAGGAATTCATCAGGAGATTTCTGATGCATGTTCCTCCCAGGCGTTTTGTGCGGATCCGGCATTACGGCCTGCTTTCTTCCCGGAATAAAAACAGGAAGATTACACTATGCCGCAACCTGCTTGGCTGTAAGAAATACATTTCCAGGCTTAAGGATCTTGATACGCCCGCTATGATCAAGCTGCTCTATAACAAGGATGTCTGCAAATGCTCATCCTGCGGAGGGAACATCATCCCTCTGCCATCTGGCAGGTATTACATAAGACCTGAGCCGCACTTATTATGTTGAATACCAGCAGCTGAATATTTTTAAAAATGCTTCCTATGGAGGCTTATTCGTGGTGCGCTGGAAATGATTTTAAAAAACTCTCTCTCCATATGCACAGGTATCCAACATACTGTTTTGCAAAGAGCGTCAAAATTGAAAGCCCATATACAGCGGCTACCCGGATGCGCCTTTGTTCAACCAGGAAAAATCGAAACTGATGCAAACGAAAGGGCAGTTGCAAAAAAGCCAAGACTGCTTTTTCCAGCCTCGTTTCCTGATCTGTCAAGTCTGTCGCAATCCCACCGGATCACTTACCTCCCTTTTTCAGATCCCGGAAACAGGAAACAACCGGCGCGATCACACCGATGCAGGCCAGCCCCATGAGCAGCAGCCAGAATAGGAAGTCTGACCGGTCCCCGGTCTTCGGGGTATCCGGGATCTCCGGCTTCCTTTCATCCTTCATCGTCACCTTCTGGATCTCCCCGGTGTTCCGGACTTCAAACCGGATGTCCTCCGCTAACAGATACCCCTCCGGCGCACTCTCTTCATGGAGCGTATACTCCCTGGTCGGCAGCATTTCCATATAGTGGGGCTTGTCTTCAGAAACCCAGCTCTCCACCGCCTTCCCGTCCTTGTCATAGACCGTCAGCTTCACTCCCGGCAGCTCCTTCCCGGCGATGTCTGTCTTTGAGATCTCTACCCTGGTCACGTCATCCTTCATCTCCACCTTCTGGACTTCGTTCGTATTTTCTACGGTAAATTCGATGGGGCTGGCGGTCACATACCCTTCCGCAGGCAGGGTCTCTGTCATCCGGTAGGTCTTTCCCACCTCCAGTTCCCGGATGATATGGGGTTCCTTCCCGGAAATCCATTCGTCCACCACAGTTCCGTCGGGATCTGTCACCTGCAGCTTCGCGCCTTCTACTTCGTTTCTGTCCGTCAGGGATACTTTGGAAAACTCCACTACGGTTGTCTCATTTTCAAAGCAGAGCACAGACGGTACGGCTGTCCTTCCCATATTTCCGGACGGGATGTCAAACTCCTGCATTTCCCCCATGGTGGTGAACCCGGGAGCCGCAGCGGTCTCCTTCACGTAATAAGAAAAGCCCACCGGCAGGTCTGCCGTAAATGTCAGTTTCCCTTCGGCATCCGCAGCCTTTTCCTCGATGACGGTATCCGCCTCCAGGAGCACGTCTCCCCCGGCATTGGTGATGTCCTCCCCTGCGCACAGGGAAAATACCGTCCCCGGCACCGCACGGTCGGAATCCTTTTCTGTTTTCAACACCTGGATCTCCACCTTCTGGCGCTGGTTCTGCCAGTCCGGGGAAAATGTCACCACCGGGGTATCCTGGTCCCGGTAGGTCAGGTCCACTTCCCGGATTTCCTCATCTAAGAGATAACCCTGGGCGGTTTCTAAGACAGCTTTCCCATCCTCTCCTGTGGCTGCTTCCCCCAGCAGGGTATCTGCCTTTACGATGGTTTCTCCACTTCTTGTAATGTCAGCTTTTGTATACAGGCCAAATACAGCTCCTTGGATCACTCCTCCGCTGCGGGCATCTTTCTTTACAACGGAGATCTCCGCTTTCTGCAGCTCATTTTCAAACTCTGCGGTCTGCTCCACCATCGGCGTATCCTGATCCTCATAAGCCAGGGTGATGGTCTGTGCCGTTTCATTTAACACAAATCCCTCCGGCGCTTTTGTCTCCATGATCCGGTAGGTTCCAAGGGGCAGGTCTGGCAGGGACGCCTTCCCTTCCCCGTCTGTGGTCAGGGTTGTGACCAGTTCCCCGGCCGCATACTCCCGGATCCGGTTCCCTTGCGCGTCCTTCTGGCCATCCGCCGTATAGAGATCCTCCGCGGCAGAAACTTCAAATTCCGCGCCTGCCAGGTTCTCTCTTTCATAGATAAAATCCTGGTCATAGCCTTTTAAGGCCTCGCCTTTTTTGACGAGATTCAGCTTTCCCTTGGCCGGATGGTCCTCACAGACGACTTCGATGATCACATCCCCCGATGCGGGATCCATCTGGTAGGGCGTATCGCAGTCTACGGACACCTCATAGGTCTGGTCATTCCGCAGATATCCCTGGGGGGCTGTCACCTCTTCGATCCGGTAGTTTCCGATCTTTAAGCTCTGGGGCAGCACCAGGGATCCGTGCTCATCCGTAAAAAAGGACTGATGGGTCATCACGGTGGGATAGGTGGTCACCTGTTCCACATAAGCCTCCCGGTCCAGGTCATAGATCTTGAACTCCGCATTTTTCACTAAGACGGGTTTCTTCGTCTCGTCATCCTTCTTCACGATCCGCAGCCTTGCTTCGAATTCCTCATCCAAAAGCACCCGCCAGGCCTGGGGCGTATCAGGATGGTTCTCTGTGATGTGGACCAAAAAGTCCCTGACTGGCTTATAGTTCTGGGGCACCGTGGTCTCCCGCACAAGGTACGTGCCGAAGGGCAACGGGATGCTGCAGGCATAGCCGTTTTCATCGGTAAAGATCTCGGTCTCCCCGTTGGCTCCAAGCACCACCGGGGCTGCGGATTCCAGATCATATCCCCCGTCTTCCTTCACGTCCAGGGAAGAAACCAGGTAAGCCGTAAATCCTGCCCCTGCCAGCAGGACTGCGTCTGTTTCCCCGCTATTTGCTGCTTTCACGATCTGGAAGGGCTGTTTGATCACCTGGTCCGAGGAGGTACAGTCCCTCTCAATGACAGCGGAAAGCTCCCCTTCGTAGCTGCAGACCAGATCATACTCGGTTTCATCGGTTAGGTAACCGGCTGGCGGGGTGATCTCCTTTACGAAATATTCTCCCAGATACAGGCCGTCTATCTCTGCTTTTCCCTCTTCATCCGTGGTCAGCGTTGCTACCTGTTCCCCAACTGGATAAAGGACTCCGGTCTTTGCGTCCGGATGAAGGATGTCCTTCCTTGCATACAGCCCATAGACCGCATGCTCCAGCGAAGCGTCTCCCTGGGGGATACTTTCGCCTGTTTCTTTGTCCACTTTCACGAGGCGGATCGTTGCACTGGCCCGTTCATTGGTAAATGTATGGGCAAAGGAGACCTTCGCCTCACTGCCGTTTGCTGCTTCAAACCGGAAGGCGTATGTATCCTCCTCATTCTTCAAATAGTTCGGCGGGGCCTGGATCTCCTTCACATAATAGTTATAGTCGATAGGCAGGTCAGCAGAAAAGACAGCGCTTCCATCCGCTCTGGTGGTCACCCGATCCAGCAGCGTATCCTTGTCTGCAACCGGATTTCCGTCTGCATTCTTGATGCTTTCCGATGCGTATAATCCAAACACACCTCCGGCCAGGCCGTTCATCGTATCCTGATCCTTCTTTACGATGCTCACCTCCGCTTTCTGACGGTCATTGTGGAATGTGGCAGTGGAAAAGGCCGCTTCTGCCGTCTGCCCGGCATATGCGATCACGACCTCCTTTGTTTCCTTTGCATTGTAAAATCCTTTCGGGGCCTGAACCTCCGTTACCCGGTAGGTTCCCAGGTGCAGGTTCTTTACCGTGACGGAACCATCCGCTCCGGTCTCCAGGTTCTCTGCCACCAGCTGTCCGGATTTGAATACTACCGTTCCGGAAGGTGTCACGATATCCCTCGCCGCATAGACGTTAAATACAGCTCCTTTTTGCTTCCGGTTCCCATACTGGAACGTGAACCCGTTTTCATGGGGAACGGCTCCGGTCAGGACTTCCCCCTCTTTATAGATAGTCAGGTTTCCCAGCTGTTCGATATCCGGAACCGTAGTGGAAACGGTCTGGTTTGTCTTGAGTGCCACCCGGTAGGCGGTGGCATTGTACCGATATCCGGAAGGCGCGGTGATCTCTTTCAGATAGACCGTATCCTGGGTCTTTGCGATCTCCACTTCGGATTCCCCATTCCGGTTGGTGACAGGCATCGTCGCGATCAGATTCCGGCAGGCTTCCTCCTGATAGATTCCAAACACCGCCCCGGCCAGTCTGGCGTTGGAAGCCGAGTCTACCTTGACCACCTTCACCCTGGCAAGATCCATCCACTGTACGGAAAAGCGGACGGAATTCCCGCTCTCTTCCTCATAATAGCTTCCGATATCCTGGTTGGCGTCCCCGGTGGATACTACCAGGGCTTTCCAGATGGTCCGCAGGCTCCCCCGCATTTCCCCGGTATCCCAGGTACCGCTGACGCTCATAGGGGCGGTGAAATAGAAGCTGGTCCCGCCGGAGATCCGGACGCTGCCGCCGGTCTGTGTTTCTCTGCTATCCTCGTTATGGAACGTCACGTTTTCCGGGATTCTTAAGGTAATACTGTTTCTGGAATCCCCTTCCAGCCAGATGCTTTCTGTCCGCTGTTCCGAGCCGTTGCCGGTTGCTTTCAATGCGGTTTCGGACAGGCTGAGATAAGGGTCTGGGGGCGCTGGCTGGTCCGCCAGGTAATTGATCCATCCCAACACCCCGCATTCCTGCAGATCTTCCATGGTACAGCCCTCAAACCCGTCGATGCCGCAGTAGAAGTAACTGGCCGCAATGTGGGTGAACACGTATTTCAGTTCGCCCCTGAACTGGGGCATGAACTGGTCGGTCAGATCTCCGGCTCCGCCGTATCCATAGTACAGGGTTTTCTGCAGGTTGGGATTGCCCTCCAGAACCTGGGAGGCGTAGCTCCCCGTAGCCGGTGTGCACTTGGCGGATTCCAGGCAGTATGCGATCCTTCCATTCACGGTGAACATGTTGGTAGAGTAGTTTCCCAGATTGGTGGGATAGAAGACCTGCGCGCCTGTCACCAGGGAAGCGCTTCCCGAGGCGGCCCTGGCCCTTCTGGCTGTGGTCCTGGTATCCATGGAAAACAGCAGCAGGCCGCCGTCCTCCGCGATCTGCTCTGCGTGCTCATGGGCATCCTCAGACTGCTCCATATCCTCTATGACAGCCTCCATCTGTGCTTCTGTCATGGAGTCTGATGGGACGGATTCCGAGCCTTCAAGATCCGGATCCTCCGTGTCCGGGCCTGGTCCCCCTTCTTCCTCTGAAGGTTCCGTGGGCTGTTCCCCATTTTCATCTGTGGAATCCGTCCCAGCCTGGGATACATCCGGCTGTTCTTTTACAATAATATTCCGGCAGATATGGTAAGATGGATTTCCGCTCACAGGTTCCACAAAATATACTGCTCTGTATGAATCTGGCTGGTTCGTATCAAAATCCTGCCCGGACTGGTTCTTTGCTTCGTGGAATTTCACCCTTACCTTCTCTTCCGGAATCTCTATGCTTGAAAAATCATGCTCTATATCAAAGCTGCTCCCGGCTTCGATTTCGTAATCTCCTGCCGTCACGATCTCATCCTCTGCCAGTTCTGACCGGACAGCTTCCAATGCCGGATACTCTGCTTCATAGGCTGCTGGCTCCGGATCTTCTGCCAAAGCGGAAGCTGGCTGGATCAGGGCCGACACAATCGTCACGACAGCCAGAAGGCCGGATATCCATCTTTTTGTTTTTCTATTCGTCAATCAATCTACCTCTCTTTCATCTCTTCACTTTTTTATGACACAGGAAACCCGCTATTGGCAGCTTTTCCTGCATCCTGTGAGACAATCCAGAAAAAAACGTCACTGGCGCGTTTTGCTGGATACTTCGCAATAATAAAAGCCACAGGCCTCTTTTTTAGAAGTCTGTGGCTTTCCATCACTTATTCTGCTTTTGTTCTTCTATTTCCATTTCATAACAGACAGCGTAAAATTTAAAAGGTTACTTACGCCGTAGGAATGGATTCTGCTTTTTTCTTCAGTTCCAGTACCGTTTTCAACGGAAGTTCTGTCTTTTCCGCAATTGTCTCCTCATCCAAGGTTCCAATCAGGTTTTGGGCAATTTTTAATTTTCCCTGTTCGAACCCTCTATTTACCAGTTTCCGTCCCAATTCTGTCACTCCAATCACCTCCGTCAATTCATCCATTTCAGCAGACTCTAAAAATTTATCCGCCATGATATACAATACTGCCTCAATCTTATCCAATTCCTCCTGCCCGATAGAGCCTGCACCCCGTGTGATCCGGTACGCTTCCTCCACCCTGTCCTTCAGGGGCATCTCCCCGCCCATCAGCAGGCAGAGCGTCAGCGGAACCAGATCCTCCTTCGTAAGTTTCCCGCCGCATTCCTGCTTCTCCTGAAGCTCCCTGATCACCTGATCCGCATTGCGGCTCTGCATTGTAATCGGGACGATGCGGTATGTATTCACGCCCTCCGTAAATTCCGCCATCGGCTTTTGGATCTTCCCGGAAAACAGCACATAAGTGGTGACCGGAACCTTATGCTGGTAGCTATACAGCGCCTCGTAGGCCCGGAACCTCTTTAAGCCCCCCAGCCCTTCGTTTGTGCTCTGGAACTCAAAATGCGCGCATGAGCCGTCCTCCATGTCAAAGTTAAAGTCTTCATGGAAGACCTTTACGTCCAGATGCACCAATTCCGTTGCCACAATACCCACGGCTTTCCCCTTGATCCCGAAATACGGGAGCAGCACATCCGAAAAATACCGGAAGGCCGTCTTTAAGGCCACGTCCTCATGCTGGATGGCAGCTGCCTGCGCTTCGGGCTCCACAGTTTCCGGAGCCTGTTTTAATTCTTCTATATCCATATCCTTTATCCTTTCCGTAAAACCATACAGGGAAACCTTCTTTACTATAACTATATCAAAAATCACCTTTGCAGACAATGCGGTTTTACTAAAAATATTTTGTTTGTTTTTTCTCTATGGCAGTTTTGAAAATCCCCCGGATAGCAGGAAAGAGATGACCTGATCGCGCTGCTTGCCTACATAGATAGGAACAACAAGCGGAAATAATAAGCCTACCTTGTCACTTGCCCGGTGAAGGTAGGCTTATATAATCTACTGGAGGTCAACCACTTTGTGGGCGGTTGTTATCTCATGGTTACTATAGCACATCCGGCAACAGGATTCAAGAGCTAAACTGACGTTTTTTCCGGAACGCGCTTGAAAAACGCCCCGCCGTATCCCCTCCAACTAACACACAGATTCCTCTCATCCATTACAAGCATCTACTAACGCTCCGTCTGCTGAGTTTGACACTTTGTCCTTCCCATAAATTACTGGTAGCCCTTATGGTTACTGGTATTTTTTTGTCAATATTTTACATTTTCTGCATGTGTTGTCTTACGTTATTTCGCGGTTTGTGGTATACTAAAAACAGGATGGAGATTCATATGTATTTGAAGGTAATTACAAAAAAGGGCGTTTCCAGACTCTATTTATACGAATCCTATTATAAAAATGGCAAAGCCAACCAACGCTGCGTTGAAAGCCTTGGCCGTCTGGATGAACTTCAGAAGCAGTTCGTTGATCCGGTTTCTCATTTTAAGAAAATCGCCCAGGAACGCACGGATGAAAAAAAGAACTCCAGAAAAACCATTGTTTCCATTGACCTTTCCTCTGCTATGGACATAAACGAGGACAGCCTTAAAAATGTCGGTTATTCGGTGCTCAAGACACTTTATAAGCAGTTGGAGCTTGATAAATTTTGGAAAAATATACGAAAAAAAACTTCCATTCAATATGACCTCGAAGCGGTTTTCCAGCTCCTTGTGTTCTCGCGTATCCTTTATCCAGGCTCCAAGATGGACACGTTTAACAAAAAAGACATTTATTTTGAAAAAATGGAAGGCTTCACTTTAAAAGATATCTACAAGGCACTGGACATCTTTGACAAATATGACACGCGGCTCCAGAAATGGATCTATGAACATTCCGCCCCCATCTGTGAAAGGGATATGTCCGTATCTTATTTCGATTGTACGAATTACTACTTTGATATAGGGCGGTCTGATATGGATACTTTCGATGATAACGGCAAGCCTGTTGATAAAAAAGGAAAGTCGGCAGAATTAAAGTACCGTAAGCGGGGCCCGGAAAAGAACCACCGTCCTGACTCCATTGTCGAAATGGGGCTGCTCATGGACAGGAACGGAATCCCCCTTGCTTTTGACCTGTTCCCTGGAAATGAATCGGAAAAAGTCCACATGCGCCCAATCATAAACCGGGTAAAAAATGAATTTCACAGCGGGCGTGTCATTTTTGTGGCTGACCGAGGGCTGAATACCTCAGACAATATCTATTATCTCAATGGCGATAACAAAGCAGACTATAATCCACGGGACGGATACGTATATGGGCAGTCCGTCCGCGGTGCGGATGCTGAATTTAAGGCCTGGGTTCTGGGAGGCGGATACAAAACAGAAAAGTTGAAGGATGATGACGGCAATGAAGTTACTTTTATCCATAAGTCACGTATTCATCCCAAAACGATCCAGGTAAACGTGACCATCCCAGGACAGAAAAAAAAGAAAAAGAAATCCGTCTCCATTGACCAAAAGCAGATGGCTTATTATTCCGAAAAATACGCAAAAAAACAGAAACGCGACCGTGAGATTATGATCGCGAGGGCCAAAGATCTGATCTCCCATCCAAAGAAATATGACAGAGTGACAGCCGCAGGCTCTGGCGCGTATGTACAGAACATTGCATTTGACAAGTCTACCGGCGAGATTGTTGACGGAAGGGAATTAGTCCTGGATGAGGAGAAAATCGCAGAAGAAGAAAAATATGACGGATACTATTCCATTGTCACCAGTGAATTAAAAATGAGTGACCAAGAAATCAGAGAAACCTACAGAGGGCTGGCCCGGATTGGGGAGACTTTTAAAATATCCAAGACAGAGTTTGAATCAAGGCCTGTGTTTGTCTGGACAAATGCCCATATCGAAGGGCACTTTGCCACCTGCTTTACTGCGCTTGTACTGATCCGGCTTTTACAGACAAAACTCGGCGGAAAATATCCCATTGAGAAGACAATTGAGGCCTTAAGGAAATACAATTGTACACAGATTGATAATACGCTGTATCAGTTTGTTTATTATGATGAGATCCTTGAAGAATGTGGAAACATCTTCCACATGGAATTCAACAATAAGTACCGTTCTAGGGAGCAGATCCGAAGAATACTAAAATATTAAAAAAATTTTTCTTTTTAGGAAATCCACCGAATATACCACATACAGACAATACACGGGAAGCCTTGATTTTACTGGCTTCCCGTAATATTTAGTGTCAAACTTGAGTTCATATTAACCTAAGCCATATGGGTTTGTCAAGATATACTTTAAGCGTATCCGGTTCAGTAACAAGAAGCTTTTGGTATCAGGCACCGTCAGGTGCCAATTTTTTGTTATGGTCGCTCCGGATGATCATAGAGAGAAACAGATTCTAGACTTTCCGAGACTACACGAACGAAATATTCCCCTCTATTCCCGAATCTCCTCCACAATCCCTTCCCTCAGAACCGCCCTTCCGGACAGCAGGGTCACCCCCACGCAGATCCCGACATTCAGCAAAAGGATCCCTCCCAGGGCCGCCCCGGAGACAAATGCCCCCGGATGCAGATAGAGGTATACATGGATCATAAAATAATATAAGATTTTTTGAACCACGAAGTAAATGACTGTAACCGTAACCCCCGAATAGATCCCGTAGCACAGTCCTTCCTTCGCCAGCATCCTTTTGAATCCCGCGTCCGTGATCCCCATGGCCCGCAGGATCCCGAACTCCCGCTTCCTTGCCGCCACCAGGTACTGCATGCTGTTCATGATGTGGAGCAGGCTGATCCCCAAAAGCACCGCCGCGATCCCATAATAGAAGAACATTTTCTGGTAAAGGTACAGGTTCTGCTGCCGGATCTGTTCACTGTAGTCCTTCACCACACATCTGCTGATATTTTTTGCCAGCTTCCCAAGCTCCGGGGAAACCGCCTCCGCCCCGATTCCCGGATCCGCCGAAATGCTGATCGTCTGGTAGTCCTTCACCCAGAAGTTCTGCTCCATCTGCTCGTTGGTCATGATGATGTCGATGACGGTGGTGCCCTCATCGCCGATATAAGTATTTACCTTGGCAAGGGGACGGCTGACCACTGCCGCCACCGGCAGGGACGCACTCTGGTACCATCCGCTCTCCCCCTGGAAACGCAGAGCCTCCTGAGGAACCTCCGGGCTGCTGACCGTGGTCAGATCGACCGAGTCTCCGGGCGCCACGCATACGCCGTCATAATTTCCCTGGCCGTCCATCAGGGTTTTCAGAATCACGCTGTTCTCCTTGCGCATCTGGTCTGGACGGATCTCCCCTTCTAAGAGGTAGTCGTTCAGGCTCTCCAGCATGGCATCGTCATATCCGTAAATATTTACTTTCAGCGCGTAATCTTCCTCCCCAGTCCGTACAGCGAGTCCGTTATAGTTTTCCATCAGCTCCGGATCTGGCAGGAATCCCTCTATATCCGCGGTCTCCGCAAAATATTCCGGCCACAAAAATGTCCCGTCTTTCAGCGCAAGCTCTCCCAGGAGATACCGGACCGGATGAAATTCCCGGATCCCGGACAGATTTTGCATGGCTTGGACGGCACTCTCGGGGATCACGTCTGTCAGCTGGCCGGACTGGATGTAAACCTGGATATCCGAGCCCAGGCCGTCATCCGCCTTGAAGGTCAGTTCGTTGTGGATCTTTGTATTTTCCGTAACATAAAATGCGCCCAGGAAAATGATGCTTCCTATGGACAGCGACAGCAGGATCCCTACAAATGTCCCTTTTCGGGAAAGCATAAACTTCCGGGTCAGGATCCCGGTCAGGCTGCCCCGCCGGATGCTGTAGATCTTCGGATCACGGCGCTTCACCAGATCCCCGGTCAGTCTCTGCCGGATGGTTGTATTTCTCGTCCGGCAAATGAAGATGCCGCTGATCACCAGAAAGGCGGCAATGAGGCAGAGCGCCCCCGCAGCGCAGATACGCCAGCTGACCTGGTAAGCTCCCGCGTCCGGGAGGCCGGCCGCGCCGAACTCCTCTGCCGGGCTGCTGCCTCCCACATGCCGTGTCTGATCCTGCGGCAGAAAGATGCGGCCGATTTTCTGATAGATCAATCTGCCCGCCAGATTTCCAAGCAGGCACCCTGCCGGATATCCCGCCAGCCCGATGCTGCCCAGCTCACAGAACAGGATTCCAAATTGGCCCTTGTCGGTCATCCCCAGGGTCTGCATGGCACTGTACTGGGACATCCTGCGGATCACGGAGATCTGGAACAGGCTGTAGATCACAAATGCGCCGAAAAACGCGATCGCCAGGAGGATCACACATTCCGTCAATTGCCCTTCTTCATTGAGGGTCCCCCAGATATAGGGCAGTCCGGCTCCCGGGTTCTCCAGGCCGGTCCTGACCACTTCCCGGACGTTCACCGGCTCCAGTCCCCCTGTATATACGGCCAGACCATTATTCCTTTTGATGTCCGAGCCCGGAATGCCAAACTGCCTGGAAAACGCTTTCACCTGGTCATAGCCCTTCCGGCTTTCGTCAAATTTGAAATATACAAATGTACCGTTTGTCCCGTAATCCAGTGCGGAGCTTACGAAGACCTGCCGCACATCCCCCAGAAGCTCCGGCATTTTCTCCGGCATTTCCTCTACGATCCCGCACAGGGTAAAGACTTCTTTGTCCAGCACGACCCGGGTTCCCAGTTCCGTCGACACTCCCAGGTTCTGCAGGGTCTGGACATCCGCGGCGATCTCATGCTCCTGCCGGGGATAAACGCCCTCAATCATGTCCCGGCCCATCATCTCCAGATACCCGGAGTCCGCATACACAAGCTGGATGGAAAAAGGCTCCTCGATGGCCTTGCGGACCGTCTCCACTCCCGTCTTTTCCAGAGCATACCCTCTTCCCGAAGGGTCCTGTTCAAACTCTTCAAACCATTCCGAGTCCCCTCTGGTGCTGTAATGCCAGTCCCCGTATTGGGTCCTGGCGTTCTCACGGGTGGCATGCCGCCCGCTTTCAAAGAGCCCGCCCATTCCGGTCAGGAGGGCCGTAGACAGAAGGATGCCTGCCAGCAGCGTCAGGGTCTGCTTTTTGTAATACCGGAGATAAGAAAAGGAAATGTGAATGCTGTTTTTCATGATCACTCACCTTCCCTTTCGTTCAAGAGCCTTCCGTCCTCAATATGGAGGATCCGGTCGCAGCTCACAGCCAGGCTTTCATTGTGTGTGACCATCATCATCGTCTGGTTGTATTTTTTACAGCTGTTCTTTAACAGCCCCATCACCTCCACGGTGGTCCTGGAGTCCAGGTTCCCGGTGGGTTCGTCGGCCAGGATGAGGGCCGGCTTGTTGGCCAGCGCCCGGGCGATCGCCACCCTCTGCTGCTGTCCCCCGGACAGCTCATTGGGAAAACGCTTCCGCTTCTCCCACAGTCCCAATTCCCGGAGCAGCCCTTCAATATAAGGGTGGTCCACATATTTTCCCTTGTCAAAGGTCACCGGGAGGGCCACATTGTCATACACATTGAGGACCGGCATCAGACTGTAATTCTGGAACACGAATCCGATATTTCTCCGCCGGAAGATGGTCAGCTCCTTTCGTTTCAGGCCCGCGATATTGTGCTTCCTTATGATGATCTCTCCCCCGGAAGGCACATCCAGACCGCCGATCAGATTCAGCAGTGTGGACTTTCCGGAGCCGGAAGTCCCTACGATGGCGGCAAACTCTCCCTGTCCGACGCGGAAGGAAACGTCCCTCAATGCATGAACCGCGTTCTCTTTTTCTCCATATTGTTTGCTTACATGATTCACCTGCAATACATCCATTTTTTCACCCCATTTTTTGTGGAGCACTCTCGTAAACTCCCTTGCACCCATCTTTGCGACTGGATGCAAAGAGTTTCCGAGAATGCTCTTCTGATTTGCGGACTTCCACCGGCAGCGCAGCCTGTGTCCGGCTGTCTTCGGGCTTCGTTCCTAATAGATAGAATAGCAGGCGAATCTTTCATTGTACTGACAAAATCCCCACTCAATTCTGACAGTTTTGTAAGAATACGGAAATGCAGCTCCCCCTTCCGTGTTCCGACGCGACCGTCATGTAGCCTTTTTCCTTGTCCAGGATCATTCGGGACAGATACAGGCCGATCCCTGACCCTTCCCGGTTCTCCACATCCCGACTCCGGTAAAAGCGCTGGAAGATCCGGTTTTGCTCTTCTTTCCGGATCCCGATCCCGTTATCCCGGAACTGGATCTCCGTAAACAATTCCAGCGGTCTGACCTGAATCTCAATCTGGCTTCCACTCTCCGAATACTTGACTGCGTTTTCTAAAATATTGACAAATACTTCCGCGGTCCATTTCGGATTGTGTTCAAGCAGGCAGTCCGGAAACGGCTCCGTCACGATGCGGATCTCCTTTTTCTCCGCTTTTTCATATACGCTGCTGAGGGCGCTCACGAGGGTTTCCTTCAGGGACGCCTGTTCCGTCTCAAACCGGATCACGTCCTGCTCCAGCTTCACCATTTTGAACAGAGACTGCAGGATCCAGTTGATCTTGTCCAGCTGCAGCCGCATCCGTTCCAGAAAATCCGCCCTCTGCTCCGCATCCGGTTCCGTTTCCAGCAGCTCCCGGTACATGACCACATTGCTCAGAGGCGTTTTCAGCTGATGGGACATGTTGGAGATCAGGCTCTTCACCTGTTCTTTTTCCTTCTGCGCCTGGTCCACCTCGTATTCCAAAGTTTCCTGCACCCGGATCATTTTCCCGGCAAGGGCGGACAGCCCTCCCTCCCGGATATCGGAGATCCCGATTTTCTCCCGGTTGAGTACCTGCTCCAGCATCCGGCTGACCATCCGGTACATCCTTCTTCTCCGGAAGCGCTCCGCCGCCGCGATCCCTGCTGTTATCAATAGCATTCCTGCCAAGATTCCCGTCATTTTTCTACACTTCCTTCCAGGGAACTGTGTGGAAATATCCTGCGCAGCCGCACAAGTTATTTCCAGATATATCCGATTCCATACACATTGACCAGGCGCTCCGGATGCTTCGGGTCATCCTCGAGCTTGCTCCGAAGCCTGCGGATGTTCACGGAAACCGTGTTCTCGTCCACATAGTTTCCCTGGCTGTCCCAGACCGAATCCAGGATCTGCTCCTTGGAAAGGACACGCCCCGCATGCTCTACAAAATAGAGCAAAAGCTGGTATTCGGTCTTGCTGCAGTGGATCTCCGTCTGGTTCTTATAGACCTTGCAGGTATTCCGGTCAATCCGGATATCGCCGGAACAGAGCGGGATCTGCAGCGTGTCCCTGCGCAGCAGCTTTTTGATCCTTGCTTTCAGGACCGCAAGGGAAAAGGGCTTGCTCATAAAGTCGTCCATACCGGTTTCCAGCGCCTTCACCTCGTCCATCTCCGTATCTCTTGCGGTGAGCATGAAAATGGGGATATCGCATTCCCCTTTGATCCGGGCGCACAGGTCAAATCCATTGCCGTCCGGCAGGTTGCAGTCTAACAGGAGCAGGTCGCATCCCTGCTCGTGAAAGATCCGCAGTCCCTCCTTTACAGTGGACGCGGCCCTGGTCTGATACCCCTCGGACCGCAGAGAAATGCTTAAGCCGTCCTGGAGATCCGTATCGTCTTCGATAATCAAGATTGTTTTTTTGTCCATATCATACCTCCAGCCATTTTTCCCGGAACAGCCGAATCAGAAACTAGTACAGCGTTGCATTAATTTTGAAGTAATAAGCGCTTGATGTCCATGTCAGGACAAGGCGGAGGAAGGAGGCGATGCCGGTAGCATCGTTGACTGACTCCAACGCAGTAATGGCATGGACAGCGAGTGATTATTACTCAATTATTAATGCAATGCTGTACTAGATTCCCCGTATGCAAAGCTCTGCGCACATGGCGATTCATCCCCCGGTCAGCCCGATGCGGGGCGCCAGAAATGCCGCCCCCTCTTCCTCCTGTCTATAGAGTAAAACCGGCTAATCCGAACCCTCTGCCATACTTCTCTCCGCAAGCCGCAACGCCGAGATCACCGGCACGATCAGGATCCCGCAGAAAAAATTACTGACGCCATGTATCAGATCGAATGGCAGACCTGCGATGATCCAGGAGACCATCCCCTGAAAGCTCATTCCAAATAAAACAGCCTGTGCCGGCGCATACAGCGTCCCAAACAGGAAGCCATGGGCCGCACAGACTGTCATGTATACAAAAGGCCGGAGCTTTTTCGGAAGAGGTTCCGGAAGGAGCATGACAACGCCCCACAGAACAGTCCATACATAAAGGTAAGGAACCCACCACGCCGCAAAGCCGCAGAAGATCCCGTTTAAAATCACATATATATATATAGGATATAGTGCTTTTTTCCGGTAGACCACTGTAAATGCAATGGTGAATACGCCCAGCAGGTGGATATTGGGCGCCACCTCCATCAGGAGCTTGGACGCGTACATGACCGCGCCCAGCATCGCAAATATCGTAATCTCCCTTGTTGTCGGCTTCACGCTTATTCCACCTTGAAGGCGTAGGTGTCTCCTTCCGTGATCTTCGTGGAATCCACACCCTCCGCGGCATACTCGTCATTGACGTAGAATGCCCAGTAAACGCCGTCTTTATCATAATCCGCAGTGATGCCGTTAACTGTCTTTACGAAAAGGCCGTACTCCCCTTCCTCTCCTTCGATCAGTCCCACATCCTGCAGCGCTTCTCCGACCGTTTCTTTGTCTGTATGGATCTCAAACAGAGTTTCCTCCCCATCCTGGTCCACCACGGTGAAGTCAAATTTGGTATCGCCCTCTCCCAGCACACTGCCTTCGTTTTCGGTCTGGGAATCGTTCTGCGCATCCGACTCTGTGTCTGTCTGGGAATCGTTCTGCGCGTCTGACTCTGTGTCTGTCTGGGAATCGCTCTGCGTATCCGTTCCGGCTTCTGCCTGAGAATCACTCTGCGCATCCGTCTGCTCCTGCCCGGCCGATGCCTTGTCTCCTCCGTTTTCGCTGCTGCCATTACAACCCGATGCAGACAGTGCCATAGCCACAATCAGCACGATGCAAAGGAAGAATGACCATTGTTTTTTCATGCATTTCTTTCGCATAACTTCTATTCTCCTTCGATTTGTATTTCCTCCGTCAGCCGGCGCCCGCGGCTGGATGCTGCGGGAGGATCTGTCCTGTCCGGATATTCCGACTCGGCATGGATGCCTGCAGGCCTTCTCAGATCTGTGACTCGACTGCCGGAAGGTCTCTTCCGGTTGATATTCCAATCATAGATTCCAATGGCTTTTCCCTGAATTGTGGCGTTTGGGCTGTTTCAGGCAGGAGCGCAGATTTCCCGCGCAATCCAGCCGGACAGATCCCATTCAGGTATGCATAGCAGTGAGTATATACTTTAATACCTTACGGCGACGGGCTCGTACAGGATTTTCACCTGTTTCCCCGGGCAGTCCTTTATTAAGATAATATATTCCAGACATTTCGTCAATATCATTTCCGATCTATCAAAAAATCCGAATACAGAATATTACAA
>QXWX01000094.1 GCA_009911175.1 Lachnospiraceae bacterium | reverse complement strand
GTGCCCTGTAACTCAGGCCGTCATTTAAAATTGCCTACGGCAATGGACGGCCTGAATCCCAGCTTTTATGTGCATCCTCCTGACCAATCAGCGTAGTGATTGGTCAGTGTGTGACATGTAACTACAGAATTCTATATCCGGATTTTTTGATAGATGACCCTTTTTTTGAAAGGATCATTTTCACTCCACTTTCTGAAATGGGCTTCACATGCATTCACTGCACCGACAGATTCGTATATCCCATCAGGCTCAAGTCCACCTCCCGGGCGGCCTCTCTCCCTTCCCTTATGGCCCACACGACAAGAGACTGTCCCCGGTGCATATCCCCGGCGGCAAACACATTTTTCACATTAGTCTGATAGGCTCCCGGCGCGGTCTTCACGTTGGTCCGTTCGTTCAATTCTACGCCGAAGGCCTTTGCCACATAATTTTCGCTACCCAGAAAGCCTGCCGCGATGAGCACCAGATCCGCTTCTACCGTATACTCGCTCCCGGCGATCTCCGCCATCATCATGCGCCCGGTCTTTTCGTCCTTCTTCGATTCCAGCTTCACCAGTACCGCCTTGCAGACGTTCCCTTTCTTATCCTTGACAAATTCCTTCACCGTGGTGGTGTACACCCGGGGATCGCGGCCGAACAAGGCAATGGCCTCCTGCTGCCCGTAATCCGTCTTGCACACCTTCGGCCACTCCGGCCAGGGATTGTTCTCGGCCCGCTGATCCGGCGCCTTGGGCATCATCTCTAACTGCAGCACCGACTTCGCGCCGTGGCGGATGGCCGTGCCCACGCAGTCATTGCCCGTGTCCCCGCCGCCAATCACCATAACCTTCTTTCCTTTCGCGGAAATATACTGGCCGTCTTTTAATTTCATCTCATTGGCCCACAGCGCTTTCGTAGTAGACTTCAAGAAATCCACCGCGAAATGGATCCCTGCCGCGTCCCTGCCGGGTACCTTGATGTCCCTGGGATGGGAGGCCCCGCAGGCGAGCACCACCCGGTCATATTCCTTGAGGATGGACGTAGCCTTTACGACCTTCCCCACGTTGCAGCCGGTCCGGAATACTACGCCTTCCTTTTCTAATATAGAAATCTTCCGGTCGATGATCTGCTTCTCCAGCTTCATGTTGGGAATACCGTACCGGAGCAGCCCTCCGGCCTTGTCCTCCCGCTCGTAGACTGTCACCAGATGTCCCCGGCGGTTTAACTGATCCGCCGCGGCCAGCCCGGAAGGGCCGGAACCGATGACCGCCACCTTCTTCCCGGTCCGCGCCTTGGGTGGGCGGGCCGCGGCGTATCCCTTTTCGTATGCATTTTCAATGATGCCGTACTCATTGGCCTTGGTGGACACTGGATCCTCATGAAGCCCGCAGGTACAGGCATTTTCACACAATGCGGGGCACACCCGGGAGGTAAATTCCGGAAAATTGTTGGTTTTCGCCAGCCGGTAATAAGCCTCCTCCCAGTTTCCGTTGTAGATCAGGTCATTCCATTCTGGCACCAGGTTGTGCAATGGACACCCGCTTGCCATGCCGTTTAGCATCTGGCCGGACTGGCAGAAGGGCACGCCGCAGGCCATACACCGGGCGCCCTGTAACTCCTGCTCTTCCTTCGACAGAGGCGTGTGGAATTCCTGAAAATGCCGGATCCTGCTCTCCGGCGCTTCTGCTATTTTGTCCTGTCTTTTATAATCCATAAATCCTGTTGGTTTTCCCACTGTTTCCGCCTCCTATCTTCCATTCTTGATCTGGTTGAACGCTTCGATCTTCGCCTGCTCCGCGCTTAAGCCCTTTTCCTCCATCTGCAGGATGGCGGACATCATCTTCTCGTAATCCTCGGGGATGATCTTCTTGAACTTCGGCAGATACTCCTTAAAATGATCCAGGATCTCTTTTCCGATCTCGGAGTTGGTATACGCCACATGCTCCTTGATCATGCTTTTCAGCTCCTGGACGTCGTATTTATCTGACACCCGCTCGATCTTGACCATGGACTTGTTGACCTTCTTGTACAGGTCACTGTCCAGATCCAGCACATAGGCGATGCCGCCGCTCATACCGGCCGCGAAGTTCTTTCCCGTGGTGCCTAAGATCACTACCCGGCCTCCGGTCATGTACTCGCAGCCGTGGTCTCCCACGCCTTCCACCACGGCCATGGCGCCGGAATTGCGGACGCAGAACCGCTCTCCCGCCACACCGTTGATAAATGCCTTTCCGCTGGTGGCTCCGTAGAAGGCCACATTTCCGATGATGATATTTTCATTTGGTTTAAACTGGATCCCCTGGGGCGGGCATACGATCAGCTTGCCGCCGGAAAGTCCTTTTCCAAAATAGTCGTTGCTGTCCCCGGTCAGCTCCAGCGTCAATCCCTGGGGAATAAACGCGCCGAAGCTCTGGCCGCCCGCGCCCCTGCATTTGATCACATAGGTATCCTCGGGCAGCCCTTCCGGGTATCTCCGGGTGATCTCCGAGCCGAAGATGGTGCCGAAGGTCCGGTTGATGTTGGTCACATCCAGCTCCATGCTCTTCTTCTGCTTCTTTTCCAGGGCCGGGAGGAGGTTCTTCACCAGCACCCGCTCATCCAAGGTCTTTTCCAGCTCAAAGTCAAAGACCTTCTTGGGGTTGAAGATCATGCCCTTCTTTTTCCCGGCGTAGGGGTTGTACAGGACGTTTTTCAGATCCAGCGTGGCCGCGCGGTCGGAAACCGGCACGTCCTTTACTTTCAGAAGGTCGGTCCTTCCCACCAGCTCATCCACGGTGCGCACGCCCAATTTTGCCATGTACTCCCGCAGCTCCTGGGCGATAAATTTCATGAAATTCACCACGTATTCGGGTTTTCCGGCAAAACGCTTCCGAAGCTCCGGATTCTGGGTCGCCACGCCCACCGGGCAGGTGTCCAGGTTGCACACCCGCATCATGACGCAGCCCATGGTCACCAGCGGAGCCGTGGCAAATCCAAATTCCTCGGCGCCTAAGATGGCCGCAATCGCAACGTCCCGGCCGCTCATCAGCTTTCCGTCGGTCTCGATCCGCACCCGTTCTCTCAGGCCGTTCTGGATCAGGGTCTGGTGGGTTTCCGCAAGACCCAGTTCCCAGGGAAGTCCGGCATTCTGGATGGAACTTCTGGGCGCCGCCCCGGTGCCTCCGTCATATCCGGAGATCAGGATCACGCCTGCCCCGGCCTTTGCCACGCCTGCAGCCACCGTGCCGACCCCGGCCTCGGACACCAGCTTGACGGAAATCCTGGCATCTTTGTTTGCATTTTTACAGTCATAGATCAGTTGGGCCAGATCCTCAATGGAATAAATGTCGTGGTGGGGCGGCGGGGAGATCAGGCTCACCCCCGGCGTGGAATGGCGGGTCTTCGCGATCCACGGATATACCTTTCCGCCGGGCAGATGGCCGCCTTCTCCGGGCTTCGCGCCCTGGGCCATCTTAATCTGGATCTCCCTTGCGCTGACCAGATACCGGGAGGTCACGCCGAACCGGCCGGAGGCCACCTGCTTAATAGCGGAGCACCGGTTGGTATCCAGCCGCTCCATGTCCTCGCCGCCCTCGCCGCTGTTGGATTTTCCATGGATCTGGTTCATGGCGATGGCCAGCGTCTCATGGGCCTCCTGGGAAATGGATCCGTAGGACATGGCGCCGGTCTTGAACCGAGTCACGATGGAATCTACAGGCTCCACCTCCTCAATGGGAATGCATTTTTCCGGCCATACAAAATCCAGCTGGCCCCGGAGGTTGATCTTCTCCCCCTCCTCGTCCACCATCCGGGTATACTGCTTGAACATGTCATAACTGCCCCGCCTGGTGGACTGCTGCAGCATGTGGATGGTACGCGGGTTGTACAGATGCTCCTCGCCGCCGCTCTTGGACTTGTGTTTTCCCACGCTGTCCAGGGTCATATCCACCTCCAGCCCCAGGGGGTCAAACGCCTGGGAATGGAAGGCAATGTAATCTCCTGCAATCTCCTTGATGCCGATGCCGCCCACACGGCTCACCGTATCGGTAAAATACTGGTCTATAAATTCGGTTTTCAGGCCGATGGCCTCAAAGATCTTCGCCCCCTGGTAGGACTGGATCGTGGAGATCCCCATCTTGGACGCGATCTTGATGATCCCGTGGAGGGCCGCATCGTTGTAGTCGTTGACCGCCGCGTAATAGTCCTTGTGCAGAAGCCGGGAATCAATCAGCTGGCGGATGGACTCATGGGCCAGGTAGGGGTTGATGGCGCAGGCGCCGTACCCCAAAAGGGTTGCGAAATGATGCACCTCCCTGGGCTCCCCGGATTCCAGGATCATGGCAACCGAGGTTCTCTTCTTGGTCCGTACCAGATGCTGCTGCAGGCCGGAGATGGCAAGCAATGACGGGATCGCCACATGGTACTCATCCACCTCCCGGTCAGACAGAATCAGGATGTTGGCCCCCTCCCGGATGACACGATCCACTTCAATGAACAGGTATTCCATGGATTTTTCCAGGCTGGCATTCTTGTAATAGGTGATCGGGATCTCCGCCACCTGGAAGCCGTCCACCTTCATGTTTTTGATCTTCAGCAGATCCGTATTGGTCAGGATAGGATTGCTCACCTCCAGCATCTTGCAGTTTTCTTCCTTCTTTTCCAGGAGATTGCCGTCCCTTCCCACGTAAATGGTCGTGGAGGTCACCACCTCTTCCCGGATGGCGTCAATGGGAGGATTGGTCACCTGGGCGAAGCGCTGTTTGAAATATCCGAACAAGGGCTGATTTTTCTGGGATAGCACAGCCAGGGGCATGTCGATTCCCATGGCTGAAATCCCTTCCGCCCCGGTTTTCGCCATATTTAATATGGAGGTCTTGACATCCTCGTAGGTATAACCGAAGGCCTTCTGCAGGCGGGTGCATTCCTCTCTGGAAAAAACGGGCACCTGCTGGTTCGGAATCTTTAAATCTTTTAAATGGATCAGGTTGCTGTCCAGCCACTCTCCATAGGGTTCTTCATTTGCATAGCGGGCCTTTAATTCCTCATCGTCGATGACCTTGCCGGCAATGGTATCCACCAGCAGCATTTTGCCCGGATGGATCCGCTCCTTGACTACGATCTTCGTGGGATCGATGTCCAACACGCCCACCTCGGAGGAAAGGATCAGCTGGTCGTCGTCCGTGATATAGTACCGGGACGGACGCAGGCCGTTTCGATCCAGCACCGCCCCCATGCAGTCGCCATCGGAAAAGAGGATGGAGGCCGGGCCGTCCCATGGCTCCATCATCGTAGCATAATAATGGTAGAAGTCTTTCTTATCCTGGCTCATGCTGCGGTTGTTCTCCCAGGGCTCCGGAATGGAGATCATCACAGCCAAGGGCAGCTCCATGCCGCTCATCACCATAAATTCCAGCGCATTGTCCAGCATGGCCGAATCGGAGCCGGAGGTGTTGATGGCCGGAAGGACCTTGTGCAGCTCTCCTTTTAAATATTCGGAAGACATGGTCTCTTCTCTTGCCCGCATCTTGTCCGCGTTTCCCAGGATGGTATTGATCTCCCCGTTGTGCACCATGAACCGGTTTGGATGGGCCCGCTCCCAGCTGGGATTGGTGTTGGTGCTGAACCGGGAATGCACCATGGCAATGGCGGATTCGTAGTCCTGATCCTGCAGGTCCTCGAAGAAGAGCCGCAGCTGTCCCACCAGGAACATGCCCTTGTAGACAATGGTCCGGCTGGAAAGGGAGACTACATAGGTGTTGTCGCTGCTCTGCTCAAAGATCCGGCGCGCCACGTACAGGCGGCGGTCAAAGGGCAGCCCCTGCTCTGCCTTGCGGGGACGCTCGATAAAAGCCTGCATGATGCAGGGCATGCATTCCACCGCTTTTTTTCCGAGCACCTCCGGATGGATGGGGACCTCGCGCCAGCCCAAGAACCGCAGGCCCTCTTTTGCCACAATGACTTCGAAGATCTTTTTCGCCTGGTTCCGTTTCAGTTCGTCCTGGGGGAAGAAGAACATCCCCACTCCGTAATCCCGTTCTCCGGGCAAAGAAAAACCGAGGGGTGTACAGACCTTGGAGAAAAACCGGTGTGAAATCTGTAACAAGATTCCAACTCCGTCTCCTGTCTTACCCTCGGCGTCCTTGCCAGCTCTATGTTCAAGATTTTCTACGATCTTCAGGGCGTTTGCCACGGTGTCATGGCTCTTGATGCCCTTGATGTTCACCACCGCACCGATTCCGCAGTTGTCATGCTCAAACTGAGGATGGTACAGCCCGGCCTGACGGCCTGCTGATTGATTGTTCATGATGGATGTCCTTTCTTTCTTAATTGAGATTCAGAGCATTCTTGGAAGTTCTTTGTATCCTGATTTGTGAGATGAACGCAAAGGAGTTTTCGAGAGTGCTCATTTATAGGCAGGGATAAAAAGTACTCCGTGAAAATGGCTGTGGAGCAAAAACACAGCGGGAGAGATGCTTTGCCGCTCTGCCGTTTTAATGTATTATATTGCAGTTCTTAATATACAACATTTTGGAAGATTTGTAAATATAGAATTTTCAGAGAATTGTCAGATAGTTTGATAATTTATATAATTCAGTCGAATTATCAAATTTTTTAGAACTCCAATAGAGTATGCACCTATCCTGCGTTCCTGAGATTCCTGGCAAAATTCCTTAAAAGCAATCGGTTCCGCTATCTCTCCACGGAGCATACGGATATTCTTTTAACGGATATCCGTCTTCCAAACATATCCGGCCTTGACCTGGTCCGGATGCTCAGGGGAAAAAAAATCCGATCGAAGTGGTGATCCTGACCGGATACAAGCATTTTGATTACGCGCGGCAGGCCATCCGCTATAAAGTACATGATTTTCTGTTAAAGCCCATCAAGTATGAAGAGCTCACCGCAGCAATGCTGCGGATCAAGGACCTGCTTGAAAAATCGGGGGATCCTTCCATGGATCCCGCTGATGAAGCCAACAGCACTTATCACCAAAAGCTCATTGCAATGGCAAAAGAATACGTCCAGAACAATCTTTGCGATGCCTCACTGGAAACGACCGCCGTATATGTCCATCTGAGCCCCGGTTATTTTTCCAAATTATTTCATAAAATCCAGTTCTTCCTACATTGATTCCGTGTATGTATATTTTCCGAATGAAAAGGATTATTTTTTTCAGACAGGTGAAAAGCTGACCTCAATCCAGGATTCCGCCGACCAGCAATGGCTCCTGGACTTTAAAGAGCATGCTTTGGATGAGGATAAGTGGATCGTTCCGCGCGCCTTCCAGAATTATCATTTTGAGAAGGAACACAATGCGGTTACCATTTACAGAAGGATCCGTTACTACGGCGGCGTGCTTGTCGTGAACTTAGATCAGTCGGTTTTATCCGAGCTTCTGTCCTCCCTGGAAAACTATCCCAATGAGTCTATCTTTGTCACAAACTCCGAAGGCCGTATGCTGTTTTCCAATGCAAACGCGGATCAGCTTCATTTCAACGAGGAACAGGGGATTCATGAGCAGCTTTCCCTTCCCCTGACAGATACCGGGCACTATCTATCCTCCGTCAAATACAGCAGTCGTTCCTATGTATTGACGGAATTTATCTATCCCGATTATGATCTGCACTTTTTGTCCCTTGTTCCTTCCCGGGACATTTATCGCCTGATGCACAATATTCTTTATTGTGTATTGATCGGCTGCCTCGCCGCCGCCATCCTGTGCCTTTTGTTTAGCCTGTATCTGACCAATAAGAACTTTCATCAGATTGAACGGCTGCTGGATATTCTCTGGCGCGCGGAAAAAGACGATCAGCGAATTGAAGGCACTCCAGCTTCAGATCAACCCGCATTTTTTTTCAATACCCTGCAGTCGATTGATATGGAGATCGTCAAAAACGAAGGACGAGATCCAGTTCTGCAAAGAATATATGGAAAACCAGAAGTTCCATCATCCGGGGCAGATCATGCTCTTGTGGGATTATGACGATTCGGTTTTAAATTATCACGTGATCCGTCTGCTATTTCAGCCCCTGCTCGAGAACAGCATTCATTACAGCATCCGCTGCCCTTCGGATTCGCTGGTGATTCGGATCAAGATTTTTGAGAAGGGGGAGGTTTTAATTCCTCGAATATGTCATTATGATTCTTGCTTTGCTGACAGATATTCTGCACTGCAAAAGGATTTTTTATTTACCCGATCAGAACCTTCTTCCCTTCAAACGCAAACCCGTATTTTCTGATTCGCTCCGC
>QXWX01000093.1 GCA_009911175.1 Lachnospiraceae bacterium | reverse complement strand
CTCCAATATTTTTCTTTATTGTACTTGAAATTTGGAGGAAATGCAAAAAAACTTTTCCGGTTTATCCGGGTTAGGAAGTATTTATAAACTATGCTTGGAATATAAATAGTAATCACACAAAAATAAAAGGACCGTGGCTTTAGCATTGGGGAGGATTGTACATCTTACCCCAAGAAAAGAGTTGCGGTCTTTTTTTGTGCAAAAAAGTATACAGCAAGATTTCTGCCGAATCACAGCAATTTTATGCACCATAAAAGTAATTATTTTTATGGTGCATAAAAAATATTATAAAAACACTTTAATTAGGATTGTAATTACAATCCTTTTGTGTTATAATTATGAGGAGAAAGTCTATGCTTTTCAAGGAGGTGCTGATATTGGCAGATGTAAAAATGAAACCTAAAATACCAATGGAACATTTGAATATTACCGAGTTTAACAGAGGGCAATCCTCGAAAGTGATTAAGAAATTGGTCGAGGAAGATAAGGCGGCATATATAAATAAAAATGGGAAACCAATAGCGGTCATTATGTCTAACGAGCGCTACGAAAGACTAATTGCAGGAGGAATTGATATCAATGAGTATTAATATTTCAGAGAAATCGAATTTTATATGGAAAATTGCAGACCTGCTCAGAGGCGATTATAAGCAGAGCGAATATGGTGAGGTTATTCTGCCTTTTACTGTTCTTTGCCGTCTGGACAGCGTTTTAAGAGATACAAAGGATGAAGTGCTGAAAGCGAATGCTACACTAAAATACAAAAACAAAGCACCTTTCCTAACCAAAATTACAAACTATAAATTCTACAATACAAGCGAATTTACATTTGAGAAGCTGAAGAATGATGCGGGCAACATTGCGGATAATTTGATTGATTACATAAAAGGATTCTCCGAAAATGCTCGTACCATACTGGAATCTTTTGATATATACTCACAGATTTCAAGATTGGATAAGGCTAACCTGCTATATCTGGTTTTCTTGAAATTCGTGGATGATATTGATCTGCACCCGGACAATGTGAGCAATCAGGAAATGGGATACATTTTTGAAGAACTGATTCGCAGGTTTTCTGAAATGTCCAATGAAACAGCGGGAGAACATTTTACACCTCGTGAAGTAATCAGGCTGATGGTATCCATATTATTTGACCCTGATATGGCAAAAATCTGTGAGCCAGGATTCATGGCCAAGCTGTATGACCCGGCAGCAGGAACGGGCGGGATGCTTTCTGCCGGAATAGAGTACGCAACTGAGCAGAATGACCGTGCCATCATTGAAGTATACGGACAGGAACTAAATGAAAAAACCTATGCCATTTGCAAATCAGATACCATGATTAAAGGCAAGGGTTATGAGAATATTCATTTGGGTAATAGCTTTACGGAAGACAAACTGCCACATGAGCAGTTCCACTATATGCTTTGCAATCCTCCGTTTGGTGTTGAATGGAAAAAATATGAGAAGTTCATCCGTGATGAAGCAGAAGACCTTGGCTATAAGGGTCGTTTTGGTGCGGGACTCCCAAGGGTATCGGACGGTTCCCTGCTCTTCCTACAGCACATGATTAGCAAGATGCTGCCACCAGAAGAAGGTGGCACAAGAATTGCTATAGTATTCAATGGTTCTCCGCTCTTCACTGGGGATGCAGGAAGCGGAGAAAGCGAAATTCGTAGATGGATTATCGAGCAGGGATGGCTTGAAACCATTATTGCATTGCCAGACCAGCTCTTTTACAACACAGGAATTCTTACTTACATTTGGATTGTAACCAACAGAAAAAGCGGTGTACGCCAAGGCAAAATTCAGTTGATTGACGGCACTTCCTTCTGTGACCGTATGAGAAAGCCACTGGGCGAAAAAAGAAAAATGCTGACAGAGGAACATATCAAGGAACTGACTAATATTTATGGGGACTTTGTGCCGGGCGAATATTGTAAGATTTTTGATGAGGATGACTTTGCCTACTGGAAAGTTACAGTGGAGAGGCCTCTTAGATTAAATTTCCAGGCCTCAGAGGAGCGTATTGCTCGTGTCAGTGAACAGACTGCTTTTGCGAATCTTGCAAAGAGTCGTAAACGTAAGCCGGAGGGAATTGCGAAAGAGGTAGAAGCCGGAGAAAAACAGCAGGCAGATATTCTTGCGGCAGTCGGAACGATGGATGCAACGGTGCTTTATAAAAATCGTGCTGAGTTTACCAAGCAGCTCCACAAGGCATTAAAGAAAACAGGAGTTACGGTAAAGGCTCCCGTTCTGAAGGCTATTCTGACGGCTTTATCCGAAAAGGATCAAACGGCAGATATTTGTGTGGACAAAAATGGAAATCCCGAACCGGATGCGGATTTGCGTGATACAGAGCAGATTCCTGTAAAAGAGGATATTGACGAATATATAAAGCGCGAGGTTCTGCCATATGCTCCGGATGCATGGGTAGATGAAAGTAAGACGAAGAAAGGTTATGAGATTCCGTTTACACGTCATTTCTATAAGTTTACTGCGGTTGGCAATGCGGAGCAGACTCTGCATGACATAGAAGCATTTGGGCGAAGAATTCAAGCATATATTACAAAATTATTCGGGGAGGTGTAAACGATGAACACCTATTCAAAATATAAAGACAGTGGGAAGGAATGGATTGGTAAGATTCCTGAACATTGGGAAAGAAGAAAACTATCATCGATTGCTAAACGTATTACTGATTATGTTGCGAGTGGCAGTTTTGCATCGCTTAATGAAAATGTTCAGTATTTAGATGAACCTGATTATGCGATGCTTGTACGAACAGTAGATTTGTCAGGAACATCAGCCGATGCTTTAAAAGTATATGTTGATAAGCATTCATATGATTTTTTGAATAACTCGAACTTGTTTGGTGGAGAACTTATTTTATCAAATATTGGTTCTGTGGGAAGCGTTTTCATATACGAACCAATGTACCAGAGAGCAACGCTTGCTCCCAATGCAATACTTATCGATATGGAAGAATGTAATAGATATTACTATTACTGTTTTTTGAGTCCCCTAATTAATGATGAACTAAAAAGAGTTGCTGCAAGTTCAGTACAACCTAAAATTAGTAAAACGCAGTTAAGAAACTTTTATGTGATTCACCCTCCGCTTAATGAGCAAGAATTAATTGCAGAATATCTTGATGAAGAAATTGGGAAAATAAACGACGTTATTGAGCAACAGCAAAAACAGATGGAAATGTTTGAAACATACCAGAGAGAGTTAATAGCTAACTGTATTACCAAAGGTCTAGATAGGGATGTTCCTATGAAAGACAGTGGAGTTGACTGGATGGACGAAGTTCCGAAACATTGGAATGTTACCAAGATGAAGTGGATGTTTGAAATCGTAAAACGCATCTACGGTGCTGAAGACAGGGATGTTCTCTCAATCACGCAGCGAGGTATCAAGGTTAAGGACATAGATTCCAATGATGGACAGTTGGCTGAATCCTATGCAAATTATCAAGTGGTAAATGTGAATGATTTTGCCATGAACTCTATGGATTTGCTGACAGGCTGGGTGGATTGTAGTCCTTACGAGGGAGTTACTAGCCCGGATTATCGTGTGTTCAGATTTCATCCCGATAAACCGCAGTGCCATACATACTACAAATACCTGTTTCAGATGTGCTATACCAATCGAATTTTTTACAGATTGGGTCAAGGTGTATCTAACTTAGGCAGATGGCGTTTACAGGCGGATCAGTTTCTTAACATGAAAATGCCTCAACCGCCAATTGAGGAGCAGGAGCAAATAGCTGCGTATCTGGACACAAAAGTTGGACAGATAGAGGAACTGACCGCAGATATAAAGGCACAAATTGAGAAATTGAAAGAGTACCGTAAAATTGTCATTCATGACGCTGTTACGGGAAAAATAAAAGTAACGGAGGGCGAATGATATGGCAATAGATACGAAAGAACGAACATTCGAAGAAGAAATCGAATACTGCCTTACTTCGACCGGGAAAAAGTCGGAGAAATATGTAAAAGGAAATTCTGCAAATTTTGATCGTAAAATGGCGATGGATAAAAAAGCAGTGATTGCTTTTGTGAAGGATACGCAGCCGGGCAAATGGAATGACCTGTGTAAAAGGCATGGAGCCGATGTGGAAGAAGGCTTTATTAAGCGATTAAACGATGAATTGAACAATCGTGGAATGATTGATGTGCTTCGCCACGGTATTACAGATTTGGGTGTTGAGGTTCGTCTTGCTTTTTTCAAACCGGGCAGCGGCATGAATAAGTCCGCAACCGCTTTATATGAAAAGAATGTATTGCAGATTACCAGACAAGTGAAATATAGTGAAGCAAATGAGAATTCCATAGATTCTGTAATTTTTCTGAATGGACTGCCGATTATTACGATAGAGTTGAAAAATCCACTTACTGAGCAGACTTATAAAAATGCAATTGCACAGTATCAGAATGACAGAAATCCGCGTGAAGCATTGCTGTCTTTTAAGAAAAGAGCATTAGTCCATTTCGCAGTGGATACAGAAGAGGTGTGGATGACTACTAAGCTGCAGAAATTGGATACAGTGTTTATTCCGTTTAACAGAGGTTACAACAATGGAGCAGGAAATCCACCGACTCGTGGTGATTATCGTACTTCATATCTTTGGAAGAAGATATTGCAGAAAGACAGTTTGCTTGATATCCTGCATCGATTCGTTCAATTGAAAAAGGACGAGAATACAGGTAAAGAAAAGCTGATATTCCCTCGTTATCATCAGCTGGATGCTGTTAGATACTTGATTTCACAGGTTTACGAAAATGGATGCGGAGGTAATTATCTGATTCAACATTCAGCAGGTTCCGGCAAGTCAAACTCTATTGCATGGCTTGCTCACCATTTGGAAAACTTGCATGATGCCAATGACGAAGTGGTATTTCACAGCATTATCGTAATTACAGACCGTAAAGTGTTAGATAAGCAACTGCAGCGTGATATCTTTAATATGGAACATAAAGCCGGAGTTGTTATGCGTGTGGATAAGAATGCACGTCAACTGACCACGGCATTGGAAAAGGGTGAGAGAATCATTATCTGTACATTGCAGAAATTCCCATTTGTAGATGTACAAAAGGTAGCAACAGATGGAAAGCGTTTTGCAATTATTGTGGATGAGGCGCATTCTTCCCAAAGCGGTAAAGCAAGTGAGCGATTGAAAGAAGTGCTTGCAGATATATCTGATCAGGGCGAAGATGCAGTAGAAAAGAGGCTTCATGCATTTGCTTTGGAAGAGTCAAAGATAGAAGCAGAAGAACAGGATGCAGATGAAGAATTAGCTGATGAAATCAAGGCAGAAATGGCCGCACACGGTCAGCAGAAGAATTTATCATTCTTTGCATTCACAGCCACTCCAAAGCAGAAAACTTTGGAAATCTTCGGAAGAAAAGGTGCAAACGGAAAACCAGAGCCTTGTCATGTTTACAGTATGAAACAGGCAATTGAAGAGGGATTCATTTTTGATGTCCTTGAAAACTACACCACTTATAAGACTTACTTTCAATTGGGAAAGAAAATCTCTGATGACCCGCTGTATGGAAAAGGACAGGCAAATAAGGCTCTTGGCAAATACATGAGTTTGCATCCACATAATCTCGCTCAGAAGACAGAGATTATCATCGAGCATTTTCGCAGTCAGGTAAAGAACCGTATAGGCGGTCGTGCGAAGGCGATGCTGGTAACGGGATCTCGCCTTCATGCAGTTCGATATTACTTTGAGTTTTTGAAGTATATCAAGAAGATGGGATATACAGATTTGGGTGTTCTGGTTGCATTCTCAGGCACGGTAAAAGATAATATTACTGGGGAAATCAAGGAGTATACAGAAGAAAATATCAACAATATTCCTGAAAGTCAGCTGCCGGAGAAATTCGAGTCTGCGGAATATCAATTGTTGCTTGTAGCTGAGAAGTATCAGACGGGATTTGACCAGCCACTATTACATACCATGTATGTGGATAAGAAGTTGTCTGGTGTAAAAGCGGTACAGACACTCTCTCGTATCAACCGCACTTGCCCGGGTAAAATCGATACCTTTGTATTGGATTTTGTGAATACCCGTGAGGAAATTGCAAAAGCCTTTCAGGACTATTATGTTTCTACTACGGTTGCAGAGACAACAGACCCGAATGTGATTTATGATGTAAAAAATGTTCTGGATAGCTTCATGCTTTATACTGATAAGGAAATCGATGCTTTTGCAAAAGTTTTCTTTAAGGAAAGAAAAAAGCAAGGCAATATCGACTTAGGTAAACTTAATTCTTTTGTAGACCCGGTTGTGGACAGATATAAAGCATTAGATGATAAACAGGACAAATTGGATTTCAAATCATCTCTTACGAAGTTCATCAGGCTTTATGCATTCCTCACGCATATTATTAGCCTTGGTGATGAGAATCTGCATAAGTTCTATGCTTTTGCAAAATGTCTGCTGAGAAAGCTGCCAAAGGATGGTGGCGAACACGTACCAAATCTGGACAGCGATGTTAGTCTTCAATATTATCGTGTACAAAAAGCATATGAAGGTTCTATTAAGCTGGATGATGAGGAAGGTGTACTGAATAATAAAACTTCGGGGACTGGGTTGCCCTTGGAAGACGAGAAAGACAAATTGTCGGAAATCATCAAAAGTCTGAATGAACGATTGGGTACAAACTTTACCGAAATGGATAAGGTTTTGGAACAGTTGGTGCAGGATATGTCTGCGAATCAAGAGATGATTTTGCGCTCGAAGAATACCTTGGATTTGTTTAAGATTATCTATGATGAAAATATCATGGATGTCGTGTTGGGACGAATGACCAAGAACCAAGAGTTCTGCGAGAAGTATTTGGAGGATGAGGAATTCCGTAAGGAAGTGGATAAAATATTGCTTCCTCTTGTGCATGAAAGACTTTCAAAAATATAGTATTACCCTATTGGAGCAGTGGTTTTAAATAATCGCTGCTTCATTTTATGTAAATAATTTATGAATGTTCGCTAAAATGCGTACAAGCATATTGACAAATAAAAAGGAATCGAATATAATGTACTCATGTTAGCGAACATAATAACTTTAGAAAGGGGTATCGCTATGAATGAAAATGAAATGGCTTTTGGAAAATTCATAGAAGAAAGGCGTAAAGCATTGGGGCTTACACTTCGTGGTTTTGCCTCTGAGTTAGACATTGCACCTGCATATATGAGTGATATTGAAAAAGGACGCCGCTACCCACCAGACAAAAAACTGGATGAAATAGCAAAAATCCTTAAACTGAATGAGACTGAAAAAAACTCTATGCTTGATTTAGCTGCAATGGCAAAGACTAAAACGGTATCTTCTGATCTTCCGGAATATATTATGGAAAAAGACCTTGCCAGAGTTGCGTTACGAAGAGCAAGAGATGGAAAGTTATCTGATGAGGGGTGGCAGGAAGTTATCGACCTTATTGATAAAAAAATCGGCGAGTAAGGATTGGGGGCATCAATTTGTATCATGAATATACACCAGAGCGGTTAGAAAAGAAGGCAATTGAGATTTTGTCTGTGTATAATGATGGAGAATTGCTAAAACAGCCAATGGCAATGGATGTAGACCATTTTGCGGAATTTTACCTTGAAGTAACGATTGATTTTGCAAATCTTTCTCAAGATGGTTTGACATTAGGTTGTACCTGTTTTAATGACGGAGTTCTTATGGTATGGGACGATGAAAGAAAAAAAGAATATCCTATTGATGTTGAAAAAGGATATATTTTCATAGATAATAGAGTCTTGGAATATGAGGTGGAAGGGCGTGTGAGGTTTACCATCATTCACGAATGTTCTCACTGGATTCTACATAAAAGATTTTATTATCAGAAGCCAGGATGCCCTATACCAAAACTGAATTGTTCTGTTTATCATATTGAAAATTGGTCTAAACGTTCTCCTATGTCAGATGAAGATATACGGGAATGGCAAGCGAACAGATTAGGTGCGGCACTTATTATGCCAGCCCCTACCGTAAAAATGCTTATGGCAGATAAACTTAATATGGCGATAGAGGATTTATCAGCAGTTTATGTATCGGAACAATTTGTACAAGAAATGGCGGATGTATTTAATGTTTCTAAAGCTGCAATGACAAAAAGATTGAGAGATTTAGATTTATTGCTCCAGTAAAATGGGAGGACTCTTCCCTGTGATGGGTTCTCTTATATTTTTATAGATATGTTCGCAAATAAGCGTACATAATCACGATAAGGAGGTGGTGCCTATGACTAAGCAGGAAAGGAGGATGCCATATGAATAAGATGAAATGTCCTTGCTGTGGGAAAAGAGCCTTTGACATTTCAAGGTTGCCCAAGGAGCATATTGAGATAGAATTGAAATGTCCGAATTGCCACAAGTTTATAAAGGTGCCTTGTGTTGCAGATTCGAGGTTAGGTAATTCTAAGGAAAAGAACAATTATTATAGTAAGGCTATCTAAGAAAATAGATAAAGCGGCGTTAACCATACCGAGCAACGGAGCCAAATATGAGCTACCAAATGGCCGGATGATTTACGAAACGAAAGTTTTGTGATCATCCGGCTTTTTTTGTTACCACAAAATGATATATTGCCGTGGAGCAATCATGGCTTTATATAAAATCCCGTTTCAATGTTCACCCGCTGACGAGCAGGTGCCCAGAGCGGCGAAACGGACACAAGTAAATATCAGTCAACCCACTGGGACGGTTGGCCAGTTAAGAAGTGAGGATTCATTCTTATGGCCAATTATTATGGGATGTCCTGCGTGGATTCTCACTTCGGTATTCAGAACGAAGGAGGGTCTACGAGATGGACAAATTTGAAAATACACAGGCAAACAACGAAAACAGAGAGACAAAGCAGCACTACATTCCAATGGAAGTAACAGCGGAAACCATCAAGGATTTCTGTATCAATCCAGAGGATGTGGTATGGACGAGAATCGGAAACAAACCTAAGAAGGTCATTATGATTCCCGTAACAGAGGAGCAGTATTACGAATATATGCGTCCTCTTTGGCGTGAGGACAAGCGCCAGCAAAGACAGGAGCCTATGGCATCGCTGGATAAGATGTACGAGGAAACCGAGTATGAGGCCGCTGATGCTTCTGACCTTGAAGCTGATGTTATGAAGCAGATTATGATTGATGAGTTATACAAGGCTCTTGATGAGCTGGAAGAAATCGACCGTACCATTATGGAGATGTACAGCACAAATCATAGTGAAGCGGAAATCGGACAAGCTGTCGGCATGAGCCAGCGTGGGGTCGGCAAGCGCAAGCAGAGAATTCTGCTGAAGCTCCGCACCCGCCTGCAGGATTATAAATAAGAAATAGTTTCCTTGCCTGCTCTATCACAGTGGTATGTGGTGGAGCAGGTTTTTATATTTTTTCTGAAATTGCGGTTCTTAAAACAGCCGGGGATGTCCTTTCACTCTCAGAGGGGCAAACAAAGCACCTCGGAAAGGACGGTAAATGTATGACAAACCGATGCAGGACAGGCACGGGCGGCAGCAGTCAGGAAATCGACCGTGAGTTATCTGATGTGCTTATCGCAATCAGTGTCGTGTCAAGACGAATCGCTGACAGGCTTTCTGTAGTCAGCGGCGGAGAAAAAGTGAATATGGAAGGAGGAAGTCCGAATGGGAAAAGTAAGCGAATTGTCCATGCTCGCCCTTGAACTCAAAAAATGCGGAGAAGCCTTGATTGGCATTTCGGAGGGGCTGGCTGATATGTTCAGCGGTACAGCAGAAGAAAAAGCACCTGCAAAAAAAGCTGCACCGAAGAAAAAGACAGCCGAGGAGCCTAAGCCGGAACCGCAGCCAAAGGAAGAAAAGCCACTTACTCTGGAAGATGTCAGAGCCGTGTGTGCGGATAAATCCCGCAAAGGTTTTACGGCAGAGGTCAAGGCAATCCTCACAAAGCATGGTGCAGACAAGCTGTCCGAGGTAGATCCGGCAGAATACAAAGCACTGCTTGCGGAAGTGGAGGTGCTTGGCAATGCCGGATAAACAGAAGGTGAATTGCACCGCAGGTACAAGAGAGGCTGGCCTGGGCCACGCAGTATTATCAGCATCTTCCAGTCACAGGTGGCTGGAATGTCCGCCCTCGGCTCTGCTCTGTTCTAAGGCAGGAGATACAGCCAGTGAGTTTGCCATGCAGGGTACCGATGCCCACAGCCTTTGCGAACATAAGCTGAAAACCGCACTGGGACAGAAGTCAAAAGATCCTACAGAGAATTTGCAGTATTTCGATGAGGAAATGGCAGACTGCTCCGATATGTATGCCCAGTATGTGATGGAGCAGCTGGAGGCGGCAAAGGAAAAGTGCAAAGACCCCATTGTTCTGATTGAACAGCATCTCGATTTTTCCAGATGGGTGCCAGAGGGATTTGGTACTGGGGACTGTGTCATCGTATCAGATGAAACTCTTACCGTAATTGATTTCAAATATGGTGTCGGCATTCTGGTGGAAGCAGAAAAGAATCCGCAGATGATGTGCTACGCATTGGGAGCCTTACAGCTGTTTGACGGAATCTACGATATTGATTCGGTGTCCATGACGATCTTCCAGCCGAGAAGGGACAGTGTCAGCACATACACCATCTCCAAGGATGAACTTCTGAAATGGGCAGATGAAGTGCTTTGCCCTACTGCACAGCTGGCGGCAAAGGGCGAGGGAGAATACAAAGCCGGAGATCACTGCCAGTTCTGTAAGGTAAAAGCCACCTGCCGCAAGAGAGCCGAATACAACCTTGAACTTGCGCGTTACGATTTTGAGATGCCTTCCACCCTTGAAGATGATGAGATAGAGGCCATCCTTTCAAAAGTAGACGCACTGGTATCTTGGGCGGGCGATATCAAGGAATACGCTCTGCAGCAGGCAGTCAGCGGCAAGGAGTGGAAAGACTGGAAGATTGTCGAAGGACGCTCCAACAGGAAATATGTCAATGAAACCGCCGTGGCAGATACGGTTAAGGATGCGGGATATGACCCGTATGAACATAAGGTTCTGGGTGTTACGGCAATGACCAAACTGCTCGGCAGGACGAGATTTGAAGAACTGCTCTCCGGGTTTATCGAAAAACCGCAGGGCAAGCCAACTTTAGTGCCTATGTCGGACAAGCGTCCGGCTATGAATAACAGTAAAGCCGCAGAAGCGGCAGACGATTTTAAGGAGGAAAATTAATATGTCAAAGAATTATACCAACCCTACCAAGGTTATCACAGGAGTAAATACTCGCTGGTCTTATGCGAACGTATGGGAAGCAAAATCAATTAATGGAGGCACACCGAAGTTCAGCGTGAGCCTTATCATTCCCAAGGACGATACCACAACGGTCAACAAAATGAAGGCGGCTATCCAGTCAGCTTATGAAGAAGGGCAGTCCAAGCTGAAGGGCAATGGCAAGACCGTGCCTGCACTTTCCATCCTCAAGACTCCGCTTCGTGACGGCGATCTTGAAAGACCCGATGATGAAGCCTATGCCAACAGCTACTTCGTCAATGCCAACAGTTCATCCGCTCCGGGCATCGTAGATGCAGACCGTCAGCCTATCATTGACCGCAGTGAGGTTTACAGCGGTGTGTACGGACGTGCCAGCATTAACTTCTATGCCTTCAACTCTAACGGCAATAAGGGCATTGCCTGCGGTCTGAACAATCTTCAGAAGATGAAGGACGAAGAGCCGCTTGGCGGAAAGAGCCGTGCAGAGGATGATTTCGCAACTGATTCCGATGATGATTTTTTAGCGTAAGAAAGGCAAGGTGAAAATATATGTCAACTTTTGAAATTATATTTGCGGCAGCAATGATTATTATTTGGGGATGTTTTGGAATCTCCATGCTGATTTCAAGTATCCAAAGCATCATATACGACAAAAGACGTGAAAAACGTGAATTAGAAAGAGATGCGAGAGACCAAGAATATCATGAAGAGCGTATGAAGGCTATAAAATAAAATTTTGACGGCGGCGGAGTTGCATTCTTCGCCGCCTTGCTTATCGTAAGGATGGTGACAATATGGGAAAAATAAAAACATTATCTTTGGATTTGGAGACATTTTCAGATGTGGATTTGCAGAAGTGCGGGGTCTATAAATATGCCCAGTCCCCTAACTTTGAAATCCTGCTGTTTGGTGTATCTGTAAACGGCGGTGAGGTCATGGTTTATGATCTGGCACAGGGAGAAGAACTGCCGATGGATATTATTATGGCACTGGCAGATGATACCGTGACAAAATGGGCATTTAACGCTGCTTTCGAGAGGGTCTGCCTTTCTGTGTGGCTGCAAAAGAACTATCCGCAGTGCTTTTGCAGTTACAGCATCCATGAGGATACAGTGGGAGATTACCTTGACCCGGCGACATGGAAATGCTCCAGGATATGGTCAGCATACATGGGACTTCCGTTATCCCTTGCAGGAGCCGGCACAGTGCTTGGACTGGAAGAAAAGAAGCTGAAAGAAGGCAAAGACCTCATCCGATATTTCTGTGTTCCCTGCAAACCGACCAAGGTTAACGGCGGCAGGACACGCAATCTGCCGGAGCATGATGTGGAGAAATGGAATCTGTTCAAATTTTATAACAAGCGGGATGTTGAGGTTGAGATGTCCATACAGGACAGGCTGAAAAAATATCCTGTGCCGGATTTTGTGTGGGAGGAATACCACCTCGACTAAGAAATCAATGACCGCGGCATTGCACTTGATATGGATGTGGTTGAGAATGCCATCGATTTTGATGCGAAGTCCAAGGCAGAATTGGCAGAGAAAATGCAGGAATTGACTGACCTTGATAATCCCAACTCTGTGGTGCAGATGAAACAGTGGCTTGCAGATAATGGTCTGGAGATGGACAGCCTTGGAAAAAAGGAAGTGGCGCAGGCAGTGAAAACTGCTCCGAAGGAATTGGTGGAGGTTCTGCTTCTGCGGCAGCAGTTATCCAAGTCCTCTGTAAAAAAGTATCAGGCAATGCAGAATGCTGTCTGTGAGGATGGCAGAGCGAGAGGAATGTTTCAGTTTTACGGAGCCAACCGTTCCGGGCGCTGGGCGGGCAGAATGATACAGCTGCAGAACCTTCCGCAGAATCATATGCCGGATTTGGAACAGGCTCGTGGACTTGTGGAGTCCGGCAATTATGATGCGATGGAACTTTTATATGATGATATCCCGGATACTCTGTCGCAGCTCATCCGCACAGCCTTTGTGCCAAGAGCCGGGATGAAATTTGTGGTGGCGGACTTCTCTGCCATAGAAGCAAGGGTGCTTTCGTACCTTGCAAAGGAAAGCTGGCGAAGCGAGGTCTTTCAAAATAATGGGGACATCTATTGTGCGTCGGCATCTGCCATGTTTGGTGTGCCTGTGGAAAAACAGGGTGTCAACGGACATCTTCGTCAGAAAGGTAAAATCGCAGAATTGGCACTGGGTTACGGAGGCTCGGTCGGTGCCTTAAAAGCGATGGGTGCTTTGGATATGGGACTTTCTGAGGAAGAACTCCAGCCGCTTGTGGATTCATGGAGAGCCGCCAATCCAAACATTGTGCGTTTCTGGTGGGATGTTGACCGCTGTGTTAAGGATACAGTTAAAAACAGAGTGACCACAGAAACACACGGAATACGATTTATTTATCAGAGCGGGATGCTGTTCATTCAGCTGCCAAGCGGCAGACGGCTTTCCTATGTGAAACCACGCATGGGAGAGAACCGTTTTGGCGGCGAGGCTGTTACCTATGAAGGCGTGGGCGGTACGAAGAAATGGGAACGCATCGAAAGCTATGGACCCAAGTTCGTGGAGAATATCGTACAGGCAATCAGCCGTGACATTCTTGCTTATTCCATGCGAACGCTGTCCCACTGCTTTATCTGCGGTCATGTTCATGATGAACTGATCATTGAGTGCAGTAAGGACGTTTCCCTTGCTGCTGTGTGTGAGCAGATGGGCAGGACCCCGCCTTGGATTTCCGGGCTTCTGCTTCGGGCAGACGGGTATGAATGCAGCTTCTACAAAAAAGATTAAAAATACGGTTCTTAAAGTTCAGGGTTTTGTCCTTTCACTATCAGAGGGCAAAGCCCTACTTTTATGAAAGGGCGGTATTTTTATGAAAGAACTGATACCAAAAGACGAATACGGCATTTTTGCGGATATGCATGACACAGCGAGGGTGGACAGCCTGTTTGTGGCTGACTTCTTTGAGAAGGAACACAAAAATGTGCTGCGTGATATTGACGCTATCACTTCTCCGGATTCTGGATTTAGTCCAGAGTTTGGTCAGCTCAATTTTGAGCCGACCTCATACAAAGACCAGTGGAACAGAAAGCAGCGTTGTTATGCAATTACCCGCGATGGATTTACGGCACTTGCGATGGGATTCACAGGAAAGAAAGCAGCACACTTTAAAGAACTGTACATTAAGCGTTTCAATGAGATGGAGAAATTCATCAAGACACTTGTATCTGCAAGACAGGAGTTTCCGCTCCTTACGGCAAACATCAAGCTGCTTCACGATGCTCCAAAGCCTTACCACTTCAGCAATGAGTGCGATATGCTAAACCGCATTGTGCTGGGCATGACGGCAAAGCAGTTCAGGATTGCCAATGGCATCGAAAAGGGCAAGAGCATCAGACCATATTTGTCAAAGGAACAGATCGATATGCTGGAGACTTTGCAGAAAGTCGATGTGGGACTGCTTGTAGCGTTTCCAAATTATGAAGACCGCAAACGCCATCTGGAATGGTACAAAACCAAATTAGAGGAGGACAAATAAGTATGTTTTATGTAAAAGAACAGCTGAATGATGCGATGGAAGTTTCCATTGAAATTAACGATGAGAATGTATTCTGCCGCTGTCCGCACTGCGGATCGGAGGTGCAGGTTGACCTTGCAGAGGTGTTTGCCGATGGGGAGATTGACCTTTTCGGTACGGCAGTGATGTGTGATAACTGCAGCAGAAAACTGATGGGAGGTAAGGCTTGTGGGTGTGAGCAGGTATAACAGCGAAGGTTATCCTGATCCGACCACCTATGCTGCCTTATCCAATATCGAGAAGGAAACAAAGGCGGCAAGAGCATACAGACCGATGGTGTATGTATGCTCCCCATTTTCGGGAGATGTTGCCGGAAACATTGCAAATGCACGGAAGTACAGCCGCTTTGCTGTGGAGCAGGGATATATCCCCATTGCTCCGCATTTGCTGTTTCCGCAGTTCCTTAATGATAACGATTTAACAGAGCGTGAACTGGGACTGCACTTTGGAAATGTGCTGATGAGCCATTGCAGCGAGGTGTGGGTGTTCGGAGAAATTATATCAGCCGGAATGGATGCTGAAATCAGGAGAGCCAAGAGGAAAAATTACAGACTGCGATATTTCGGTAGTGATTTGAAGGAGGTCAATAAAGATGCGTGATTTGAAGATTGCCTATGGCAACGGCAGGACGGCAAAGCAGTGGAGCAATAAGACCATCCGCTTTGCCGATTTGAAGGAACGTCTGAAAACAACCATCAGAACCTCGGAGTCGGCGGAGGAATATGCCAAATTTACCAAGGCACAGCGTGATGCTGTAAAAGACCACGGCGGTTTCGTTGCCGGGGTGTTAAAGGGCGGCAGACGAAAGATTGATACCGTGGAGTCCCGTTCTATGGTGGCACTGGACGGAGATAAAATCGATGCGGAATTTCTGAAGGATTATGAGAAGAACGCACCCTATACCTCTGTTCTTTATACCACCCACAGTCATACGGATGAAAATCCGAGAGTGCGTCTGGTATTTCCACTTACAAGGGATGTGACCTCCGAGGAATATGTGGCGGTGGCAAGATATCTGGCGCAGGCACTGGGCATGGATTATTTTGACGAATGCTCCTATCAGCCGAATCAGCTGATGTACTGGCCAAGCACTCCATCAAATGGTGTGTTCGTGTATAAGGAAATCGACAAGGACTGGCTTGACCCGGACGAGATTTTATCGGCACACCCGGAATGGACTGACCCTACCAGACTGCCGACCTCATCAAGGGAGAGCAAGGCAAATACTGCCAGCTTCAAAAAGGTGCAGGAGCCGCTTGAAAAAGAAGGTGTAATCGGTCTTTTCAACAGGGTATACTTCCCCGTGAATCTTGCTGTGGATGAGTTCCTTTCCGACATTTACGAGCCGACCGACAGCGACAGCCGCTACCATCTGATTGAATCCAGCAGTATGGCAGGTGTGGAAATCAAGGAGAACGGAAAGTTCGTATACAGCCATCATGCCAAAGACCCTGCCTACTTAAAGTTGTGCAATGCCTTTGATATCGTCCGTATCCATAAATTTGGCGATGATGATAATAAATCATTCAAGAGTATGTGCGAATTTGCAATGAAGCAGGAAAAAGTAAAACTCCGTGCTTTGGAAGAAAGGCAGTTACAGATAGATGAGGACTTTGCAGATGAGTCGGACTGGAGGTCAAAACTCCGCTATATGCCGAGAAGCAAGTGCCTTGAAAACAGTGTGTGGAATCTGATGCTGATTTTAAATAATGATCCTGACTTTGCAAATATTGCATACAACGAAATGGCGGGAAGAATTGAAATTACAGGTGCTGTGCCGTGGGAGCGTCCTATGGACAACAAGTTCTGGAGAGATGCAGATACTGCACAAATGAAGGCACTCATTGATATTAAATATCAGTCCTTCTCCAGCCGCAATCACGATGTGGCTTTCACAAAAATTGTAGAGGACAGGCATTTCCATCCTGCAAGGGAGTATTTTGAAAAGCTGCCGGAATGGGATCGTGTAACAAGAGTGGAAAAGCTGCTGATTGATTATTTTGGTGCAGAGGACAATTCCTACACAAAAGCGGCCATGAGAAAAACGCTGATTGCAGCGGTGGCAAGAACCTATCATCCTGGAGTTAAATTCGACAGCGCATTAATTTTGGTGGGTGCACAGGGCATCGGAAAATCAACCTTCTTTTCCAAACTGGCAGGCAGCTGGTTTTCCGACAGCCTGACCCTTACGGATATGAAGGATAAAGCAGGCGCAGAGAAACTGCAGGGGTTTTTGATTTTGGAACTGGGAGAAATGGCTGGAATGAAAAAGGTGGATATTGAAACCATCAAATCCTTTCTAAGCCGTACTGATGATATTTACCGCCCATCCTATGGCAGAGTAGTGGAAAGCCATCCAAGACAATGTATCGTGGTAGGTTCTACCAATGCGGAGAATGGATTCCTCCGTGATATTACGGGCAACCGTCGTTTTTGGCCAGTGAATGTATGCGGTGATTCCGCTAAGAAATCATGGCAGCTGACAGCCAATGAGGTATCGCAAATTTGGGCGGAAGCCCTCTACCTGTATAAGCAAGGTGAGAACTTGTTCCTTGAGGGCAGAGATGCGATGATTGCAGAGGAACAGCAGAAACAGGCAATGGAAACAGATGAAAGGCAGGGATTGGTGGAGAATTACCTAAATACACTGCTCCCGGACAATTGGGATGCCATGAGCCTTTTTGAGCGAAAAAACTTTTTAAGCGGCGATGATTTCGGCGGGATGAAAACAGGCACTGTGGAAAGAACGCAGGTAAGCAATGCTGAAATCTGGTGCGAATGCTTCGGCAACAGTCTGTCTGCCATTAAAACATCCGACTCCTATGCGATAGCGGCAATTATGATGAAAATCGATGGTTGGGAAAAAAGCGGCAAGCGAAAGAGAATACCGCTGTATGGTATGCAAAGAATGTACGAGAAGTTGTCACAGCAGTAAAACTGCTTAAACAAAGGCTTTTATTGCTTTTTGTGACAAGTGTGACAACTACTATATATAGATTAAAATATATGAAATATGGGATACAGGTGTATGTCTGTATGCACGTATAGAATATATAGAAAACGCTGTCACACTTGTCACCTTGTCACACCGCAGGAGGAAAAATGAGAGAAAAAATCATAGAACAGAAATTTGTAACGGCAGTAAAAAAGCATGGCGGGATATGTCCCAAGTTCACTTCTCCCGGCTTCGATGGTATGCCGGATCGTTTACTGCTTCTTCCGCATGGCAGGTTCGCTTTTGTGGAAGTGAAAGCACCGGGAGAAAAACCAAGACAGCTGCAGCTGGCAAGGCACAGATTACTGAGCCGTCTGGGATTTCAAGTGTATGTCCTTGACCGTGAGGAGTAGATTGAAACAATCATTCAGGAGATTGGAGGTGATGCCGAATGAAGTTCATACCACATGATTATCAAAAATATGCAGTCGAATATATCGAAAGCCATCCGATTGCAGCAGTTCTGCTGGATATGGGCTTAGGTTAAGGTAAGACGGGTATTACGCTGACGGCTCTTTCCAATCTGCTGTTTGACAGCTTTGAAATCCATAAAGTCCTTGTTATCGCACCCCTTCGTGTGGCTTCGGTGACATGGAGTGCCGAAATTGAAAAATGGGAGCATCTGCACCTGTTGCAGTATTCCGTGGCGGTGGGTTCTGAGTCAGAACGGATATCGGCACTGAAAGCACAGGCGGATATCTACATCATCAACCGTGAGAACGTGCAGTGGCTGATTGAGAAAAGCGGCATCCCCTTTGATTTTGACATGGTAGTTGTGGATGAGCTTTCCTCCTTCAAAAATTACCAGTCCAAGCGGTTCAAGGCACTGATGAAAGCAAGACCGAAGGTAAAAAGGATGGTGGGTCTGACAGGCACTCCATCCAGCAACGGTCTGATGGATTTATTCGCAGAGTTCAAGCTGCTGGATATGGGTGCAAGGCTTGGCAGGTTCGTCGGTCAGTACCGAACCGCCTACTTCACCCCGGACAAGAGGAATGGTCAGATTATCTACAGCTTCAAACCTCTGCGCAATGCCGAACAGCAGATTTATGATAAGATTTCGGATATTACGATTTCCATGAAATCTACCGACCATCTGAAAATGCCGGAACTGATCAGCACACAGATGGAGGTGAAATTGTCGGAACCGGAAAAGAAGAAATACGAGGAACTGAAAAAAGACCTCATTCTTCAGCTGCCGGATGGAGAAATTACAGCCGCCAATGCAGCATCGCTGACGGGCAAGTTGTCTCAGATGGCAAACGGGGCAGTTTATTCCGATAATGAGAGTGTTTTGGAGATACACCAGAGAAAGCTGGAGGCACTGGAAGATATTATTGAATCTGCAAATGGCAAGCCTGTCCTTGTGGCATACTGGTTCCGTCACGATTTGGAGCGTATCAGAAAACGCTTTGATGTGAGAGAAATCAAGACCGCCAAGGATATAGCCGACTGGAATAACGGCAGTATCCCCGTTGCCGTGATACATCCGGCATCGGCAGGTCACGGTCTGAATTTACAGCAGGGCGGTTCTGCCTTGGTGTGGTTCGGAATCACATGGTCGCTGGAATTATATCAGCAGACCAATGCCAGACTTTGGCGGCAGGGTCAGTCGGCAGAAACCGTGGTCATTACCCACATCATAACAAAAGGCACCATTGACGAGAGGATTATCAAGGCACTGAAAACCAAGGATATCTCCCAGTCTGCTTTGATTGATGCCGTAAAAGCCAACCTATGAAAATCAGAGTCAACCTATGACAATCCAAGCCAATCCGAGTGTAATACAAAATTTCGGAGGTAAGGATATGAGCATTATTTGGAAGTATTTAGACAAGCGTTCTGCGGCAGTGGATGCCTTAAAGGATTATGACAGCATGGCATTCATCATTGCCAACACCAGCAGTGAAATCAAAAATACCCGTGATAAGATGAGCGGTGTCCGAAGTCCCCAGTTTGACGGGATGCCAAGAACACACAATCCGCAGGCGGGAGAAGAACGTATCTTAAAGGGCATCGAGGAAATCGATATTCTGCAGGAGCGTTATAGGCAGGCAGTGGAATATATGGATTGGTTCAAGCCAGCGTGGGAACAGTTAAGTTCCGAGGAACGCTATGTGCTGGAAACCTTCTATCGTGATGAGGGTGGTCAGACAGGAGCCGTTTACGAAATCTGCGACCACTTCCACATTGAGCGTTCCTCTGCCTATAACAGAAAAAATCGTGCTTTGGCAAAACTGGCGGTTCTGCTGTACGGCAAGTGATGAGTAATACCGTGGACGCTTTTTACGGAAAGACCTGTTACAATGATAGTATGAAAAACTGCAAAGGGAGCAGCACCTGTGAGTAATATCGCGGACGTATTCCCCAGCAGGACGTGTTATACTGATAGCATGAAAGACTGTAAACAGAGAGCCTTGTGGGTCAGACCGACCTGCAGGGTTTTTCTTATGCCCAAAAGGAGGTGAGCCGAGTGCCGAGGAAACCATTACAGCCCTGTGCCTACCCCAGATGTCCGAGGTTATGTGAGGGCAGATATTGTGAGGAACACAGGAAGATGGAAGCCAAACGCTACGAGACGTACAGCCGTGACCCGTCAGTACACCGCAAGTATGGCAGAGCGTGGAAACGCATCCGTGACAGCTATGTCAGGGAGCATCCTTTCTGTGAACAATGCTTTGAGCGCGGAATATTAGTTCCCGTGGATGAGGTGCATCACAAGGTACCTGTATCCAAGGGCGGAACACACGAGCGAAGCAATCTGATGAGCCTTTGCCGTTCCTGTCATAACAAAATCCATGCAGAGTTGGGTGACAGAAACGCACGGAACTGACCGGGAGGGGCGGTCGCAATCTCTACGGGTCCAATACCGGGAAAACGGCGCCCCCCTTCGTGCAGAGAAAAGGCGATTTCAAAAGGGTAATAAAGGAAGGTGAGAAAAATGCCAACAAAATCTAACAACATCGGCGGCCGAGGCGGTGCAAGACCGGGGGCCGGCCGTAAGAAATCTCCTGTCAAGGAGAAAGCGGAGAACGGAAATCCGGGCGGCAGAAAGCTGGAGGTTTTAGACATCCCGGATATCGAGGGTGTGGAGATGCCGAGACCCCATGATTTTTTATCCGCAGAGCAGAGGGACGGCAGTTCCTTACAGGCGGCAGATATATACGAAGAAACATGGCAGTGGCTTAGAAAAATCGGCTGTGCCGGAAAGGTGTCACCACAGCTTTTAGAGCGTTATGCCATGAGCAGTGCGAGATGGATTCAATGTGAGGAAATGACCAACAAGCTGGGTTTCCTTTCCAAGCATCCGACCACACAGAAACCTATTCCATCTCCATTTATCAATATTGGCATCAACTATATGAATCAGGCGGTAAGACTGTGGAATGAGATATTCCAGATCGTGAAGGAGAACTGCAGCACTGATTATGACGATTCTGCGCCGCAGAATGATTTAATGGAGCGTCTGCTCCGTGCAAGGGAGGGCAGATGATTATGAAAACAGAATTGACAGAATTTATGAATAAGCTGAAAGCAAATAAGAAAAATCTAAGCGGGCAGCAGTTTCGCACCATCAAAGGTCAGGCTTTTGCCGGAGACATTGCAGGTGCTGAAAAAGGACTGCATAAGCTGCTGGAGAGGAGGTTTGGATAATGGGAAAGACAACAACAGAGATGCAGCTGGTGGCAGTATCCAAATTGGTGCCGTATGTAAACAATGCCAGAACGCATAACGCACAGCAGATTACGAAGCTCCGCTCCTCCCTGCGAGAGTTCGGTTTTATCAATCCCGTCATTATCGACCGGGAATACAATGTGATTGCAGGGCATGGCCGTATCCTTGCGGCAAAGGAAGAAGGCATCGAGGAAGTTCCGTGTGTATTTGTGGACTATCTTACTCCGGCACAGAAGAAGGCATACATCTTAGCCGACAACTGTATGGCGATGGATGCCGGATGGGATGAAGAACTTCTGCGCGTGGAGATTGAAGCCTTACAGGCAGAGTCCTTTGATGTGGGTCTGACCGGGTTTGATGAAAAGGACATCGCTGAACTTTTCGCAGGAGAAGGTGGTGATGCACAGGATGATGATTTTGATGTGGATGAGGAACTCCAGAAGCCGCCCGTTTCCAAGAGCGGTGATATGTGGCTGCTTGGAAATCATCGTTTGATTTGCGGGGACAGCACCAAGGAAGAAACCTATGCAGTCCTTATGGTCGGAAAGCAAGCAAATCTTGTGGTAACGGATCCGCCTTACAATGTCAATTATGAAGGCAGTGCCGGGAAGATTCAGAACGACAACATGGAGAATGACAAGTTCTATCAGTTCTTGCTCGATGCGTTCCGGAACATGGAAAAGGCGATGGCAGACGATGCCAGCATTTATGTGTTCCATGCGGACACCGAGGGACTGAATTTTAGAAAGGCATTCTCGGATGCAGGCTTTTACCTGTCTGGGACGTGTATCTGGAAGAAACAGAGCCTTGTGCTTGGCAGGAGTCCATACCAATGGCAGCATGAGCCGTGTCTTTACGGTTGGAAGAAGAAAGGCAGGCACCAGTGGTATTCCGACAGGAAGCAAACCACTATCTGGGAGTTTGATAAGCCGAAGAAGAACGGTGACCATCCGACCATGAAGCCGATTCCGCTGATTGCCTATCCGATTAAGAATTCCAGTATGAGCAATTGTATCATTCTCGATCCGTTTGGCGGCAGCGGCAGTACCTTGATTGCCTGCGAGCAGCTAGGCAGAATCTGCCACACCAGTGAACTGGACGAAAAATATTGCGATGTTATCGTAAAACGCTACATTGAGCAGGTCGGCTCTGCAGATACGGTATCCGTCATCCGTGACGGTAAGACCATCCGATTTGAGGATTTGGAGGTCTGTGCCGATGGAGAATAAAAACTTAACACTGGGAAGTCTGTTTGACGGCAGCGGCGGATTTCCACTGGGAGGCTTGATTTCCGGGATTACCCCTTTGTGGGCATCGGAAGTTGAGCCTTTTCCTATCCGTGTGACAACCAAACGGCTGCCGCAGATAACACATTACGGTGATGTCAGCAAACTAAGCGGTGCGGAAGTTCCGCCTGTGGACATCATCACATTCGGAAGTCCCTGCCAAGATATGTCTGTGGCGGGCAAGCGAAGCGGACTGGACGGTGAGCGTTCCAGTCTGTTCTATCAAGCGGTGCGAATCGTGAAGGAAATGAGGTGTAAGACAAATGGCAAATATCCAAGATTTGTGGTCTGGGAAAACGTCCCCGGCGCATTCTCCAGCAACAAGGGCGAGGACTTCAAGGCAGTCCTCGAAGAAATCTGCAAAATCAAAGACGAGTGCATTTCTGTTCCTCAGTCTGGAAAATGGACAAATGCAGGAGAAATCGTGGGAGAACAGTTCTCCCTTGCATGGCGGGTGCTTGATGCGCAGTATTGGGGAGTTCCCCAAAGAAGAAAACGCATCTACCTTGTCGCAGATTTTGCAGGCCAATGTGCCGGAAAAATACTATTTGAGTCAGAGGGCGTGTCAGGGTATCCTCCAAAGGGCATCTGCCCGTGGCAAGGAGCTGCCGGAGATTTTGAAGGCTGCACTGGAGCGGCAGGCACAGTCTGCTTAAATGACCAAGGCGGCAACCGTATGGATGTAACGGAGGGCATGACCTGTACCCTTCGTGCAGAATCAAACCATCCTCCGCTGGTCTTTGAAAATCATAGTCAGGATACCAGATACACGGGTCCCTTGGAGCAGGCTCCCACGGTCAGTTCCACCTATGGAACCGGCGGCAATAATCAGCCGTTTGTGCTGGAAACACCGAAAACGCTGAAAATCCGAAGCGGCTGTGAAGGCGGCGGAAAGGGTGCGCTGATTCAGGATGATTTATCTGCGACTCTTGGCTGTAATAATGACCAGACACTCTTCGTGCCAAAGGCATATGGCATCTGCTCCAAGGACAGCAATTCCATGAAATCGGATAATCCCAAGAGCGGATTTTACGAAGCGGACACTTCCCGTACCATTGATGCCAACGGCGGCAATCCTGCCTGCAATCAAGGCGGCATTGTTGTGGTGGAAGGCAACGGCAGCAGACCGTCCCATAAGGGTGACGGCTATAAGGAATCCGATGTCATGTATACCCTAAATACTATCGAACAGCACGCAGTGGTATATGCCATTGACCGTGAAAGCTATAACTGCGGTCAGAATTACGCAAGGAAGATGGGCATTTCAGAGGACGGTATCAATTCCACGCTGAATGCACAGGGACCAAGTGCCGTGGCTGCACCCGTCTATTCTTCCGGCAAGGCATCCTTCTTTACTTCTGCGGAAGAGGAACTGGCGAACACACTGGTGGCTACGGATTATAAAGATCCGCCCATCGTAAATGATGTCAGTGAGATGCCGGAGTATATCGTCCGCAGGCTTACCCCTACGGAATGTGCAAGGCTGCAGGGATTCCCGGACTGGTGGTGCAGTGACCTTGGCACAGCAGAACCGACCGAGGAAGAAATCAAATGGTGGACAGAGGTATTTGAAACCCATCGTCATATCATGGGAACTTCCTCAAAGCCAAAGACTGAAAAGCAGATCATCAAATGGCTGAAAGACCCACACTCCGATTCTGCGGAATATAAGATGTGGGGAAACGGTGTGGCACTTCCCAATGTGGTATTCGTGCTTTCCGGCATCGTGTATTATTCACAGTTTCCTGACTTTTTATTGTAAGATATTCTGCTACAGAATGACTTGCTATTTATCGCCTTTAGAGTGATATATGTAGTACCGAAAAACAAAGGAGGTACTTACCATGAAAGTTATTTACAACATTACCGACAGAAAGCCTTTTGTAAAGGCGCTGGAAGAAATCACAGGGGCAAAGGCAGTCTACATGAAAACTCCAACCTATGCATACACGGTGGATTATTTTACAGTGACCCGCGAGGGCAACCTTACCTTCAATGACATGGCAGACAGTGAGGAAATCGAGCGGATTCTTAAAGAACTTGACCAGAGAGGTTTTCACTGCGAGAGTTCCGAATACGATGAACCCCAGCCGGAAACGGGCTGTGAGGAGCCTTTGGAGGACTGCCCTCCTGCATACGGAGTGCCGGAAACCGAGCCACAGGGCGAAACTGTGGGGCTTACGGTGGCAATGCCGCTGGACAAGGTACTGGTCGGCAACCTCACAAACCTATTGGAAGCCAAGGGCAGCCTTATCAAGAGGGCACTGGGAATCAGCGAACTGCCAATTGAAATCACGGAGAAGCAGATTTCCTTCCCTTGGTTTTCAGACGGATTGGATGCCGAAACGGTCAAAGCTTACACTGACTTCATCGCTGCCCTGTGCAAAATGAGCCGGAAACAGAAACGCATCTCCAACACCGAAAAGGCGGTGGAGAATGAAAAATACGCATTCCGATGCCTGCTCCTTCGGCTGGGATTTGTGGGTGCCGAGTACAAAGCAGACCGAAAAATCCTGCTGAAGAATCTGACGGGCAGCAGTGCTTTCAAGAGCGGTGCGAAAAAGGAGGTATCTTGTAACGCGGCACTTTATCGTAGACGCAAAAAGCATTTTGTTTTCGCAACTCCATCCCTACTGACTGAATTTTTAAATAGATGAACGCACTTTCTAAGCAGGTTTACCGCAGACTGCCGGCAGGCCTCTTTCTATCCCTGAATCTGAAAACAGCCACGGTTTATAACCGTGACTGCTAAATTTATTCTGATTCCCGTTCCATTGACTTTAATGCTGCTGCAACCGTGATGGCATCTTCCTGTCCGAGATTTTTCCTGAAATGCTCCTCCAGGCGGGCTGTGTCGCTAAAGCTTCCGATTGAAAATCCTATGTCGTGGGAAGGGATGCAGATAAAGTCTCCCCACTCACTCTGTGCGACCACAGTATCAAAGCTGCGCCCCCTTCCCGTGACTCTTACGGTCACAAGTTCGTTTTCTATGCACACCCGTTCCCAGGTGCCCTTCCAATGGATCCGGTTCCCACAGCGGCAGGTAAAGCCACATTCAAATTTATGTACGGCCATACGTGTCCCCCCTCCCGGTCATAACTGCTGGTTGTTGACCGCGGCAAGCACCGTTTCCGCGTCAATCACGGTTTTACTCGTCTGCGCGCCGATCATGAGCACGTCCGTCATCAGGTTGTCAATGATCCGCGGGTTCCCCTGTGCATATCCCTGTACCGCGGATAAGGCTGCTTCCTCCAGGATGGAAACGCTCCCGCCCGCACATTGGATCTTATGCCGGATATATCCTGCCGCTTCCCCGTCATCAAGCCCCTGGAAGTCGTAGTGCACGACGATCCTCTGGCGCAGGGCTTCATGGACTGGCTTTGACAGGGTACGGTTAAAATAAGACTCCCCGCACAGGATCAGGGTGAAACAGTTTAAAGAATCATATCCATGGTTCATGATCAGCTTCAGGTCATTGAGGATCGAAGGGGAAAGATACTGGCATTCGTCAACCGCCAGGCATAAAGGCCGGCGCTTCTCATGGTACAGGTAATAAACCTGCTCCTGTACCGCCCGGAACATCACCGGTTTCGAACCGCATGGCTCAATGCCGAGGACGCCGCACAGCATATGGTAGAATTCCCGGATCCCCACCGTGGAGAGGCAGAGATACTCCATGCGGTTCAGGTTTTGGTTCAACCCTTTGGCAAAGCACCGCAGCCCAAGGGACTTACCCATACCGGGCTGTGCCGTGAACACACCGATCCCGCGGACCTCCCGGACATAGGAAAGCCTGGAAGCCATTTCCTTAAAATCCCGGGACTGGAAACAATCCTTTTCTTTGACGCGTTGCTTATCAAAGGGGTTAAAAGCAAGCCCATAATAGTCTGTAAACATCCCTGTCACCTCCTGGCATAGTCGATGGGTACGGGCGGGTTCCTTTTTGTATGGCAGTTTGCGTTCCTGTCCGTGGCAACGATCGGGAAACGCTCCCTATCATAAAGGATGAACGCGCCAGACATATCATCCGGCGGGAACCGGATCTCCACCTTCTGTGAGATGAACTGCATGGGAACGTCATAACTCTGGGAGTCAATGGAGACGGTGGAATCCCTGCGTACTTTCCGGAAAATGCGGTTTAAGAAGCATTCATCCAGCCATTCGCGTGATACAGGGAGCCTCATGCGGTCCCTTGTGTTCAGGTAGCGTTCGAAGGGGACGCCCCGGATCCCGGAATGGTATCTGGTATTATAGCTGCGGATATAATCCTTTAAAATGCCGCGGAAGAGGTCCAGGGAACGGATCTGATCCAGGTCAAGCCCATAGAGGAGCCGTTCTTTCATGGTCCTGAAATTCCTCTCACACTTTGCTTTCGCTGCCCCATCCCGGACAGGCGCATGGAGCAGGGTGGTGCCGATCTGCCCGCAGATCAGGGGGAGCTGTTCATTGTCATAAGGTGAGCCATGGTCGCAATAGAGTTTTGCCGGGATCCCATAGGTGGATACGGCCTCCTTCAATACGTTCTGGAAGTTACAGGCGTTGTCATGGTAGAACATCCCCCCGCCAACGATCATCCT
>QXWX01000009.1 GCA_009911175.1 Lachnospiraceae bacterium | reverse complement strand
TTAAAAAGCCCCTTTTCATGGGGAGGGGGATTTTATGCCCTTTTGCACTCTACAAGTCCTACAAAGCTTTCATACTTTCCTGTATTTTGAGCAACCCCTTTAATACCGATAACAGGAATCTTAGGTGAGATAAGTTTATAATTGCTTGAAATCTCACATGGCATATTATGCTGCCAATCATATATAAATTTAACACCATAAAATTTTGATGCACATTTCAATATTTCAATATATTTTTCATCAATTTTTCTTAAACATATAAGATTTTTTCGTTTTTCTATAGACTTAATTGCATATAAAAAAAATTCTACCTCATCAAAACAAAGGGTACCATTTAATAGTATAACAGTATCTACTTTTTCAAGAATGCTATCAAAATTCTTTTCATCTTTTACAGTTTTTTCAGTTCTTACTCCAAAAATATATCCCGCATCTTTGGAGCAAAATCCCCAGGACAAAAGAGAAAGAACATAATCTATTTCACAGTCGAATTTATTTTTATGTAAAAGAATTGATATATCAGACATATCATATGGAAATATTAACGAACTATTTAGCATATATAAACTCCTTCTTATTCTGCAATATAAGAATTAAACCAATCCGCGTTTTTATCATAACCATGCTCCATTAAGCATGCATAAATTTTAAAATATTCTATCAAATGTTGTCTTACCATTTTACAGTTGCTAAGCCTTTGTGAACGTGAAAGCTCACCATTTTTTTCACAAAACAAACAACACAAATAACACAAACGACTAGCCCAACATTGCTTACATTCTGCCTCAGTAAGCGTTGCAATATTAAGTAGGTTTAAACATTTATCCATAGAAAACCCACTATAAACATTGCCAATTTTCATGTTCTCAGAAAGTTCATTAATCTTTTCACAAGGAAAGATATCACCATCAACATTCACAAATATTTTTCTTCCGCCTGGAATACAAGGTCCTCCAGGATGTCCGACATCTCCCAATCGTCCATAATGTCTTTTTTCAAGCATAACTTCTAAAAGATCTGTCATATAAGAACTAACAATGGGTGACACGGCATCTTTTTCTATTTTTCCTATTCTTGACAAAATAGATTTAAATATTTCGAAATTATATCTTGTTAAATAATCATCTGAAACTGTCACGTCATCAGATTTTAAATTAGCTGTAGAAATATTACTAAATCTGCACATATAATCATTTATATCTTCATAAGAAGTAAAAAAAGAATGAAAACAATCAAAAGACGCATTAGGATCAATAACACAGTTAAATATTATATTTTTATGAAACTCCGGGAATTTTTCTTTTATAAGTTTTAATGCTTTCATTATTTTGTCAAATGAAGATTCTTTTGAAAACGATTGTCTATTTCTATCATGAATTTCTCTAGGCCCATCCAAACTAATAGTTATACTAAATTCATGTTTGCTCAAAAAACCTATTTTTTTTCGTCTAACAATGTAGCATTTGTTGTCATAAAATAAGAAAATTTTTTGTGCGGATAATGTAACGAGATATATTCTACAACGGATTTCACCAATTCGAAATTAATGAGAGGTTCTCCACCATAAAATCCAACAGCTAACGTGTTACTATTGATGGCATTGTCTACCATAAAATCTATTGCCTTTTTGGCTATTTCAAAAGACATTTGCTTTTGAGAATGTTTTCTGCTATAGTAATTTCCGCGAGCAAATGGACAGTACGAACAATTTAGATTGCAAATTTGAGTAACCTGCAAAACGACTGATGACAAAGCATTATTTAATTGATATGGGAGAACATCTGTTGCTGGATGCCTTACTGTTTTCCACCTATTTTCTAAAAAAAATCCTCTTTTTTTTAACTCATGAAACTCTTTTTCAGCCGCTAAAGTATATTGATATGACTCATCTTCCTGCTTTGCTTTTAACTCTTTCCAAAGTAAAGATGAAATTTGTAAAATTGTGTTTGTGTTGACATCATACACATACTGTTTTTTATATGTTTTAAATAAGACTATAAACGGATAACTCATAGCAACCCCCTTTTCTTTTATAAAAACAGAAGCCGGTATACCAATGAATAAATTTTATCCATATATACCGGCAATTGTACCACCTATTTAGAAGCTACTTGAAAAAGAGGAAGATGATTTAGAAGAATTTATGGTGTTCTGATACGTTTGCTGCCAAACATTATCTGGCTGACCATAGCAACTACAGTGCCCACCACAGCTCGCACACATACAGTAAGCTTGTGCCTGAATTGTGTTTAATGTTTCTGTTTGTTTTCTTTTCAAAGTTTTCATGATAATACACTCCTTTTGTTTTTATTTAGCAATCATAGTATTTTTTACTATGATACACTAACGTAAGAATACAAAAACTATTTAATTTCTTTACATGGACTCAGGTTCAATTATATTTTTACTTTTGTTAACAATATCATCTGAGTGAGAATCATCAATATCTTCTTCTACCTGAGCCAATGTCAAATCATTATTTTCATCAACTATTTTAGATACACCTGACAGTTGGTGACCTATCTCAGCAGTTAAATCTAAAGATTGTGTTTCCATTTTGGAAAGCAAATCCTCTTTTTTCTCTATTGATTCCTGAGAGCCCGTCATGCCTTCGGAACGCGTTTTATCTACTTCAATCTCCGATTTTAGGACACCAATTTTACCATCAACTTTTGTTTTTATAGCCTCAATAGTGTCGATCTTATCTAAACTCACAGACATCTTTGTAACGTTGGCCAACTTTTGATTCTGAATATCTTCTTTTGTTTTAGGTTGAGCATCTCGGACTTTAGGTCGCTGTTTTTCAACCTCCGTCATTATTTGCTGTGCGGTTATCTCTGATATCTGTTTATCAATATCCTTAATCTGCTCATCATATAAATCAAGTTGCGATTGTATTGCATCCATCGACTGCCCCCTCTCAATAGCGGAAGCTAAAAACTGACCTTTTCTTTCAGTAATATCCATCTTTTGTTTTGTAAGGTTTTCAATTAAGCTGGATACCCGTCCTTGAAGAGAAATCGTTATATTATCTCTATTCAAGTTTTGCTTATCGCCTTGAGAAGTTCCCTTATGTCTTCCGATACTTTGATTCACTCGATGTACATTAATCAGAGTGTTTTTTTGTATTGGCAAAGATACTCCTATTAATTGCATTTATTTATCCCTCCTAACCACCCATATTATGTTTACCAATTCCTTATCTCTAAAATGCTTCAATCAACACTACCAGCTTGGCGCTTTAGTTATGATTCCCTTCCATTCTATATCATGCAAAGTATTCTTAAATGAAACATCTTATATATCCAGTATATTATATTTTTTTAATATTTCTACCCATTGTCCGTAAAAACGCATTTTTGGCTGTTAAAACTTTTTTTCCGCAGAAATAGGATCAACAACACCTATAATTACTTATTATTGCTTTTGCGTCAGATAAAGTAATATCCCTCCATATCCATTCAAAAGTCCTGGATTCTCCCTCTCCTGTGGTAACAGCTGAACCTCCTCCCACGCCAAGTAATTATTGAATATCTCATCCTTATCTCCACAAACCTCTGATGCTTTTTCTAATATCCAAAGATTCCCACATATCCCATGGCACAAACACCAGCTATCCCTTCTCCAATAGTCCTTCAATTTCTTATATGCTCTGCGCATATCTTTTTCAAGGCGATTTTTCCATTTCTGGTCTTTTACATATTCATAGCACTTCATCCTTGAATACAATATTCCCGGCGCTCCATGACACCATGCCATCGCCCCGATACCATCAATCTCCTGCTGTTCTGACCGCACATCCAACCAATTATTTATCTCTGGATTATATAAGGCTGCTTCATATTCCCATATTTTTTCTGCCAATCGTTCATATTTATCTTTCGATGTCAAATACCACAAGTGCAGAAAAGCGATCATAATCCCACCATTCCCGTGCGCCGCTCCTGCCATAGGCGGCAGTCCTTCCTCTGTCGTCCAGCCAATTCCCCACTCTTGATTTTCCGCTGCTTTCTCCAATACATCCGCTGCTTTTTCTGCCATCTCAAGATACGTTTTATCCGAAGTTATTTCATACAACAGCGATAATGCCTGAACGGCTCCGGCATTTCCATTAAGCAGATCATACTTCTCGTCTCCTTCAATGAGCTGTTCCATAATCCCGGCATGGCTCTGTGCGTAATCCAAATATTCTACTCCTGCCCCCACTTGATACAGCAATAGATATGTATATATAACAGAGCTTTCCCCTTCATATATTCCGGTATTCCGAGTTTGAAGATTCTCAATTGTCTGCAGTCCCAAATCCGTATATTGGAACAGTCTCTCTTTTAGAGCCTCATATATTTCAGCAATCTCCATTCTCCCATCTATCTTTTTCAAGCTATACATTAACAACAGCATTCCCGCCAAGCCATCATACAGATATATATTCATTGACCGGATCGACCAGTTTTTTCTGTTCCCATTAGAAAATTGCACCGTATGCCAGCTCACTTCATTATGATCTTGATTCCATACCGCGTTTCGCAATATACACTCTATTAAAAACTCAATGTTCCCCTTCAGTCGCGCTGTCTTTACTTTCTTATCCTTTTTCAAAGCGTTGTATTCTTTCAAACAATATACTCGGTTCTTAAACAGCTCGGTTCTATCTGTTGTCATCTCCAACGCAAGTTCTATAAACCCACACTGTTTTTCCATATCCTCTTCACACAATTCTTTCAATTTTTGATACAGCAGATCTATCGGCTTGTACGCAAAGTAGTCTTTTATCCTCCCACCAAGAGTGTCAGACAGATCCTTCGTGTTCATATTATAGTAAAAATAAGGAATGTCGCCGCCTGACAATGCCTTTACTTCCCTATCCACGATTTCTTTCTCATCTTTTTTCCGTCCCTTTTGCATAGAATAGAGAAAACGTTCCCGTTCCTCCCGATTCCTCAATACTCCTGGATGATAGGAGCCTGACAAAACCATACTGTACCGCTGCGTATCTGCTATCAGATACCGGCACTGTAAACCTTCTAATTTTTCTAATAAAGCATGAAATTCCCCTTTTTTCTCAGTAACCGCAAGATAAGCTGCCCTGAATCCCTTCAGCAGTTTTTCCGCATACAATAACGGATCTTGAAATTCGCCCTTAATCGTTGCAAGGTTTTGATTCTTCACAGATTTTGGATGCCTGTATGCTATCCTCATATCAGAAGTTCCGCCATGGATGACCACCGGAACTTTAAAGGGATATTGCTGTCCTTCCGTCCCGCTTATCACACTGCTGTTTACCCCTTTTCCTTCCTGATTCCAGTGATAAAAAGGAAGCATTCCGGTATATAATACGGATTGCGACAGTTGATAGAAGATTTCATCATTTACAGTGATCCGGTTACGGTTATACCGGATATTCGTTAACGTTTCCAGATCGATCAATACCGGATACCCGCCAAATACAACGATATTCTCGCAATGCAGATCCTTCGTTCCCAGCAAATAAGCCAAAAACAGCTGCACACCCAGCCGCTCATAATAATCCTCTAATTCCTTTCGCGAATCACAGGATGCATAGCCGACAATAGAACACCAGCTATGGTCCGGATACGAGAGAATTTCATACTCATACTGACTGATTCTGGTCTCTCCAGCCAGCCATTGCAGCATCTCCGCGTACCTCTTTTCATTATCCATGGAACGTGGTTTGTATAAGACCTCAGATCCATGATCAAGCAAAACCCTTACTACACAACGGCCTTTATTATGTACATCCGAAAATCCTCCTTTTATCCCATGAATATTTAGCGCTTTCTCTTCTTTGCACAGCACTCTTTGTATTGCATGTCTGTCTTTCCGAAAATCTTCCGTGATATCTGCATAAAATGCCGCCATATTTTCTACCGCTTCTTCTATACATTGATGCAGAACTGGATAGCGCATAAACGTTTCTTGTATAAATTTCTCTTTTTTAATGATCTCCTTACAGAAATACTCGTACTTTTCTTGCGGATCTTTTCCTTTTAATTTCCCGCGATTGTCATAATCATGCATTTCCACAATCAATGTCCTGATACACATATTCTGCAAACGGATCACCAGATGCTCTTTAAAATCTGAAAATATATTTTTCAGAGCATCCTGATTCCGAATTCTCTGCCGCAGCAAATCACATCCCCATCTAATCAACGTTTCATAAAATCCCGCAAAATACATTAAATTTTCCTCTTCTCTTCACAATTTTCATACGAATACTAATAAAAAAGCCATTGCAAAATTGGCACTCTTACAATCTAAAGCCACAAGATTTTTTGTATCTGCGCCATACATTGTATGAATCTATCATTTCGCAACAGCTTTTTATAATCCTTGCAATTAACAACATATTAGAGTGAAAAAGGTTCCACACATGTTAGTCTGTGTATACGCGCTTTCTATTTGCTCCGCATCTGGGATTAATTTTTCTATTTCCTCAAGTTCTATAGAAAGATCCCCTGCGTAATCTAAAATGAAATCTTTCTGCATGCCACTCCCCTCCTTCCTTTATTATGAATTGTTCTATCAAAACAAAAGCTTCACTTGAAAGGCCCTGTCTTTACTTTGGTACATGATCATCCCCTCGTACTTGTTCACAATTCGTTCCACGCTTTTCAGCCCATACCCATGCCTTAATCTATCCGGTTTCACAGATATTGGCCTCCCATTTTTCATAATTGGCGCTTTATCGACAGAGTTTTCTATGATTATGAACAACAATCGTTTTTGATTCTCTATCTTTATAGATATCCATTTATTTATATTACAATCCATTCTCCTACATGCTTCAATGGCATTATCTAGAAGATTGCCCAGCAAGGAACACGTCTCGCTGTTTTGAAACAACCATTCCGCAATCGGTACTGCCTGTATCATAAATGTGATACCCTCTTGCTCTGCCAGAGCTCTTTTCTGCTCCAGAAGCATATCCGCAATCTCATTTCCTGTCCAGGCCCTTTTCTTTATCTCCAAAAACTCATGGTTTATTTCTTCTAAATAATTATGTATCCCTTCATAATTTCCTTCCTTCTCGAAATTCTTTAGAACAAGCACATGGTGTTTCAAATCATGCGATAATTGACGATTCTTTTCCATAACCTCTTCCAATTCCATAAATCTTTGAGTCACCATGGCATCACGCATAGTCAGCAATTCCTTTTCCTTTTTAAGAGCCTTATATTTCAAATATACCATTCCGGTAAAAAGTATAACCAACACAGCACCCATAAGAGAAAGCCCTGTTGCTCCTGCCTCCTGCTCCTTGCCTTCACACATCATTCTTACAATCGCCACCTGATAGCGCCTTAACATCAGGCACATAATTATCATAATCATCAACAATACACTTTGGAATTCACGTATATACGCTTCAGCAAACTTCTGCCTGACGATCAAGTATATACAAGCTGCTATGATGACCCTTGCGCAAATAAAAAGCATGCTTTCCATTAGTGAGCCTGCATATACATAAACCATATCTTTAAACTCGTTCCTTAACGCTATCATGCTCAAAAATGCCATAAAAAAATCTGCCAAGGCTACTATTGTATAATACAAAACGACTACTATTGTTTTTAATAGCTTATTTTGTCTATTTATCACCACCACACATATACATGTAACCGCAACACTCGTAAGAAATACATTCTGTGAAAAAAAGAGCAGACTACGGTTGATTCCCTCACCCACACCTACGCCAACAATATTCACACATATAATTACCCATTCTTTTTTCTGAAAATACTGTTTTTCTAATACTGTTCCACATAACAGCCAATATAGCATGACCATTTCTAAAAGTGAAATTCCTATGAGAAGAACCTTGATACCCATTACAGATTCCCCCTGTACAGGCTGATCTGCTCTTTTATTTTTTTGATACTGATCCGATTGACAAAAATTCTTACCCCATTATCCATCTGGACCATCCCCTCCTTCATACTGGCAATATGTGAAACATTTAAAATATGTCCGCGTTCAATCAAAATGAATTCATCACTTGTGAGTTCTCCATTCAGTTGTTTTAATGAGATCCTTTCTTTATAGATACCATGTACAGTTATATAACAAATATATTTTGCCCCCTTTTCTTTCTCTACGTATATAATATCCCTGTAATATACCCGCACCTTACTTGTAGGTGTACCGACCATCCTGAACTGCCTCTTCTCCCTCTTCACGCGGTCAATCAGCTGCCTCAAGATAGGCGGTAGCCTCTTTTCCATATCATCTTTGAGAATATATTGATATGCTTCTAATATATAACTCTCTGCCGCATACTCAAGATAAGCCGTCAAAAATACCAAATATATCCCACTGCTTTCTTCTTGTATCCGTCTTCCAAGCTCCAAGCCGCTCATATCCGGCATATCAATATCCGAAACCAGAATATCAAACTCAGATCCCTGCCTCATTTCTTGGAGAAAATCCTTCGCCTGTGTATAAGTAAAGATATTCACTTCATCCTGTAATGTAATCTCATTTTCAACACACTTTCTGATATTTTCTAAAATTGCAGACTCATCATCTACAACCGCAATATTCATCATTTGTCTTCTCCTCTGCCATATTCCACTCCGTCTCAAATAACTCCAACCGTACAGCCGGGAATATTTTAAGGATACCATAGATCAGATTTTATTTCATCTGTTTGTCCTTAAAACAGCATTTTAGACCTCGAAAAAATTTCCACCTGTACGGTTGAAGGATCTGCGTGCGAGCCTCCAACCACCTCATTCATTCTTCAAGAATATAATATTTGCCTTTATTTACATTTTGGAATACGACTTCCTCCTCCCGTACATAAAGCTTACAGGTATTCTCCCATAAAGTATTTTCTCCGTCTTGCTTTATCACCTTTCCGCAGTGATATGTATATTCTCCAAGCTGTCTGTTTAGGGATTTCTCTATGATATCCTCCACCGCGTCAGATATCTTCATCGACTGTAGGACAGGATTCCATTTTCCTAATAACTGATTAATCCGCATCTTCTTCAAAGGTACCCTCTTTCTCCCCCGGCATCGACTCGGGAACACATCTTCCTCTTTCTCCCCAAGCGCATCTAATATAACTTGAAATTCCGCCCTCCCGTTTTCATAGGGATATCCCAGTTCCAGATAAGCATAGATATGCCACACTGCTTTTTCCAAATACCTTGCGTCACCTGTCATCTCATACTTTTCTCTGAGCCATACAACACTCTGCATTAGTACATCTTTGATGGATAACCCCAGACTTTCTATGTTACAAACACTCAATTTGATAACCTCTACTTCCATACTATTGTATCTCTTCATTATCATACTCCTTTACACAAACTTACACATTAGATACCATACATTATAGCAGACAATATATTTTACCGCATCATATTGTCCGTAAAACTACAATTTTGTGAATTAAAAAGTAAGTTTAATCACTCACGGGTCTACTTCCCCGCAGCTTGCTGTGGGGAAGTTTATTTCATTCAGCCTCCAAAGCCGGCATATAAAATGCTCTTACCTCTGCCTCATTATCATCCATATTAATCCATACATAATAATCACGTATGTAATATGAACGGTTATACTCCTGCAATGCATACAATTCCATTGTTTGAAAATCAATCAGGCACAGATCCCTGGCCTGCTCGGCTTCGCTCAAAGAGCAGTAGCTATCCATAACCCCCAGCAATTTATCTAAGCATTTCTGGCACAGATTATCCTTCACACTATCCGCGTCAAAGATACTGTCTTCACCATAGTCGATTGTTACTTCTACAATTCCCCTGCTGAAATCCTGGCTAACCTGAAAAAAATCCCCACCCTCTCCAGTTCCGAATCTGCTTGTGCTGCTGCCATTTTGTCTTCTATCCCGTTCTGCCTTGTCTTTGGAATTGCGTATCCCCAGATCATCTATCCCCCGATAATGCCCCATCAAGCTTCTCTTATTAGTTCCGCATAGATAACACCCTGCGGTATCTCCCAATCCCGATTCCACAGGTTCCTGTATTTTATGTTTATAATCAGCCTGTCTCACCTCCCTCTTAACGCTTTCTCCCCGGCTGCATTGTAAAAAGAACAAAAATGCCATACATGCAATAAATAATCCCATTATGCTCCATACTATTTCTACCCGTATCAGATAATATTCTCTATGATCCTCTTTCAAAATCTTCCACATTTGTTTTTATCCCCCTCTTTATTTATGAACATTGCAATCATTATTTATGGCCGTTTCAGGCATAAATAGTGTATGGCACTTGCATTATTTATGTATTACCATATAGCAAATTGAAGGGGTGTGAATATATGGATCAGTCAGAGATCAAAAGAATAGGGCAGATTTTAAAAGACAGAAGGCTTCAGTTTGGCTACACCCAGGAATTTGCCGCAGAAAAAACAGGAATTTCATACTCCTACTATACCAAGATTGAGCGTGGAGAGCAACTTCCTTCTTTGGAAGTCTGCCTTCAATTAGCGAAAACATTCCGCTTATCATTGGATAGCTGGCTTTTAAACACCCTGCCGGATATGAAGTCTTCCCCGGAAATGGCAGCCCTGTTCCACCAGTTAAAAGAAATGGATTCCAAATCTATCCATGAAGTCGAACTGCTTTTACAAAAAGCCGCTCTTTTGGCAAAATAATAAAAAATTCCAGCTGTGCGGTTGGAAAAAATCAAAGCACAAGTTTTCTTTTCCTTATAATTGCAATGTATGTATTGCAATTATACCTTTTCTCTCAGCTAGAATCAAGATAGTAATGCAATCTATTTATTGCAATAATGCGGAGGAAAGATATGGGACAGAAGCTAAAGCAAGATATCCAAATTGGCAGTATGATACGAAAACTACGAATCGAACGCCATATGACACAGGAGCAGGTAGTCACAAAGCTGCAGCTTGAAAATCTTGATATTACACGCAGTATCTACTCCCAGATAGAAGGCGGACGCTACAGCATCCGCATCTCTATCCTGGCCGGACTCGTCAAAGTATTCCGTGTAGATTATAATACCTTTTTCCAGGAAGTAGATATCTCCCATCTGAAAAGCAAGGAATGACTAAATATTTCTACTCTATTTCCGATTATTCCGTTACCCAATATTCCCAATAACCGGCAGCGCCTTTTTCTTTCCACTGGCAGCATTGATTATCCCTATGATCATAAGCACCAGGAACAGATAACGTACTGCACCGATTGCTTTCACTATGAAATACAGTCTCCAGGAAATGGATAAAACTGCGAAACTCAAAATACAATAGCCAACATAAAATATCACCTCTGTGACCAGCAGGATCACCCCTTGCCGTATATGATACTTCACAAACCTTGAATCTTTTGCCGCAAGCATTGGGACCAGTACAAGGCATCCCAAATATGCCAAAATTGCCATGGCCTTATCATTCCGGATTTCTCTATTGTGGGACGATGACATCGTATCTTTATAATCACCCTGGTTTTGATTCTGGCCACTTTCATAATAGCTTTCTAAAACCAATCCACAAACCGGACAATACTTCACTTCATTTTCAACATAGATACCACATTTTTCGCATTTTTTCATTTATTTTTACCTCCATCTATGAGCCGTTCGCTCTTTTTACTTTTTATATCATTTATATACCGCTTCTTGCCACCGCTGCCGTCTGTGGAGCCATAATGCCTTGCTCCAGCAGCCTCTTTTCCTGCGTCTCTATTTCCAACAACTCCTTTTGCTGCATCCTCTCAGCATATTCATCCTCCTCCCTGATTTCCAACTGCATGTTAATTTCTGCCTGCCGTTTCATCACTTCCTTGAATTGTTCCTCATAGGGAAACGGCTTTTTATATTCCATCTCGGTATTCTTCGCCTCATTTTGGTAGATTTCAATCTTTTCCTCTAACTCTTCCGCCTCTTTGTCCAATCCACAGATCAGGTTTTCCAGACGTACCATATTTCCCATCCCACTTTCTTTGATCTCCAAGGTGTACCTGTTGCTTCCCTGAATCAGGAGGGAATGATGTACAGCTTCTTTTTTTATGTATAGCAAAAACCCCTTATAGGTTCCGATTTCGGATTCTGTATAGGGCTTTGATTCTTTCAATATTCCAAGCAGAACCTGGCCGGCATCTTTATGTCCTGTAAATGTCATCCCCTGAAGCGTAATCTCAAAGGATGCATTTTTTACCATCTCCGCATCCCGTATTTTGATATCTTCCTGTATTTTTCTTAGTTCCTTTTCCCTTGCCGCAATCATCTGCGGATATTTCACCATAAAAGCATCCTGCAGCATATAACGTTTTCCATCATAGGCTGATTTCAATACCCGCAGTCTGGCCGCTTCGCTGTCTGTCTGTATTTTTTCCATGATCAGCGGATTCCCGGAAGCGATCGCCTTGATCTCCGCAAAATTTAGCACTGTTTCGTCTATATCTTCACAGTCCCTTGCAAGTTCCTTACTGGTCATAACCTGGGAAATGAACCGCTGCTTATTCTCCACCACGCCCCACAGATACGCGTCAAATGAGTTCTTTGTGACATACCTGTAAACCGCCACCTCCGCATTCCGGTTCCCCTGCCGCAGCCCCCTCCCTTCCCTTTGTTCGATGGCAGAAGGTTTCCATGGGCACTCGATATGGTGCAGTGCTATGATCCTGTCCTGGATATTGGTCCCGGTTCCGAGTTTATCCGTACTGCCGATAATGATCCGTTTTCTTCCGCTGCGTACTTCGGAAAACATTTTATCCCTCTGCTCGTCTGTCTTTGCGTCATGTATGAAGCAGATTTCTTCTTTCAGTACCCCCTTCCGGATCAATTCCTGCTTCAAATAATCATAGACTGTAAAACGTTTTCCGCTTCCCGGTGTGCCGATATCCGAAAAAATAATCTGCGTCCCCCGGATTGGCGCAGATTCTACATATTCCCGGTAAATATTTTCTACCGCTTTATTCAGTTTGGAATCCGGCCCCACTGGCGCATCCGGATCCAGGAGTCTTGGGTCTGTCCCTAAAAGCCTCGCCTCCCCGGTAATCCGCAGCATATTATCTGCGCTTGGGCTGACCAGGCCTTTTCGGACGGCATCCGCACGTTCTACCATTTCCTCCATACATTCCCGCACATAGTCCGATGCTTCCGACTCTACAATAATATATTTACCGCCCCGGAGTCCCGGCTTTTCAATATCCAGCATTTCCGGCAGGATAATGTCCGCTGTTTCCCGGAACATCTGCATCAGCTCCGGCAGGTTGACAAACTTGTTAAACCTGGTCCGCATCCGGTAGCCAGTACCTTCCGGGGCAAGCTCCAATGCTGTCGTCACTTCCCCGAAACTGGAAGCCCAGGCGTCAAAGTGATAAATCCCCTTTTGATGCAGCCGGGATTCCTGCAGAAATAATTGCAGGATATACAGTTCCGTCATGGAATTACTAAGCGCCGTTCCTGTCGCAAATACAACACCCATCCCATGGTTGGTCTCGTTGATATACTGTGCCTTCATCCGCATGTCCATGGCCCTTTGGGATCCATTGGTATTGATCCCTGCTATATTTCCCATCTTCGTGAATATTTCACAGTTTTTAAAAATATGCGACTCGTCTACAAATAACGCATTAATCCCCAGCTCCTCAAAATTTACTACATGGTCTTTTACCTCATCGTTAACCAATTCTTCTATCTTTATAGTAAGCTGCTTCTTTTTTGCCTCCATCTGCTTAATAGACCACTGTTTTCCATTCTCCTCCCTTGCCTGCCCTATCATATTGGCCAGATGTTCCACCTGTTTTTCTAACATGGCCCTCTGCCGTTCTTTCGAAATCGGGATTTTCTGAAACTGGGTATGGCCGATAATCACACAGTCGTAATCCCCGGTTGCGATCCTTGCAATCATGCGCTGCCTTTTTTCTTTCTGGAAATCTTCCTTTCTGGTGATCAATATTTTCGCATCCGGATAAGCGCGCAGGAATTCCGCCCCCATCTGGTCAGTGAGATGGTTGGGAACTGTGATCATTGGTTTTGTGGCAAGCCCCAATCTGCGCATTTCCATACAGGCGCAAATGATTTCCAGGCTCTTTCCTGCCCCTACTGCATGGGCCAGCAGTGTATTTCCCCCGGAGGACAGGATCCTCGCTATGGCATTCTTCTGGTACGGGCGCAGCTTTAACAGCGGGTTCAGCCCCGGCAGCTCCAGGTAGGAACCGTCATATTCCCGGAGACGGATGCAGTTGAAGGTCTGGTTATAATAATCTACATATTTTTTCCGGCGTTCTGATTCCCGGAATATCCATCCCCGGAACTCTTCTTTCAATTGTTCCGCCTTATCCCTTGCCAGCATGGTTTCCTTCTGGTTGACCAGATACCTGACACTGTCCCCGTCTTCTATCCTGTCACGCACTACGATATTGCGCCCATTCAAAAGTTCTTCCACCAACGTATAGGCATCCATCCGCGGCGTTCCAAATGTCTGCATTGCCATAACACTGCACGAAACCTGGCCCTTATTTTGTATGTGATAAGATAAATCCGTTTCTAGACGTTCCACTGTCAATGCCTTGCGGGGATTTCTGCATTTTTCCCTCCGATAAGTCTCCGGTGTCTGCAGCGTTTCATAGATAAACTGTTCGTAATCGCTGGTATCCACCCATGTGGTTCCCAAACGGACCGTGATCTCCGTTGCATTCAGATCTTCTGGCTGTACTTTTTCAAGCGCTTCCACATTCTCTGCATATCTGGAATCCTTCCGGGCATAAACCTGTGCGGTTTTCAGCTTTTGCCGTACATCCCCGCTCAGATATTCCGCAGCTGGTTCCCAGCCAATGTTGGGATTATCCGGATCTGCCCTGGCCGGGTTCAGCAGGATGTATCCCTTTAACTCCTCCATCAATTCCTTCCGGCTTCCCTGATATAAGGCCAGCATATAGGGAATATCCACCCGGTTCCTCTCTGAAAGGCTGATCTGCATTGCCTCATAAGCATTGTCCACTTTTTCCACAATCTTTTTCGGGCAGATTGTCCGCTTGTAAAACATATCCGCTTTATGTACCGTTTTATCATCCGTTAGCACTTCCATGGAAGAAAGAAGGGGATAATCATTGTCCTGCCGGAAAGCGGATTTATTGGTCCGGTCTGAAAAATATCCGTAGGCTTCTACAAAAGTATCATACATTTTATTCAAATGTTCCTGCGCTTCTTCCAGCTCCCTGTCAGGACAGTCCCTGACCTGCATTGCCATCATCTCCCTGACCAGAAGTCGGATCTTGTGCATTCCCCGGATGCGCCGCTTTACACTTTCCTTTTCCATGCTGCGGAACATGTAAGGGCCTTCCCTGAAATAAACTTCATCCCGGTACACCGTAAAGGTAAAATCCGGCACGCCCGGTATTGCCAGGATACGGTCCTTATCTTCCTGTTGCCTGGGCTCTGCTGTCCTTTCCTGGTATACGTTTTTCGGAAGTTCTTCTACAGCGCGTAAAAGCCGATCCGCAAGAGGCACATCCGGAGCATCGTCTTCCAGTGTCGTGTATTTTGAATTCTTGCCAAAAACCCGTTCGGAAAATACCATTTTCCCCAGGAGCATTTCCGGGTGTTCCAGATAATACTCATTGACAAGCACTTTCTCTTCCGTAAAGCCGGTAAATGTCCAGATTGGTTCCTCGATCGTGGGTTCTGCCTTTTTCTGAAAGAAGAGGATATCGCTTGCCACATTGGTCTGGGCGTTCTGGCTGAATGCTTTTCCCGGAATCCGGACCGCCCCCAGGAGTTCCGCCTGTACTGCCAGTTCTTTCCGCATGGAAGTATACTTTTTATCCAGTGTCCCCAAACTGGTCACAACAGCAAGGATTCCCCCCGGCCGGAGCAGGTCCAGGCTCTTTGCTATAAAATAATCATGGATTTTCAGTTTCCTGTTTTGATACTGTGGGTCATGCAGCCTGTAGTTTCCAAATGGAACATTCCCGACTACCACGTCAAAACCCGAATCCGGGAACACGGCTGTTTCAAAACCTGTCAGCTGAATCTCTGCGGAAGGGTGCAGATACCGGGCAATCTTTGCGCTGACCGGGTCGATCTCCACACCATACAGGCTGGAATTCCGCATGGAAAGCGGCAGGCCGTGGTAAAAATTCCCGATCCCTACTGCAGGTTCTAAAATTTTTCCCTGCTTGAATCCAAACTGCTCCAGGGCATGGTAGATCCCCTGAATGATATCCGGCGGTGTATAAAATGAAGTCGTTATACTGGCACGGGCCTGTTCGTATTCTTCCTCCGTCAGCAATGCTTTCAATTCCGCATATTCCTTTTTCCATTCTTTGTTTCTACTGTTAAATGCGTTATGCAGCCCGCCCCAGCCAACATACCCGGCAAGGATTTCCTGCTCTCCCGAGGTCGCGGGCCTTTCTTCCGCTTCCAGCAGTTTTAATATCTGGATTGCTTTTATATTACACTGATAGCGGGTCTTTGGCCCTCCCTCCGGCAGTTTCCAGTTTTCCGGATAATAGTAATCCTGCGGTGAACGACCCGTTTCCCTTTCCTGCATGACATCCGGCTCTTCCTGGGGTTCTGGATGGACCGCTTCTGCCGGTTCCTCATTTTCGTCTTCCATGCACCTTTGTTGGTCTTGCTTTTTATCTGGATGCATTTTCCGTTCTGTATCCGGATGCGTTTCATCAGGCTCTGTGACATGTTCCGCAGGTTCTGGGATACGCTCCGCAGGTTCCATGGATGCGCGTTCAGCAAATTTTCGAAACACCTTGATAGCATTCTCTCCGCAGAACACATATCCATCCATTTTTCCGAGCCTGTATTCTTTCGGCGTAAGATAAGATTGCCTGTCTATCGCGGCTTGGATTTCTTCCGCAAGTTCCCCATAAGATAAATCCTGTTCGTACTCTTTCCCTGTTTTGCCTTGGTACCAGATCCGCATCTGCGTTTCTTCCAGCCGCAATACCACCGGGACATCATCCACCGGTAAAGCAATCTTCCCATACTGGCCGGGCTGAATATTCTCCGCCAGAAGTTCTTGCAGGAACTCAGCTTTTAGATTACGGGATACCGGGAATTGGAAAAAATCATAGATCAATACCTGATAGGGAGCCATCACCGTGGAGGATCCCGCAAATACCCTCGCCGCTTCCTTTTTGACCGCGTCATGGTACCTCTTTTCTGCTGCTTTTGTTTTTTCATTTTCTTCCTGTAAATCATCCCTCTGCTTGCGTTGCGGACCATTTTGAGGATCTTCCTGTATGCCTGTGGCACGAAACAGTGTTTCCTCATTTTCCATGATCTCCACATATTCACAATACAGTTCTTGAAACCACGGGAGCATCTGATACATTTTCTCTTGATGGCTGATCGTATCCGGATTGTCGCTATAATCGATCCGGTCCGTCTCTACCAGACGCACGGTCAGGTCCCCAAATTCCTCCCAGTCAAACTGTCTGCCCGAAAAACGGCCTTCATCCTCTCCTAAAACAGCTAAACGTATTCCTGCCTCTGATGTCTGCAGTTCATATTTTTCTCCATCCACATACACCATATAGTAATGCTGGGCTTCCCCACACTGTGTAAGGGCATTCTGTAAAAATGTATTCTTCGTTTCTTTCTTCTGGTTGGTCGTATAAATCCGGCATAACATTTTTTTCAGGATATCCGCGCTGACCTTCTGGTTAAAGAAAGCCTCGCCAATATTCAGAAGTTTTTCTTTGGCCGGGTCCACTCTGTCAGTAAACGCTGCATCTTGCGGCTCTCCCAGAATATCCGCGTCCTGTTCATGTTCCTCCATTGCAAGCTCTGAAACAGATTCAAAAGTAAGGTACCTTGCTTCCCTGATATCGGATTCAATCTCGGCGCAGACATCTTCCCAATGCCAGTACGCCTCAAACATAGCATCCTGTTCTGCCCACAGGAGATAGAATCCGTCTCTTCCGCTTTCGAAGGAAAGAAACGTCCCCTTTGATTCCCTCCGCGTTTCCGAGTCACCATAAATCTCACGCAGGTATTCTTTCCGTTCCTCCAGGTCTTTATTATGGAAAAAGAATTGAAAGATCTCCTGTTTTTCTTCATCCCCTGTCATTTTCAACAGGATACATTCCCGCAGTTCCCTTGAAATCGTCCCCGGCAGGATTTCCCGCATTGAAAAAGGAACCGCATCCGCAGTTCCTTTTTTGGTGGTCTCTTCTATTGTATGTTTTTCAGATATTACCTGATGTGTCTCATGATCTCCTCCGCTGCCACCATCCCGGCTTCCATATCCGCCTGCATCCGCAGGTTGGCCATCCCCATCGTGTCGTATGGATTGATCTTGTCCCGTTTCATCCACGTCCGCACGAGTGCGTCCGATGTTTCCTCGTACAGCTTCTCCGCCTGCTCCTGTGCTTCTTCCAGTCTTGGAAGCAGCATGCCCGTTGCCAGCAGCATCCCGTACCTCTCCCCGTCGTTGGCCCGCAGGCTCTCGGCTGCCATCCTCCCGTATGGGTTCAGCCTTGCCAGCACCTCCGCCTCCTTCATCTCTTCCTCCAATACCGGATAATGGATGCCGTCCTTTTCCATATATTGAATCTCTGCCATTGTATCGTCTCCTTTCCCTCTCGGCTGCCTTCATACTCCTTGAGATATCGAGCAGCAGCCTCCCCGATAACTGGGAGACCATCTGCCCCACCCGGTACAGCACTTCCTCATTCCGGCACTGGCAGATATATGAAAAATCCTGCCCTCCATCCGCAATACCGCACCGGCTTTCCACCACATACACGGCACTGTCCGCGATAAAACGGATGACCTCCGTCTTCTCTTCCTGAGTATCCTGTCCAGTAAGGCCATTGAGCTTTTGCACTGCTTTTCTGGCCTCATCCTCGGTTTCTATCATAAACCAAACACTTGTTCTTGTAAAGTCATTTAGCGCTTTTTTTATATTTTTTTCTTTTTCCCATATATCTGGAAATAATTTCGCCCCTAATTCTACGCCGCTTTTCTCATCTAATACCCAATTCCACGGCGGCCGTCCCTTACCGCCTGTATCGGATATGTCAAACAGGTAACGCTCTTTTTCTCCAAACAGGCCGGAGGGAAATATGGCAATGCCATGGCTCCCCCTCCGGACGGGCCGCCCCATCCGTTTCCAGCCGTCAAAACTGGAAAGAACAGCGGCATCTTTTTTCTGCGCGTAGACCATGCAGGTATTAAAAAAATTCATCTGGTATACCCGCCCCTGGCATTCCAGAAAATCCTTCCAGGCATCTCCGGATGCTGTGATCTTGTCTGCTGTCTGCCTGTATAGATCCTTTACTTTTGTAATATAACCCATTGGCTCCCTCCTCTTTTTACAGGCAGTCCGTGTCTGCCCCTATTAGTCTTCCGCTGGCAGCAGTGCGCTATCGGGAAATCCCAAGCCCCATCTGAAAAAGGTTGAGCTGCCCTGTCTCACTTTTCTTTTCCGCTTCCGGCTTTCCCTGTTTTTCCATGTTCTCCCGTTCCTGCCGCTCCATTTCTTTGATGCGTTCCCGGCATTCCGCAAAGGATTCCAGATACCGTTCCGGATACTCATGGCGGCGTAAAGTTACATAATCCCTCTGTTCCAGCGCCTTGCGGACGGACTCGGCGTATCCAAGCACATTTTCAAGGCTGCTTGCCTGTTTCCATTTTTCCGGCAGGGTATCTGACACTTTTTTTAAGTATTGATAGTTTTCATCCTCAATGTATTTTTTATAGTTTTCCAATCCCCGGTACCAGATTTCCTTTGTCCTTGCCATATAATCCTCCGGCACTTCCGGCGGCAGGGGCCAGCCGTATTCTTCCGGCATCTCCCCGCCTTCCTGCTCCAAAATTTTCCACCTGTGCGGTTGCAATCCGGTCACTCGCTTGCATGCGGTTTACCGCAATGCAAACGAGCTGACGGATTAGCAACCCACCTCATAAATGAGTAAAATGCGGCTGCGTTAGCAGACGCAAAAGTGCGATAGCACGGATTTTACGAATGAATGTGGTGGTTGGAGGCTCACAGGAGCCTCCAACCGTACAGGTGGGAAATTTCCCTACAGGAAATGATATGGTTTCTTACAAGATTCAGATTGGCGCCGTCTGTCCAGAATGGATCCTGCCCGCCATGATAAAACAATTGATCCCACCTCTCATATTCCTGCCTGAGCTCTGCTCCATAATCCCTTTTTTCTGTCAATTTTATTTTCCTCTCCCCGGCCTGCCATACAACCCCACATTGGAAGGGCTGAACGGGTCATTTACCACGCCCCTCTCCGGGCTTGACGCATGGACCATCCTGCCGTTTCCAATGTAGATCGCCACATGGGAAATGTTCCGGTACTGCCCGTTGTTTTCATAGGAATAAAAGATCACATCCCCCGGCTCCAGCATATCCTCCGTCACTTCCAGCCCATGCTCCACCATATACTGCCCCTGCGTTGACGCGATTGCTGGAAGGCTGATGCCAAACTGCGCGTAGCATCTCTGGACTAAGGAACTGCAATCGTAATACCCTTCCTCATACCTGTGTTCCTGGCTGTACTGGCAGCCCACCTTGGTAAGCGCCAGGTTTGCCACATCACTTCCTGTACCGGAGGATGGAATCTCACTGCGGAACCCCTCACCCATGACTTCCCGCAGAAGCTCCTCCTGCTCCCGGTTCAGTTTCCCCAGCGCAATATAATCCTCAAAATTCAGATTTTTGACATAGCTGCCTTTTTTCGTAACCGATACAGTATTCTCATTCCCGTCTGCCAGAAATGCCTCCATCGTTTGGTGCCCCCATCTGGAAGCCGCGCTGTGGCTGTCGAAATAAATGTCAAACTGGACCCCATATCTGGCAAATGCCCCTGTATCTTCTACCACGTACTCTTTCCCTCCCATGATGACCCGGGTTCCCATCGGTACAAAAGGGGCGGAGGCATCCACCGCAATGGTATGGTCCGCTTTCGGCATGGCACCGGAAGCGGTCGGGCCTCCTGCCCACTGCCCACAGCAGATACTGCAGGAGCAATAGGCACTCGTCACTACATTCCCCAATGACTGCCCTGCCTGGATCGTGGTAGTAACGTTCTGGTCTTCAAAGCGGTTCATCTCGTCAAATACATTTTTTAAAAGCCGCTTGTGTTTTTCATCCATCACCACGCCCAGATCCCCCGTCCCATACTGGACCATATAGACCATCAGGGTGTCCATGTAATTGCTGACATAATTCCCATCCTTTTCATGCAGATACGCTACGGCTCCATTTTCCCCGGAATTGGCGGAAACAGCCTGGTTGAATTCCATATAATACCCTCCCAATACTTCCTGAATAGACGGGGTATCTCCCGACGGGTTCTCCATAAACGCCGCAATCGGGGAGCAGTAAAGCAGGATCACGATCAATACTACCGGGAATACCGCCATCAATACCATTCCCGATAAGGATATCAGGATTGCCCCTGCATACTGCGCCGCTTTTGCCCCTGCAAGGGAGAGCTTCATCCGGAAGATGTCCTTTGCCATCTGCCACAGGCTGTCTTCCCCTTCGGAACCGGACACTTTGCTCAATATATATTGCAGCTTTCTCTCACGTACTGCCTGTTTCTGTACCCTGTCTTTAAATTGAGGATTCCTCCTGCTTTTTCTTGCCGTCTTTTTTGAGTCCCTGTTTGTCTTATCCCCGCTTTTCTTTCTGATTACCCGTTTTTTATCTTCCGCTATATCCCCGGAATGCCCTGGTGCGGCTCCACGGATACCGGAATTCTTTTCACTGTCCCTGTAATGTATTTTGGGATCGCCACTTCTTTCCACGCCAGACGCTGTAGCAGGATTGCTTCTATTGACTCCCTGCGGCAAAATTTCATTTTTTTGTGGATGTAGCCTAAGATTTTTCGATAACGCCCTTATCTTCATTTTTCTTCGGTAACTTTCTTTTGCCTGCCCATTCGTCATGAAGTTTCTGTTTCTTCCTGCTTCTGTCTGCGTCTGCCTGTCGGCTTTTTTCGCAAAAGCCTGTCCTTTTATGGCTGCGCCAGCCGTCATCCCTTGTATGTAAAGCCTGCGTTGTTTGTCCCGGCTTTTTTCTTCTCCGCCGCCATAACGTCCCTTGTCCATCTTATGGTCTGATTCTGGATCCAACTCTTTCCCAAGACCATTCCGGTTTCTAATCCTCAGGACATCCATGGAAAGCTTTTTGCTGAAAATGATCTGCGGATCTTTTTCAACTGCCACTACCTGTCTTTTATGTATATTAACATCCGCCTGCTTTTTTAATTTCAGTTCCGGCTCCGTATTCTTTACAGCCCTGATCTCCATGCTTTCCTCCCTTACCGGACACATCCCGCCTGGTACCAGACGCTCTCAAAGAGGTACCCGTACCGTTCCCGGCCATCATCCGTTTTCCGGCATAACGGCTCTTCTGACTGTCCCAATTCTATAAATACCCCCGCAAGGCTGCCGGGAAATTCCCTGTAATCATTTTCTGTCACCATATATCTGCTGCTGAATATGACCTCCTCCAGCATATCTTTCCCGATCAGCCTGTCCAAATCTTCCGGGGACAGCGGCGGGCCGAGCCGTTCATATGTTTCTTTCTTCAAAAGGGAAAACGAGTAAGATTCCGTCTGTTCCGGAAAAATTTCCAGTTCTGTTCCATCGAAGGACAAAAAAATAGCATCCGCAGTCAGCAACGCAGATACCTCCCTGTTTTCACTCCTTTTTCTGACCTCCTCTTCCGTGCCGTATTCCTCCCATTCCGGAAGATGGAGTTCCAGTTCCCATGGGCCATGCTGTAATCCATAGGATATCTGATACTTCTCCTTGATATTTGCCACCTCCTTCAGCTTCCTTCATAATATAATTCCTTTGTTTCTGCGTCCCATGTAAGCTCATACTGCCCCGGGATCCTGTCTTCCTCCATCCACCAGCGGAACACGTCCCGTGCGTCTTTCCAGCCGCCTGCCCTGCTATCTTTCCCATCCTTTTTCCGCGCAATCATCATCGCTTCAAATGCCCTCCTGTATGCCCTTTCATAAGCTGGGAACATGGCAAATTCCCGGTATCTTTGTTTCCCTGCCATGGGGCATCCGATACAGCCCACCCGGAAATACCCCATATCATACAGCGGGTTTATGGGGATGTTTTCTGCCCGTATATATTCCCACACTTCCCGGTCGCTCCAGTCTATGATCGGGTTGCAGATATGCTTGCTTTTGATCCGGCAGGCTTCAAAGAGCCTCCGCCGGTCATCATTGTCATTATTTAAAATGACCTTGTTCTCCTTTGTGGTTGAAAAGGATTCGTAGATCCCCCTTCCTTTTCTCTTATAGCTTTCCGCCCAGCGTACCCCGGTCACGACAAATCGGCCCTGGCCGCTGCTCTCTTTCAGCACTTCACAGCAATACCGGGCAATCCTGGTAGGCGGGATCTTTTTCAAAGGAATCAGGCTCCACATGGTGACACGCCTCCCCTTGTAGTAAGGGCGGCTGACTGAACAGGGGATGCCTGCTTCCTCCGCCCTTCGAAAACAGTCCCGTATATAATAGACCGTCTGCGGCGCGTCCGCTGTCGTAAGGTTATGTATGATCTCATGGGGTACGCCGGAACGCCTGGCAAGCTCCCTGCAGATCGAACTGTCCTTGCCCCCGCTGTCCATGAGGACCAGGGGCTTCCCGTAATGCGCAAGTGACATCCGGCTGGCGTTCCTGATCCGTTCTATTGCTTTCTTTTCTAAATCCAATCGCAAAAAGGAGGAAGATATCTTTTATCCGGCCGGAACTCCGCCTCCTTTCTTTTTTATTTAGTTCTTTTTCTTAGGCTGACAATAACCCCCAAAACAATATGGTATACCTTATCGGGCGAAGCCCGCCAGCCCCATACGGGCATATATGACGGGATACATTTGGGTATCCGCAGGCTGTATATAGTATATAGCCGCGGACTCTCCGCTATCTCTGAGGTTCCCTGTCAGCATACCGTCCATTCCCGCGTTCTGCCGCGGCTTCTCCCAAGATTGTATCCCCATCGGGCATAAGCCCTTCGTCAAAAAAGCTAAAAAATTTTCCTTCATCGCCCGTAATGATATGGTCTATAACAGGGATCCCGATCATTTTCCCGCACTCCCACAGCCTTCTAGTCATCAATATGTCGTCCCTACTCGGCGTACATTCCCCGGATGGATGGTTATGCATCAGCACAATAGACGCGGCGTTCGATAAGATGGATGATTTAAATACTTCACGCGGCGTAACCACAGATTGGTCCAGGGTTCCCATGGAAACGATATTCATATTGATGACCTGGCTCTTGGATTTCATATTTAATACACAGCATAATTCCCTGTCATATTTTTTCAGTTCATCTGCCATAAACCTGACAACTTTTTCTGGTGAATTAAGCTGCTCTTTACTCAGCAGCGGCGGATCATCTACCATCCGGATACTTACCACCTTCAATTCATGATTCTTTCCCATCCATATCCTCCCATACGATTTCCAGCACGACTCCATCCGGCAGGTATTCCATCAGCATCTCAAGCTGCGCCAGGGTCATCCTAATCTCTTTTTTATCCTCCATCATTCCCTCCTGTTCTTTACTGTCATCTTGCCTGTGCCGGTTCCGGCAGCCTGCTGTACTCCATGGCAAACGCGGCCCTCAACTCTCCCGCGATCTTCTGGACGGAAGATACCTGTTCTATTTGGGGGTCTGCCAGCTGGTGGAGATGTACGGCATGCGCCCTCGCTATCAGTGCTTTTTGTCCCATTCCTGCCAATATCTTCCTGCAGTATTCCATCCCCGCCCGGAACTTTGCCAGGACTCCTTTTGTCACATCCCTTGCGATGATTTCTTCTGCCGGGCGGCCGGACGCCGCTCTTCCTATATTTTTTACATGCCCCTTGATGGCATGCAGTTCCCCCGCCATGCGGTCCACCGTCTCGATCTTTTTCTCCATCCCTGCCACCGCCTGCGTCATCATGGTTTCTATCCTGCTTAGCCCTTGGAATACGTGGGCGGCATCCAGAACCTGGTCCAAAGCCTGGATCCCCTTATTTTTCAGCATATCCATGGAGTTTTTGATCTCTTCCGCAATCTGTCTCTCCACTTCTTTTAATTGGTTTCCTGTTTCATACAGGGATTCCCTGACTTCCTCCTGCATGGATCCGAGCCTGGCCTTCAAGGGCGGGGTCTCCAGAGATTGTATATACTCCCGAAGATACACGGCCTCTTCCAACGCCTCCGCGACTTCTGTCCGCATCGCTTTCACGCAGTCCAGTATCTGCCGGATATCCTCCGCCTGCCTCTCCCTGCTGTTTTGCTCCAACTGATTCAAAAATGTTTCTAATTGTCCCATCTTCGGGACAGTGGGTGTTGTCTCCATCCCCTTCCCCTTTCTAAATAGATTTCTCAATAAAATCCTATCCGGTTTATGATCGTTATTTCATTCATCCTGTAGTATCCTCCAAGCAAAAAAAGAGCGCCAAACACAGCTGTTCAACACTCTTTTCCATATTTTACACTATATATCCTGTAGATTAAATGATTTTCTTTGCGCCTTATATGACGCAATTGCAGTCAGGTTCTTTTTCTATTTCCTGTAAACCATCATTTTCTTTTTGAATAACTCTTCGGTAAGGTTCGTCATAACAGCCGCTTCAGCAATTGAAAGCAGCCCTTTATCTACAAGATCAAAAAGCATCTCCAGCCGCCCTTCACTGCGTCCTTCCCTGCGTCCCTCATTACGGATTGTCTTTGCCTCATATTCCAGAACTTTTCCACCCATGACTGATTTCACCCCTTTCCGGATAGATTCATGTTTCGCCGCGATGTGCTCCAATACCTTATTGGACATATCCATGACCGTACATTTTGTATACTCGCTGATCTTCTGTTTCTCCTGCAGCTCCTCCAGCCTGTTCTTTATTTCTTCATATTCCGCTTTTAATTCTTCCAGTTTTCCCGCGTCATTCTCATACTCATCGAACCTCTGCTCATGGGTAAAGATATAAAACGGGATCAATAACAGAAGTTCTTTTTCAAAAATCTCTTCCAGCGTATATTGCTTGACTTTCATGACCGGAATATCGTAGGTAACGGTGCCCCCGGGCGTGGCTACCTCGGTCTTTAATTTATCCGGCGTGTTACGGTTACTCCGCAGGAATAAAACAGCGGAATGCGGTAAGGTCACACGCAGGATATTCTCATGCAGTTCCCCCTGGTCAAGGGCAATCTGTGTATCGTATTCCCAAAAACGGAGCAGCATACTGCTGTCCGGGCCGCTCTGGCATTCCAGATGGTATTTTTTGATATACATCCCGATGATCTGAAAGCAGGAATCCGTGATCACTTCATCTTCTTCCCCATCCTGCCTGTTCTCAAAATGTTCATTTGGTGAAAAAACAATCTCTTCTTCGCCGGTATAATGTTCGTGAAATACTTCATTGATAACCGGAATGATCAGGCCGCTGCAGTCATTCACCAATGTCCGGAACACGTCATCGTAAGGTGTATTTGTCAGCTTCATCTTTTCAACCCTTTCCCCCAAATTTCCTTTACCCTGCAAACAAGATAAGGAAAATCCTGTTTATGATTTGATTTTACCATTCTTTTTTAAGAAATACAATCCGAAAATTTACACGGGCCGCACGTTCCCATAAAACCTGGCAATCAGCATCCGCTTTCTTCCCTTGCCTTTTCGTGTAAATTCGTATTAAACAACGCATAAATCGGGTTCTCTTCCTTCCCCATCCGGTTATCGAATGGGATGCACACACTTCCATGCTTGATGATCCCGGTTCCGGATGGCGAATTGTTTACAAACCGCAGCTGTGCCTCCGGGATCCCAGCCACCCTTGACAATTCCTGGCTGTCCACGTTCGCCTGCTTCAGAAGCGCGATAAACTCACTGTTTCCGAGCATAGTCATCGCCGTATAGTTCTGCAGCATATCTGTAAGGTTTTGTGTGATCCCGGTACAGAGTCCGCCCAGCTTTCGAACTTTTTTCCAGAGGGTATACAGGTATTTCGCGCTGTATTCCTTATCCAGCACGGTGTGGAATTCGTCTATAAATAACCAGGTAGCCCTCCCCTTTTCCGCGTTCTCCGCGATCCTCGCGCTGATATTTTCCAACATCACCAGTGTAGAAATGGCCCCCAGCTCTTTTCCCAGGTCCCTGGTGCCATAGACCAAAAACCGTGCCTGCACATTGACATTGGTATGGTGGTTGAAGATATTCAGGGAACCATTGACAAACAGTTCCAGTGCCAGCGCGATATCTTTTGCTTCCGGCTCCGGCTGCTCCATGAGCAGGCTGTAAAATTCTGTCATGGTCGGGATATGTTTTTCCCCTGCCCTTGCGATATCCATATACAGTTTCCGGACACAGCGGTCGATAATGGACTTATGCCTGCTGTTCAGGGAATCTCCATAGCACTGCTCACACAGCCCCAGCATAAATTCCCCTTTATCCCGGATCTGCCCCTGGGAATCGTTTAAATCCAGACATCCTACATCCATTTCCAGGGGATTGACATAATTCTTTGTATAAGAAGACAGATTGATGACCGCCGCCTGGTCCCCCAGGGCCTTGGCAATATCAAAATATTCCAGTGTCGGGTCGATCACGATAATGTCATCCTCTGTCCCGAGGAACACCTGCAGCATTTCAGACTTGCTGAAATAGGATTTCCCGCTTCCCGGGATCCCGAATACCATGCCGTTCCCATTTGCCAGCTTCTTCCTGTTGGCAATGCAAAGATTATGTGACACCTGGTTGATTCCATAGCAGATACCATTCTCATTTAACTCCTGCACATGGAACGGCAGGAGCGCGGCAATATCCCGGGTCAGCATGGTCCGGAGGGTAGACACCTGGCGGCCGCCTACCGGCAGCACGGTATTGAGTGCCTCCAACTGCTGGTAATAGTGCGGCTCGATCTGGCACATCCGGCCATTTGCCATATTCCGCAGCGTTTCCGTGATACTGTCCAGTTCTTCCTTCGTATCTGCCATAATCACCATATCCACGCCTACATAGAACAGGTTCTGGTCATTCTCCCGCACATCATCCATCACGCCCTCTATTTTTTCTTTCTGTACCTTTTTGAGATAGGAAATGTCCGAAGAGAAATCATTGTTCCGGTTACGGACACGCTGCTGTTTCAGTATATCGTTTTCAATCCCCAGATATTTCTTCTGGAGGACACGGTTCGTCAGGTCCTTTGGCACCGGCACGATATCAATGGTGGTCATGCTGTGTACCGGCAGGTTTGTGATCTCATTGATAAATGTATCCGGCAGGGATGCCGGGTATTTCTTAATGAACAGGGCCCTGCATTTCTTCCGGTCTGTCTCAAAATAACCCGGATAAAATTTCATATATCCGCCGGAAATACTATTTTTGGCATCCCCGCCACTTTTCATGCATTGCCGGAAATTGAAATGGAACTGCTCTTCATCCCCCATGCGGTAAAATTGGAACAAAATGCGCAGGCGCTCTTTCGCGTCCAAAGGTTCAATCGTAGAACCCAATTCCGCAAAGTTCTGTTTCAGCGTTGCTTCAAAGGTTGCGAAAAACGCTTTGGCCTGCTCATAGCCTTTCCTCTCCACGCATGCGGTGAGATAACGCTCCTGCTCAATCCCCTGCTTTCCCTCCACGATCCTGGACTCCGTGATATGGTTGTATGCGTCCCGGATCCAGTCAAACGGATCCCCCTTTTTGTGGAACAATACATTTTCCCGGAATTCCTGCATGTTCTTATTCCGGTTATTGATCGTGATCTTAAAAGAAACATCAATTGCGTTTACAGTCTTACAATATTGCTTCAATATCTTCATCTGGTCATCCGCGCCCGCCGTAACATAATTGATATCCTGGAAACGATAGGTTTTGGAATACTTCCCTTTTGCCACTTCAAAGATCCCGTCCCTGGAAATCCTCTGGAAGCCCATCGTCTCCTGTAAATATTTTGGTGCCCTGGCCGGTTTGTCCGATCTCTTTAGCTGTTCAAAACGGTCTGAAAAAATCGACATTATCCACCTCCTATCTGAAATGCCCATACCAGACAGCCGCCATTGCTGCCCCCGCCGTGAATATACCCGCAGCCGCAAAAAACATTCCAACTGCTTTTATCACCACTCCTGACAAACCTTTATTTTTCTTACGGATGACTGTCACCATAGCTTCACTTTTTCCTCTCTTTCTTTTCTTATTTGTTTCTGGCTTCCTGATTGTTTTCTCTATTCTTTTGGCATTCACCTTTTCTGTCTCTGCACATTTTTTCCTCTTTTTTCTATGCTCTCCCGCTCTATCCAGCCTGCTTCTTTGGTTGCCGGTTTCATTCTGTCTGCCGTCCTCCTGATCTTTCCCCATTTTGGAATCCGCACCTCGTTTCCCGGCTTTTTCTTCCCCTTGCTTCGCTTCGATAGATATCCGCTTCAATTCCTCCACGGATTCTGTTGACCAGTAGACCAGCGGCCTGTTAAAAAACGCAAAGTGCACCATCTTCCCGGCAAACTGCCAGAATGTAAGGCCATGGTAATGATAAAATCCGGTCAGCGCCAGCGGCACCACAAAAGGCGTAGCCACATAGCAGCTTAAAGTGACCCCAATCCTTTGGTACAGCAGCAGTACGATCGCTGTGCCTGTCCCCAAAGCCAGAATACTGAAAAAGGTCTGTTTCACAGTCAGCCCCAAAAGAAAACTTTCTTTATAATGCTGCAGGTCTTCACTCAATTCTATCTCCATCTATCTCACCTCTTTCCATCGGCAGCCGCCATGATATAGAAGCTGCCGTTTATCTGTTTCTCCAAATACTTCGATACCGTCACAATCTGGCTCTGATTCCATAAGCTCCCCCGTTTGTTCCATAATCCCCTTTTACAGCCCCAGTGCGCGTGAAGTCAGGTTCTGGGCGCCTTTGACTGTCCCAACAGTCAGCGACACCGTAAATGTCATTTCCCCCAGATAGATCAGAGTCTTCGCCCAGTCCGCATAGTCCCCGGTAAATGCCGGAAGCCCGGAACTGATGAAAGCATTGCACAGCAAAATCGCCAGCGCCATGGTCACTGCTTCCAGTACCACGCTGATGAAATACTTCATGAAACTGGCAAAGGTATTCCCAATCCCTCTGTTCCCCGCCAGCGTACTGCTTGCGATCGCACCAAATGGCACGATCACCATAATCTTTAAAAAACGGAAGTAAATATTGTATAGCAGGAAGAACCCGCAGATAATGACGATTAGCGACAGGATGACTGCCATGATCAGGAATACAATGCTTGTACCGAACCCCAAGTCTTTTATGACCTCTGCCTGGGATGGTTCAATCGTCAGTTCTACCGTCCGGCTTGCCCCCAAAAGGCTGACCAGATTCCCGCAGGATGTAAATAACGCTTTCAGTATCGTCAGGTTATAAGAGACCATCCATTGCGCCACGGCCACCCGGATCATCATCCGCAAGATTGCCTCAAACCGGACTTCTTCCCGGATATCAATGCTCTCCGAACAGAATCCAATCACGAAGAACAAAACGACCAGTGCGGAGCCAATTCCGACAAACAGCGGTTCCACGCGCTCCACGATGCCCCAGAGCCCGCCTCCCTTAAACTCCGCCGGGGACTGTCCCAGCAGTTCAAACGCCAACGCTACCTGTGAATTCCAGAATCCGAATACGATCTCCAGCAGGGCGAGTATCGCTTCCCCAAGTTTAAACATGGTCAGGCGATCCCCAAAAAGGAGAGGACAGAGGATATCCCGGCCATGATCAGCCCGGCTACGATCCCTTTGATGGCGCTGTTCATGGAGGCACTGTCCTGCTGCTGGTACGCCTGCGCAAACTCCATCACATTTTTTGCAAGGATGATCACACCGACTGCCCCGATGATACTGATCACCAGTGTTTTTAAATTTGTCAATGGCTGTGTTACGGAATCCACCCCGGTTGCCTGGACGCTTTGTGATACATAGAGGGCCATTGCTGTCGCGCCTGCGCTTACCTGCGCGGCTGCCTTTCTTATTTCCTCTTTTCCTGTCTTGAAAAATCTTTTCATATCTTTTTTCCTTTCTTTATTATTTTGTCATTATAACCACCCACAAGCCGAATCTCCCTCTGCCTGCGGCAAAGCGATTCACTCCTGCATATCTCCCACTTTCTTGCCATACCCTTCCCGAAGCCGCTTCATCTGTCCCGCCGTATTGCGAATATCCGCGATTTCCACGACAGCCCCATAAGGGATGCCATCCGCAATACAGGAACGGATCTCCTCCAGTTGCCCTTCACTGTAGGGATTTCCTGCCAGCAATTCAAAGATTGCTGTCTCCCCATTTCCGTCATCCCTCTTGCTTTTTGCGTTCTTCTCCCTCTTTTTCCGGATATCCTTTATGGAAAGCCCTGCTTCCTGCCGGTTTGCTTCCAGTTCCTTTTCTGTGAAGATCTTTTCCGGCACCGGATCCGCTTGGAACAGTTCTTCCTGGGTAATCTCCAATATCTGCACGTCTTCCCCATTCCCCTGCTTCTGTTGGAAATATTCCAGGGATTCCGTGTTTAACAGCTTCACATCCCCCTGTGTCTTTGCCGTTTCTATATCGTGGACATAGGGCGGCGCGCCTCCGTCTTCACTTTCTTTAAACAATGGATGTTTGAATGTATTGTATTTTTTGTCAATGATGGGGTCGCATCCCCGGATCAGGATGATACACTGGTCATTAGGCAGCTTCCTGACTTCATCTGATGTCAAAAGCTCCCTTCCCAGCACGTCATAATTCCGGGAGCTGCTTCCGTTCCTGCCCTTTGTTTCCCCGGTACTCTTCTTGTCTATAGTGCCCTTCCCAAGGCTTTCACTGATGTACTTATGGGTCGTGGACTCATTGCCGCCCAGATAGACCAGCGTATCGGAATTACCCGGTATTGTTTCCCAGGTATCCTTGAACAACGCTTTGATCTGCGCAAGGTTCTGTATGATGATGATGCAGGAAATTTCCCTGGATCGCATGGTACTTAACAGGGAACAGAAGTCATCCGGCAGCGCCACATTACTGAATTCATCCATCATAAAGGTCACATGGATTGGCAGGCGGCCGTTGTAATGGAAGTCCGCCTGATAATATAATTCCTGGAATATCTGGGAATAGAGCATGCCGACAAGGAAGTTATAGCTCTTGTCGGAATCCGGTATTACGCAGAAGAGGGCCGTCTTAGTCGCTTTGTCCCCATCCACGCCGACCCCGATCTCCGGAATGTGAATCTCGTCTTTATCCAGGATACGCAGGATCTGTGGATTTTCCAGGACACCCAATCTCGCATTGGCGCTGATAATGATACTCCTTACCGTGTCCCCCGCCCCGCGTACTACTTTGTTGTACTGGACAACCGCGGGATGGGAACTTCCTTTTTCCCGTTCCAGCTTCCGGAATCTCCGGTCAAGGCTGGAAGGGGAACCATCCGCAGTTACTTCCGCCTCCCCAAGAAGTTTCAGGACCATACGGAAATTCCGTTCCCCCGGCGGGCACTCCATCCATACATAGAGGAAGAGCGCCTGTAAAAGCAGGGATTCCGATTTCTCCCAGAATGGGTCGTTGCTGGACGCGTTCTTGGGCGTGGTATTCGCGATCAGGTTTGTTACCAACTTTACGATGTCCGTTTCCGAACGGATATACTCAAAAGGGTTATATCCATTGGAGCGTTCCATCTCCACCAGGTTCAGAATGCGCACCCGGTAGCCGTGCCGGATTAGGAAACCTGCACAGCACCGCGCGATCTCCCCTTTGGGATCTGTTATGATAAAAGAACAGGACAGCTGCATCAGGTTTGGCTTGACTATAAAAAGAGTCTTACCTGCGCCGCTCCCACCGATCACAAGGACATTCAGGTTCAACCTGGTCATCCTCGTATTCATGGACATCCTTACATTCATCGAAAGTATTCGGTTCTTCCGATCCTCTTTATCCGCAAACCGCTTTGAGACCTGTCTGGGATCCGCGAACTCTGCCGTACCGAATTCTTTTCCCGGCATATATTTTTTCTGTCCTGTCATCTTCATCAGCACAGCGATCAAATATACCGATAACGCAATCAAAATTGCTTTGGCTGAGTTTTCATCCCAGTAATTTGCTGCCGGATTTCCTGTAACGGTATTGACCTGTCCCATAAAGTAGTTGATATCCATTCCCGGCTTGCAGCAGGCATTGAGAAGGTAACCCGCATAAGCGGTACAGATTCCGCCAAGGGCCAGCATCCAGAATGATGTCCGCTTTTTCTGATACCACATCTCCTATCTTGCCCTCCTCCCCCTTGGTGCCTTTACCTGCCCGCCCGGAATCCCATTGGCCGCAAACGGTACAGATCCCCAGTTTTCTTTCTTCCGCATGTTTCTTTTCTGCGTATTGTCTGACTGATGCGTGTTCTGCAAAGTTCTATTTTGTACGTCACGCTTTGCGTTTTGATTTTGCTGTTCTTTCTCCTGTGTTTTGTATTCCTGCCTTCCATTTTGTTGTATGTCCTCTCGCTGTATATTCCCTTGCCGCGGATTCCGCTGTGCCCCGTTTTGCTGCTGCGGGCCATACTGGTTTTTTCTCTGCTCCTGGCTCCGCCGCCTCTGGATTTTTTCCTGCTCCCTTCCATCCAGGTTCCGGTTTACCGGGTCATAACTCTGTTTATATAGTTCCTGCCCGGAAACCTGACGGACGGGCCTGTCCGCCCCGTCCACGATCTGGTATTCCTTTGCTTTTTCCAGCCCTGCATAGATGGTTTTGTCGTTGTTGATCCATGTGATCTCTGATTTTGGCAGCCAGATATATTCATTCTTTTTATAAGGGATCCTTGTCTTGATCTCCCGCTCTGTCTCTTCCATGACCATTTTTTTCGCAATCGTGATCCCATTTACATTTGGATTTTTTATGTACTCCTTCTGGAAATTTCTGATCTCCTCCAGCTTCTCCCCAGAGACTCCGTTTTCCGCCAGACTCCCCGGAGATCTGTCTGCCCCTTTCCGGGATTCTTTATCATTCTTTCCATACTTCTTCTTTGCCTCCCGCGTCAACGCCTTCAGTCCCTTTGGCTCCGCATTGGAAATATAATCATCCATGCTCTCAATCCCTGCCCCCTGTATCTGCCCCATGATGGACTGGATACGTGGGACTGCCTGGGAATGGAAAAGGATCTCGCTCATGCCGTCTTTTTTATTGAGATCCGGCAGGATGGAATACAGGATGCCGTACTTATCCGCCAGTTTCTTTACGGCATGCAGGTCCTCCGTCCGGAATTTAAATACCTGCAGGTCTCCGCCGGATTTCAGCAGCTTTTTGACACTGGTCTTTCCCTCCAGCTTTTCCTTCTCCAGCACATGTTCAAATATGGCGCCTACACTCTGCGTAAAGTCCCAGCTCATTTTTCCCATTTTCAGGATGACCTCAGCGCCTTCCAGAAATACCCGGATAATCTGGACCGCGTCCTGGATCTCACTCATATACACATCCCTCCCTTATCTGGATTTTTCTGCCGCCGCCCGGTCTTTACTGGCCGGGAGATTCTGTATCTGCATGGTTTGGTCTGCGGTTTCTTTACTGATTCCATGCTTTTCCAGGATATCTTCCAATAACCTGACCGCCTTTTCCCTTTCGTAGCACATATGTTGTAATTGAAAAATATAGTTTTCCATCTGTTCCGCGTTTCTGTCCGGGCATTTCGGCAGGCACTTTGCGTATGTTTCCAACAGTTCCTGCCTTTCGGCTGTTCCTATTTCTAGGATCGCTGTCTGGACGATCATTTCCTGCACATCGTCAAACGAATCCATATAAAGCGCTCCCCGGTAAAAGGCCTGCTTTTCTTCCGGGCTGAATGAATAATGTTCCTCTTCCAATTCTTCTAACAGAGTAAATATTTTCATAAGGTTATCCACAGACAACACTTCAGCCGCCTCCTTTCCGTTTTCTCATAAGCAGAAGGATCTCCCTTATCTTTTTGATCTTCTCCGGGGACGGGTCATTTTCTATGATGCTCCCAATCTCTTCGTCAGTCAGTCCGCTTTCCAGACATTTGCAGATTTCTTCCAACTGCTGCGGGGACAGGTCCGATTCCATGATCTTCCCGAAGATATCTTTTTTCTTCCCACGGTTCCAAGATGCCAGCCATGAAACCATGCGCCTCCTCAGCCGTTGAGGGTCTTCTGCTTCCCTGATGTCCAAGTTCTCTGTACCATCCGGCTGGATTCTAAGGGACGGTCTGCTCCTTGCATTTTCCTGCTGGCCCTGGGGCTGGTTTCCTGCCTGCGCCTCCGGTTTCTCTTCCAGTGCCGTTTCCAATTCGGTAATTCTTTTCTCCCGCATTGTCAGTTTCTGTTGAAGCTGCTGGATGGTCTGGTCCTTATACCGCAGGTTCTCATACAGATCCTGAAGCTCACGGTTCTTTTCCTCTACCACATGCTCCTTTACTAACGCCGATAATGTATCAAAACGTTCATTGCTTTCCCGGAACTGCCGGACAGATGTTTCCATAACCTCCATCAGCCCCTTCATATATTCCCGGACCGGATCCTCTTCTTCCCCTTTCCCCGGTTTGGATTGTATGCTTTCCTCCAACTGCCTGCGCATCTGCCGCATGTGGCTTGCCGGCATTTCCGCAGCGGCATAAGTCCTAACCTGTTCCATACTAAGTCCGTGGGTGATTCCCTCCACGATCTCCTTGATCTGGTATCTGTTAAACTGGTTTTCACAGAGAAAATCCAGCACTTCTACCGGGATCCCCTCCATCATGCCGGAGACCACCTCCCGCATGCAGGCCGCTTCCAGATTTCCCTGGACTACTTTCCGTATCTCCGGGATCTGCAGCCCATAATCCAGTGCCATTGCTACAATCTCCATCCGCTCCCCGTCCAGCACTTTCTTACAGCTTTCCAGATACCGCTGCTGCTCTACTGTCATTCCTGCCTCCTTTCGCTTTTCTGCCGTTTTGTCCTAACGGCTGGTTCTCCCAACCGGATTTTTTCCTTTCCCTGCCTGCACCCAAAATGCTGGGATTCCTTCCTGCTTGAAATGGACATTTAGTTTTCCCCCCTTTACCTGGATATCCCTCTGTCCGAAACCTTCTCCCCATCCATCGTTGTACTGGGCAGTGATATATTCACAGAATTCCTGCAGTTCGTCCGCTTCCAACTTTCCCTGGACCTGCAGCGTGGTACAGCCATATAAAATGCCGCCCACATTTTCTACGGATACGGCTACCTGCTTTACTTTCTCTTTGACTGATACGCTTCCATCGAAATATTCCATCAGGTTACAGACAGTTCCCTCTTCTAACCCGTTCTCCCTATCCACCGCTTCCTGGATGGCATCCTCATACCGCACAAGCTCCATCCCTGACAGTATGGTTCCGTCTTTATAAAACCCATTGTACTGTTTTGGCCTATCGTCTTGAAAAAAGATTCCAGTCAATGGGGTACGAATTTTAATTTCCATTTTTTCTAAAACCTCCGACTGCGTTTTACACTGCCCTGAATTGATTATATTTTTCTCCATTTTCACTTTCCTTACCGGTTCATGCCGCGCTTCTCTGATCTGTTCTCATCTTTGCGGCTCCTTTTATTTTGATCTTCTTCCATATGCTCCTGCCCTTTCTGCTCTTTTAGATTCTGTTCCTGCCCGCAGGCTTTCGCCTCCAGTCTCTTTGCAATCCGCCGCTCTTTCAATGCTGCCTTTCTCATCTTTTCCAAACCACTCCATTGTGTGATAAAATACTGTTCCAGTTTCCTGGCTTCATCAAGCGAAAATCCAAGCCCCGCAAGCTGTCCACAGATTTTCTGGTATTCCTGATAGGCTCCGGCAAACTCTGGATATCCCTCCTGATAAAGCCCTGCTTCCATTTCCCATCCCTCCAGTGCCTTCAGCAAAGAAAATACGGTCTGGTACTGCCCCCTTTCTTGGATTATCTCCTTTTTCCTGGATCTGATATTTTTCAGATATTCTTCTGCTTTTTCTAACGCACGGTGGATATCCCCCCTGTTTCGGATTCCCTGCTCCACCCAAAACAGATACTCTTCCTGCAGCCGTTTTAACGCCTGGCAGCTTGCTTTATATTCCTGTGTCCTGGGATTTTTATGGATTTTCCCGGTACGGTATTTTCTATAGAAGCATTCCCGTTGGTGCCGTGTCAGATGCCGGTTGCGGTAGGGGATAAAAATATAAAGGATCTCCGCTTGCTGTACCTGCGGCTTATCCACATACATCTGGCTGATATGGGTAGGTTCCGGCAGGTTATCCACATATTCCTCTTCTTTTCCACCGCTTTTTTTCTGCCCCCGTTTGGTTTTCACCTTTTCCATATCTAATGTGGATAACCCATATTCTTTACAGAGTCGGTTTACAAGCGGCTGTATACGGTGTTCCCATTCCCCTTTTGGGTAATCATATTTCTGGCCGTCAGTACACCGGACAGAGTTAAAAATGAGGTGCCCGTGTATGTGGGCGGTATCATTATGGACTGTATAGACCGCCTCAAAGCCATCCCCCAGGTATTCCTCCGTAAATTCCCGCATGATCTGGAATGCTTCTTCCTCTGTCACTTCACCTTCTTCAAAGGAAATGATAAAGTGGTATGCCTGTCTCTTGTCCAATTTTCCAAAATGCCGCTTGGTCTCCAACATCTGCGACAATGCGTTTTCCGGAACGCAGCCGCTCCCACTGATATAACAGCCTCCGCTGGTTTTCTTCGGATCCATGATATATTTCAATCCATTCGCCAGGTGCTTGGCCTTGTACCCGGATTTCGCCTGCTTCATATGTAGGACTTTTGTGATCGCCATAATCCTATAGCTTATCCAAAATCTGGTTCAACAGGTCTTTTACTTGTTTCATATATACATACAGCCGGTGTTTATCCACTTCGGAATATAGCCGGCTGTTATTATTGTGTACGATCTGATTAATATTCACCCCGATATGGTTTACTTCGTTATTCAGCCTCCGAAGTTCCTCCCGGACCTGCGGATGGTCCCTTGGCCGTTCCGTGAGCAGCATCCGCAGGAACCGGGATTCCGTTACCCCCATTTCAGCAGCGTCTTTTTGCAGCTTCTCATGCTCCGCCGCTGACAGCCGGATCTCCTTCCGGTATCTCATGGTTTCTTTTTTCGTAAGACCACTCCTTCCTTTTTGTTTTATCTGCCCGGCGTTTTCATTCAACTTTTCAAACACGCGCCGGAAGATTTCTGCCGGGAGGTTCGGACTGGCCCTGCCAGTCCTTTGCAAGATACGGATTTTGCCGTACAAAATCCATCTTGTCAGGGGCATGCCCCTAAAACCCCCTTAATTATGTCTTAAACAGGCTAATTTCTTGATACCATTTCCCGTTTTCTGGTATCAGCTTTCATTGCACCTGCTTAAAAAACTGGTATCAAAACAGCGTTTTTGATATCACTTTTCCACATTCTGTCAAAAGTGTTGATATCAATTGCCTGTTTCTGATATCAATTTTCCGTGACCCTTCCAAAATGTTGATATCAATTGCTTGTTTCTGATACCAGTCTTCCGCAGCTTTGTAAAATTGTTGGTATCAATTGCCCGTTTCTGATACCAACTTTCCACACACTTTCAAAAAAGCTGATATCAAATCCCCATTTCTGGTATCACTTTTCCACATCCATTTTGAAAATGTTGATACCAATTCCACGTTTCTGGTATCACTTTTTCACATCCGTTTTGAAGATATTGATATCAAATCCGTATTTCTGATACCGTCTTTTCACATACTTTCCGGTCACTTTCTCACATATCCCTCCAGACGTTCCAGCGCTTTCTCAAACGCACCGATTCCGCTGAAAAACGAGGACAGGCGCAGGTCATCAAACAAATATGGCATTGCCTGGTACAGTTCCCGGAAAATATAAAACAGTACATCCACAACGATTGAATTCCCAGCCTGCTTGTATAACTGACAGTCACTGATCCCTTCCCCCTTTGCTTTCTGAAAATCCTCATCCTCAAATCCCATCAGGCGAAAGCATTCTAACGGTGTGACCATGCGGATCCTTGACAGGGATTCTACCCTGACGATCCTTGGACTCGTTGTAATCGTTGGGCAGACCATTTCATTGTCTATCGCCCTTCCTTTTTTCAATGTATAGGGATAGGATATATTCACAAGCCCGCCGCACATACATTCTTTATAACCTTGTTTTGCGTTCTGCCGTATTAAAATAATATCTGTGTTTCGATCCCCCCTGTCTATACGTCTTTCCCTCCACTGCCGCAATACATTCCCATCCGTCTCATAAAAACTTCCCATTGTCCGCTTCTTTCCGTATCAGGACCAGGTAAATCCTTTCCCTGTTCTGCAGGATCCCGTAATGCCTGGCATTCAGCACAGCCCAGTATGTATTGTACCCGTACTCCCGGAGTTCTTCTTCAAACAGTTGGAATGTCTCACGGAATGGCCTGCTGGTAATGCTTTTCACATTTTCGTAAATCCCCCAAGTCGGTCTTACTCCCCGGATGACACGCAGCCATTCAGCCAGAAGCGAAGAGCGTGTCTTGTCTATCTTTTCAGAACCATATTTTTCACACTTTAGACGCCTGCTGTAATGGATCTGTAGGGGATTATATTGATACCCGCATTCCCGGCAGACCCATACAGCGCCTTTGCGTAGGCCGGCACTCGAAAAATCCTGGCAGGGTGAACCGCCGCAGATCATATTGAACCGTGGGATCGCATTTTCATCGACCTTCGTAATATCCCCCAGATTCCTCCTTTCATCTGTGCCATGGATCGCGCAATAACTTTTTGCCGCGTATTTATCAATTTCACAAAAATTTACCAAGTCATATTTCATTCCTCATTTTTCATGAGGTGTAGCTACACATTTTACCCGGGATTACTCACGATAACCTCCTTCTTTTCAGTCTTTTTCATTCGCAATACAGAAAACCAGCCGACGGCGGCTTTTCCGCATCCTATAGGATTAAGTTTCCGAGCTGCCACAGCTACAGACGTGGTCTCTTCTATTCTTTCATACCATCAACAATGAAATGCGTTTCCCACTACAAACGGTCAGTCGCTGTCAGCCAGCCTGACCTCCCCAGAATCCCTGTCATATACATACACGTCATCTGACAGCCATTCTTTTCCTGCCGGATGATGATGGTTGATCTCCTGTATCATCATCTGAAGGTTCTGGACTGTCGTACTTCCTTTGGGGATTGCCAGGCATTCATGCAGGCTTGCCGGAAGGATGTACAGGTCCGACCCGTAAATACGGCTGATCCTCTCCGTCGTTTCTTTGTCCAATATTCCGGCTGCTCCATATAAACGCAGTGAATTCGTAATGAGCACAATCTTTAAAGGATCCTCTTTCAGCCCCTCCCAGTCAGATTCCAAATCTTCTCCGGTACCTCCAAGAAGCAGCACATCCGTCATCTTCTTAAATGGCATGACATGGATCCCGCCCCGGTATGCCTGGTTACCCATTGCTACTGACAGGAGTTTTTCTTCATCCCATCCGCATTCTTCCATGTAGGACTTAGGGACAGTGCAGGAAATATTCATGCCGTCTACAGGTTCCGGGAGAATAAATTTAAAGATGATCTCCATATTCCCAAAAGCAATATGCGCCGTCTCCTCCAGTAGTTCCTCATTTCCTTTTCCGGGGATCAGTACCGGTACAATATTCTCGGGCACAGCCATCCGCTCCAATAGCTGCTGCTCCTGAAAAGATTCTTTCAACGCGGTAAAAGCCGCTTCAATAACCGCGTCCATTGTCCAGCCAGCCTGATAAGCCGCATAGTGGTCCATTGTATTGACAGGAATGCCTGCCAGTCCATCTTCCGGGTGGAAGACGATGTCGCCCCCTTCTTCTTTAAATGTTCCTTCATTGATAAATTCGCCTCCGTTCCATTCTTTTGCCGCGGCACTTACCTGTTCCCGCAGTTCTTCCTTAAATCTTTCAAAATCCATATTTTCCTGTCCTCCTGTTTCTTTTTGATCTATCAGTTTTTTCCTCCTGCTTTATTTCTTTACCGCATCTTTTGTACCTGTGGCTGCTTATGTAAAGCATTCTTATCCCGCTCCGTTTTCAGGAACTCATTGTAGTCTTTCCCCAATGGCGGCAGCCGGACAGATACCCCATAACCTGCCTGTGTGTATTTCTCCGCCAGCCTTTCCGCCGCTTTCCTGCCCGGGCCGTCATTGTCCAGGCAAAGACAGACCGTCCTGATATGTGGGTATTCTTCCAGGATTGTTTTCAGCGGGCCGTCAGACACCATCCCCAAAACAAGAATGCTTGTCTTATAATCCTGCCGGAGCTCCATATCTGACATAGCGTCGATTGCTGCCTCATAGACATAGAGTCCTTCACATTCCGGATTGACTATGTTGACTCCATACCGCTTGTCATTTCCCGGGACATCCCCTTTGAAGGGCTTCCCATAAGCATCCAATGTTCCCCGTTGGCTCGCGAACCGAATATTTCCGTTGACATCCCTGCCAAGAAATACGATGTTATGGTAGGGAAGGCTTTCATACATCAGCCCTTTTTCCAGCCAATAGCGTATGGTCTCCTTTGAAAGCCCACGCTGTTTCATCAGGTATCCGTAAAGTCTCCGGCTGTTTGGAGCCTTTTCGGGGAGAATCAAGGGTGTCCTATTGTCTCTTTCTGAAATATTACTTTCATAGCTTCTGTTTTCCAGCATAGTTCTGTCTGTCTTTGTATTTTCTGGAACCATTTGTGTGCCGCTTTTGCTTCTGCCGCGTCTGCCATATCCGGTAAAATCCAGCAGATATGATACCGCTTCTTTAAATGCCATCCCTTTGAAATACATGAGAAAATCAATGGTACTGCCGCCTACCCCCTTGCTGTAACGGTACCAGGTGGAACGGTTGAAGATCATCAAGGAATCCATCCCATCCACATAGTAGAATCTCCCTTTCTTTTTTAAGGGGACATTTATATCTGCCGCAAGGTCTACCAGATCTACCGTTTTCGCGGCCTGCAATTCTTCATCTGTGAACTTATACATGGCATTCCTCCCCGTATTTCATATCAAAATAACCCGACAGTTCCGGATGCCCTGCTTCAAATTCTTCCAGATATCGGACGCTGGAACTATTTTCCCCTTGGGAAATGCAGAACTCCCTCAGGCTTTTTTTCCGGTACTGGGCCGGTTGGTTACACCACCGGCTGATGACGGTATACATCCCCCGGTAAGGGGACTGCCAGCATTTCTCATACCGCATGATATAAGCAAGGCATCCGAAGCGCATCAGGATCTTCACCCGTTCCAAAGTGTTCCGGATATCCTCCGCCCAGAATCCAGATCCCCAGCCCCCTTTTCTGTCATATCCACAGAGTACATACAATTTCAGGCCATTTTTAACCTTTACGGTTTCCCGCAGCAGAGACAGCTTCCGTTCTATGGTTTCCCGGTCGGCAATGTCATCAAAAGCAAAGATCACATCCCCATCCAATTTTCCGGAAAACAGCCGTTCCATCTGCCGCCTCTGCATGATCCGCAGGTCGAGCCCCTGCCGGAACTGGAACCGTTTCCCACTTTCCAATACTTCATCGAGGATCCTTTCCCACTCCGCGCAGGCAAGGAAGTTGTCATCCAAAAAACACAGTTTTTTCCGCCCCACATCCATAAATTCCTTCAGTGGGCTTGCCCGGATAGACTTTGTGCTGTTCCTGTTTACACAGAAAGCACATTTCCGGAAACATCCCCTGGTCAGGAAACCGATAGAATAATCTGTATAAAACCGGTCCGATGCCTTTGCTTTCCCAGAATGGACACGGTTCTGGATAAACTCCTGGTATAGCCCATAATCCGGCATGTGGTGTTCTGCCTCTTCCGGCAATGGTTCCGCTTTGTCATAGAAAAATCCTGTACCGCCGCAGACCACGTTGTCCAGACAAAGGACTTCCTCCGGGACTACTGTATCCGTAAATACCTTTGATACATAAATGCGGTCATACGCCGTTACCATACCGGGATCAAGTACAAGTTCTGTATCATCTCCCCTGCTTTTATGGAAGCCGGACAGCTTCATGCAGGCAAGGTTTGGGAAGCTATGTCTGGAACCGCATAATAAATCCGCGTCCATAATCCCAATCCTCATATGCTTCTCCCCCTATTTCTTCTATTAATACCGCAGTTCCTCCTCTCGTTTATTTTTCTCTTCCCCCTTTCTCCAATAGCGTTTTCCCTATGCTATAAATCAAGGGCAGCAATAGAGCCGCCCTTACCCTTTGTTTACCTATCTTCTTTTTCCCCGCGGTTTTCTTCTGGCGTGCCGTCTCTTTCCCGTTCTTCTCGCCCGCATTGCCATCCAGGACAGGCATCCGCCGCCCGCAAAGATTCCCATCAGAGGAAGCAGCCACCTGGTCCTGTCACCTGTTTTTGGTGCATGATCCGGAGTTCCGGCATCCTCCTTTGTATTCTGGATTTCTTTCAATACTTCGATCACCGGGGTTCGCCCATCCTGATAGTCAAAGATAACCTCCCATTCCTCGTCCGGTTTCTGATATCCCTCCTTCGCTTTCGTCTCTTTCAGTACATAGACCGCGCCATTCTGAAACGCACCGTCTTCATATATACCGATAGGAAGCAGGCCGGATTCCGCGTTTCCCTCCTTGTCAGTGACAAGTACCGCAGCTTCCTCCCCAGACTCTTTTTCATACAGGGTAAACTCTACACCCTCTAGGGATTCGCCGTTTTCTGAATCTGTTTTTCGGATTTTCAACTGCCCCATGGCCCGTTCATCCTGCATCTCCACTTTTTGGATTTCTTCGGTCTCCTGTACGGTGAACTTGATATCTTCCGCTAATAAATATCCTTTTGCGGCAGCTTCCTCATGGAGCAGATAGTCTCCCGGCTCCAACGCATAGACCGTATGGGGAACTTTGCCGGATATCCATTCTTCCACCACATTTCCGTCTTTCATAATCTGCAGCTTCGCCCCCTCAATCTCCTGTCCGTCTGTCAAGTCGGTTTTACTAAATTCCGTGACCGTGGGGTCATTTACTGCTTCGCAGGACAGCCATATTATATTTTCTTCCGGCTCCTGATAATCCGCTTCAAAAGAATAGGTCTCCCCGCTGTCCAGATATCCCGGTTTCTTTTCCGTTTCTTTTGCGTAATATTTCCCATGCGGAAGATCCGATTGAAATACCAGTTTCCCGGTTTCGTCCGTTCTCGCGGTCTCAATCAACGCGTCCTTTTCTACAACGGTCTGTCCATCTGCGTCAAAAATTGCTTCCCCAGCGTATAGCCCAAATCCAACTCCGGCTATTGGCTCGCCTGTAGCGGAATCCTTTTTGGATATTTCAATGGAAATACACTGTCTTTCATTTGTCAGTTCCAGGTCCACATAATCAACAGCCTGTTTCTGGCCGTTATATGTGATCTCAAATTCCTGCTTCTCCCTGTCAAGGACATGGTTCTCCCCTGTTTTTTCTTCCACCACGTAATAGCTGCCCACCGGCAGGTTATTCAGCACCGCGGTTCCGTCTTCGCCTGTCACAATGGATGCCACCAGCGCGTCTTTCCTGTATTTCACGATACGGTTTCCATTTTCATCCGTCTGTCCGTCCGGTGTGTAAATTGTATTTCCTGCATAAACGGAGAATTTTACTCCCTCCAGGTCAGTCTCTTCATAGCGAAAAGCATAACCGGAAGTTTCTCCTATCGCCTCTTCCCCGGTAATCAGCCCGGAAACCCGGTTCACTACGGATACCGCCCCATTCCTGACCTTATTTAGGAATTGTGTTTCCACGTTTACCGCTTCTTTCAGCTTTTCACCTTTTTTATGCAGTCTCAGGCTTCCAACTGCCTCATTGTTACTCTGTTCCACCAGGACTGTATATGTCCCTGCCTCCACTTCCATCTGATGGGCAGTATCGGCATCCACAGTGACCAGAACCGGTGCAGCTTCCGCTTTCTGGTATTCTCCGCCCTCTGTGACTTCATTCAGCGGTACATCCCTTCCATCCGCTAACAGAGCGTCTTCAAAGCCCTGCTGTACATAATCTTTTGGTGCCTCCACTTCCTCAATCCGATAGGTACCGCTCTTAAGAAGTTCCGGCGTTACAAGGGAGCCATCTTCACTTGTATAGAATACGGATACTTTCTCTTTGTTCGGATAACGGACCTGCATTTCCACGTATTCTTTTTTGTCCACGTTATAAATCTTATAGGCTGCGCTGTTATCCACGACTTCTTTCTTTGTCTGCGCGTCTTTTTTCTTGATCTTGAGCAGGAACTGGAAGGGGCGGTCGTCCAGCACTCGCCATGCCTGGGGTTCCCGGCTGTCCTCCGATATATGCACAATAAATGGATCTATCTGGTGCAGGTTCTCCGGGACAGTCGATTCCATTACCACATAGTCCCCATATGGCAGTTCCGGGCTTTTCAGGTAGCCGTTCCGGTCTGTAAAAAGTTCCGGCACAGTCACCTTTTCCCCATCTTCATAATAAGATGCTGTCTCATCCCCGCTGAAATCATAATCCGTAAAATCTTCCGCGGAAAAGTGACTCCCATGTCCCGGCTTTAGGCTGCCATCCTTTACGCCTGCCAGGCTGCTGATCAGGAATATCTTGAATCCGGCCCCTTCTACCAGCGTGGTCTCTGTCTGTACGCCATCTTCCGAAATTTTTAAAATCTGGAATGCCTGTTTCTTTACATTTTCCTTTACATCCACATTTCTCCGGATGGACCTGGCTTCCTGTCCTTCGTAAGAAAGGTTTACCGGATATTCCGTTTCATCCAGAAGATATCCTTCCGGCGGCTCGATTTCCTTGATAATATATTTGCCAAGATTCAGGTCTATAAAATCTAAACTCCCCTCGTCGGAAATCCTCCCCTTATTGACCAGTTCGCCTTGTTTATAAAGTGCCCCGCCCTTTTTATCCGGCGACTCAATATCCTCTGCCGCATAGAGCCCGTATTCCGCCCCGACAAGCTGCGCGTCTCCCTGCGGGACAAAGGAGCGGGTATCCTTGTCGGTCTTTTTGACGTGAATCTCTCCGCGCACTTCTTCGTTCCAAAATTCCTGCTCAAATGTATAGCGGTATGTCTCATCATCCTTGTATTCATAAGTAAATGTAAATACTTCGTCTGACCGGCAATAATTTTCCGGGGCCTGGATTTCTTTCACACTGTATTGAAATCCGATTGGAATATCACTCTGGAAACAGGCATTTCCGTCTGTATCAGAAGTCACCTGTTCGATCAACGTCCCGCTTGCTACGAGTATATTTCCATCCCTGTCAGTAATGTCACTGTCCGCATACAGTCCGAAAACCGCGCCTTCCAGAGTGGTTCCGCTGGTTTTTGACTTTTTTATGGCTTTTACGGCGATCTCCGGGTGATGGTTTGTAAATACGACCGTCTTTTCCGCAAACTCGTCATCCTGGTCCCCATAAGCCAGGTCGATCTCTTTTGTCCATTCTTCCTCTGTCTCTCCAAGTACCAGCCCTTCTGGTGCCGCCCTTTCTACGACCCTGTATTTTCCAAGAAATAATTCCGGCGAAACGGCGCTTCCATCTTCTCCGGTCTGCAGCCGGGCGACAGCCTCACCTGCGTCAAAGTATTTCGTCACCTGATCCTGGCTGTAAATATCCTCTGCCGCGTAAATGGTATATTTTGCCCCGCTGTACGGGATAAGCCCATATTGGAATCTAAGCGTACCATTTTCTTCTTTCACGCCGGTCAGGATGTCTCCTTGTTTCTGTACCGTGATCTTTCCTGTCTGCTCTTCGTTACAGACCGTGGCTACCCTGTCCCCGGTCTTCATATGTAATAACAAGGCATCCTGTTTACGGCGGTATCCTGCCGGCGCAAGGCTTTCTTTTACATACACAAAATTCCAGTCATTGGGGTAGATCACCTCTGTCTTTCCATTTTCATCTGTGGGCGGCATCTGCTGGATTAGATTCGTACACTCTTCGTCCGAGTATATCTCAAATACCGCTCCCGAAAGCGGCGTTCCGCCAAACTCTTTATGGCATTTTAAGATTACGACCCTTGCCAGGTTTTGCCATTGTACGGAAAAAAATACCTTATGATCTTCTTCTGCCGAAAATGCCCCGTATCCTACATCCTGATTTCCATTCCCTGTTGAAAGTACCATTGTTTTCCACTGGCTGCCCAACTGGTTTTGCAATTCCCCCGTATCCCAGGTGCCTTTCTGGTTCCATGGGGCCGTGAAATAAAAGCTGGTTCCGCCAAAAATTTCTACGGCATCTGTTACCTCGGCACCGTTATAATGGCAGGTAATATTTTCAGGCAGGTCAATCACAATGGAAGACCGTGGATCCCCCTGCAGCCATTGTTCCGCCGTCTTCTGAACGTCCCCTTCCAGGGAGACGGCGGGATTGCCATCTGAAACCGTGATCCTGGAGGACGGAGGGGTTTCCTGTCCTTGCAGATAAGTGACAAATCCCCATACTCCGCATTCCTCAATATCTTCCATCGTACAGCCTGCGAATCCATCTATCCCGCAATAGGCATAGGCTGCCGCAAGATGCGTGAAAAGGTATTTTAACTGCGTGTCAAAGGCAGGCATATAAATATCCGTGACATCTCCCGGACCGCCGTAACCATAATAAAGGACTTTCTGTAAAAGTTCGTTGCCCTCAAACTCATTTGCCACGTAATCGCTTGCCGGAGGCGTTGCTTTCGTGGATTCCAGACAGTAGGCGACCCTGCCATCTACTGTAAAGTAATTTGTGGAATAATTTCCAAGGTTTGCCGGATAGGGGATCGCCGCCCCGACCTCCAGATTTGCGTTGATGGCTGCCCGTGCTTTCTGCCTTGCAGCCCCCATATCAGGAACAACCGACAGGAATACACCCTCCCCATCCTCATAGATATTTGTCATTCCCTCCGCGTCTTCTGGCATATCCGGGATTTCATCCAGAATCTCCGCGGGACTTTGTGGATCCTGCCCGTCATCCGCCCCGGAGTCTTCCCCTTGATTCCCGCTGCCCTCCGAATCCTGCTGGCTGGGGGAACCTTGTTCTTTTTCCCTAACGTTCACTTTTCTTATGACCCGATAAGGCGGGTTTCCTCCCAGTGGTTCCGCACGGTACAGCGCGTGATAGGTGCCTGGGATGTTTGACGCAAGTTCCCGGCTGTCGCTTTCTATGATTTTCTCATAAGTGACCTTTACCTTTGTGGCATCATATTTCAAGCCGGGATCTTTATTTTCTCCATCAAATATATCGCCGGCCATTAAGGTGAAGTCTTCCGCTACAACAACCTCATCCTCCTGAAGCTGGCCTTGTATCTCAGCCAGTTCCGGGAGGTTCTCCGTTCTTGTTTCTGTATCTGCCGCCCTTGCGGCAGTCCCCAGCTCTAACAGGGTAGAACAGGTAAGCAGGAATGCCAGCGCCCCTGCTAAAAAACGTTTCTTATTTCTTTTCAATTTTTCTGCTCCCTCCTTTTGGTTTACATACTGCAGCCGGGACAGGTAAGCGGATAAAAGAAAAAACGGCGCTATACGTGCCTGTGTCCGTAAATCTGCCTGTCTCGCTGCAGGAAGCCATTTTGTACGCAAAAAAGGCAAGCCTACACAAGCCTGCCATGATGTTTTACCCATAGGCGCGGCCATACGTGAAAACCACGTCTATGGGATCTCCATATTCAGTTTTCAGGCATGGCATCGGATATGGGCGGTCCCGGATCCAATGCATATACGATTCCTTTCTTTGTTTCTGACTATTGTTACAGAAAAGCTGCGTTTACAGCTTTAATAGCTGACAGAATTCATCATCATGAACGCTAACTTAAATGCAAGCACAGTCATAGAGAAGATTATCTGTATCAATAAGCCAAGCAGCTTTATTGCAAGATCCAGTGCCAGCCAGATAATAGAAAAGGTTCCTTTTAAGATCGTCGTTAAGATTCTCATGCGTTTTCCTCCTTGTCAGTCATCATCCATTTCATAAAACTGCGCGAATTGTATATCTTTTTTGTAGTGTTCCAGATCTTGTTTCATTTTGCTTGTTTCTTTCCCCATCACTGGTTCTTTTTCTACAGGGACTACCGTGTTCTCCTGTATCGCTTCCCCTACTGCGGTTTTGACCAGTTCCGGGAGTGTCTCACTCTGTACCTGTGACACCGCTTTTTTCATCAGTTCCAGCAGCTTTCCGCTCTGCCGCTCCAGACAGGCATCCAGTTCCTCCACCCGCTTTTTATCTTCTTCCTGTTTCAGGTACTGGCTGAAATGCACGATCGCTTCAGCAAGGAAGTCATCCTTAGACTTAAAAATATCCGTATTCAGGTTCTTCAGGCATCTGTATGCCTGCGCATGGACCGGGCGTTTTTTATAAAGCCGCATTGTCGCGCTGAACATTTTTTCATTATCCATATCTTCCTCTCCATGGCGGCCAGGCCATCGGCAACAGCCCCTCCGGATAACGTGATAGATATGGTCCGGTTCCAGCTGTTGCCTGGCAAACTGCCCCGTGAATGATTCATCTATTTTCTTTAGCTGCTTTTGAGACTGCTATGCGCTTTTTTCTTTCCGCAACTTTCTGGCCCGCATAATGCTTCCTACCGCAGCCTCGCAGCCTCTGGCATTGGCGCATACATCCGACACAAACTGTACCATCCTGCCCTCATTCTGCCCAAAGTGCTGGATGATAGAGGCACCGCCGCCCATAAACACCATATTTGTCAGGTCCAGGTTATAATTGTTCGCCCGTATGGTCTCGTAAATATCCGCGGAATACTCTCTCAGGCATCTTGTAATCTCTGTCTGGTACTTTTCCGGGCATTTATAACTTCCGTTTCTCATAAAGGATTCCACGATATAGGGCGGAACCCCTGAACCGAATTTCGCTACCATTTCCTCGTTTACCCTGTTGATACAGTACAGGGCTGCTTTGTCCGATATGGCGTAATCCCCATCCGGCATGCCATCCACAAATCCCACCAGGTCCACTGTACCGCCGCCGATATCGACCAGAAGGCAGAAGCCGGGGATTTCCTCCAGCAGTGTATGGATGACAACATGCCCCTGCATGAATATATATACATTTTCAAGAGTGACATGGTAATGAATCCCCTCAAACCGGAAATGCAGTTCTTTCGCCCTGGACAGATATTTCTTAAAACCATCTTTCTGTGACTGGAACCTGCGGGGCGGAAGCGCCGCCCCCATCCTCACTTTTGCGCTGGTCAGGTTCCTTCCCCTTAATTCCATTGCGAGAGCCGCAAGGGTCAGGATATAATAGTCCCCGTTTTCTGTTTTGTCTACCCGTTCAATAGCCGGGACTCCGCTGCCAATCAGATAGGACTGGTCCTGGTACTCCAGAATGTTTTCCAGGCTATCCGGCCTTGTCCCGACCGGCTGTACTGACGCCGAGAATACCGCGCCGCCTGCGGTCTTGATATTGCGGTTCCCATGGTCAATGCCTATGATCTCTCTGCTTTCAAACATTTACTTACATCCTTTCCTGTAATTTTTCCACCTGTACGGCTGCAATCCGGTCACTCGTTTGCATGCAATTCGTCGCAATGCAAATGAGGCGGACTGGTGGCTCGTAAAGCATCCAACCATACAGGTGGTGATTTTTTCTGTTACGCTCTTTTAATGCCTGCACTTGTAATAACTGCTATGCGGATTCCGCGCATAAACCATTTTTCATTTTCACGTTTTTATTATTCTGGGTATCAGCGGATCTCGTGATCATGATCGTGTCTTCGCTGCAGGTTACGCTGATCTGGTCCCCTATGGAAAATCCCAGGCCGTCCAGCCATTTCCCCTGCAGGACAATCTTCGGGACTTCCACATAATTTCTTCCGCTTCCCTGATAGACTTTCATACTCTTTGTTTTCATCATATCCTCCTGTTTATGCCCATGCCATCGCCGCTGTATTGCAGGCAAACAGGTTTGCCACATTGCTTGCGGCTGTCATAGTCGCGTTATACAGGGCGGTCATGATCACCGCTCTGATATTCGTTGCCCTGCTCCCGCAGTTCCGTATCGAATCCAGGACGTACTCTACGGAACCTTTATCCAGCTTCCTGTAAATGCCCTGTACCACCGGCACAGGCTTATCCTCCCGGTTAACCCGGACCGTTCCTGCAGTAGATGTCAGGACATCGACCGCGATCGAGACAATATTTTCCAACAGCTTTCTGTCCGAAGGCCGGTCAATCCATATCGCGTCAAAATCAATCTGCTCTTTGAACTGCTCTTCTGCAGATTGATAAGATTGGATAGGATTATGATACTCTTGGTTGTAAATCTCCTTTGTATTCTTTGTTGTATTCTTCTGGGAAATCTCTGTATTTGTCTCCCTTCTGGCGTCTCTGGGTGTCCCTTTCAAAGTCGTGACCCTCTCCCTTTGAAAGGTGACAGCCCCTGCCCCGTACCGTGCCTGCCCTGCCCCTGGCGTTTCCCTGGTGTCCTCTTCCGGCTCGATACGTCCGTTCCGGCTGGGATCCCAGTCAATGCCCTCTGGGTAAGTCAGTTCCCGGAGCCGGTCAACGATCAGTTCCAGATATAACACGTTATTGATGACCAGGCCGCTGATATTGATTGTACGGAATACCCTCTTCACAACTCCCAGCTTTTCCAGAAATATGACTGCGCTGGAAGCCTCCTTCTTCGATATCCCGAATTGCTCACTGATCTGCTGGTAGCTTCTCTGCAGCAGGTCGGCCTTAAACTTCTTTTTGTACTCCATCACCTGCCCGGAAACCTCGTCCCTGACTTCTACCGGCTTATACCAGTAAACGATATCCGCCAGGATGATGATTGCCGTCAGGTTTGGTTTTCCACTGTCCCTCCTGACTGTCTGATACCATGCCTGCGGAATGATATTTCCTGATATGTTCAGCTTTGCGCTTTCATCCACAATGGCATTTCCTGTACTGTAAATATTTTCTCTATACATTCTCCCTTGTCCTCCAAAACAAAAAGGACTAAGCCAGCTAACAGAAATCGCACCAACTTAGTCCCTCAATTCATTATAATATTGTAACAGTATACTGCCGGCTGTCAGCCGTGGCAGGCACGAACCGCCTGCGGAGAAATGGAATGTAGTAGTAGGACTAAGCTGCCGGAATGCCAGCACCAGATAGTTACGCTGTGTCCTATTTCCACAAAATCTCTTCCGCGGCTTTCAATTTTGTGCTTTTTGTGGTAAAATGAAATAAGACCAAATCAGCGCAAACCCTCTGTTTATAAGGCTTCTGCTAACTTGGTCTTATTTTAACACAATCCCCGGAGCCAGAGCCGCCCGATTCTGTCAATATAACACTAACAAATTTTTCAAAAAAATTTATGGCACCCGGACATTCCCGCCCAGGTGCCACATCCCTCACTCCATTTCATCCCCAAAATTCCACCTAACCTCAATCCTCCCATCCGGATACACACAGGCCCCCTTCACGAACCGCTCCCAGATTTCCTCCGTCATCTCCCCCACATCCAGAAAAGACCTCGCCACATCCGCCCGCTCCCGTGCCTCGCCGTCCGCATCCCTGTCAATCCTCCCCGCCAGCCCCGCATCCGAAATCTCCTGCTCCAGCCTTCCGATCTCCGCATCATATCCCTTCTTCCTCTCCAAAAACACCGCCCGCTCAATCTCCCTGTCCGCCAGTTTCTCAAACAGCCTCTGCTTCGCCTTCTTCGCCGCCTCCAGCGCGTTCCTCAGGCTCTCCACCCTGCTCCCGACCACCGGGACATCCGCCCGCCTCTCCAGCCTCAGCTCCTCTTCATCCAGAACCCGCCGCAGTTTCCTCTTCAATTCCCCCAGCACCACTGCGTCCGCCTCCGGCTCCTTCATCACCACCTGCCGGCACTCACAGTCCTTCAGCATATACCCCCGGTTGCAGTAAAGGTCCGTCCCGTTCCTCCTGGTCAGCCGCTTCCCACACACCCCGCAGGCATAACGCATCTTTCTCTTCCCAGCCGCCGGCTTCTTGGCACCCACCATCTCCTGTACCCGCCTGAACTCCTCCTTCGTGACGATTGCCTCATGCATCCCATCCACACGCGCCCATTCATCCTTCGGCCTCACCACCAGCTTCCCCTTCCTGCTGTCCATCGTGCTTTTCAGGGAAACCACAGCCCCCGTATAGATTTCATTCTGGAGCACTCCATTGATGACGCCGCCCGTCCAGCACATCCTGTCAAAGCCATCCTTCCTGTTCACAACCTCCCCTTTCCCATGCAGGAACACGGTCGGACACCCGATGCCCCGGTCATTCAGGTTTCTTGCAATGTCGGAAAGCCCCATGCCGGCCAGCCTCATATCAAAGATCTCCCGGACAACCGGGGCCGTCTCCGGGTCAGGCTCCAGCCTGTGCTTATCTTCCCTTTTCTTCCTGTACCCGTAAAGCGTCTGCCCCGCCGTGTACTTCCCCTGCACGGCCAGCCGCTCTCTCGCTTGCCTGACCTTCTTTGACAGATCCCTTGAATAAATATCATAGACAAGGTTCTTGAAAGCGATGTCCAGACCGCCCTCGTCCCGGTCGCTGTCATAATGGTCATTGACGGAGATGAACCGCACCCTCAGGAAGGGGAACAGCTGCTCCAAATAATCCCCCAGCTCCACATAATCCCGCCCGAACCTGGAACAGTCCTTCACGATGATGCAGTCCACCTTCCCCTGCTTCGCCAGATTGATCATATCCGTAAACTGCGGCCTGGTATCAAAATACCTGCCCGAAAGCCCGTCATCGCACCGCTCAATCACCCTGCACCCCTTAAACTCCGGCTGACGATTGATAAAATCCATGATCAGCCTGCGCTGTGAAGTGATGCTCCCACTCTCCACCTTCCTCCCGAACATATCCCTGTCCTCATTGGAAAGCCTCATATAAGCGCATATGGTATAACCCGCCGGAAGCACTGCCGTCTTTTCCCTCATGCCGCATCAGCTCCTCCCTTTTCCACCAGTTCTGCCAGTTCTTCCGCAAAAGTGTACTCCACCTCAAACCGGTCACTGCCATAGCAGACAATCTTCCTTATGAATGTCTGCGCCATCTCCCTTGTCAGCTCCACCGCTCCCAGATACTTCCCAAAGGCTGCCGCCATTTCTTTATCCCCGGCATAATCCGGGGTAAGCCCTTCCATCTCTGCTTTCAGCCCTGCCATCTCCGCATCCAGCGCCTCCAGTTCAGAGACATACCCGGCCTTCATCTCCAGGTACTCCCCCTCGGAGAAAACGCCGTCAGCGAAATCCGCATACAAAGCCCGGATGAAGCCGCCAATCTTCTCCTTGCGGGCTTCTTTCCCGGAAAGCTCCTTCTTCAATGCAGACCTCTTCTCCGCCGTCTCCGGCTTCTGGTTCAGCATCCGCATCCGCCCCCTTGCATCCACATATAAGGAAATATGTGCTTTCAGCAGCTCCATCACAATCATTTCCATGGCCTCCGCCTTGACATTCTTCGGCGGGTCAGCCTCTCCATAAGTAGCTGCACGCCTGCATACATAAGTGCTGTAGTGTCCGTAACCGTTCACCAGCTTCACCGTCTTCCGGTACAGGTTCATCTTATTCCCGCAGTGCCCGCAATAGAGGAGCCCCTGCAGCTTATCCTCCCTTTTGTTCCGCTCCCCGCCAAGGTTCTGCCGTCCCGCCTCATAACAGGCCCTCGTCTCCTGCATCAGCTCCTGCACCCTGTCAAAAGTCCCATGGTCAATGAGCGCCTCATGGTGACCCTCTACATAGAAACGCTCCCCCTTATCCCTGGATACCGCCCTCGTGATGCCCCTGTAATATGCCCTGTAGGTCTTGGATATCTCCACATCCCCGGTATAGACCACGTTCTCCAGGATGCGCCTCACTTGCTTCCCTTCCCACAGGTTCGTATATTTTTCCTTGTGTATCACGCCGATGCTCTGCCAGTACACACTGGGAGCCATGATGCCGTCCGCGTTCAGCCCCCTTGCAATCTGTGCCAGGCTCTTCCCTTCCAGCCGCTCCTTAAAAATCCTGACCACCACATCCCTCACATTTTCATCCACCAGAAGGCCGTGGCTGTCCTCCGGATCCTTTTTGTACCCATATGCCGCCGTCGTGGCAAGATAAATACCCTTCTCAAACAGCCCGTCAAAGGTGGAGCAGACCTTCCTTGAAATATCCTTCGCATACGCCTCATTGATGAGGTTTTTCAGCGGCACCACCAGCCCGTCCTCCGCCGTGCCGGACGTAAGGCTGTCATAGCCATCCGTCACCGCAATGAACCGCACCCCAAAGAACGGGAAAATCTTCTCAATGTAATCCCCAGCTTCCAGATAATTCCTCCCAAGCCTCGACAAGTCCTTGACCACGATGCAGTCAATCCTCCCGGCCCTCATATCCGCGACCATCCGGTTGAACTCCGGCCGGTCAAACTTCGTGCCGCTCACATGCCTGTCAACATACACGCCCGCCAGTTCCAGCGTTGGCTCCCCATCCACAAAGCCCTCCAGCAGCTCCTTCTGGTTCTCCACCGTGTCGCTTTCTATCTTCCTTCCGTCCTCCCTGGAAAGCCGGACATACACGGCAGTCCTGTAGACCTTCATGCCTGCTGCAGGAGCGGATGCCGCCACTGCCCTTGCAATTTCTTTCCTGCTCTTCCTTGCCATGTCAGACCGCCTCCTTCCTATACATCATCACAAAGCGCTCCATCTCCGCTGCTTCCTTCTCAAACCGGTAGGACACCTGCAGGGTATCCGAATCCATGACCTCGATCCGGTCAATGAGGAATGCCGCCAGCCTCCGGTCAAGCGTCTCCACGCCCTTGTAGCCTTTCAGGGCATCAACCCATTCCTGCCCGGCCGTCTGCCCCGTCTGGATGCTGTCCCTCTCCTTTTCCAGGGATGCAATGGCAGCCTGGATCCCATCTGCCTGCTTCTGGTACTGCTCCCGGAGCATGGCATACTCTTCTTTGGTGAGGATGCCATCCTTGAAATCCTCATACAGGTTCTTCCGCCTCCTGCCGCAGTCCTCCGCCTCTTCCCTCAGCTTTACAATCCGGCTTTCGACCTTCCCCGCATCCCGCGCCATCCCTGATGCCTGGCTGACAATATCTGCCGCCTCCGACAGCATCAACACCTTCCCGATAAAAGTCTGTACCAGCGCCAGCACGCTCTCCTCCAGCTTCTTTGCGGAAAAACTATGGGATGAGCAGGAAGCCCTGTCATTCTTATGCCCGGAACAGACATAATACACATACCTCTTATCCCCGGAAGGGACCGTCTTGCGGACCATCGGCTCCCCACAGCCCCCACAGAACACCATCCCGGCCAGTGGGAAGACCTTCCCCTTTTTCGGGGACACCCTTGTATCCCTCGCAAGCAGCGACTGCACCAATTCAAACTCGCTCCTGCCCACAATCGCCTCATGGGCATCCCCCACACGTACCCACTCGCTCTCGTCCTTATACACACGCTTCTTGACCTTGTAATTCGGCGTGGTACATTTCCCCTGGACAACCGTGCCGACATACACCTCATTTTTCAAAATCCGCAGAACCGCATTGTAACTCCACTTCGGCTCCATGTCTTTCTGGAAGGAGCTCTCCAGCCGGATACCGATGCTCTTCTTATACTGCAGCGGGGACAGTATGCCGTCCCGGTTCAGTCTGTCCGCAATCGCTTTCAAGCTGCACCCGGCCAGCTTCATGGCGAAGATATCCCGCACCACATCCGCCGCATATCCATCAACCACCAGATGGTTCTTATCCTCCGGGTCCTTCAGATACCCATAGGCGGCAAAAGCCCCGATATACTCCCCGTTCTTCCTCTTGACCTCCATATGGCTCCGTATCTTCACGGAAATATCCCGGCAGTACGCATCATTGATGAGGTTCTTGAACGGGATGACCATGTCATTCCCATACTGCCCGTCCAGGCTGTCGTAACCGTCATTGACAGCAATGAACCGCACCCCCAGCATGGGGAAAATCTTCTCAATGTACCTCCCGGACTCAATATAGTTCCTGCCGAACCGGGACAGGTCCTTTACGACCACGCAGTCAACAGAACCTTCCCGGATATCGCTCAACATCCTCTGGAATTCCGGCCTTTGAAAATCAACGCCGCTCCATCCGTCATCCGTATAAACGGAATAGACCTGGATCTCGGCGTGGGACCTCAGATAGTCCATGACCAGCTCTTTCTGGTTGGAGATGCTGTTGCTGAGAGCCCTGCTGCCCTCCGCAACGTCACCGTCCTCCCTGGACAGCCGCAGGTACACGGCTGCATGATATGTTTTAGAATTCAACGTTTCCATCTGCAATCCTCCTGTCCTGTTCTTCCTTATCCGGTGCCCAATCCGGATAATCCAGAAACCAGAGGCCGCACAGGCAATAGTCCTTTAGGATTCCACCTTACCACGGTTCCCGGGATTTTTCCATGACATGGCGCGATGTCCTGAGGACTTCTTACAATGTCCGAGAACTCAAAGGGTTCTTGCGAACTGCTCAAACCGCTCCCTCAGCGATACCCCGTCATTGCTGTACACATTCTTGACCACGACATTCCCGACACGGAAGCAGTATGGATTCTTCACCTGCCAGACAAACTCCTTAAGCCGCTCCTCCTTCGGCAGGCCCTCATCAATATGGACCCGCGTCACATCCACCAGCGAATCCCGGTCAACCGTCCTCACATCTACTAACCTCATTTCTTCAAGCGTCATTGGCCGCCACCTCCTATGCCACAGTCCGCAAAAAACAGCAGTTTTAAAACCTGGAATGGAAAAACAAAAAAAGCCTGCGGGCAGTATCCCGCAGGTTCCCTTCCATCCGCTCCATTCCTTCCCCATCACAGCCTCTCTGCCTCCGCAAGGAGCGCGGGATATTCTGCCGGATCAATCTCCGACAGCCGCCCCGCCCCACGCCCTTTGATGAGCGCTTTTACTTCCGCCGTATGTCCGGCGTTGGCCTTCTCTGCCAGCACCGCACGGACTTCCGACATCCTCTGCAATTTCCCTCCCTGTTCTGTGGCATAGGCGATCTCCGCCGCCATCCCTTCGGTGGCTTCCCCGAACACCCACACCTCGTCACACAGGGCGAGCAGCTCCATCCCCATAGCGATGCCGAGCTGCCTCTCTTCCTCTATCCCCTCATTTAAGAACTGCGGGAATAAGAGGTGCGGCGCAACAGGCAGGAAACCCTGCTCACACGCCATGCGGCAGTAGGCCGCCGCTTTCCTTGAATTCCCTTCCATGTCGCCACGGAAGGGGCTGCAGATAAAAACCTTCTTACGCATCAGTGCCTCCATCCTTTCTTCATTTTCCTGTCATGCGCCACTTTCGCGGCTTCGTAGGCTTCCACTTCCTTCTCGATCTGCATCAGCTTGGCGGCGAGGCTTTTCGCCACGATGCTGATTGCCTGCAAGATGCCGATAAGCTCCTGTGATTTTTCCATAGGCTCCGTTCCCTCCTTCCCTGCCGTTTTGGAAGGCTCCGAAATATACCCTCCTACCTTTCGTAATGACACTTTTTCTGTTTTCGGTGGGCTAAAATGAAATTTTCTTGAAAACCGTTCGACATTTCCCGTAAAATTTGTCGCTGAAATACTCTTGCTGGCAGATATGGTCATCTGCTGTCAACCTCAAAACCACGCTCCGAGAAAAACCTCCGCAGCTTGGATAATATTCTCCGTTTATGGTCGGAAAGCGTCCGGGGATTCTGCTTCTTCATATCCGCATAATCAGCAAGGGACATTTCTTCCCCGAACACCTTCATGGCAAGCTCCCTCTCTTCCGGCAGGAGGGAATCCATCGCGTCCGCGAGCACACCGAGCAGCAGCTTTTTCTCCACCAGCTCGTCCACCCCCGGCAGTTCCATGTCTGGGATTCCCACCTCCTCCGAGGCATTATCCTGCCATGCCTCATAGGATTCTTCCGTATAGCCGTTCTGCTCCATCGCCTCCCGGTTCCTCTGCTCATGCTTTTTCTGCTGCCACCACGGGCGGTAATATTTCTGATATTTCTCTTCCGTAACTTCCAGTGTGGATTCTTCGTTTCCTGACTTGACTGTGATCTTCCTAAAAGACATAAAGCGTTCCTTCCTTTACGGCTTCGTAAAGTTAGGAACGCTTTAACATATAGACGTGGGACTGGCTTTAAAAAAAAGGCAGAGAATGGCCAGGGAAAGCTATCACTATACATACACTCTTAAAACAACTCACTAGCTTTACTCCGGCCATTCGTGACTCGACGCAATGCGGTCCCACTCGCTCGGTACTTATTCAGTTTTGCGCACAATGGAAATTTCCATATTTTTCCATTGATAGCATAAGTATGCCCATAAAAGGAACGCTTTAATCCGTAAAAGCAAAAACAGCAGGAATCCTCCCGCCGTTCTTTTTATCTATGTATATTTTTTCTTCTCCTTTGGTTTCCAGTACACCCGTACCACTTCGCCGCAGTGCGGGCATTTCAGTTCTACTATGATCCTGAACCGTGTTATGCCGATATCAAAAATCCGTCTCTCACACTTATGGTTCGGGCATTTAATTTTCTGGATAATGACCACCTCCTTCCTCCGAAAGCACAGAGGCGCCTATTGGTATCTCCCAATAAACGCCTCCCCCTTCAAACCGCATTGCCATCATTTACCTTTTGTGTATTATAAGTTTTCTCCCGGTTCCCCAATTTGCCGGAAAGCCTGCCCTGTCCGCCCTATGGCATTTTACCTACACATTATTCTTTGAACGCTTGTCAAGCTCCTTTATGTATTCATCAAACGTGTATATCTTATCCTCCCCCGCAAAGCGGAATCTTGCCCTCGTCCCTTCTATGCAGGTCGCCTTTATCATATCAGAAACGGACATTTTCTTGCTCTGGTTGCTCTGCACCTGCTTATCAACCGACTGCATAAGTTCCTCTTTCGTCCAGACCTTTCCGACAAAGGAAGGCGGCGTCTGAGATGCCATCCCCATAAATTCCCGGTCAAAACTCTGTGTCCCGTCCTGTGCCTGACGCACCTTTGCTTTTCCTGCTGCCGGGTATCCTGCCCCTATTCCATTTACATTCATTTTCTTAATCTCCTCCATTATTTTTGTCAGCCCCTCTGTCGTTCAGAGCCGCTCCTGCTCCCTTGTAAAAAGTCCGAGCAGTTCATTGTCTCCATGCAAATATACCTGTTAACCTCCCCGGTCAAATTCCATAGCGGCCTTCACCTCCTCTCACTGATCTGCCTGTGACTCCTGCCCTGTCCGGCGCGACTTTGGCGACCTCGCTTTTCCGCAGGGCGAGGAACTTATTCCCCATATAGACACCCTGCGCCGCATCCTCCCTCGCAAGCGCCGTTATCTTCTCCCGGAGGGAGTCCGTCAGCTTCCAGCCTTTCCTGGATGATGCCTTTGATGCTGCCGGATGTATATTCTTAATTCCCGTTATCTCCATATCAAAAATGTCCTTTCTGCGGAAACCGCCCCTGCTCCCCGAATTTGCTAATCTGCCAGAAACCGGGGATGCCTGCCATACGTTGTAGGCTGCCATCAGCAGGAATAACCAACAACAGCTATAATTATTTTATCTTCCAAAATATAAGCTACCTTTCTTCCTTCCTCAATCAGCTCTGCCCTGACATCAAAAACATTCTTTCCTGCATTATCAGGCGTTTTCATTGATACCTTATATTTCCCCGCATAGGTTCCGTTGAAATATTCCCTAAATACCTGTTCCAGTTCTTCAATACATATTTCCTTTGCAGGTTTCCAAGAAAATACATCTGTTACTTTCATGCCACTTCTCCACAATAAATGTTTACTCCCCACCATCTAACAAAGCTGCCCCCGGCTCCCCGATTTGCCTATCCGCCAGAAACCGGGGGTGCCTACCATGATCTGCGGTTTATTAAGTCACTGTTTTGTAATCCCTAAAATATATTGATATGCAAATTCAATTCCACTGCAAGTCAGATTTTCACACATATGCGGTGGGTTGCTTTCTGAAAAACCCGCAGGACGCAATTCAAAACATCTTAATGAGCCGAATGTTTTATCAAAGGCTGACGCAAAATTGTAACAGGCAGATACAATTTCATCTTCCGTTTTTCCCAACTCATGAAGATAAATCCCTATAAACATAAGCGTGCCTTCAACTAAGCCGCACTGCGCTCTGTACCCTCCGGCACCATGCAATCCGACTGCTGACCAGATCGTCTGCTGTTCAACAGTAATTTCAAATAATTCACCCAAACAAATGATCGCTGTCCTTGCACAATTTATATCATCTTTCCAGTACAGTTCATGTACACGGTTTCTTATATATTCTTCTATTTGTGGCACATCCTTCATCTCCAATTTACTAATCCCCTACCTCCACCTCTTATTTTTACAATTAAGCCGCCCCTGCTCCCCGATTTGCCTATCCGCCGGAAACCGGGGACGCCTGCCATGCTTTGTGGGACATTGGGAACAGATGGTCTGTTATAAACTCCGCTGTATATCGTCAGAAATTTTTTATCTAACAAATCATCTATATTACTTCTTCTTTTTGTACCATCTATAACCACTCATACATATTACTGTCCACACTGCAGGTATAACAGCATATCCAGCATTTACGGTTCCTTTGGATACAATTACATATCCAGCCCCTATAAAGGTCAATATAATAAAGAGAATAGTTAGAGCAAATAATATCTTTTTCGTCATTTATTTCCCTTTCTTTCAATGTATTTATTCACCCAACTGTATAGGTGATGCAGAGCTTAATTCTACTTTACACTTTTACCAAGAATTATTCCCCTTTAGAAACATCTTCGATTTTTATGATATCCTCAATGGAAATTTTCATCTATGTATCATATGTTTTCCAGCTTCTCCAAAAACGCTGTATAGAACTCCTGTTCCTTGATCTGTGCCTGCTGAACCTCTATGCTCTTTGGCACATACGCCCTCGGATGTTCCAGATCATATAATGCCTGCTTCGTTGCCTGGATTGCGGATTCCACTGTGTTTCCCAGAATATCCTGACTGTCCGCCTCCCCTCTCAGCATTTTATTACATCTCTGCACCATCATCTGCGATATATGGCTCAGTATCCCATCCTTCTTCATCCCCAGACCATTTGCACTTACTTCTTTCGCCGCTTCCATCCATGCCTGCTTCACTTCTTCCGGCGCATTCGCCCCTACGGATTCAAAGGCTTTCTCGTCATAATCTGCTTTTTTCTCTTGCTCCGCTTTCTCTGCAACAATTTCCATAAAACCTTTCTCTGTGGATTCGTCATTCCTTTCTGCTTTCTTTGCCATATATCCAGCCATCGGATAGCCTGCCGCTCCAATTCCGTTAATGCCCATTTTTCAATGTCCTCCAACTATTCTTAATCCCACGGCCCATCTGTCAGTCAGAGCCATCTATGCCCCCTCGCAATAAGTCCGGGCATTCCGCAGGGGCAGAGTTTTATGCGCCCCTGCGGAATCATGTATAAACCCATATAGTTTAAACCATCCAAAACTTTGAAGCCAGCTCACGGTTTATAATGGATGCAAGGAAATCCGGATTGCTGCTCTGGAACGCTTTCAGGCTTTCAAGGAAAACCGCCCTATTCCCTGTCTTTATCCCCGCAAAGGTTGTATCCAGCTTCCGGTCTTTCACATTTTTCTCCACATATTCCTCCGACTGCTTTTCGTATTCATCCACCATCGAAGGATTTTTCTTCACTGCGCCCGCATACCAGTTTGTAAGGTATTTCAATGAGCTGAGGCCGCCGTCATCCTTTCTGCTCGCTTTCTGGTACTCGGCGTATGCGTCCTTATCCATTGTCCGCATCATGTCAACCGCGCTCGTGGTCTTAACAAGCCCGCTGCCATGCCCAAGGTACCTGCCTTTTGCAACCCCATAGTCCATGTTCCCGCTGCTGTCGGCCTTTCCCGCGCTGGCAAGTCTGGCGATGGATTCCATTGCTTCCATGAATGATTCCCTGCTGCCTTCGGGGATAAAATTCTCCACCGCATATTCCGCTTTCTTCATGCCAAGGGAGATGTTTGCCTGCCGTTCTTCCTCCGTCATGGAACCGCTGTTCCCGATAAGGAAGTTCTGCCGGATGATGTCATATACAAAACCCTGCTCCTCTTTGCTGCAGTTCTCCACCGCAGACGCAACCGCCTTGTCTGCGCCATACATCCCGGAATATGCCGGAAGGTCATTCAGGGATTTATCCACCTGCGTGATCTCTTTCTGGAACGCAGCATCCCTCGCTTCCAACGCATCCCGCTGTTCCTGCGTCATGCTGGCATCCACCGCCCCTTTCCTGCCGTCTACAAGGGCCGCCATGCCGTCACCGGAAAACTCCACAATGACCGCATCCCCATACTGTGAGCGGATATCCTTCATCGCCTGCAGCGTTTCTTCCCTTGACATCTTATCCATGACCTTGTTGCCATGCTCGTCTGTGGTGTTGAACCCATACTTTACAAGGGTATCCTTTTTATTTGCGCCACTCCCGTATGCAGGGATATTCGTTGTACCTCTGTAAAACTGGCTGTAATCCTGATTAACATTCATTGACATTTTCTTATCCTCCTTCTATATGGTAAAATCAAAACGCCCGCCGCTCTGCGGCTTATATTCTTCCTTTACGGAATCCCAATCGACTCCCCTGATCTTCTCCAGAAGTTCCTCCATGCTGTCTGCTCGGACTGTTGTCCGTTTCACTCCTGCATTCCCCCGCTGGTAACTGTCCTGCTTTTCCTTTCTCTCAGCCCGCTTTTCCTCCCTTGCCTTCTCGATCCGCTCTCTCTGCCTTGCGCTGGACTTTTCCAGTTCCGCAAAGAGCGATGTCGTGCCGTCCGAGTTAAAGGAGATTCCTATCCTGTTTATTCCAGCACCACCATTCTTCTGTCCCGATACCGATGTGAAGCCGAACTCCCGGTTGATCCGCTCCGACATCCGAAGTGCGCCCTGCACCTGGCTCATGTACTCCTGCTCGTATTTCCCGTCCGAAGCCATCTTTTCAAGCTCCGAACTGGAGAATATGACGGAAACATCCTTTGTGCCGCGGGACAGGATTTCTTTTGCATTGTCCCCCTTATCGAAGTCCGCCACCATGAAATCCATATCCCCGTAAGTTTTCCTGAGTTTTTCCAGAAGGGCCTGTGCCTTTTGGGAAAGCCCGGATTCACCAATGCTGCCCGTCTGCGTAGCAGCCGCCTTCTTTCTGCTGTCTGCAGCACCTGCATAACCACTTGCATAGCTGCTGTAATTACTGCTGATCTCCATTGCCATAATCATCATCCTCCTTAAGATGTTTTTTTAATCCCAATGTTGGCTCTCTGTCGGTCAAAGCCGTCCATGGCCATTGAAATAAGTTCTGGCATCCCACAGGGGCAGAAATATATGCGCCTCTGCGGAATCCGGTATGCACATTATATCTTCACATCCAGTGATCCGCCTGATTTTTTCAGGTTAGCTTCCACGGATTCCCTTGTGATGCCGTCCAATGCCCCGGATGGGACTGGCCTGCCGATTTCCCACCTTGGATCGGCTTTCCTTGCAGCATCCAGGAATGCCTGCCTGTATGCCCTCTCGTACTGCTCCATCGTGTATCCCGCCGCCAACCGGTCATTTTTCTGTACCTTGCGGTACATATTGGTATACACATCTGACCGCTTTGTCGTATCACCGTTCAGTACGCCATTTTCGCGCAGGAATTCCTTCTTTGTCAGTTCAAACATCTCATCCTTACTGCCCTCCGGGATGGAAATGATACGTTTCCTGCTGCCCGCATTTTCCTCTGTCACTAAAAGACCTGCCAGCCCCGTAGTGGGGTCTATGTAGTCCCCATCCTTGTCATAGCTCTTCATCAGGTTCTTTATGCCCTGGATATTTGCATACATTGCCCCGTTTGCATTTGACGTCATCTGTTTTATAGCTGCCTTATACTGCCTGCTGTTCGTATCAATTCCCGCAGCCCTTAACTGTGCCTGCACGGAACCGCTGTTCAACTGTGACAACTGAAAGCTGCCTATTGGACTTGTACCTTTTGAGTTTTTCGTCCCGAACATACTTTGAAATAGAAAACTGTAATCTGTGATTTTTGGCATACCATCATCCTCCTTGACTTAATATATTTTTGCCAGCCCTAGCCTATATAAAATCTGTCGGCAGATGCGCCCGGATTTCAAACCCGGACTGCACCAAGTGACTATTTTTTGCACGAAATGACTATAAAATGACCACCGCCTGAAACTTTTCCTCATCGCAGGAAAGGGCAAGATCACCCCCATATTTGTCCGCCACTGCCTTCACGTTGGCAAGCCCTGTCCCGTGCCGCCTCCCTTCTGAATCCAGGACTGCGCCGTCTGCGGTCTGCACCTTTTCCACCACGGGGTTCCTTACGGAAAAGATCAGCCGCCCGTCCTCCTGCACCAGCTTAATGTTTATGACGGCATTCCGCCCCGCCTCTGCCACCCTCGCGCACTCATGGATGGCGTTGTCCAGCAGGTTGGAAAGCAGGATCACCGTCTCCTCCCCGTCCAGCTTAAGCCCGGCCATATCACCGACCTTGAATATCATGGATATCCCTTGCTCCCTTGCGGCATGGAACTTCTGGTTCAGCACCGCATCCACGATAGAGTGGTTCGTATTGACAGCCGCCATCTCCACCGATATGCTCTCCGTCAGCCGCTCCGCAAGCCCGGCGGCGGCTTGTGTGTTCCCCTCCTTTAACAGCACCTGCATCGTCCTGATCTGGTTCTTATAATCATGCAGTTTCCGCCCCTGTCTTTCATAGACCGCCTGCATATCCCGGTAATGGGCGAGCTGGCTCTCTTTCTTCTGGTCTGACAATGCGCTTTCCCGCAACATTTCTCCTTTCACAAGGATATCCTGCATCAGCATCAGCACAAGGAAGTTTATCATGATCAGCCCCGCCGCAACGAAAAGATAGACTGCCTGCACCTTTTTCTCACTGCTGTAGCAGAAATACATGAGCAGCATGGAAGCCAGAGTGAACAACGGGACCATACCAAATTTCCACCATTCTTTAAGGGAAAGCTCTCCATAGCTGTTCTTCCCTTTCCATATTCTCCGCAATACAAAAAGCAGGAGAATCCAACTGAACTTCATGGGAAGATACAAAAGGCCACTCTCTAAGGCATACAGCTTATCTCTGGAATTCAATATGTTCTCGACCAGCAATGAAAAAACGTCTATCAAAAATAACAGCGAATAATCCAATATGGAAAAGAAAATGCACTGTTTCCAGTCAGCCTGATAAAAAATCGCACAGAATGCCATATATACTAAAACGATCAACAGTACCTTAATACCCATTACATCAAAGTATCCTCCAAGGATCACAACGGGCACACATAAAAAATACAGAACAATATATCTGCACTTATCCGGCCATCCCTTCCTTTTCCTTTCCATGAAGATATCAAAAAAATATACAGCACCCCACGCCTCTATTGCAATGAGGCAAAAAGAAAGTATCCACATCCCCATAATCACTCCGCCCCCTTAAACAATGTGTACTGCCGCTTCACTTCCGGATACCTTGACTTCGGCACGGATATCTCCTTCCCCGTGGTCAGGATCATGACGTAGCTGCTTATCCTGTCGATGTACTTCATGTTGATGAGGAAGCTCTGGTGTATCCGCACAAAGCCCATCCCCTTCAAGTCCTCCTCCAGATCGTCCATCTTCCTGTAAATGCTGAACTCCTGCCCTTTGGTGTAGAACACATTCTTGTGTTTGCTCGTCTCGATATAGATGATGTCATCCACCCTGAGCCGCACGTTCCCCTCCACGAAACCGAACTCCACCACCCGCTCCTCCTGCCGTATCTCCCGCAGGATGTCGTCCATGCACTCCTGCAATGTCTGTTCCAGATCGTCTTTCAAGAGGAAACGGCTCGCCTTTACCTTGTACCCGTCCAGCGCATAGTTCACATAGGCGGTCACCAGCACGATATGTACCTTCGGGCATTCCGCCTTTATCTGCTTTGCGGCCTCCAGTCCGTCCATGCCCTCCATGTTGATGTCAAGGAAGATGATGCCGCACTCCCGTATGAATCCCATGTCCCCACACAGCCCATCCCCGGAGCCGTATTCCCTTATTTCAAAATCCTGCCCGCAGGCTTCCAGAAGCGCCCTTAACGCCGCCCTGTCATTTTCCCTGTCATCGCAGATCGCTATCTTCATCAGCACCAGCCTCCTACCATACATAATATCGGATTATGGGATATTTTTTCAAACCAGACTGCACCAAACTCCCATTTATTGCACGAAACGACTATAAAGCATATTGTTTCCAAGCGGACAACCCTAAAGTTTTTCGCCTTTCATCCGATAGCACCTCCAAGCAGATAATCCGGCGGAAACGGCAGAACGCCGCTTATGAGGTGAATCTCCCCATAGCGGCGGTTTCTTTTGTACGGTTATCCTTATATGTCTTATTTTTATAAATAAATACACGAAAATCAAGACATTTAAACATCTTCCTCTGTATGCTCAAAATTTAGCATTATCGCCCCATCCTGTGCATCAGACTGCACCCTAACACCTACCATATCCAAATAAGCCAGTGCCAGCCCCATTTTATTCCCTGCAACCTCATACACACCGTCTTTCCTAATGCACAATTTCCATAAATCCTTATTTTGGATACTAACATTCTTAATACAGATACTGCTCCCCTTTGCATATAACAAAATTTCACCGTCAACTATACTATAGTGGGTTATCAGCCCCCAAAGCACAACTTCTAATGCTGAACTCACATAATCTTCTAATGTAATACTCCTGTCGAAAGTATCATCTCCCGGCAGGCATCTTATAGCAAGATTCTTCTCTTTTGCCCCATCTCCATGCTCTCGAATAAATTCAGGCAAAATGTTGCCAAATTGATCTCCATTTCTTTCCCCATTTCCTACTACTTACCATACGACCAAATATTTTTTATCTGTGGCTCCAATTCCTTAAATGTCCATATTCTCCTGCTCCTTGCAATACAATTTGGGTCATTTATCATAAAACCCTGTTCCCCATACCCATAAATAACTATAAAATGTCCCGAAAGAGTAAAATCTCCCGCTCCCATAGCACAAATGATTATTCTGCCCTGATCAAGCAGTGTTTTAAGAGCCCTCTCAGTTACCCTCGGCTTTGTGACTTGAATATCATATAACTTAGGCATATCTTCCATAAGCGCCCATGCCGTCCCGCTTCCGCTTACATAATACCCATTTTCCATAGAATAGGCAGCAATACGGTCAGGTGTCAGTACCTCATCTTTGGTCAAATAATATAGAACCATAGAAAGACAGGTCGGTCCACAGCCCGTAAGTCCGATATTGCTGCCATTACCATATTCCTCATACCCCCACCGTGGGTCCCATTGAAGCAGTAATGGGTAATCCTGCTCTTTCTCTGCATTAGTCAATCCACCCGGGGCCGCCCCTCCCCCATCTATATAGCCTGCTACAAAATCAGCCATCTCTGGATTGTTTGCCAATGCAATCAACATACTTTCCGGATAAGTGGAACTGTTTTTATGTATCTCCTCAATAACAGAATCTGACTGCCCCAGTACCCCCAATCTTTGAATTGCCTCTTCCTTTGTTCTCTGAACTGGTTTTTCTACATCTACAGACCCAATACTGCCTATATAATCCAGTTCCCCCTCAATTGCACTTGCTTCTTCCTTGTGTTCTGTTTCATTCCTCCCATACTGCAATACTTCAACCCGCTTCAGCATGACCTGTATTTCTTTCAATTCCGCCTTAATATCCCGGATGCAGAAAACAAAAATAACCAAAATTACAGTAATGGCAAACAGAAACTGGCCACTTATTGACCGATTTCTTTTTCTGTATTTCATCCGTTTATCATTTACCCTCATATTTCCTCTATTGTTCTGCATCCCTTGTCCCCACTAAAATAGATTCCCACTTTTCTTAAAACGCTAATACAGTCCTCTTTTCCTTTTTACTTTTTCCCAGCTTATCGCTAATGCCAAAAGTCCCCAAGCAAACAGCCCCGACAGTAAAATACTCCATGACATAACGGACATGCTGCATCCAAATATTCTATATACTTCATTCCCTGTATAATAATGTGAAAAATCAGTCATACGCAGCGGCATGAAATTTGCAAAATAATGATTAACAGGCCATAGATACATCTGATCAAAAAGCAACAGCAAAATCAAAAAAAACGCAAACACTACTGCGCTTGTCATTATTTTTTCCATGAAAACGGTAATGACAAGCAGCAATGAAATAACGAACAACAGTGCCACAAGACCTATCATCACATTAAGCAGAAACTGTTCAAAAAATGTTATATTATAGAGGGAGAAAAATGTATTCCTGCTGCTCTGGATACACTGGTTCCATCCCCCTAATCCGAAAGGAACCATCTTAATCACAAAAAACAAAAGGATTCCAAAAGCATAAAGAAATACACCGGACAAAAATGCAGTCAGTACCCTGGCATGGTCTAACTGTCTTTTCCCATATTTTGTTCCTCTGCAAAGCTCCTGCATATTATTTTTTGGATCGATACCTATAAGCGGCAAAAGTAACACGGAAATCAAAACCAACAATAATGCCACAAAAACACCCATGCCATCATTCAATACTTTCCATCCTTCCGCATATTCAAATGAGATTTCGGATACCTGCGCCGCACTCTGCATAAACCGCTCTATTTCTTCCTGCGTATAACGGATCAATGAGCTTTCCTCCAGCATTGCCCGGATATTAGATAACCTTCTTGAATAAAAACTTTCTATATCATCATCAGATAGGTCTTGAAGCAGCTTCCTTTCATAATTAACATAAATAAGTTCCTCAAGATTTCTTTCGTCCAGATAGCCAACTTCCCCTCTCTGTTGGCGCATCATACTTAAAAACTCCCGATTTATGGATTTCCCCTGTAAATTTTCCTTTGCATGTTCCAAATTCTCCTGCCATGTAACAGAAACGCCTTCAGAGCTTGGTATGCTGTATCTCTTTGCCATGGAATAAGAATCATACACAGAGAACAATGCTATAATACTTAAAAACAACAAAAATATCTTTTTGCTTAATATCCTTTTCCTCTCTATTTTTATTATCTCAATCATTTCTATATCTGCACCTCCCTTAAGTTTAGGAAATTATTGTCATCAGCCTAGTTCACATAATAATTTTTATATGACAGCCTTGCTGCCAGCCACAGCAATGCAATATAAATTGTGCTTAAAAGAAAAACAATTACAAAATAAGGAATGATTGTTTTACCTATGAATAGAAAAGCAGTAACCAATTCACTTCCTCCGAACTGCGTGGGATTCAGCAGCCTTATCTGACTATATGTGGATGCCCCTTTTCTAAGCAGCCCCACAACAACAATGCCCATTATTACAGAAATTTTAAAGTTTTTTGTCTTTATGGACAAAAAACACATAATATTCGTCATAACCAAGGTTCCAGCCAGTCCGCCTAAAGAGATAATTAAGAGGGCTGCACCCACATTTAAATTAAGTATGCACTCAAACCAAACAGTCTGCGCAGATGCACCAAGTCCATGCAGACTTCCAATTGCTCCATGAACTATAATAAGACCCCCCACAAAAATCAAATACATAGTTATTGCAAACAGGTTTGCGGCTATCCATCTCGCTTTTAGATCTTTTTTTCTGCCATAGCGGGAAGATAACACCAGTTCATCAATTCCATTTGTACTGTCTTTCGCATAGCAGCCAGCAATACAAAATACAAGCAGGATAAAAAATGCCAGATACTCCATGCCATAATAACTATTCAGATTAGCTAATCCGGTATGATACGCTACTTTAAATGGAGTTTTTACAGCATTAATTCTTTTTTGCAATATGCTAATCTGTTCCTTTGTATAAGGAAAGAGCCCATTCCATTCATTTACATATAAGAGCTGCTCTAAGACAGCTTCCTTATATTTTTGGTAAAAACTTTCTTCAGAACTCAAAAAAGCATAATCTAAACCTATCTTATCATTACCATTAGACATATAGGGACCATAATAGGCATAGTTAATCACATAATTCGTAATTATATATTTTGTCATTCCTCCAGTACCCAAAAAGCCCCTGTTTTCCTCCAAAAACTCCTTATCATAACTGGCGTTATACTTTTCAATAAGGTTTTGGATGTATTCTCCATCCATTACCCCTTCCAAATCCTCTGCTGATTCTTTTAATGCCCTAAACGCAGACAACCCACTGACAATATCTCCATTCTTATCAAGAACCCTCTGTTGAATATTCAACGTAACTACAGCAAAAACAATTGTAAGAATACTTAATGCGGAAACAGACACAATGGATATCCCATTCCACATCTTTCTGTACTCCAGCTTAATTAACTTTATTAAATCTTTCAATTTTATCCCTCCATATAAGAGCTGCCATTATGAATGACTTCCCATGCACTGCCCTTTCCTTCCCTTACAAGTATCAAATACTTCCAGCTTCCATTATCACAGTATTCACATACAAAAATGTTTTCTGCTTCATATCCTTCTGCAATCCCTTTATCCTCTGCCTCATAAATTTCCCATATTCTAGGATCAACACACATATACACTGTATGCTTCGTTGTGACTGTCACTCCAAGAGTATTCTCAACATATTTTTTTGCGACACTATATGCATCCACCACTTCCCTTGCATCAAAGTTATCCATTACACTTGAATCAAAATAAAGGTTAAAATCCTCTGGGCTCTGCGCTTTACCTCCACTTCCAGTTACCCCATTGCCCAATGAAGTATCCGTCCAATCCTCACGCTTTGCACGATATGACGCAAGATTTCCCTCCAACTCATCATCAGCAACATTACTTTCAATGTCCTGCTCTCCTTCTTTCTGTGTTTCCTGCCCTTGCAGTTCCTGCTGCTCTCCGGCAGTTGATGTCTGTTCATCCTGTGTTTTCTCTTTTGTTTCTTCCTGATGTTCGCCGGCACCTTGTTCTACATTTTCTGTTTCTATAAGAACTGGCTCAGCTTGTATAGAGTTAATATCTGATGCACCGTGTTCCGCACTTCCACAAGCACTCAGTCCCAAAACCATTACAAAAACAAAAGCCGCCAAAAATTTTCTATTTATCATTTTTAAACCTCCCATACTATTTTAATCAATATTGATACCGCTAGTAAAAATATAATAATCCTCCAATGTAGGCTCCACCTGTTGGCAGTCCGCACCAATATAATTTTCCCCCACAAATCGAACCTGCACTTCTTTTCCCATCTGCTTTAGATGTATGATAGACCTTTCTTTCCGAAGCTGCTGATATGTTTCCTGATTTACAACAGTTTCCCACACCTCTCCTTTCACTGCCTGAACCAGAGCATCCACATCTCCGGTTTTCAATATCTCTCCCTTCCTCATTACTACAAGTTCACTTGCGATTGCCTCAATATCCGAAACAATATGGGTAGACAGCAATACGATTTTGTCCTTTCCCATATCGCTGATGATATTGGAAAAACGTATACGTTCTGACGGATCAAGTCCTGCCGTCGGTTCATCCAATATAAGGATTTCCGGATCATTTATGATTGCCTGTGCAATCCCGATCCTGCGTTTCATACCGCCTGAAAAAGTTTTAACCTTTTTGCCCGACACATCAGCCAGATTTACAAATTCCAACACCTCATCTATTCTGGACTTCAATTTTTCTTTGGGTATCCCTTTCAGGACGCCCATATATTCCAGAAAGTCCCTTGCCGTAAACCCCGGATATACATTGTAATTCTGCGGCATATACCCTATTAAACTGCGGTATTCTTCATCCAGCCTGAAAATATCTTTCCCCTCATAGAGTATCTCTCCCTTCGTGGGGAAATCCACTGTTGCCATCATCCGCATAAGCGTGCTTTTGCCTGCCCCATTTTCTCCTAACAGCCCGTAAGTACCCTTATGCAATGTAAAGCTGACACCCTTAAGGGCTTCCTTTTTCCCATAAGACTTACACAGATGCTCTGCCTGCAATCCCATTCTGTTTCCTCCAATTCAAGTTATTTCCTGCCCTTAATGCCTAAAATGTTTTTAAACGAAAATCACTCAGGCAGGATATATTGATATCTTACCTGAGTGATGCAAATTACTTTCAGTAAAATTGTGTTATAGTTGTAAATTATTTTCGATAAAGTTGTATTTTCTCTATCTGTCTTTCTCCACAACTATTTTTAAGTTAATAATCACATTCTCCTTAGATGCAGTATCCGGATACCCTGCCTCCGAATGTCGGAACGCCATTTCTGCATACATCCTGCTGTCATCTATTTTCAGGATAGCCTGCGTTCCCTCCTGATTCCTTACCATGTCAGCATCAGATGTCCTAAGTCCTGACAATTCCACAAAACATTCCAATTTCTCATATGGCATTTTCTCCGAAAATCCCTCATATAAAGTCATATCCGCCTGATACACTTCCCCTGTGACCGCATTAAGATATAAAACCGCATTCATAGTCTTGCTCTCAAACCGCATAATCCAAAAACTATAATATGGCTCTAACTGTACCCCATGAGACACTTCCTGCCCTGCAATTCCAAGCGTTGCAGACACGGAAACAGACTCTGCATCTTTTACTTGTGCATTTTCCAAAAGCTCCATATTTGCAAGCCATTCTTTTCCTGTTTTCACTGCTTCATCCATGGAAATCTGCCCGGTCACAGGGTTATGGACGGTTATTCCCGTATGTTCTTTCCAGTAGGCAAGAACCCCCTCCATTTGCTCCGTTGTAAGGGCATATCTTTCCTTATCAGAACTTTCACTGTTTTCCATTTCCCCATTCCTGTCTGGTTCCTGCCATGCCCGGACGGGCGTTTCAACCACGGCCCTCCCGCTTTCTGTCAAAAGCTGTCTTTCCCTTGTAAGCAAAATATAATCCATGCCTGCCATGCTGCCAAAAGAAAATACAACTGCAAGAAACAAGGTAAGAGCGGTATATTTGGCTGTTTTATTCATCCCTGTTTTCCTCCTGCAAAGGGAACACTATACTGATGATTGTCCCCGTCTTTCCATCACTTTCTATCTCCATCTCCGCCCCATGTATCTTCACGATTTTTGACACAAGGGCCATCCCAAGTCCTGCTCCATGCTGCTTCCTTGACCTCGACTTATCTACCATATAAAAAGCCTCTGTGACTTTTCCCAGCTCTGCCGGAGGTATTCCCTTTCCATTATCCCTTATATCAAGATGATAACTGCTCCCATGCTGTTCCCCGTTTATCCACAGGTCTTTGCAGTCCGCTTTCATGGCATTGTCGGCCAGATTCAGTATCATCGTCTTAAAAAGGTCATAATCTACCCCTATTATGCCTCCTCCAATAGCTGTATGCAATGTCACACCCCGTTTTTTGCACACAGGCTCTATTCCCTGTTCCAGATTTTGGAACAACTCATTTAAAGGCATCCTCTCCAGAAAGAAATCCTGCTTGTCCATTACAAATAAATCCATCAGCTTCAATGACAGGGATTCCAGCCGCATTCCCTCGTCCAGTATATATCCGGCTGCGCTTTTTACTTCTTCTCTTGGCAGATCATGCTGGTAGAGCATATCCGCATAACCGATCACGGATGTAAGCGGTGTTTTCAACTCATGGGCAAAATTCGCCGCAAATTCCTCCTTCTGCCTTGCCACATCTGACAATTCCGCTATTTTTTCTTCCACCTGGGCCGCCATCCGGTTAAACCCAACTGCCAACTCACCGATTTCATCTTTACCATTCGTAATGATCCTTCCAGAATACTCTCCCCCTGCAATCCGCTCTGCCGCTTTCCCAACTTTCTTAATGGATACAGTGACCGCTTTGGTCAGTAAGAAAATAACAGGAAAACTGATGCACAGAATAAAAATATATATTTTCTGAAAATAATCTGCCATGCTCTTTTGTGAATCTACCACAGAACTGATATCCGTCTGCGTGACCAGAAACATCCCCCTCTCACTTTCCTGCACATAATCACACACAAAAATATAGCTTTTTCCCTCTTTCTCACAAATCTGAAAAGCTATCCTGTCATCCTCACCTTCATCAAACGCAATATTATCCGGCAATACAGCCATATTGGAAAAAACATATTCCCCATCTGCCATACACACAGCCACGGGAGTCGTAAAATTTCCACCAATTTCTGAAGCATTCACTTCTTTTTCAGAAAAGAAATCCGGCTGGGAGTAAAGGATAGACTGCAAAATATATCTGTTATATTGAAATTCCTGAAAGGCGAGCTTTTTTTCCTGCCCCATTGCATTTCCATAAGCAAAATTTATCAGCAAATATCCCGCCATCTGGAAAGCAGCCCCAAATATGACTATGAAGCACAGGAATATTTTATGAAACAGTTTCATGCTTCACCCTCCAGCCGGTATCCAATCCGGAATACAGTTTTTATGTAATTATCCCAACCCAGTTTTTTTCTAAGCCGCTGGATGTGGGAATCCAAAGTACGTGTATCGCCCACATAGACTTCTCTCCATACTTTTTCATAAAGCCTTTCCCGGTATAATGCCACATTTTTATTCTGTACCAGTTCCACCAGGAGATCAAACTCCTTTACTGTCAGATCAATCGGCAGCCCTGCCCTCTTAACAGTTCTTGAAGCCATGTCAATTTCTACATCAGCAAAACAAAGCCTGTTGTTTATTTTTCCATATCTCCTGAGCAGAGCCTCAACACGGGCGATCAGCTCACCCACTTGAAATGGCTTGGCAATATAATCATCCGCACCAAGTTTCAACCCCATGATGCGGTCATCAACCGCACTTTTTGCGGTTAAAAATATCACGGGGGTTCCTATTGGCTTCACGTATTCCAGCAACTCATAACCATTGATTTCCGGCAGCATTATGTCTAGCAGAATTAAATCAAAACAATCGCTCTCTATATAATCTGCCCCCGTTGTCCCATCATAAGCGCAAGTACAATGATATCCCTCCGCCGTTAAATTGATTCGAATTAAATTGGCTATTGCTTCTTCATCTTCCACTATCAGTATTTTTCGCATCTATATAATCCTCCCTGTTCAGCTATTATACCACGAACTTGTGACTTAGTTGTGTCATAGAAGGTAAATTATTCAGAACACCAGCGCCCCCTTTAGAATATCGCCTTGTCATTGATGCCGATATCGAAAAAGCCCTGAAAGCCGACTCTTTTGTCTGGGATAATTTTCAGAAGTTCCCACCCTTATACCAGAGGGTGCGGATTGACACCATCCAGATAAAAAAGAAACAGCCTGAACTATTCCAAAGCAGGCTGCAAAAGCTGATTGAAAATACCAGAAAAGGCGTTATGTATGGAGAATGGAATGATAACGGGCGGTTGATAGAATAAACAATATTTTTGTTTTATCATTATCTGATTTTTCTTTTATCGTATATTCCATTCGACAAAATTCACACTATCAGGCGAAACTTTTAAACTATCACGCAAAACCCTATACTATCACGCAAAACTCATACTATCACGCAAAAGTCGGCAGTTTTGCGTGATAGTATAAATCGCCACGCTCACAGCCCTATCCGAAACGCAAAAAAGAGGAGCCCACCAGCCACTCCGGTGAACCCCTCCACGCTCAAAATCCCTTGATTTTGCGCCATTTCTCTATACTTTTGCCTGCGAGTACGAAAATTCCTATGGCATCAATTATTGATAGCCGCCTGTGCCGCTGTTAAATACTTTTTAATCTCCTACACCCTCTCGCAGAAATCAAGGGAAATCCACCCGGCTCCGCTTTTCAGCTTTCCCCACCTGGAAGCCCCTTTCCCATTAGCCTCCTCAACAACCGTGAAAATCCCGGCTCCCGTGTACTTCCCTGTCTTCTCCTTATCCGTCCCAGGTCCTTTCCGGATGTTCAGGTCAGGGATGGACACCCGCACCAGATATGGCCGGAACACATCCCCTCCCGTCATACCCAGGATGCCTTTCAGGATGACAAGAATCTTCTCCCCATAGCCTGCCCCGGCAGCCCATCCTCTCCCGTCCGGGTTCTCCTTCTGCCCAAGCCACTCCACATATTCCGCACAGCCCCTTACGACATATTTAAACCGTGGGTCAACACAGGCATTCTTCAGTCCTTCCACGGAAGCATAGGCTTTCAGATGCTGCACCTGCGCCCGAATCCCAAACTGCGGCGTGTCAAAGGAATTCCCTTTCACGCCCTTCCCCGTCACGCCCATGCCGCAGAAATTATTCTGCGCCAAAGTAACCGCAGAGCCGAAAAACTCGAAGTTCCCGGTCTCAAGGCAGGACTGCGCAAATGCAATGTCGCCCCTCACGCCCTCCGCCTCTCCTTCCGAAAGGTACAGCGGGATCATGTCAAAGACAGACTGCGCCGCCTCCGGATTCTTCGCTTTAAGATACGCCTCCATCTGCTCCGCCGTTGCTTCGGCTCTCCCCATGATCCTGGTATAGCCATCCGTGCCAGAAGAACAGCCCGCCATTGCCGCCCTGATTGCCTTACGGAACCCGTCCATCGTGTATCCCAGGCCAAGCTGTGCCCACAGATGCTCCGGATCGCCGTGGTTGCTGGCGATCCCCCTCGCGCAGCCCTCCCTGTGGCTGATGACAACACCATCCGCCAGCGGGTCAAGCCCATACTTCACGCAGAGCATGGCAAACAACTCCACCGCCGTCCCATAAGTCCTTTCCGCCACCGCCTTTGCCGCGGCTGTATCAGAGCAGGTAAAATTTGAGCCTGACGTGTACCGGATACACGCAGGCTCACACATCTCCACCCCGATATGGGTATTATTCCCGCTGCCCCTGCTGCCGGAGCCGCAGTGCCATCCCCTGTGGTTCCAGGGGAGCGTCTGGTACACCGTCCCGTCCTCCCCGTCAATGAACCCATGGACGCAGGAACTGTCATGTGACGGACTATTCCATGAACGGATGAATGCAGATGCCTTCGGCTGCGGGCACCCAACGGAATGGAGCATCAGCCCCTTTACCGTAATTTTCCTCCCCGCCGCATAACACGGATTCTTAGTCAGAATGCTTTCCACCAGCTTCATGCCTACTCATCTCCCTTCCCATTTTCCGCCCTGTCATGGAGCTGCTCCAAAATCTCCTTCAATTTCTCCGGAATAGGCAGCCCAAGGTGCCCCGCATTCTCCAGAAGGCTCACGCCCTCATTGGAGAGATAGAAAAAGATGACCGCCGTGCGGAGCACAGAGCCGCTGCCGATGACCTGCACGTCAATAATGTTCGCGATCCCCACCAGCAGAAATACCAGCACCTTCTTCGCAATGCCCCTAAACCCCACCTCGCTGGACAGCTCCTTATCCGCCACGGCACACATCACCCCCGTGATGTAATCCACCACAACGAACGCGACCAGCGCATACAGCAACCCGTCACAGCCTCCAATGAACCAGCCGAGCCATCCACCGACAGCCGCAAAAATAAGTTGGACCGTGTTCCAGAATTCCTTCATGTCAAAACCCTCCGTTTCTGAAATTTTTTTGTATGATAAAAGGCCGCCCGCCAGACGGCAGACAGCCCTATATCCAGATGATATTTATTTACCCGCGGGAGCCGCCTGTCACGGCTCCTCCGTCAACGTGTACGTGATCTTCATGGTCTTATCCGTATTCTTCACCACGGCAGCCCCCAGGTTGTTGATGCTCGCCAGATAAGGCATGGCCAGGTACGCCATCCTGTAATCAGAACCATAGTTCCCGCCCCAGCCAAACAGAAACTCCTTATACTGGAACAGCGGCGTCGCCACATTCGTGAACCTTGCACCCCCTGCCGTCTGCACCACCGTATCATCCGGCTTCACCTGGAAATCCCACCCGATAATCAGGTCATTCACCATCAGCAGGTAATTGGAGCAGGTGCCGGAACCAGTCTGCGACTTGCCCGCGGACGTAAACCCGAAGGGTATCAGCGTGACATCGGCCACATTGCCCAGATTGATCTTATAAATGCCCGTATTGTCATAAGCGGGCGTATACAGATACCCGTCCCGGATGACGCCCCTGGACGACCTCTCCACATAAGTGTCAACCTTGAAGCTGCCAAGAGTCCTTATGCAGACATTGGACAGCGTCCACACGCCCTCAGTCATGGACAGGTCATCCTTCTTTATCTTCACCCAGTACACCGTGGCATTCCCGGAAGAATTCCCGGAATTGGAGAACCCGTACCAGTACCCGTCATGCCCGTCAAGGAAATCCCCGTAAGGCGTATAGCTGCCCTGGAACTTGAAGGTGCTGCAGGGGATGGCCGTCTCCTCCAGCAGGGTGCATGTGGTATCGTCCAGCCTGTCATTGAGCCCCACCGTAAAGACCGGCAGCCTCTTTTTCTTCACAATCACCGACTGGTCCGCAAATGTCAGGCTGTACATCAGGTTGTTCCCAAAATCCACCTCAACGGCGCTATACAGCTCCGCCAGCTCCTCCTTCGTCTGCTCCTCCAGCTTCGTCTCCATGACCTGCAGGAAAGAAGTCGCGGAACTGTCCATGCTGCCGTATGCATTCTTCCCTCCCAGGGCGGAAGTCAGCGCCACGGCAGCAATCGTCCCGTTGCCCTGGCTCGGCGTGAACTCCCAGACAAACTTATACCCGTCCTCCAGTGCCTTGCTCTCCGTCAGGTTCAGGCTCCCCCTCGCCACATTCGCCGTGGCGTTCACATCATTGCCGGCATACGCCACCGGCAGCTTCGCCGTGGACGGGTAGATATTATCCGCATCCTCCTCCAATGGGTCAGAATAAAGCAGGATGCCGCCAACCATGTTCGGACAGATGGGCAGCAGCTTATCATTCCAGAGCAGGTGTGCGTCATACTCCCCGGCGACCGCATAGAAGATCCCCATGGGATTCAGCCCCAGGATGTCATTCACCGCATTGGTGACCATGTTGCCTTCCTCAATCCGCTCCTCCTCCCCGGTATTCCCATCCACCAGCTCAATCACCATGTTCCCTTTCAATTTCATACCAAACCTCCATTTCCACCGGCCTTGCAAATGCGCCGACCGCTGCCCTGCCGCGAACCACATCACTGCATTCCCGTTTCATTGTCTCGTCAATCTCCATCCCAATCTCACCGTCGGCCGGAACAGCCCGGATGCCGCCGCCAATGGCTGCCCTGCCGACCCATTCCTCAACCTTGATTTCCCCGTCCCATGCGGACTGCGCTCCCATGGACTGCCCGCTGATGCTGGCAATGCAGGAGCCGGTATCCACCGTTCCCGTGCCGCCGCCCATCCGCATATACACATTGAATACATTCGTATAGTTTGCCACCACGCCCTCAATGGGGTAATACAGAAGGATGGTATGCCGCCCAGAATGCCAGGTCTCCTCCGGCTGATGAATCGCCACCACAGAATCATTGATCTCAAACGTAAAATGCGCGGAAGCCTGCCCGTCCTCAGACCAGATGACAGGCAGCTCCACCTCCAGCGCCTGCCCCGCATCCCCAGGGCTTTCCTCCCCACCTGTTCCGGCATCCGTACCGCCGGACACAGGGATGACCACTTCCCCCCTTGCCAATGCCGTCCGCTCCACCGCATCCGCCTCCACATCCACGATGACGGAACCAAAAAACTGCGCGTGGTTATCCTCGCTTGTGGCAAACTCAATGGTGATGATCTTCACATCCGTCTCCGCCACTGTAAACGCAGAGGCATTCGTGAACGTATGGATGCCGATCTTCCCGGCCTCTATCTGGTTCAGCAGCCCGGAGATGTTCTTGTCGTTCTTTGACTTCGCCTGCGCCAGCCGCGGGTTCTTCCCCACGCATTTCAGCGTATGCTTCCCGCCAATCTTACAGTTGAAAGACGTGATACAGGCAATCTGTTCCCCGTCCGCCTGCCCGCCCGTGAAGGTCAGCACATCCCCCAGGTCCAGCGCCGGGTTCCCTATGGTGCTGGAATCGAAGGGCACATAATTCACCACGGAAATGTCCGCCAGTATATTCCTGCACAGCTCCTCCCTCGTCTCTTCCAGCCCGAACTGCAGGAGCGGGTTCACCGCCAGGTTCATTGTCAGCCCGTCATCCTGCTCCAGCGCATAATACTCCGCCGTCTGCGTCCGCAGGTTCGTGGAGCTGACCGCCGTGTATCTGGTGATGAAATCGGAAAAGCTGCTGGTGAACCGGTGCCTACTCTTAACCTCCATCACCGGCTCTGTGCCGTATTTCCGCAGTTCCAGCTTTCCCTCCCGGTTTATGCAGAAAAAGCCGCCAAGCACCTGCCCCACAAAGTAAAGCACATCCCGGTACGTCTCTATGTCATTCTCCGTATAGATGGACAACAGCTCCGCCCCGTTGGGCATCGCCTCGATTTCATCCTTCGTGTGCGCCAACTCCACAGAACAGGCTCTGCAGCACAAATCCAGAAAAGCATAGGCATTCCCCACCGTCTCAAAACCGTTGAAACTCTTCTCAAACCGCAGCATATAATCATAGGCTTTCAGCTCCAGGCAGTGCGCCGTCCGGTTCGCCTCGCTGACCTCAAAGATGCCCATCGGCACTTCCTCAAAGCTCCCACCCGCAAGCCGCAGGTGGTAGGAAAGCCGCACTTCGGCTCCCTCCAGCGTGTAACGGTCTATCTGTGAAAAGAGCGTGATACCCATCTCCGCGGCATACACAGTCCCAAGCTCTATCTCCGCACTGCCGCAGCACTGCGCCGTGATATACCCGCTCCCCTTCACGATATCCTCATAACCGAACGGGTACACAGCGCCGCCCTTCGTCCTGATCTCCCCTGTCCAGTAATACCGCCTGGTATTCTCCTGCACCGCCCACAGAAATGCATCACTTACCGGGTACATGAAAACACCCCCTTCCACAGAAAAAGCACCAGCCATTTCTGACCGATGCTCTATGATATTGCTATTTTACAAAACAGCAAGCTATTTACCCTATACTTCTTTTTCTGCTTATTTTTTACTTGTAATTTCTTCTAATATTACATCAATTCTATGTGCTGCCATATTATCACAATGCGTTTTCAATTCCTTGCAATAATCTAAAAATCTGTCTTTATTCTCATAATGTAATACATACATGATATTATAGGCAGTCCAATACCGTTGCTCTGTTACATCATAAATTGGGAACGATTTTTCATTATACAAAGAATCTACATTACCCGAAATATCATTTTGGAAAAAAACATTGTCCACAAACTTTCTGAGATTATATGAATACTGGAAAGCTTGATCCCCCCGTGTATTCTCAGAAAGATATCTTATATGCTCATTGATTACCTTCTTTGTAACAATTTTACATACATCTTCGACAACACTTTGATTTATTGAAGATTGTATATGAAATGTGTTTACACCAAATGTCAGGTAATTCATGACACCCTTCATAACTTCATTATAAATCATTAAAATAAGCTTTTCTTTATATTCATTTTTTGTTTGTCCAATATCCAGTTGTAAATGCTCACTCCAAATAAAATATTCATCAGCATATTGCACTATCGCTGCAATATTAGTCCCTTGTCTAATTTTTTCAGCCAAATCAGGTAATAGCTGTTTTATTTCTTCATCTGATTTATAATAATTTGCTTTGTCACCAGCATGTATAAATATTTGATATCCAGCCTCAATCTCATCAGCAGTTATATCAGTTTCATTTTTATAATATTTTTGCAACATTTCAACCATACTATTGCTTATTCGAGTTCCTTGTAGATAGTGAAGAATAATTCTTCTTTCGAGTGTATTATTAATTTGTTTCACAACTTCCAGAGCAACACTATCTTGATTTTTATCAGGTTTTTCCACATATAAGTTCTCAATAGTCTCAACTACTATAGCATAACAAACCAATCGAATTTCATCATAAAATTCTTCTTTATAATTATTTTTCAACTTCAGTTTAACATCATCATATAGATTCTGTGCCTTTTGCAGTGTTCGCAAATTCTTGACATGATGTTTATCAAGAAACCCCTCTATAAAATCATGATGGATTCCTAAATCCCCCCAGTTAACTTTTCCAGGGCGTTCTGTTATATAATAAGTTCTATCAATAACCTTTTCGCTATATTTATCGAACATTTCCCGTTGTGACAATTGTTCTATATTAGCAACCAAAATTACTTTTACATAATTACACCTTTTTAATTCATCTATAATACCAAATACTTCTTCTAGCCTGATATTCTCATTCATTCTTTCCAAATCATCTATCACAATAAAGTGAAACTTATTAAAAGTTTTAGATAGTTTTAGAAATAATTCTTTCTCCTGTATCAAGGATTCTATAACACTCTTTACATTAGATATTTTTTTTGAAAATATGGCAGCAACATCTTCCGCTTTAGAAAGAATATTACGAATCGTATGTTTATCCTTCACTACTAGCCGGAAAAAAACTTCATGATAAATTTTCTGGGCATCCTCCATCCCAAACATTGAAATATGACACGCATCACTATTATTCCCCAGCATTTCATTTATCGCATATGACTTACCTACTCCCCATGGACCACTTATAAGAATACATCTATACGGCAATTTATCATATAATTCTATAATATCCTTTATGCAATCAGCTTTCATTTTTAACCTCGCTTTGATACAAATCTATATGCATATTCGATTTAACAGCAAACTGTTGCTGATATAAATCCATAAAATTATATATATTATTTTTTCAATCTGCCATTCCATTATATCAAACATGCGGTAAAAAATCATCCATCACTTGATTCTAAAATTCTTTCAGCATAAAGTTCACCTTCCACAGCCCCTTATAGGATGTGTCCTTCACAAGGCTTGCCTTGTATCCGTCAATGAACATCTCCGCCCGTTTCATCTCCAGCGTCTCCATATCAAAATAATCCACAGACAGCTTCTCCTTCTGCTTGAACCCCGTCAGAACCTTAAGCCACTTCGCGGAAACAGAAAATGTAACGGGGATGGACACCACGCCCATCCTCACCACGTCCCTCTGCGTAGTCCCAGCCTCCGTCTCGCCGCCGGAATCCGCCTCCACATCGCTCATCTGCACCCCGTAGGAATCCGGCAGAGGGAGCGGCACCCCGTCAAGCGTCAAATACTGTATAAAAGCCATGCCTATCTCCCTCCTGACCTTAAGTTCTGCCTTGCCTGCGCGTCCACCACCACTTCATCCAGCAGCGTCCCGCCCACATATACAGGGATACAGATAGTGCCTCCCCCTGCCATTTCCTGCAGGCCGGAAAGCACCTCCCTCAGGCCGCCCAAAAGCTCCCTCACGGAATCCCCGGATGCGCCGCCTCCGCCCTGCATCTGGACGGCTACCGCCTGGGGATGGAGCACCAGGTCAGACGCCACACCGGACACCGCCTCCTTCACCATGCCCCGACCTTTCTCAATGCCCTTCGCAAGCCCTTTCATGAAGTCCGGCATCCAGCTCTCATAATCCGTCAGAGGCCCTTCATCCGGCACGGAGAAATGCAGGAAGGAGCGTATCTTGTCCGCCACGTCCGACACCGCGCTTACCACGTTGCCAATGGCGCTTCGGATGCCGTCCGCAATCCCGTTGATGAAGTCCTTCCCCCATTCCAGGGCTTTCCCCGGCAGCGAAGTAATGAAGCTGATGGCAGACTGGAACCCCGACTGCACCACGCTCCCCAGAGACGAAAGCGCAGAGCCGATCCCGGACACCATGGCCTTGAACGCATCCACCGCCGACTGTTTCAGATTGGACGCGATGGACAGCACCAGATTCTTCAGCCCGGTCCATGCAGACGAAGCCGTATTTTTTATCGCCGCCCAGATATTCGCCGCCGTATTTTTCAGCCCGGTAAACAGGATGGAAACATGCTCCACAAGCCCCTGCGCCAGCGAACCCACCACCTGCTTAATACCCGACCAGATAGAAGATGCCGCATTCTGTATATTCGTCCAGATGTTCAGCGCATCTTCTTTCAGCTTCGTGAAATTCCCTGTCACAAGGTCGATCAGCAGCAGCACCGGCCCCAGGATGACATTCTTGATCAGCTCCCAGGCGCCCGAAGCCGCCGTCTGGATGCCCGACCAGATGCCCTGCAAAGTCGAAGACAGATTCTGCCACAAGGAATGGATCATGTCCACAATCCCGGAAAGCACCGGGTTGTTCATCATCCCCGTCCAGATACTGCTGAAAAAGTCACCCACGGACTGCCACAGCCCAGACCACCACTCCGGGATCCCCTGGAAAAACGCCACCAGCGAATTCCACGCATTGGGTATGGTCTCCGTAAAGAAAGAACAGATGGCCTGCCATGCAGAAACAAAAAATTCTTTAATCTGCGTCCAGATTGCATTGACCGCATCCCGGAACCATTCACATTTGTTGTACAGCACCACGAGGATGGCGACCACTGCCGCAATCGCAAGCGGCACCCATCCGATGGCCGCGACCACCGCAGAGATGGCCGGGATCACCGTCCCAGACACAAAAGCGATCACGCCGGAAATCGCCCCGGCAATCTGCGGCACCACCGTCATGATGGTCCCGATGGCCCCTACCACCTTCCCGACCACGACCAGCACCGGCCCCAGCGCAGCCACCACCAGCGCCACCGTGACAATGATCTTCTTCGTGCCCTCGTCCAGGCTGTTCAGCCAGTCCACAAGCCCCTGTATCCACCCGACGATCTGCCGGATGTAAGGCATCAGTATCTCCCCGATGGAGATGGCCAGCTCCTCCAGCTGGCTCTTCAAGATCGTAAACTGCCCCGCAAGGTTATCCTGCATGGTGGCCGCCATCTTCTCCGCCGTGCCGTCACAGCTGTTGATGGCGCTGTTCAGCTTCTCGATGTCCCCCGGTGCGGCGTTCATCACCGCCAGGAACCCGCTCATGGCGTTCTTCCCCACCAGCGCCTCCGCATTGGCCGCCTTCTCCGACTCGGACATCTGCGCGAACGCCGCCCGGCAGTCCGTGAGGATATCCCCAAGGCTCCTCATGCTCCCGTCCGTGTTGGTGGTCTGCACCGTCAGCTCCCCGAAGGCATCCCCGGTGAACTTCACTTCCCCGGTCAGGTTCGTCATCATGGAGCGCATGGCCGTCCCCGCCTGGGAAGACTTGATGCCCGCATTCGCCATCAGCCCGATGGCCTCCGCCGTGTCCTCCGCCGTAAAGCCCAGGGCACCTGCCACCGGCGCACAGTATTTGAACGTCTCCCCCATCATGGCCACGTTCGTGTTCGCGTTTGAGCTTGCCGCCGCAAGGATATCCGCAAAATGCCCGGAATCCTCCGCCGACAGCCCCAGCGCGGTCAAAGCATCCGTCACGATGTCCGAAGTGGTCGCCAGGTCCTCCCCGGAAGCCGCCGCCAGGTTCATGATCCCCTCAATGCCGGAGAGCATGTCAGAAGTCTTCCACCCGGCCATGGCCATGTAATTCATAGCCTCCGCCGCCTCGGACGCGGAGAACTTCGTCCTGCTCCCCATCTCCCGCGCCTTATCCCGCAGCGCCTCCAGGTCCTTCCCTGTAGCCCCGGAGACCGCCGCCACCTGGCTCATGGCAGAATCAAAGTCAGCCGCCACCTTCACTGCCGCAGTGCCAAGCCCGCCCACTGCCGCAGTGACCGGCATCAGCTTCTTCCCCGCGCCCTCAATAGCTGAGCCGACGGTCTTTAACTTCTCCCCCGTGGCAGCTATCTTCTGCAGCGCCACGGCAGACCGGTCCGCCTGCTGCTCCAAGTCCCGCAGGCTGTTCTCCGTCTCGATGATCTCCCTCCGCAGGGCATCATACTGGCCCTGGCTGATCTCGCCCCTCGCCAACGCGTCATTCGCCTGTTCCGCCGCCGTCTTCAGCGTCTCCAGCTTCTCCTTCGTCTCTTTGACCGCTTCCCCAAGGAGCCGGTGCTTCTGCGCCATCAGTTCCGTGTTTCCGGGATCCAGCTTCAGCAGCTTCTCCACGTCCTTAAGCTGTGACTGCGTGTTCCGTATCTCCGTATTCACGCCCTTCAAAGCCGTCTGGAGCTTCGTGGTATCGCCGCCGATCTCCACGGTGATGCCCTTGATCCTGTTTGCCGCCACAGTAACACCCCCTCAATGGCACAAAAAAGCCCGGCTCCCCAGGCAGTAAAATTCCCCCACGGCAGAACCATGGGGGAACAGTCCCATGACAGATGAAAACGGGACTGGAATACTACAGCCAGCCCCGCATCCGCGCACTGCTTCCAGTTAAAATGAATCAAACTCATCCTGCCCTGCAATGACGGCATAATCCGCCCCGTCATTGCTGTACTCCGCATACATGTCATTGACCATGCCGATGGTCAGCAAATCCAAATCTCGGATGGAAATGCCAAGCTGCACGCACCGCAGCAGGAACAGCGGCGTGGTCATCGGGCGGTCAGTTGCGCGAAGTTTTTTTTAGCCTCCACATCGCTCTTCACATTCAGCCCCCATAACTCGATGAGCTGTGGGAGTACCTGGTAAATGGAGAACGTGCCGAAGCCGTCCAGCCATTCCTCCGGCGTGTCCGGGATGGAAGGGTCGGCGTGCTTCGCCATGATAAATGCGATATTCTCAAACAGCTCCAAAGAGAATAAATCCAAGTTTGAGTTCTCCGAATCGCTGTCCCCGATGCTCTTCTCCAGTGCGCTCAGGTCCTTATAGATGTCCCGGTGGAACCTGATGCGGTAAATCCGCGGCACCGCCGCCGATGCCCGGAAAGGCACCTCTTTCTCGTCAATCATGATCTTCCTCGTCATGCTCATACGCTAAACCTCCCCATACACATCATCTTCCCCACCGCCGGCATCCGCGACCGCCGGCATATACACCGCCTTGTACCAGTCGCTATACACCGCCTCATCCGTGGAGTCCCCGGTCTTCGCCTTCACCATCCCGTCCGCCAGCGGCGTGGCCTTGATGGTCAGCGTCTCCGTCTGCACCTCCCGGCTCTCCTCGTTGGTCTTGCCCTCAATGCCCGGCCTCGATGCCGAACAGTTGTAAAGCACATGCCGGATATGCCTCTGGTCGCCGTCAAACTCGAACAGCAGAGCGAACGCCGCCAGCTCCGCCGAAGCGTTCTCGATCAGCACGCCCTTGCTGTCCAGCACCTCCCTTAGAGCGTCCTTGCGGAAGGACTCCGGGATCATGGCAAGCTCCAGGTCGCCGTCATAGCCCATGTTGTTGTTGATGACATAATAGGCCGTCCCGTCCGCATAGAAATTCTCCGGCTCCCCGTTGGCGTCCAGGGAGATGGAGACCGAGCCGGGCATCGGCACAGGCGTCCCATAGGACACCGCCCCGTCCTCCGACACGGTGAGCATCGCATAATGCGTGTTCTTAAGGTTATATTTCACTTTGTTCTTCTTATTCTGCATCCGTCATGCCTCCCATCCAAAAATATACAGCACCTCGTAAAGCCTCTCGCTGTCGATCCATGTCTCCGATTTGTTATAAAAAACCTCATGCGCATCCAGCACATCCTCCACCCGTTTCTCCAGCTCCGGGGCTTTCTTATCCGTATAGACTTCCATGTGGACGTCTGCGCCTTTATGGTACACCTTCCCGTCCGCCGCAAAATTATCACTCCCCGGCAGCAGGTAACACAAAAACGGCGGCTCCGGGGATTCCCCTTCCGCAAAATGGTCATAGGCAAAAGGGAGTCCCGTTTCCCGTATCATCTTCACCAGTTCCTCCATCCTGTCACCTCCCGTAGCCTTTTCTTCCACTGCCATCTGCATCAATCCGTCACCCTTTCAAAGCCTTTTCAATCTCCTGCTCCAGCGTCCGCTCCGCCCGCTGCTCCGCCGGCGCGATATGCGCCTTTCCCGGGACGCGCCCGCCGCCCCGCTTCGCATGGCCGAACTCCAGCAGGTGCGCCAGCTGGTAACGGTTCCTGGAATGCACCACCAGCTCAATGGAGCTTGACGTCTCCCTCACATTCTTCACAGCCCAGCTCTTCGCATAGGCGCCCGTGTCCTTCGGCGCATCCGCCTGGATATCCTTCTTCACGGAAATGCCCGCCTTTTTCACCGCGGACTTCATTTCATCCGCCGCAAGCTCCGCATACTCCGTCAGCCCCTCCATCACCGCTGCCGCAAGCTGGTCTATCCGCACCCTGTCCGACATCTTCACCGCCTCACTTTCTTACAGGTAAACTTCAAGGATTTCTTCTTGAAATTCATACGGTCCACATTCACAATGTCATAAATCTCCCCACGGAACAGAATTCGGTATCTGGTGGACATGATGTCCACCGCTTTCCTGCAGTACCGGACAGTCACCGTCATGGATACATCCTCCACGGTCATCCCGGCCTCCTGCACTTCCCTTGAAGATGCCAGCCCCTCCCCTCCGATAGTAGCAGAGCAGGCATAATAATCCGTCCAGACATTCCTGTGGTTCCCCACATCATCCGCGACAGCCTCATTCTTCTGGAATGTCACCCTCTCATTCAGCAATGCCACATCCATCAGAATCCCTCCTTCCTGCTGCCGAAAAGCAGCGCCCGCAGGGTCAGGGTGAGCGCATGGTGGTCAGCCTCCTCCCTGTGCTCATAAAGATAGGCCGTCGCATACAGCACAGAAATCCTGGCATTCACCACGGCGGCAAACTCACTCCTGTCATCCATCCTCGCCACATCCATGCAGATTTTCTCCGCCGCCCCGATCATGCTTTCAATCAGGTCATCGTCCTCATCATAATCCACACGTAGATAGTTCTTCATCTCTTCCAGCGTCACCAACAGCACCGCCTCCTTTAAACCTCAAAATGCACCTGCTTTATATGGGCGGGATGCCAGCTCCTGCACCGGCATCCCCAATACTCCCAAAGCCTCCGGAACCGCTGCCCTTTATGAGCCGGATGCCGCTTTCTGCGCCAGCACCTTCACCGCTTCCGCCAGAACCAGCTTGCCGTCCACACGCTGGGAAGCCAGAAAGCCCACCTGCCCGGTGGCCGCATACAGCTCATTCAGCCGCTTGAACGAACGCCCCTGCCTGTCAGCGATCCAGTAATAAGAGAAATCACCGAAGGCAATGGTCTTTGCCCCTGCCGCAATGGCCGGCATATATGCGGAAGTCTTCACCGGCCTGCCAAGGATAGTGTCCGGCGTGCCCGCCACAAGGGAAGGCTGCCACAGGTACTGCCCGTTGCCGTCCTTCAGCTTGCGGATGGACTTGATGGTGGAATCGTTCAGCACCCACACGGATTTCTTCCTGTAAGGGGCCTTCAGCGAATAGAACAGGTCTATCATCTCATCCGCCGTCACAGCCGTAGCAGACGCAGCCGTCACGCCCGTCTCCGCGCCTCCCGATGCCGCCAGCACGCCCAGCGGCTTGCCCTTGCCGTCACCCGCAAAGAACGCCTCCTCTTCCTTCGCCCCGATCCTGCGGGCAAACTCACGGGAGATATAGGACTGCAGATCAAACACGCTGTCATTCAGCAGCTCCTCGGAGACCTTGATCATCGTCCCCAGCTTGTATGCCCCGATGGACACCTGCCCGAAGGAATCATCACTCTCCGGGAACGCGCCCTCCTCGTCAATCCAGGATGCCGTACCCTTGCCTGCAACCACGGGGATCTTCCGGTCGCCGCTGGAAGTCCTGATGACCTTCGCCATCTGCCGGAAAACGTTCTCCTCCTCCAGAGCCTCCACCAGCGTGCGCTCATACTCATCCGGCACCAGGTAGCCGCCCTCGGAGTCCGTGCCCACCTGCAGGGCATTGGCCACATCCGGCATAGGGGCCTTGGAGCGCATGGCATTCCAGAAATTCTTCCGGTAGTCATCAGAGGCGCGTCCCGTCTTATCCCCCTCCCCGTCATCCGCCCTGCTGCCGGGCTTCGCCGTGATCGGCGTGCTGGTAGCCCTGGACAGCTCCGCGTCGATCGCCGCCTGCCGCTCCAGCCGCTCGATCTCCTTCCCCAGGTTCACCACGTCCGCTTCCATCTTCTCATAGGCAGCCGTGTCCTCCGCGGACAGCATCCCGTCCGCTCCCCTTTTGGCATCCAGGAACTTCTTTGCAGCATCCCATGCCTTTGCCCTCTTCTCACGCAGTTCCAAAATCTTACTCATAAAAAACCCTCGCTTTCTTGATTTGCGGCATCCGCTCCCGGGATGCCTGTTTCTGTGCAAAATAAAAGAGCCGGTTCCTCAGCCCCTGACTCCTTCTTCCTGTGGCGGCAGAACTTCCTGCCCTGTTCTTCCGCCTCAAAACGTTCATCCAACGCACCGACCGTCCAGCCCTTCCGGAACATCCCCAGCGGGGTCTCCCCGAACTGCCCCAGCGCACGCGCATCCATTTCAAGCATCCTCCCCCATAATTCTGGATGGTGCTTCCTTAACTTCCGCAGCTCATCTATCCTCTGGAACGGGCAGCACCAGCAGGAACACCGGTGGTAGATTTCATACAGCCCGCCCCAGTCAAAACCCTTCCCATAGCAGTACCGCAGGGCCTGTTCCTCCGTCACCTGCCACTCCACAAGCGGGTAACGCTCCCCCTTGCACCGCTCCTGTTCATCATAGGCAATCCCGACATAGGAGACAGCATCGTACTCCCCTTTCAGGCGGTTGACCTCCTTCGTGATCAGGTGTGTCTTTAACTGCCCCGTGCACCACCTCACCCGGATGCCCGGCCAGCCGTTCCCGCATAAAGGCACCCCGTCCCGGATGCGCCGCTCCACAGCGGATTTCTTCTGCTTCGGCTCATCAAACATCAGCCACTCAAAACCGCGCGTATGGCGCAGGACATGGATATGCAGCCCCCGCTCCCGGAACAGGTACGCATCCACTTTCCCGATATGCCGGTACATCTCCGGGAACTCCATGCCCGTATCCGCCCAGAACACACCGTCAACCGGCATCCCTTTCTCTATCATCATGAGGAGCATTGCCGTACTGTCCTTCCCGCCGGATAAGGACACTGCATGGTAATCCCCTTTCCCGGTCTTCTTCACCGTTTCCACCTCCCCCCAGAAACAGAAAAAGAGCCGATTGCTCAGCCCTTATCCCATTCTTCCTGATTTCAGCAGAACTCCCTGCCTCCTTCTCCTTGTAATGTCTGGACTCCCTGCCCTGTCCATCTGCTTCAATGCTTCAAGACATCCGATGTGCCAGCCGCCCGCCTCTTCTAAACCGCCCCTAATGCAGGAGCAGGTTCAGCCTCTTCTTCAGCTGCTCCACCGGAGTCCCCGGCTTCTTCGGCGGGATGAGCCTGCCCAGCATGGAATTCATGACCGCCTGCCTGGAAAACATCACCGGCGCATCCATTTCATCCGAAAACGGCACGCCGCCCGCATCCTCCGCATTCTGTCCAGAGAACATGACCTCGTCCGCGAACCCAAGCTCCACCGCTTTCTTCGCATTGAACCAGCTCTCCGCATCCATCAGCCTTGAAATCTTATCCCTGGCAAGCCCGGTCTTGATCTCATAGGCGTTCATGATGGACTCCTTCACCTCGTCCAGCATCTTGACCGCTTTCTTCATCTCCTCGGAATCCCCAATCGCGATCGTGGCCGGGTTGTGGATCATCATCATCGCCACCGGCGACATCCGCACCTTCGTCCCCGCCATCGCAATCACCGATGCGGCACTCGCCGCTAAGCCGTCAATCACCACCGTCACATCATAGGGATAATCCATCAGCATGTTGTAGATCTGCGCCGCCGCGAACACATCACCGCCCGGGGAATTGATCCAGACATTGACCGGCCCTTTCCCGGCATTCAGCTCATCCCGGAAGATCCCCGGCGTGACTTCATCCCCGAACCACGTCTCATCTGAAATCTCCCCATTCAAAAAGAGCGTCCGCATCTCTGCCCCGCTCTCATCCTGGTTTTTTATCCAGTTCCAGAACTTCCTCTTCATCATCCACCTCCATAATCCGCTGCACTATCGCAGCACTTCTCCGGCCTCCAGAACCAAAATCCTGCCATTTCCCGCAGAAAATTATTATCCGGCGCTTGATCCATCTTCCGGCTTTCCAGCCTCCAAGTTACCGCCAGTCCCTTTCCCGGGATGCCTTCTGCCTCTCCCGGCACTCCTGTCCTTCCCAGGGCTGCTGCCGGAACCATCATCCCTTTCTGCTGCTCCCACAGCACCAACTCCCGGATTCCTCTGTCTTCCCTCCCTGACGGCTGGACCGCCGCCAGCTTCCGTGCCTCCTGCAGGAATGCCCATGCCATAGCCCAGCCCGGCATCCTCCAGCTTCATCATGTTCCCGTTCACCAGATACAGGTCACCTCCAAGCTCCTCCGGGATGCGGTCAAGGTTCTCCAGCTCCCGGATGTCATTTGCCGACATCCACCCGTTCTGCCGCCCCACTGCATACCCGTTCATGCGGCTCTGGTAATCGCCCCGGAGCAGTCCGTCCACGTTGAACTTCACGAAATACTCCTTTTTCTCCTCCGCAGTAAGCAGAGACCGCGACATGGACTGCTCCCACCGGGACACCCACGGGTCAAGCGTATATTTCACAAACTCAAGGCTCTGCTGCTCAATGTTTGAAAAAGAAGACTTATCCAAGTCCCCGACCATATGCGGCGGCACACGGAAAATCCTCGCAATCTCATTGATCTGGAACTTCCTTGTCTCCAGGAACTGTGCCTGCTCCGGTGAAATGGAGATAGGCGTATATTTCATGCCCTCCTCCAAAACTGCCACCTTATTGGCATTATGGCTGCCCCCAAAGGTAGACTGCCAGCTCTCCCTCACCCGCGCCGGGTCCTTGATGGTGCCCGGATGCTCCAGCACGCCGCTGGGCTGTGCGCCGTTGGCAAAGAACTTCGCCCCATATTCCTCACAGGCAATCGCCATCCCGATGGCATTCTTCGCCATGGCAATCGGCGAATACCCCACCAACCCGTCAAACCCCAGACCGGGGATATGCAGGACCTCCGAAGGCGGCAGCACCACCGTGCTGCCCTTCACCGTGGGCGCATCATCCACACCTAACGTATACTCATAATAAAGCTGCCCGCTGCCGTCCCGCTCCACACTCATCCTGTCCGGCATCAACGGGTACAGCGCAATGACTTCCCCCCTGCCGTTGCGGATGATCTGCGCATAGGCATTCCCCCAAAGGAGCAGGTGTGTCATCAACGTCTCCCGGAACACAAAAGAAGTCATCTCCGGATTGGGCTCATCATGGAGCAGAAAATACAGCGGATGCCCCGCCGCCTTCTCCTTCCCACCGTCCTCCGTATAACGGTAAAAATGCAGCGGCAATCCTGCCACCGCCTCCGAAAGAATCCGGACGCAGGAGTACACCGCCGTCATCTGCATGGAAGAACGCTCATTCACCCGTTTCCCGCTTGTACTGTTCCCCAGGAAGAAACTGTAAGCGCTTCCTGATGTCCTGTCCTGAGGTTCGCCCCTCGCCCGAAACAACCCTCTCAATAATCCCATTGCTACCACTTCCTTCCTACTCCTGTCAGAATACCAGCAGCCCCCTTGTGTCATAGACCGACTCCCGCGTGTCATTCCCACACCGTATTGCCCTGTCCAGCCCCATGATCATGGCAATGGCGCCGTCAATCTTCTCCGTTGACTTCTCCTTGTCCGCCTTGATATTCCCCGCCGGATCCGTCCGAATGAAAATATTGTCCATCATCCACCGCAGGACAGGGTGCCCCCCGTGGGCTATCCCCTGCTCCAGCGTCAGCTTCATCAGCTCCTTGGTCGGCGGCGACATATCCTTGAACCCCTGCCCGAATGGGACTACCGTGAACCCCATCCCCTCCAGGTTCTGGACCATCTGCACCGCTCCCCACCGGTCAAAGGCGATCTCCCGGATATTGAACCGCTCCCCCAGCCGCTCAATGAACTTCTCAATATACCCATAATGCACCACATTCCCCTCCGTGGTCTCCAGGAACCCCTGCCTCTCCCACACATCATAAGGGACATGGTCACGCCTCACGCGAAGCCCCAGCGTCTCCTCCGGTATCCAGAAATAAGGCAGCACACAGAACTTATCCTCCTCATCCAGCGGCGGGAACACCAGCACAAAAGCCGTGATGTCCGTTGTGGAAGACAAATCCAGCCCGCCATAACACACACGCCCCTCCAGCCCCTCCGCGTCCACCCGGAACCCGCAGGCGTCCCACTTCGCCATCGGCATCCACCGGACAGCCTGCTTCACCCACTGGTTCAGCCTAAGCTGCCGGAAGGAATTCTCCTCCCCCGGGTTCTGCTTCGCCGACTCGCAAGCCGCTTTCACCTTGTCCAGCCCCACCGTAATACCCAGGGACGGGTTCGCTTTCTTCCACACCTTCGGATCCGTCCAGTCAGCCGCCTCATCCGCCCCATAGATCACCGGGTAGAAAGTAGGGTCAGCCTTGCGCCCCTCCAGGATATCCACGGCCTTCTGATGCGTCTCATAACAGATGGAATTCGTATCCGTCCCCGCCGTGGTGATCAGAAAATACAAAGGCTGCATCCTGGCATCCCCGGAGCCCTTCGTCATGACATCAAACAGCTTCCGGTTCGGCTGGGTATGCAGCTCGTCAAAGACAACCCCGTGGATATTGAACCCATGCTTGGAATACGCCTCCGCCGACAAAACCTGATAAAAAGAGTTGGTCGGCTGGTACACGATCCTCTTCTGGGACGCCAGTATCTTCACCCGCCTGTTCAGCGCCGGGCACATCCGCACCATGTCCGCCGCCACCTCAAACACAATGGAAGCCTGCTGCCGGTCAGCCGCACACCCATACACCTCCGCGCGCTCCTCCCCGTCCCCGCAGGTCAGGAGCAGCGCCACGGCTGCCGCCAGCTCGCTCTTCCCCTGCTTCTTCGGTATCTCCACATAGGCTGTGTTGAACTGCCGGTACCCGTTCCCCTTGACCGTCCCGAACACGTCCCGGATAATCTGCTCCTGCCAGTCAATCAGCTCAAAAGGCTTCCCCGCCCAGGTTCCCTTCGTATGGCACAGGCACTCGATGAAGCTGACCGCATAATCCGCAGCCGCCTTGTCATACACAGACCCCCTCGCCTTGAACTTCGTGGGCCTGTACTTCTTCAGCTTCCGCATCGCCACCAGCCTCACCTCCTTCCGTCATGCCCCGGCTTTTTCCCTGCCAGCATACAGAACCGCAAACGACAATCCCGCCCAAACAACCGGGCATCAAATTTCATCATGCAACAGAGCAGAACCAGCCCTCCTTCCTGCCGCATCCTGCCCCACATCAAATACACCATAACCATATCCCGGAAACACAGCCACCGGGACAGACAGCCACCGTTTCCTGGCAAGGGCAACCCATCCCGGCATGGCTCCATAGACGCAGGCACCCATTCAGCCCCGCCACCTGTCATTTCAGCCACTGCCAGTACACCTGCTCCGCAATCTTCGCCATCATCACCGGCGGCACGCTCATCCCACAGACATACTGCACATTCTGGTCCATGAAATCATAATCCTGCGGGAACGTCTGGCAGCTGATGATATCCCTGTCCGTCATGAGCATCCCGTCACACATGCGGAAATTATACCCTCCTGCCGTGATCGTCCTCACCGGCTCATCATCGTGGTTGATCGGGGACGTATAACCGCTCTCCTTCCTCCGCACCCTCTTGTTGATGTCTATGACCTTCCTGTCCGAAGGAAGCCGGTACTTCATCAGCTTCCCAAAAAGGCTGCCCTCCGGGACCGCTTTCCCATACGGCTCCCGGACATCCGCAAAGGGGATCGGCTTTGAATCAAAGGCCATGGACAGCTTCGGATAATGCAGGTCCTTCCTATGGGCGATGAAAAACACCCGCTCCCTCTTCTGCGGGACTCCCATCCGCGCGGCATTGAAGAGGAACACCTGCACGGCATACCCCGCCCCGTCAAATGCCTTCACGATCTGGTTCACCCAGCCTTTCGCATTGCCGGTGACCAGCCCCTTCACATTCTCCGCAATAACCACCTTCGGCTGCAAACGCTCCGCCACCCGGATGAAATAGAAAAACAGGTCATCCAGCCGCTGCTTCGCCTGCCCCTCCCGGAAAGCCTTCTCCACATTCCATCCCTCCTCCCGGACACCCGCCAGCGAGAATACAGAACAGGGCGGCGAACCGTCCAGGACATCCAGGCATTTCAGCTTTTCCGGCAGCTCCCCGTCCGGCAATTCAACAAAATCACGGATGTCCATGAGGAAACTGTGCTCCGGGTGGTTGTTCTTCCGGTATATCTTCATCATGTCCGAATCGATCTCACAGTTGCCGACCACCTCATACCCCGCCAGCTTATACCCCATGGAAGAACCGCCCCCGCAGCTGAAACAGGAAAAGACCGTGTGCCCATGCTTCGGGCGCTTATCCAGGTCCCCCAGCCGCCAGTCCCACGGGAAATCAGTTGAACCGGAAACCGCACGCCGGGCACTGGTACTTGAACTCTTCATCCCCGAACACCTCCGCATCATATTCCGTGGAGCCCGTGATCTCCCTGTCCGAGCCGCTGTCAGCGCCATTTCCCACGCCTGCGCCTTCCACGGGCAGCTCCTCCGCCATCCCGAAGAAGTCAAACCCTTCCAGGTCAAGCCCCTCCAGCTCCACTTCCAGCTTCAGGAGGTCCCACGTTGCCTTTTCCCCGGTCTTGTTGTCCAGGTACCGGTATTTCCTCTTCTGCTCCTCCGACAGCCCCTCACAGACCATGCACTGCGCCTCCTCCACGCCAAGCGCTTTCAGAGCCTTGTACCGGGTATGCCCCGCAATGATGACATTCCCCTCATCCACGATGATGGGCGCAACATAGGAGCACTGCCGGATGCTCTCCGCCACGGCATTCACCGCCCCGTCATTCTTCCGCGGGTTATTCCCATAAGGGACGATATCCGCAAGTTTCAAAACCTCCAGCCTCATACCTCAAACACCTCCCCACAGCACGGGCACGTCTTCACCACAGGGCCGTCCTGCTCCCCTCCACCGGGAGCGGCAGGGGCAGGCTGCCCGAAATCATACCCGCAGAAATCCACGTCCGCCAGCTCCGCGCCCAGCTTCTTCTGGTCCCACCCGGCAAACTCCGCCGTCTTGTTGTCATAAAGCCGGTACTTCCTCTTCTGGCCCTCCGTAAGCCCGGCGGCTATGACCACGTCACACTCCTCATACCCCAGCTTCAAGAGCGCCTTATACCTGGTGTGCCCCGCCAGAATCACCCCGTCCTCATCCACGATGATGGGGGCGATATAAGAACACTGCCGCATGCTCTCCACCACGTCATCCACCGCCCCGTCATTGATCCTGGGGTTATTCTCATACGGCCTAATCTCCGCAAGCCTCTTCTTCACATACTCCATTCCATCCCTCCTAAACTTCCTTTCCTGCGCCCCGCCGCCTCAATCCTTCCTCCTGCGAGCCGTCAGCAGCCGCTCCATCAGGTCATCATGGGGGTTCGCCCCGCCGTATCCGGCAGAGCAGTTCTCCTTCACGATCTGGTAGATCTGGAACCAGCACTGGTTGACCTGCTTCAGGTAATTCTGGCTCATCGTCACATACGGGCTCGTTATGGCCGCCCCCGTGGTGGGGTGCTTCGCAAGGAACCCGTATTCCGAGATGCAGGTCTCGCACTGCACCCACCTGGACACCGACATCGCATACTGCTCAATGAGCTGGGCATTTACATACTGCCCGCACCCACGCTCCTCCAGCCAGACATAGGTGCTCCTGAACACCTCCTCCGCGCAGAGGTCTATGCCGCTCTTCTGGGCGGCCTTCAAAAAATCCTTCACCGGCGGGACGTCCACGCCCTCCATGTCCGCAGGCGCCGGAAGGGCGGGGACATCCGCCGCCATGCCCTGCGCGACCTTGTCCGCCAGTGCCTTGGGCTTCCGCCCGGCCCCTGCCCTGGGCCCGCCCCTTGCAGTCCCGTCCTTTGCCATTTCCCTCACCCCTCTCCTGCAGGGGATAATACCCCGTTTGATTTCCGCTTTTTGTGCGTGTGACCCCCGCCCCGTTCCCCCAGGGGAGGGGCCATGGAGATTTCCATCCCCCCTACCGGCCCCACCGGTCGCCGCGCTCCGCATGGATACGCGAGTGACACGACTTGCACAATGAAATCAGGTTGCCTGCATCATGTGTGCCACCTTCACTCAGCGGTACCTTGTGGTGCACTTCCTCCACGGGCACGGCCGCACCCTTCTCCAGGCACTGCTCACAGAACGGATGCCGTGACGCATACCTGTCACGTATCCTCTTCCACGCCCTGCCGTACCGTTTCTTCGCCTCCGGGCTCCTCCCGTACTTCTCATACCTGCTGTTCATCACCCTGGCATGTTCCTCACAATACCTGCCATCCGTCAGTTCCGGGCATCCCGGATACCCGCATGGGTGCTTTGGTTTCCTCGGCATCTGCCCCGCCTCCTTCCAGGCATAGGAAAAGCCCGGCAGGACTTTCTCCCGTCGGGCTTCCCCGTTTTTCATTTTTTCCACTTTAACATTACCACACATACCCCTTTGACATCTACTGACATCCAGTGACAACTTCAGGAATCTTGATTTCCAGCAGCGCCCTGTCATGTATCCGGTACAGATGCCTTACATTGTACCCCATGTCCACGGCGATCTGCCCCCAGGTATGGAAGTTCAGGTACCTCTTCTCCAGAAGCGTCTGGAATTCCGGGTCATCCACCTGCCTGATCACTTTCATGATTTCCGTTTTCAGTCCCACCATCCTGTCAATGTCCGCATTGATCTCCGCCTGCAGGTCAACGATCCTTTCCACGGCATTGGCCATGGAGGACACCGCCCGGTCCGGGTTCCTGGGCATCCCGCTGATGGCACACCCGGCTTTCCTCGCCAGGTCATTCAAGGACTCCACCTGCTCAATCTTGCTGTTTATCCTCTGGTCCAGGTAATATGCCTGGGACAGATATTCCCTTGCTGTCATCCCGGCAGACCCTCTTCCATCAAATTCCCCGCCCTTTCCCGTGCTCACCTGTCCTGACTTACCCATACGCTCCCACCTCCGCTTTCACCGCATCGATCAATGCGGACTGCATGTTATCTTTTTCTGACAACGCCTTCATGATTCGCCCGTCTATGGTGCCATCCGTGATGATGTGCTGCACCACCACGGTTTCCGATGACTGCCCCTGCCGCCACAGCCTCGCCACTGTCTGCTGATATAATTCCAGTGACCAGGTAAGGCCGAACCACACAAGGGTGGAACCACCCGCCTGCAGGTTCAGGCCGTGCCCGGCAGATGCCGGATGAATCAGCGCCACTGGGATTTCCCCTGCATTCCATTTCCGGATGGTGGCATCCACGTCCAGCCTGTCATATGGGATTTTCAGCTTTTGGAGCCGCTCTGAAATCATCTCAAAGTCATGCCGGAACCAGTAAGCCACCAATACCGGCTTGCCGTTCGCTGCTTCAATGATGTCCTCCAGCGCATCCAGCTTCCTCTCATGGACGGAAACGGTCTCCCCTGTATCCGTATATATGGCCCCGTTCGCCATCTGCGACAGCTTCCCGGAAAGGGCCGCCGCATTGGCGGCCGTGATGTCCCCGTCCGGCAGCTGCAGGACAAGGTCTTTTTTCAGTTCCTCATATCTTTCCTGCTCCTTTTCGGAGAGGTACACCGTGTACCTGGAATTTACCAGCTCCGGCATCCGCAGGTGGTCAGTGGACTTCATGGAAATGGTGATGTCGGATATCCTGCCGTAAATCTGCTTCTCCGCACCCGGCAGCGGCTTATAGGAAAATACCACCTGCCCGTTCTGCTTATCCGGCCGGAAATAGGATGTCCGGTACTGCCCGATGAACCGCCCAAGCCTCTCCCCCATGTCCAGCAGCCGAAACTCCGCCCACAGGTCCATCAGCCCGTTGCTGGAAGGCGTCCCTGTCAGCCCCACGATGCGCTTCACCTTCGGCCTCACTTTCATCAGCGCCTTGAACCGTTTTGTCTGGTGGTTCTTGAAGGATGACAGCTCATCGATCACCACCATGTCAAAATCAAAGGGGATGCCGCTCTCTGAAACCAGCCACTGCACGTTCTCACGGTTGATCAGGTAAATGTCCGCCTGCCGTCTCAATGCAGAAAGCCTCTCCGCCGCCGTGCCGACCGCCACGCTGTACCTCATCCCTTTCAGATGGTCCCATTTCTCCATCTCTGCCGGCCAGCTGAATGAAGCCACCCTGATGGGCGCTATCACAAGCACCTTATGGACCTCAAAGCTGTCAAACATCAGGTAATTCACCGCCGTCAGCGTTATCCCTGTCTTGCCCTCAACCCAAGCCCATATCCAACAGGACAGCCGCTATCGGATGGCTTTCAATATATTCGATCGCAAATTTCTGATAACTGTGTGGTACGAACTTCATCAGGCATCACCTCCCTCTGCATCCAGTTTTTCAAGTTCTTTTATGAACCATCTGAACTCCGCATGAAATTTTGCATGGTCGCTTTGGGATTCAAATACCCTCAGATTTTCTGGCTTATTGTTACGCTTATTGCCATCAATATGATGAACAACCTCTTCTGGCAATAATGTCCTGCCAAGAATCTGTTCTGCAACAATACGGTGTTCATGCTTTCCATAACGTTTGGCATAGGTTCTCCCTTTGCCTGTATTCAAATGGATTTTTCTTAATTTTTCTCTGACCTCTGCGGTCATTCTCGTTTTATTTGTCACCTTGTTTATCCTTGTGAACGTAGCTGCAATATTGGTAAAGTCTTTCAGCGATGCATAACCGTCTGGATTTTTAGATTTACTGCTAAAATCCGCTAAACACTGCCTACAGCAGAAATGATGCTTCTTCCCCTTTAGGAAAGCTGAATCCCTCATGAATTCCTTCCCGCACCAGTCACACCGAATTTTTAATTTCATCAATCATCCCTCCAATCTGCGATTCATCATTCAGCACATATACTTTAAATCCAAGCCGCCGGAGAAGCCTGTGCCGGGAAAGCTGTAGGGGGCGGGGCTTTTCGCTCGGAGCCTTGACCTCCACAAACGCCATCTTCCCATCCGGGAGAAGTGCCAGTCTGTCAGGCACCCCGTCAAAACCGGGCGATGTGAACTTTACTGCCAGTCCCCCGGCATCCCTGACAGCCGCCCTGAATTTCTGCTCTATAGTCTTTTCTCTCATGCCAATGCCTCCAATCCCTTATTTTTCAAGCATTCCAGCCTTTAGGGTGCAGGTCGGTGCAAGTCGTACCTAAAACTCCTCTATAAGTGATTTTTTACTGAAAAAACTGCCCTAAAGGGGGTTTATACCAAGACCTGCACCGACCTGCACCTTTCCCCAAAACATGGGCTTTCTCAGTCCTCAAAATCTTCCTCCTTTATCCGCAGCCCATACACGATAATGCCGACCTTTGCCTTCCTCCGGGAAAAGCCGGCAGACTCCAGCGCGTTATAAAAATCTGCCGTACTTCTGGTGTACTCACCCGTCCTCATACAGTAACTGCGGTATTCCTGGTACAGCACGCCGGACTTCTCCCGGTATGTCTTATCAGCCTCGCAGCACTCACACAGAAAATGCCCAAGCCAGTCATTGTCCTCCCTATACGCTTTGATGGCATCTTCCACGCATACAGGACAGGGGATATGAAAGTTCCTGCTGATTGCCTTTTTTGCACCTTCAATGATCCATGCCATGACAGCCGGTGCCGCCTCCGCCACAAGGAAATCCGCATAATTCTTCACATCCCCCGCCCCTTCAATTTTGGCATGGAAAGGAATCACAATCAGGCGCCGCCATGTCCCCGGGTCATTCGCGCCCACCCTTGGCAGGTGGTTGGTATAAAGCACCAGCGTATGGCTCGGCGTAAAAGAAAACGGGTCCTTATACTTTTTCTCCGCAAAAATCTCATCCGTGGAACACATCTGCTTCACCACGGAAGTATTCAGCCTCATCCCCTCCTCCAGCTCGGCGGCAATAATAAGCCGCTTCCCCTTCGCCTCTGCAAGTTCCGGCTTCACATTCCGCTTGCACCCGACCGTGAGGGTATCTGCGGACATATTCCCGCTGTAGGTCCCAAGCACACGGGCAACCGTGTTCCAGAAGGTGGACTTCCCGTTCCTTCCCTCACCATAGGCAATGATCAGCGATTCCATATAGACGCGCCCCACCGCCGCCATGCCCACGATCTGCTGCACATAGTCAACCAGCTCCGCATCACCGCAGAAAATGGTCTCCAGGGAATCCAGCCACAGCTTCTCCCCCTTGTCACCGGGAGCTGCCGCCGTTATTTTTGTGATATAGTCCTCCGGGCTGTGGTCACGCTTCCCCTCCAGCCCGTCCGGGAGGTAATAGGTGCCGTCCGGCGTGTTCAGAAGGAACCCGTCTTTATCCAGGTCAGACACGCTGATCTCCAGCATAGGCTTCGCCGCCTGCAGTGCGGAAACCACATACTTCATGTCCCGCCGCTTCATCACGAACGCCTTATACGCCTGGGCGGACATATACGCAAGGTAGGCGTCCATCTGCCCGCCGCTTATTTTCTTCTCCAGCGACTTGCCGCCGGAGGTGATGGCCTCCTCCGATATGCCGGTATCCATGAGCGCCTGTTTCGTCCGGGCGATCTCATCCTTCGCATCCGCAAGCTGCAGGTCAAGGAACTCCTCCGCCGCTCCCACCGCCTGCTGCTTCGACTCCACCCAATACTGCCCGCAGAAACGCAGGTAATCCGTAGCCGCCGTATAGCGCAGCTCCACTCCGTACTCCCTGGTCAGCACCTTCGCCTGCCCGATGTCGGAATAATCGCCCGGCTTTAAGGACTCCCTCCCGAACTCGTCATTGTACGCATCCGGGGCGACATAGCCCTCCTGCCCCTGCACCTTTTCCGCAAACCGGCAGGCGCTCTGCCAGATCATGGCAAGCTCCGCATCCTCCAGAGGCGGATTGCACTTTCCCGCCTCTTCCATGAAGATTTCATGCGCCTTTTCCGTTGCCCCGTACCGTTTCACCACACGCCCCGCAAAATGGGACATGGTGGCGTTCCTCTGCCCCTGGGGTATCTCCCTGCCGCCCTGCGGCTTCACGATGCAGTCAATGGTGATCTCGCCCTCATGCCAGAGGATGGAATCTGCCGGATGCCCGAAAATGAACCGGGCAGAGTCCAGCGCCCTGGCATCAAAGAACGGGAACTCCTGCTGTATGGCCCTTTTCAGCGCCGCGCACGCCTCCCCGTCCGTGAGCGGGTCATGGGGAAAGTACACATGGAACCGCGGCCTTGCGGACCTCCCCTCCTTCGGCTTCATGTTGTTCCGGCTCGGCACCACGACAAAGGCCACGTCCTCCCCGATCCTTTCCTCCAGGTATTCCGGATGAATCCAGTCCTCCGGGTTGTCAGAATGGCTGTTGTCACAGTCCATCACATCCACATCGCAGGAGAGGAAATTATCCCCGCTCCTGCGGCAGTTCCGAAACTCCGCGCACACATGGTCAAACGCCACCACCTCCATGCAGTCATCCTCATTGTCAATGACCCGCCTGTTGGGATACAGGCTGTTCTTCGCGTTCCCCTTGCAGTTCGCCGTGTAAAATGTCATCCTCATGCCCTTCACACCTCCTCGCAGTCCTCCGTGAAATAACGGATGACCATATCCCGTTTCTCCGCTTTCTCAATCTCCGCCGCCATCCCCGTGGATATGGTACTGCCGAACACCCACAGCTGGTCGCACTTCCCCAGGAGCACCAGCCCCGCGAATATGCCGACCGCCCGCTCCGCAGGCTTCCTGTCATCCAGGAACTGCGGGAACAGCAGATGCGGCGCAACAGGGATCGCGCCGTTCTCCACCGCAAACCTGCTGTACCGCCTGACCTTCTGCACATTCCCCTCCATATCCCCGGCAAACGGGGAACATATATAGACAAGCGGCCTGTATGCCCGCTTCCCGGCCATCTCCTCCCTGCTGATCCCTTTCAATGCCTCATAAGTCGTGGGGTCAGGATACCCCTCGCTGTTATACCTTCCGATCCCCATGAACCATACCTCCATTCCGCCTGCGCTGTTCTTTCCGGACCGTATCCGCAGGCTTGTAAAACGGGCAGTCCCTCCCGCCAAAGTCATTGTCCTTCAAGCAGGTACAGACGCCGCCCCTGTTTGCGAAACAGTCCCCATGCATCCTGCACCTCTGCATTTCCGCCTTGCTCATCTTCTCTTCCTCCTGAAATCAATCTGATATCCCATGCGTCCCCGCCTAATCTTTCTGGTAAAAATCACACTCATATCCATCCGCCCGCAGCAGCAGCCCTTTGGCCCAGGGCGGCGTCCTGCCCATCTGTTCACAAACCGCAGGAAGGGACATCCTCCTGTCCGCCTCAATGATGACCTCATCATGCACATGGGCCACAATCGAACAGTTCCGCAAAGTCCTCATGGCATAGCACAGGATATCCCGGCTGACTGCCTGCACGATGTTCTCCACGAATTTAGGACCGTAGCTTTCCAGCCGCTCCCACTTCTTCGTGCCGCCCACGCCCATGTATGTGACGGACTCCCCGCCGAACTGGTTCTCCCCGATCCTTGGCTTCACATAGGCAAGCCGCCTCCCGGAAAAAAGCGTGATGAACAGCATCCCTCCCTGGTAATCAAAGCGGATGCCGTGCGTCTCCGTTCCCGCCCTCATTTTGATGCATTCCTTCACGGCACGGTCAACCGCCCACCAGAACTCCGTGATGCATGGGTTGGAATCCCTCCACGCCGACACCAGCGGCTGCAGCTCTTCCTCCGCAAGCCCCATCTCCAGCGCGCCCATGGAGATCAGCGCGCCTACCGACCCGCCGTATCCAAGGGCCAGCTCCGCTATCTTCCCCTTCTGCCGCAGATGCCCGTTCACGCCGTGCTTCTCCACCGGGACATGGAACATCTGGCTTGCCGATGCGCAGTAAATGTCACCGCCGCCCTCGAACACTTTCAGCCGCCACCGCTCCCCGGCGATCCATGCAAGCACCCTCGCCTCGATCGCTGAAAAATCCGCCACAATGAACTTCCTGCCGTCCTGCGGCACAAAAGCCGTGCGGATAAGTTCCGAAAGCACCTCCGGCACGGAATCATATAAAATTTCCAGTGCTTCAAAATCACCGCACCTCACAAGCTCCCTCGCCTGCGCCAAATCAGGCATTGTGTTCTTATACAGGTTCTGCAGCTGGATAATGCGCCCAGAGAACCGCCCCGTCCTGTTGGCACCATAGAAGGCAAACATCCCGTGCGCACGGCTGTCCGCACACACCGCGTTCTCCATCGCCTGGTATTTCTTTACAGAAGATTTGGCCAGCTGCTGCCGGAGTGCCAAAACCTTCCGCAAAGGCTCCTCCGCATCTTTCATCAGCTCCGCTACAGCCTTTTTATCAAGGGAATCCGTTTCCACCCCATTCTCCGAAAGCCACTGTTTCATCTGCTGAACGGAATTTGGGTTCTCCAGTCCTGTCAGTTCCTTCATTGCCGCCGACAGTTCCGCCTTGGAACGCCCGTCTATGGCAATCGCATTCCTGACCATCTCCATATCCACACCGATGCCCCGGTCATTTATCTCCTGGTCCTGCTGGTATTCCTCCCACACAAAATCCGGCACAGGGTATCTGGAAAGCCTCTGCTGTATCTGCATCTCCGCCTCCACATCACGCAGGTTATAGGCTTTGAACCGCTCCCACTTCTCCCTGTCATGCCCCGGCAGGTTCCGCGTCCGGCCGCCGTTTGCTTTGGTCTGCTTGCAAGGGACACAGAAATACCGGATCAGGTCTTTCCCCTCAGACAGCTTCTGCTTCTCCAGCCCAAGCACCGCGCCTACATCCTCCAATGACCGCGGAAGGCCAAGATAAGCCGCCCACACCATCGTGCAGCGCCAGCTCCCAGGCTCAAACCATGTGCCGAAATAATTTGACAGCGAAACACGCTCGAAATTGTTATTGTAGCTCCACTTGATGACAGAATCATCCGAAAGCGCCGCCACGATATCCGCTGGGATTTCCTCCCCCTGGCATAAGTCAACCACATGCACATCCCCACCATCCACGCTGTATCCGAACAGAAGGATGTCAAAATCCGGGGATGAGGCATACCGGTAAACGCCGCATTTGGATAAATCCACAGACGAAAACGACTCTATGTCAATATTGATAGACTCCATTCCCACCAGCTCCTTTCACCGCCTTAAGGGCAGCAGGGAAAAGGCAGATGCCCGTTCCCCGCCACCCGGCGGCCATATTTCTGTTTATCTGGTCATGACAGGAAATCCTCATCATCCCCGTCTCCGTCCGCAAAGTCATCCTCCGCACGTGACCTGCCGCCCAGCGGCTCCCCGTCACGGAGCTTCTGCAGGTTGTTCAGCCCGCAGGCGATCCCTTTATTTCCGTTGGAATTGAAGGCGTAGAAATTGATGCTCGCCCTGCCGTACACGCCGCTGTACACCTCGGAATGGTCCAGGATCGGCTGCCGATCCGCATCCACGATTCCCGGTGCCGTGGAGCTGTTGGCATTGACGAAATAGGAATCCGCATAAGCCTCATCATCCGGGCGCTCCGTGTCCCCGTCGCGCAGCGGGGTCTTCAGCACGGACAGCGCCGGGACGCTCCTGCCGTTCCCCTTCAGCTTCGCCTCTCCCTCGCGGTACGCCGCCTCGATCGCCGCCTCGATCTTCGCGATGGTCTTCTTATCCGACTTCGGGATGATGAGCGACACGGAGAACTTAGGCGTGCCTCCATTGATTGATTTTGCTTCCCATGCGTTGCAGTAGCTCCACCGGGTATCAGGTCCAGTAATCACTTTTGTTGGATTGTTGACTGTATTTGACATATGATTTTCCTCCTAATCTTCCTTGAAATCTTCCTGTGCCGTGTTCAGTTCCGGCCTCTTGTCGCTCTCAGGCACCAGGGCCGGCTTGCCCTGCGGCTTCTCCACAAGCCCCTTTAAAATCTCCGCGAATTTCTTCTTGCCCAGCAGCTTCTCCATGGCCGTGATGCCTAACAGCTTCGGCTCATACGGATCATAGCCTGCTTTCAATACGGTATCCGCCACCGCCTTTTCATCGGTGTACTTCCGGTTGGACCTTCCGGCCACAACCTTGAACCCGGCATACTTCACGCCGGAGAGTGCCTGCTGCAGTGCGAACTCCTTCACATCCGCCGCCCATGCCGCCAGCTCATCCGCTTTCACGAGGATCGCCGCGATCTCATCCTCCTCCAGCGTTGCGGGCATCTCAAAATCGTACTTCGCAAGCTCCAGGTTGTACTCCGCCCGCTTCCTGCAGAGCGCCTTCGCCTTGCAGAACCGGCAGTGCTCACCCGCACAGAACTCTCCCTCCCCGGCGTAGGCCAGCTTTGCCTTTTCCCTAAGCTCACCCTCTGCCCACCGGAGCAGTTCTTCCTTTGCCATGACGCACACGCTCACATTCTCCCGGCGCGGCTGATAGATTGCCATGCGGACAGTATCAATATCATAGATGCCGTCAAACAACTCCAACGCGCCCAGGGCATACAGCATCATCTGGGGGTTCCCATCCGCGGAAACCTCCACGCCGGTGCCGTGCTTGTAATCGATGATGTAGAGCGTCCCGTCCGCGATTATCAGGCAGTCTCCTGTGCCGAACCCCTCCTCCACAAAACGGGAGAAGTCCAGCCGCTGCTCGACCAGCACCGCCGGGTCTTTACAAGACTTCTTTGCCTCCTCCACCAGCGAAAGGACATACTCCGCATACCCGCAGGCGCATTCCTCCATCTCTTCATCATAGAAGGAAAGCCCCTCTGTCGGGTCTGATGTTTCCATGCCCAACAGGGCTTTCAACTTGTGCTCGCATAGGCTGTGGGCATCCGTGCCCTGCTGTGCGTATTCGCTGCCCGTGTCCTCATAACCCTCGCAGAGCCTTGCCGACGGCGGGCAGGCAAGCCACCGGTGGCTGGAAGACGCGGACAATAAAGCGTGCCTACCCATCACAGCACCTCCACATCCGCAACCAGGGCCGCATACTCCGAAGGGTCGATCCCGGACAGCTTATCCGCCCCATGCTTTGCAAGCAGCTCCCTGATCTCCGCCGTGAAGCCCGCCCTGGACTTCTCCGCCAGGAGCGCCCTGACTTCCGTGAGGGAATACTGCTTCTCCGGTCCGGACGTTTTCCCCGCAGATTCCTTCTTCCCCGGCTTCTCCACGGCTTCATTCTTTTCGCCTGAACCGGACAGAACCTCTGCCAGTTCCTCTGCGATGCACACCAGGCTCTCCCCGCACTTTTTCAGTTCCCGGAGCACCCTGTCCAGTTCACTCATCTTTGACATGCCGCGCACCCTCCTTCCCTGACTTCCCTGATGTCAACCGATTCCACGGTCTGCCCCGGCGCTAAAAGGTACACCTGGGTGAAATCCCCGAACAGGAACCTCACAAGCCTTGCCGGGAGCTTCATGTCCGCGCCCTTCAGCACGTTCCTCTTCCTGCCGCCGGAATCCGAAACATTGATGACGACCTTGTGCTTTAATGCCATCGCCATTACCTCCCTTTCTGTGGGAATCTCCTTCCCCACACACCCCAGTCCGCGGAAAGCAGTGCTTTTAAAACCATTTCAGAAATTTTTTTCAAGTTTTTTCAGGCATTCCTTTTTCAGGGCGGCTTCCAGCTTTTTCAGCCTCTTGCTGACCGCCATCTGGGAGATCCCGAACTCCTTCGCAATCTCCGCCTGGGCGGCATCCTCCATGTAATACCTCTGGTAAAGCCTCTGCGAATCCCCATCCATTTCCTCCACGCACTCATGCAGGAGCTCCTTCAGCGGGTCTGCCTCTTCCTGCGCCGCCCTGTCCACTGCCTCCTTCATATACCGGCTGTCATCCACCATGCCGCTGCCGTCCTCCCCCGTAAGGCTGTCCAGCGACAGCACCCAGTTCTTCGGCGGCTCCTCATCCGGATGCCGCTCCCTCCACTGCCTGGCCGCCTCCTCCTGCCATTTCTGGATGCCCGGCTTCCCTGTACTCAGGTTGTTCCTGACCTCGCTGTCATCCATCCGGTGCAGCAGGCTGACCGTCTCCGCCCCGTACTCTTCCGCGCTGATGCGGAACTTCTCCCCCGTCACGGACTCATAGCAATAGCTGACCCTCCGGCTCATGGGCGTCTTCCTGAACCTCATCTTCATGTCCTGCCTCCTTCCCCGGCCAAGAGGCAGCAAAGGCAGGACAGGCCCATGATCCAGGCCATGGCATCCGCAGCACAGCACAAAAAGAGCGCAGGAAAGCAGGGATGCCTGCATCCGGCTTCCCACAGCCGCCTTTATCGCGGCTGCAAGAAGCCCGGTATGTCGTATCCCGCCCCACTGCGCACATGCGGCCGGTATGAATTTTTTATCCCGGGTACCTCCCTGGATACCCATCAGGACGGACATCATCCGATATCCGCCCTGATCCGTAACCAAGCTCTTTCCTTGGAAACAAAAAAAGCCGGAGCCATACCCTGAAACAGGGAGAGTACAAAAATACTCTCTCTGCTGTCAGGATCATGGCTCCGGCGGTCGGTAACTCAGTATATCGGATCCGGTTGCTCGGTAGCTCTTACCCTACTGCATTCTTTTCCAAAAACTCATTTATCTGCTTCTGTACGTCCTCTGAATCCACAAAGGCGCTCCCCTTTATGTTCTGGGTGAAATACCTGTGGATCACGCCCTTCTCGTCAGCTTCCACGTCAAAGACCCTCTGCTTCTTCGGTAGTTTCCGGTTATAGATCGGTATATGCCACATACTGTGCCTCCTTCCTTAATTGAACGGCAGTTCCTCGTCCCCGTCCATCATGTAAAGGTCAATGATGCCCTTCACTTCGTCATTGATGCCAAGGTTGGAATCCGCATCAACGATCACTTTATACAGGTTCTGTATCTGCCTGGAAATCTCGCCGCATACAAAATCACTGCAGCCCAAAGGCTTTACGCTCCCCCCGTTAACCAGATAGACTTCAAACTGGTCATATCCTATTTCCATGTTTGCTATTTCATTATCCACCTTCATGATGTACAGCTCCGCATCAGAAGGGGAAAGAGCCGCATGAAACCCATCTCCCGCAATCAGCGTATCCCCTTCCGGAAAAAACCTGCTGCAGTAGCATGGAGTCAGATAAAACTTGCCCTCTCCACCCGCCGGGGTTTCCGTTACCGTAAACAAAGGATGCCGCACATACGCCTCACCACTCAGGTCATAGCCGCATTCTAAATTCAAAAGCTGCTTTTTGGTCTCCTTCTCCCACTGCAATTCCCCAGACAGCGTTTTTTTTATGAGCCTGTCCAGAAATTTCAGCATGTACTTCTCGTTGGAGCTCAGCCCCTCATACTCCGAATAGACCAGCATATCAATGGTAACGCCCAGAACCCTGGCGACAGCCACCAGCAGCTCAATGCTCGGCGAGGACGTGTTCTCCTCCTTGTTCAGCTTGGACAGATACCCCGTGCTCACGTTCGCTTCTTTCTCTAGGTCCCCTATCTTGACACCCTTTTCTTTCGCAATGGCGTATATTGCGGACATACATCTTCTCTTATCGAACTCCATTTTCCCCATGCTCGCACCACCTTTCTCCACAAAAATACCACTTACTGGATTATTTGTCAAGTCTATATTTATAATTGAATTATTATCCACGTTTGTGCTGTATAAATCCGACTCATATCCAATTACTCCAATTTATAAAATTTATCAGAATAAACTTCAAAAGACACAGGATAGTAGAACCCCTGTGCCTTATCCACGCCGCTCAACGCGCCTTTCCATTTGCCCTACTGGCCTCTTTCCGTCCGCCGCAGGCTCCGCCCTCCCTCACCTCAATCTGATACCTGTCATGCCCCTGTATGCTCTTCACCGCCTGCCGCAGGCTCCCCGCCCGGCCGTGCCTGTGGTATGGGTGGGATGCCCGGTGCTTGTGGAATATGATGCAGTTGCCCGGCTCCGGATACTCCGGGTTATGGATATACCAGACATGCCCGGTATTCTTCGACATGATGGTAACGTCATACGCATCCGCGCAGATGACCGAAAAATACGAACGGTCCAGGGACTCCAGCTCCTCCGTGCTAAACATCCGCAGCCTCCCTTCCAGCGCGCCCCATGTCAATCTTCCCCCTCAGGTAGGAATAGAAATTCCAGAGGTTAGCCGTGACCGGGAAGTCCCGCCTGTAGCAGAACCTCGTACAGTACCGCACTCCATGGCTGGCGCACCATCCGTAAATATCCTTCATCACCATCCGCTCCCCGGCCATGATCCTCTCTTCCAGGAAGGAGAACCACCTGCGCTCCCTTTCATCCTTAAGCAGCAGATAGAACCTCACATTGTAATACCGTATGACCGCGACCATCCTCATGCCCCCTTCCCCTCAAAATACTGCTCCAGTGCCGCCTCCAGGATGCCCTGCACGTCCTTCGCCGCCACATTGGTGAAATACCTGCTGTACAGCTTCGCGGGCAGCTTCACGCTCACCGGCTTCTCCGCATCCGTTTTCACCGGCCGGTCAACGCCCAGAATCTTCTGCGCCGCCTCCTCAGACAGGCTCCCTGCCGCTTTCCGAAGCTCGCCCGCTTTATCTGCCTTTAATCTGATGCAGTTCTGGTCCATGACCTTCTTCACCGCCGCCTGCTCCTCCTCCGGCAGGTAGGACAGCTCCACCGCCGACACCATCGTCAGGCTCCCGTCATCCAGCATGTCCTTGAATTCCGGGATGAGCTCCCTGCACCGGACATACCTTGCGATATGCCGCCCGGTCAGCCCAAGCTCCTTCCCGATGATCTCCCGGCTCTTCGCCTGCTGGTGGACATCATGTCCACCGCCCCCATTAAGCGCCTGGAGCTCTTCCAGGATCTCCTCCCTCTTCTTCGTGCCGCAGACCTTGTCATAGCGCTCTGCCAGAACCGCAATCCGTTCCGATACGCTCAGGTCATTGAAAGAACGCTGGAGCATGTTGGTCTCTATCACATACACATACGCCTCTGCATCCGGCAGACCCGCTTTCACAATGGCCGGTATCTCCATGAGCCCCGCAAGCCTGGCCGCATTCAGACGGTTATGCCCTGCCAGCATCTCATATCCCCCGGGAGCCGTGCGGACAATGGCCGGGACCAGGACGCCATGCTCCCGGACGCTCTCCACCATGTCGTCCAGCCGCTCCCCTTCGTACAGATGGAACGGATGGTTATGGAACGGCTTTATGCTCTCCACCGGGAGCATCTGCACTCCCTTCCCCGCTGCCGCAGGCTCCCCGCCTGTCAGCATGTCCACTGCATCATTGAACACTTTCCTTTTCGGTGCATTAGCCTTCATCCGCGATCACCTCCTTCGCCAGGTCCTGGTATGCCGCACACGCCCCGCTCTCCGGCGCATACTCCAAAAGCGGCTTGCTGTAATAGACGGACTCCCCCACCTTGACGGTGCTCGGTATCCTGCTCCCAAATATCCGTATCTGCCCCTGGAATGTCTCTGACACCTGCTCCGTGATGACCTTGCAGAGGTTCGTCCTCGCATCGCACATGGTCAGCAGGATGCCCTCCACCTGCAGGGCGGGGTTGATGCGGCTCCTGATCTTGCCTACCGTTTTCAGGAAGTCCTGCAGCCCCATCATCGCCAGGAGCTGGGGATTGACAGTGATGATTACTCCGTCAGCCGCCGAAAGCGCATTGATGGTCAGGCTCCCCAGCGAAGGGCAGGTATCCACCAGTATGTAATCATATCTTTCCTTCAAAGGCTCCAGAATCCCGGACAGCATCCGCTCCGCCCCCATTTCCAGCCTCAGCTTTGCTTCCACCACGGACAGCATGATGGATGAGGGGATAAAATCCACGCCGTTCCTGCTCTGGATATACTCCGATGCATCGGGAAGTTCTTCGTCCTCAATCCTGTGCATCATCAGATGCCCGACTGTCACCGGCACTGCCGCCGTGTCCTCAATCCCGAAGCAGGTGGAGAGGTTCGCCTGGCTGTCAAAATCAACAGCCAGAACCTTCTTCCCTTCCTTTGCCAGTGCATATGCGAGATTGAACGTTGATGTGGTCTTCGCCACGCCGCCCTTCTCCGAACCTAATATTATGATCTTTCCCATATTTTCTTCTCCTCTCTTATGCTCCATACTGTGCTCGCCGCTCTGCCACAAACCTTGCGCGGATATCCTCTTTCTCCGCCTCAAAGCGCATTTTCAGCTTCCTTGTCTCCGCCTCCATGAAAGCCCTCTCCGCTTCCAGCTCTTCCTCCCTGGCCTTATCCAACAGGATGACCAGCTTCCCGTCCTCGCACTGCACCTTTATCAGCGACCCGATTTCAAACCCTATTTCTTTCAGCCACTGCCCGCTAAGCTTAATTTCCGGCGCCGGCTTACGATTATATCCCGGCTGCCTGCACACTTTGATGTTCCTTGTCTTTTTATCTGCCATATGGAAATTCCTCCTGATTTGATAGATACCAGGCTCTTCCCTTGGGCAAAGGAAGATGCCCGGATGATGATGTGGGCGGAGAACCCGGCGCCGTTGTTTCCCCCGCCAGTTACTAAAAGGACTAAGCCTGTGCGGCTCCCTGATTTCTGTCAGCCGTTCAGCTTAGTCCTATAATAACGCTATCACCTATCACAAGGATATTTTTATTCCTTGCATACTTCGGCTGTTTTGGTCTGCCTGACATCATCAGCCTCTCCGTCTGTGTCAACAGGATATTGTTTTCAAACACGGAATCCATGTAAGGCTCTATATCTTTCGCTGTTCCCCACCGGGCGCTGCCGTATTCCGTTCCATGCCGGAACTTCTTGGCGTTCTTGGCTTTAAAATATACCAAAAGCCTTAAAGCGATGCCGCAGCACACTCCGATCAACAGGTCTGCTGGATAAAAACTCGGCAGTGGATTAGCAAACAAACCTTCCATCCCCGCCATGACCTCCATCATCTTTGCGGAAGCGTCCTGCCCCGGCGATACCCGCCACAGGCACGCTATCTTGTCACAGAAATATCCGGCAAGCGCATAGGGGAGATTCATCAGGACAAGTTTCTTTTTATCTATGTTCCCGGTCTTTGCCTTGAGCTTTTCAGGAATGGATTTTAAGTCTTTGGCTATGCCGTTTATGATATTGCTCATAGGCTCTGCCCCCTGTCCTTGTTTTTCTCCCGGCTCCGTTCCCGGTTCTTGTCCTGCGACACTGCGTCCTTGAAATGGTTCAGCTTCTCCCGCAGGGAAACCCTGCCTTTCTTTTTCTCATTACCATAAACAAATTCTTTGAATGCCTGTGCCACCGCATCGGCATCCCTGCCCTTAAAAAATACCATGTACTTGGGCGGAACTGTCGTCTTGTCTTTTTTTATGGCAAAATCAACATTGTACTTTTTTGCCACACGCTCAAAAGACTTGATGTTGCCGTCCGTGACTTCGATAGACGATGCCCCCACGCCCTCGCCAATGAGCTTTTTCACAGAAGTTTTTCCATGCGTTCTCTGTGCTTTCTGCTTACGGTGGTTCAGGTACATCTTCATCGCCGCTTTCAGCACGTTGGCGTCCAGTTTTGCAGTTTTAATCACAAGGGCAATCGTTTTCTGTGTTACTTCCTCCTGCATGAAGCACCTCCTTGTTATGTTCCTGAGAAATCCCATGCACTAAGGGGGAATCCCCCGGCAGATAATGTCATAGACAATCTTCACTTTAAAATACGCCATACTTCCCCTTCCCACCTCTGGACATCGTGTCCAGAAGTTATTATTTTTCATTAAAGCAGTAGATTGTGTGCAGGTTAGCAGACAGCTCATTGCCCGTATACCCCACATCATCAAACAATAATGCCTGGAACAGCACATCCCCCACACCATCAAGCAGCACAATCCTCTGTTCCGGCTCCGTAAGGTGTCCGTATTCCACCCCATCCGAAACAACGGATTTCCTTGCCGCTTCACAATGGGTAAACAAGCCAAGAATATATTTGTTTGACATGATAAAGGCGTAGGTTTCCTGCCCGTCATGGGTCATGCGGTATTTCCCCGCCTCCCCCTCCGGGAGCGTAAAAACACACCGCACCGTTTCCAGGCAAAGCCCGCTTTCATAATCTGGCTGCAGCCGCTTTTTGTACCGCTGCACCCTTGCGTAAATTCCCTCCCGGTCTATAACGGAATGGGTACGCTTAAACTGCGGCTTTTTGCAGAGCATATCCAAATCCATATATACATTGTTGATAATGGTTTTCTCTGCGTACTGCCGGAATGACTTGAGCCTTAACAGCCATGCAAGCACTTCGTCCAGCTTTTCCTCCGATGTGATAAACTGAAAAGGCTTGCCGCCAAACTCCAGCCTGTCAAACATAAGTGGGCAGCTCCCCTTTTTCGCTTCACGCTCCATTACCCTCCTGACATCCCGTAGTGATTCCATATCTATCTCCTTCCCGTTTCCTGGTGCACTGGCCGGAAACAATAAAAAAAGGGCAGCTACAAATCTACTGACTTATAACTGCCCTCACGCTGTTCTCAATTTATCATTTTTTTAACACAGGGGTCTTCCACCCCCGTACCCCTGGAAACCTTGCCGGAAATGTGATTGAAAAGATAATCACATTTCCAACAAGGCTGAAAACGCCACCCGCCACGCTCTGGCAGGCTCATTTTATTTCTATTCCCGCCGCTTCTGCGAAATGCTGCTTCCTGCCCATAAGCTCATTCTGCTTTTCTCCCGGTAACTGCCTGAAAATATCATCATAATCAATATCCTCTATCTTCATTTCCCTCGCAAGCATAATGAGCTGTGTATGCAGCCATTCCTCCCACAAATCTTCAAACAGCGCCCTGCTGTCCGTGAAAGTAAAATCATTTTCAAAGCCTGTTGGCGGCGTGTAATATTGCAGCTTTACAAAGCCATATCTGCCGGCATCAACCACCACAACGTCCACATCTTCCAGCTCCGCAAAAGCATCCGCCACTCTCCGGCATTTTTTCCGTTCTTCCTCTGTAATGTATGCCTTTTTATCCATAAGCCCTTCATCTCCTTACACATATTTTCTACGCCCCTGGCAGAATGTCAAGCCTTGCCATCCTCTCCAAAAGGGTTTCATCCGGCTCAAACCCCCGCAAAAGGGAAGTGTCAGCGAAGATAAACCTTTCTTTATATTGGTTCATAATATCCATCAGCATCAGGAAACATTCATGATGATAGAGGAAACCGGCAAGGCAGAGCAGTTCACTGTCCTTTAATTCCCCTGCCCTGAAATAATTTTCAAAATCATAACGGTCTGCAAATTTACAGAAAGCCAGTTTTTCCAGCAGCAATGCTTTTCCCATTCCATCCAGTTCCTCATATCTTTTCCGTAGTTCATTTTTACCCATCCTGTTGTACTCCTTTATCCTTTAATCTCCATTTTTGGTAACTATAACCATCTCCATTATAGGAGCATAATAGAACATATTCAAGCAAGGAATGGAGGGAAATATCGCAAATTATGATTAAATTCGACAAACTTTTTCAAACTTTAAAGGAAAATGGGATCAGCCAGTACAGCCTTTATACCCGCCACGGTGTCAGCCGGTCACAGATCCAGCGGCTGAAAAATAACCAGTCCGTCACCACCCACACACTGAACATGATACTGAATATCTTAGGCGAGGGCTTTTCCCTGAATGACATCGCTGAATTTACACCGGATACAGAGCAGACGAAAGAATAAACTGCTCTGTTTTTTTCGCCGCCTCTGGACATTGTGTCCAGAAGTCCGCTAAGTGATTCCTTTTTCCGCCCACCCGCCGCCATACATATCGTGCTGAACCTCCTGCTGGTAGTAATGGCTCATGGTTGAGGGCGCATTATAAAGGGCGGTGATCAGGTATGCCCTGATGTTGGTAATCTTTGTTGTGGTTTCCTTCATACAGCCCATGACATATTCCACATGGCCGCTGTTCAGCTTCAGGAAGCGGGATTTCACAAGCTCGTAAGGGTAATCCTCCCCGTTGATGCGGATTGTCCTGCGTTTCACACACACCACATCGCAGACGGTTTCATAGATTTCCTCGTACATCTCCTTTTCCCCATACTGGCCATACTTTATGTGGTGTTCATATTCCAGATTTTTACGGATCAGCGCCATATATGCGCCTGTTTCATCCATCATATCAATCGTATCAGATTTTCCCTGTGTTCCAGCGCTATCCACATTCTCCACGGATTGATTGATGGGATTGGGATAACTCATATCAATATAGTTCTGGTCAATTTGGTTATAGTCAGTATAATTAGGGTCTGGTTTCCCGACTTCTTGAAGTTGGTTTTCCCGACCTCTTGAAGTCAGCTTTTCCGACCTGCTGAAATCGGTTTTTCCGACTTCTTGAAGTCGGCTTTCCTGACTTCTTGAAGTCGGTTTTTCCGACCTCTTGAAGTCGGTTTTCCCGACTTCTGTGGAAACATCAGCGTTACAAGGCTCTTTTCTGCCCGCATCTATAACAAAATTCTTCACATAAATAATATCCGGTTTGCCAAGCCCCCGGCGTATTTTCTCAACAAGCCCTATCCCTTTGGCTGCATCCAGCTCCGCAAGAACCTTTACCGCCTTTTCCTTGCTGCATCCTAAATCTTCCCTGATGTTATCTATTGTGTATATGATATACGCCCGGTTTTCATCATCCAGCCACCCGTTTTTCATGGAAAGCGACATCCGGTCAAGCATCAATCCATACAGGAGCTTAGCATCGCTGCTAAGCCCCTTGAAACGCTCGTCTTTTATCAGCAGGCGGGGAACACGGTAAAAAGAAAACTGCTCTGCTTCAACGCCATAGTAATAATCAAATCTCAATGGCCCGCTCATTCTTACCGCCTCCTAGTATAATAATGATGTAGTCAAGAATGACTACTGGTTAATAGTTACAAAGTCCAATCTAATAAATCTATA
>QXWX01000092.1 GCA_009911175.1 Lachnospiraceae bacterium | reverse complement strand
GGCTGTATCCTTCCCACTGCCGGGCGGATTGGGGACTTTCACCCGTTAGAACGTGTGCCCACCGGGCACACCAAAATTAACGCAACGCTGTACTAGTACAGCATTGCGTACATAATGGTGAATAATGTGCCTGATATTTTTGTCAGGACAAGGCGGAGGAATGAGACGACGCAGTGACTGTTGTCACAAGGAGGGACCCGCTTACGGAAGGATTCCTTAGTTTAGATATTCTTCCTCCGGAATGATCTCCCCGTCTTTCATAAACACGATCCTTTTCTTAAGATTCACAGCCTCCTGATAATCGTTGGTGATGTAGAGTGTAGTGATTTTCAGTTCCTGATTGATACGCAGGACGTCCCGGAGCATTTCCACGCGGCGGTGGGGATTTCCCCGTGAAAAATCTTCATCCACAAGAAATACTTTGGGATGGCATAAGATGGCCCGGGCAAGGGCAGTTTTTTGTTTTTCCGCTTCGGTGATGGAGCGGATTTTTTTATTTAAAATATGTGAGATCTTTAAAAATTCTACGGCGGAATTTACACGGGTATCGATGATATTTTTCGGAAAATCCCGGAGGGTGAGGCCTAAGCTGATATTTTCATACACATTGAGCCCGTGGTAAAGCGCATAGTTCTGAAAGGCCATGGCAAGGCGGCGGTCACGGGGCAGTACCTCGTTCAAAAGAACATCCCCAAGATAGATCTCGCCGGAGGTAATCTCCTCCAGACCGCCGATCATACGCAGGATCGTGGATTTGCCGCAGCCGCTGGGGCCGTGGAAAGTGACAAATTCGCCGTCTTCTATAAATAAAGAAACATTTTTTACGGAAAGAAATCCGTTTGGGTAGGTCTTGTTGAGATTTTTTAATGTAATGCTGGACATAGGGGAACCCTCCTTTTGTTTTTCGAGGTATGTCTTATCAAATGTAGTGCCGGGCGGCGGAAATCGACTGGGTCAGCCGTCCGGATGCCGTGCATGTTCATTTTAGTTTGTTAAATTTATTTTATCATACTAAATGGTGTTAGACAAGAAGGATTCCGGTTTCAGGTGTACTGCATTGCCAGGAATACGCTTGCGGCCAGTCCGGCAAGGGTGGCGATCAGGGCGCCGGGTAGGGTGTAGCGGGTTTTTGTGACTTTTGCGGTCATGAAGTAAACGCTCATGGTATAGAAAATGGTCTCGGTGCAGGACATGGAGATGGAGGCGATCCGTCCGCACAGGGAATCTGTGCCGGAATCTTTGTAAATGTCCAGGAGCAGGCCCGTGGCTGCGGAGGAGGAGAACATTTTTACAATGGAAAGGGGCACCAGTTCGCCGGGAAATCCGATGCGGGCGGTGAAATGACCGATGATCCGTGAAATAAAGTCGAGAAATCCGGAGGCGCGGAGGATCCCTACGGCTACCATCAGACCGATGAGGGTGGGCATGATCTTGATGACAGTGAGAAAACCATTTCGCGCGCCGATGATAAAATTATCGTATACGCTGACTTCCTGCAGGATGCCGTAGGCAACGACGGCAAGGATCAGGAAGGGGACGATAAAATCAGATATGTAAAGGAATATTTGCATGGGAAACCTCATTTTTTCGAAAGATGCTCTCTAATTTTTATGAGGAAGGAGGGGGTGTTTAGAACCTCCTGTCTGAGTTTTATGGACATTCCGTCCAATATCAATCAGAGAGATCGGGATTCAGTAATTGTAGGATTGCGCAGACCGATCTCTGTGATTGTTATGATTCTCTAAAATACAGTTTGTCTCAACAGAATAATCATTTTTTCGCAGGCATAGATATGAATTAAAGAAAATTTTCGGAGTGTCTATGTCGATATTTCAGAAATACATATCTTATTGGATGGCCCGGCGGCTTGGTTGTCTTTCGGGGAAAAATTCAACCAGGCTTGTTTTTGCTATTTTGATCGGAGTATTGATCTCCTTTTTTTTGCCAGGGTGTCAGAAGCAGACAGCGGAGGAGACAAACCTGGCGTTTGAAAAATTTACGAACGATCTGTTCTGTCAGGAAACGGCTTCCAATACAGTCAACCTTCATTATACACTGCGGGATCCGGAGGAATTTGGAATCCGGGAAGCACCGGTGACGTTTGGGACATTTGAAACGGATGAGAACAGGAAGCTGGCTTCTGTGGAAAATATCCGGCGCGCGATGGAGGAATTTGATCCGGAGAAATTATCGGTTACAAACAGGCTTACGTTTGATGTGATGGATTATTATATGGACCGGCTGAAGGAAAATGCGGAGTTTACGCTGTATGAGGAGCCTTTGGGGCTGGTCAGCGGGATCCATACGCAGCTTCCGGTATTGTTGTCGGAATATCAGTTTTATGACCGAGAGGATGTGGATATTTATCTGGAACTGATGAAAATGACGCCGGAGTATTTTCAGTCTTTGATCGCATTTGAACAGGCGAAGTCGGATGCGGGGCTGTTCATGTCGGATACTGCGGCGATGCAGGTAATTGAGCAGTGCAAGGTGTTTATGAATATGGGGGAGAGTAATTATCTGATCACCACTTTTGTGGACCGGATCGGGCAGGTGAGAGGGTTGAGTGAGAAGGAGAAGAGTATCTATATCCAGAGAAATGCGCTGATGCTCACCAGCTATGTGCTTCCGGCGTATTCCAGTCTTAGCGCGGCGGTGCAGTCTCTGATGGGAACAGGGGTAAATGACCAGGGGCTGTGTTATTTTCCAGAGGGAAAGGAGTATTATGAGCAGGTTGTAAAGGTGTCTACGGGGTCGGAGAGGTCGGTGTCTGAGATGAAGGATCTGACAAAGCGGCAGATCGTGGAGGATCTGGAGGCCATGGAACGGGTACTGGGGATTACGGAAGATGACAGGATGAAAAATGTGGTGCCGAAGGGGAGCGATACTCAGGACGGAAATGTATCCCAGGAAGCGGCGGCTCTGATCGGGAATCCGGAGGAGGCGCATGAGGCGGCGGCTATGGACACCGCGAATCCGATCAGCATTTTGAACGGACTGAAAAAAGAGATTGCGAAGACATTTCCTACGGCACCGGATACCACGGTCAGCGTGAAGTATGTGCCGGAGGCGCTGCAGGGAAATTTGAGTCCCGCGTTTTATATGATTCCGGCGATCGACAGTTATGAGGAAAATGTGATCTATGTCAACCAGGCGCATATGGGAAATCCGCTGACGCTGTTCACGACGCTGGCGCATGAAGGATTTCCGGGACATTTGTACCAGAATGTGTATTATGCGGGGACGGATCCGGATCCGGCGCGCAGTATGTTCAATACCGGCGGCTATGTCGAGGGATGGGCGACCTATGCGGAGATGTGCAGCTATTATCTGGCGCCGATCACGAAGGAGCAGGCAACCATTTTGCAGAAGAACAGCTCCATTATCCTCGGACTGTATACTCTGGCGGATATCGGGATCCATTATGATGGCTGGAGCCGGCTGGATGCGCTGGCGTTTTTCTCAAATTATGGGATTCAGGATGTGAACACTGTGAACCGCATCTATGACCTGGTGCTTGGCTCTCCGGGAAATTATGCGAAATATTATATCGGGTATGTGGAATTTCTGGAATTGAAAAAGGAGTATGCGGCGGAGAAGGGTACGGAATTTTCCCAGAAAGAATTTCATAAGGATGTGCTGATGATAGGGCCGGCGCCGTTTGAGCTGGTGGAAAAATATATGGGAAAGTGTGAGGAATGAACGTGTGAATAAAGAAAGAGGGAGAGTCTATGAATTATCTTTGGGCTGGTATGATCATTGTGGGGATTATTTTCGGCGCGTTTAACGGGAAGATGCCGGAGGTGACCAATGAGGCGCTGGATTCCGCAAAGGAGGCTGTGACGCTGTGTATTACGATGATGGGGGTCATGTCCTTTTGGGTGGGAATGATGCAGATTGCGACCAAGGCGGGAGTGATCGAGCTTGCTTCTAAGAAAATGGGGCCGCTGCTGAGGTTTTTATTTCCCGGGATTCCGGAGGGGCATCCGGCACGGGAACATATTGCGGTGAATTTTATCTCGAATTTTCTGGGGCTGGGGTGGGCGGCCACCCCGGCGGGATTAAGGGCCATGGAAGAATTAGGCCGGCTTGAGGAGGACAGAAGGCAGGGAAGACTTCCGGGACCGGTGAGAAAGCGGGGAATCGCCAGTAATGAGATGTGTACATTCTTGATACTGAATATCTCATCACTGCAGCTGATTCCGGTGAATGTGATTGCGTACCGGAGCCAGTACGGGAGCGTGAATCCGACGGCAATTGTGGGACCGGCGATTGCGGCGACGGCGGTGAGTACGATGGTGGCGGTGATTTTTTGTAAGGTGATGAATGGAAAGCGGGGAACATAGAATTCCCTGCTTTCTAAATGTGCTTCTAAATATATGTATGTAAACTCTCTCTGCCGTTCCTATGTAATGAATCTGGTTACCGTCTTTTACTCCGCTATTTTTCTTGGGACACAGTCTTGCGCGTGCATACTGATGCCACATTCTTTGAATCCCTTGTAAGCAGGAGCGGGGAATCTTCCGTAAAGTTCTGCTCATTCCCCGGCAAATGAATAATCTTATGGATGTTAATGATTGCCAGGCAGGCATTCATTAACGCGGTTGGATATGAATGAATGAGCAGCGCGTATACTACAAAAAAACACGCTCCGACCGTATTGACCACTCTTAATTTTATTACAGAAGTCATTAACATAGAAGCCACTATCAAAGCAGATCCAATATAACCTATGATTTCTATGATCATTGAACTGTCCAAAGCCAATCCTCCCTTCTTTGACAGAGTACTCTGATATTCTATAATATCTGCGTGTCCTCAGGGAAAGATCATCTCAATTTTGCAAGAATTGAGGTTCCAATGGTTCCTTCGGACATCTCAACTTCAAAATTCTCAGCAATCGTCGCGTCAATCACAGCATATGTATCCATGTCTTCCAACCAGCCTCCGCTTTTACCGGAATATCAATATATGCCGCCGTTTGCAATATTTCCTTATTTAATCCCGGATCTGGAAACAAGATGTCGACTTCATATCCATTCTGTGTACGCGCATAACTGGATTCACTCCACACGCTCTGCGCAATGATCTTTGCGTGAAGCGGATCTCCCGGCATCAAAACCTTCTTTGCAATTTCCTCTTTTTTCGCTCTGTTATGGGGTGTCGGCATTTTTATCCTCCTCCTATTCTCTTTATTTACACTAACCCTTTACGCCGCTGCTGGTAATTCCCTCCACATAATATTTCTGCAGGGGCAGGAATATCACAAGCGGAATGACAGCCGATATCGCTGTCGCCGCATAAAGGCATGACCACAACGTTCCTCTCTCCTGCTGGAACGATCCCAGCGCTGTCTGGATCACCTGCATATCCTTTGACATCCCGATGATCAGAGGCCACAGATAAGAATTCCACTGTGAGATAAAGATCATCAGCGCGGCTGATATTGTAACAGGTACGGAAAGCGGAAGCGCGATCGCCTCAAACGGTATCATAAATGTCATTAAGATCACGGCATATAATACTTTTTTCAGCGGAAAATCAAAACAGGCAAAGGCGAAACCGGCCATACTATTTATGATCAGCCCCAATATGATCGTAAGTGAAGTTACGATCACCGTATTTCCAATTGCTTTTCCAAAAGAGAACTCCTAAAAAATCCGGATATACGCATCGAATGTGATGTTCTGCGGAACAAACGTCTTCCATGACAAAGGCATCAGATATTTGAACAACTCATCATCTGTCCGGAAAGAAGACGTCACTCCCCATAACAGAGGAAATATCATCAAAGCACAAAGCAATACACAAACAATATACAACACCATTTTTTTTATTTTTCTTTTTTTATTTCTCAGTTCCGTAAATATTATGAATCAACCCCTTCTTCCTATCGCAGATCAAGAAAAAATAAAAGTACTGTCAAATATGAAAATGTAGAAGATTCAGTATATTCGGATGGTATATACTAACTCCGAAAGTCCAGCTAAGACTGAGATTATTAAAAATCCAGAAGCCTTTAGACATGCATTTACCAGGGAACAGAAAAAAGATGGAAAAACAGTAAAAATGTTCATTTTACAAGCAAGGGAATTTTAATTGCTAAAAAAAATAGTATATTGAGAGAATCTGCTTTTTAGGGTATACTAAGTAAAAGAATATAGTTTAAGTAAGAAAGGTGGTAATGGAACTTGTCAATTTACAAAGACAAGTAATCCAATCCCTCAATGATTTGTCGGATAGATGAATGATAAACAATGAGGAATTAAGAGGTTTATTTAAAGGGACACCATCAGGGGCGTTTTTAAAGCTTGCATATATTACGGGGATTTTGCCAATTAAGAAGTATGGCACACAGTCAGCTTTAAATAATTTCCGAGAGCATACAATGGCCAGTCCCAGACAGATGGCGGAGTATGTTGGTTTTACAAAGACAGAAGTAAATTAAGCAAATGGACTTTCTGAGAGTTTGGATATTGATTGGAATGGAAATGATAGAATAAATAATAAACGGAGGTATGAAAATGGCATACAAGGAGTTTATCAGCGAACTGCAAAAAAAGCTTGAAGAAAAGAAACAGGAATTGGGTTATAACAAAATGGTCTTCATTGAGGATGGAGCCACATCGACGGATGCGAAGGAACTTTCTATTATACGTGAAACAAACATCAAGTATCACAAAACGGAGTCGGATGTGCTGATTGGCGATTATATCATCCTGTACCAATATAAGGGCCAGAGAGAACAGATGTGCAGATTTGACTGCGGGCAGTTGTATCAGAAGTATGAAAAAGACAGTTGGGAGGCTGTGTGGGAACAGATTCTTTCTTCCATTGATTCCAGCAGAAAATTTATGGAACTGGGAATTATAGATCTGATCGAAAAAAATGAGTATGACTTGTTGAAAGACAAGCTTTTTATCCGCCCGCTGAATTTCAATGACCACCGATATGAACTGAAAAACCATATTTTCAGACGCATCGGCGATATGGTGCTGGTGCTCTATATTCTTGCAAGTGATGAAAATGACGGAAAAACACATGATGTATTGTCTGTTAAGGTCCCGAAAGCCTCAATGCAGGCATGGGGGATCGATGAAGAAGAAGTGTGGGAGAGCGCGATGAGCAATACATACATCATGGCGCCGCCGCGTATATACTTAAATGCAATGGACATCGTAAATCCACCTTATCACAGAGGCGCGTTTATGGCGTTGAACAGTGATATCACTTCTCTTTCACCGAATGCAGTGCCGACCGTGACAACGACAGCGCAGATAAACGGCGCAATTGCCATGTTTTATCCCGGAGTAATGAAGCGCATAGCAGAGCTTTTCGGAGACGATTATTATATCGCTTTTACGGGCACCAGCGAAGCCAGACTTCATAAAAAAGGCACAATCCAGCCGCGAAGTATACTGATGCGGATCAAGCAGATGAACAAAGCCTTCGATCCGTCAGAAGTCTTGTCGAACAAGGTCTATCTGTACGAAACAGCGAATCAGGAAATGAGGCAGCTGGAGCTTTGATGAATCCGACGGCTACTGCGGCTTACAAAAAAATGCAGCTGCGTTAAAAGAGGGGAGGTCGGCTAATGCCGATTTCATGACATTCATTTCAAAATATCAGATATCTAGTACAGCATTGCGTATATAATGGTGAATAATATGTCTGATATTTTTGTCAGGACAAGGCGGAGGAAAGAGGCGATGC
>QXWX01000091.1 GCA_009911175.1 Lachnospiraceae bacterium | reverse complement strand
GATTGACGACAACGCAGAACTGGCAGAAATAGCAGGTGCAGAATTCACCGTTAATTACGCAATGCTGTACTAGTATAACCCAGCGGGCGCCCAATATGCCGTCACTCCATCCGAAACCGCAGCAGTACCGTCTACGACCATCTGATATTTAATTTCAGATCCTTTCCCTGTACCGCTGCTAAATTCCACATCTGTTATTGTTCACATCTAAACGGGTGCTCTCAGTAACTTTGATCTCCCAACCCTTTCATCAGATGTAAGTGTTACCAGGAGCCGCCCTGTGGTATCATAAATACATGATCAAAAAGGGAGGCAAAAAAAGATGGAACCAATTCTCGAAATTGAATCTCTGAAAAAATATTACGGCAAAAATCCGAACCAGACAAAGGCGCTGGACGGTATTACATTTCAGGTAATGCCCGGGGAATTTCTGGGGATTATGGGCTGCAGCGGGTCGGGAAAATCTACGCTGCTGAACTGCATTGCAGCCGTGACCCGGCCGGGCAGCGGCAGCATCATGATGAAGGGCAGGCAGGTTTTAAGCTTTAGCGGGGCGGAGCTGGCAGACTACCGGGGCAGGGAGATCGGATATTTATTCCAGAATTTTGAACTGCTGGATAACCTGACCGGGCGTGAAAATATTCTGCTTCCGCTGTCCCTTCACGGCGTGCCGGAGCAGGAGAGCAGGACACGGCTCGAAAAACTGGCATCGTATCTGGAAGTGACAGACGTTCTGGATAAATTTCCCGTACAGATGTCAGGGGGACAAAAACAGAGGATCGCGGCTGCCAGGGCGCTGATCCTGAATCCCGGTATTATCCTTGCGGACGAGCCCACCGGAGCCTTAGATTCGAAAAATGCAAAGGCGCTGATGGAGAAGCTGGCCGGATTGAACCAGGATGAACATGCTACAATCCTCATGGTGACACATGATTCCAACGCGGCAAGTTACTGCAGCCGGATACTGTTTATCCAGGACGGAGTGCTTTTTCATGAGCTGCGTCGGGATATCCCGGATGAAACAAGGCCGTTATTCTATGAGAGGATACTGATGATGATGGCGCAGTTGGGAGGTGGCAGTGCAAATGTTCTCTAAACTGGTCTCACGCAACAGCAAAAGGAACCGGAAAGAAAACGGCTTGTTTTTTGGTTCTATGCTGGCAGCAATCATTGTATTTTATATTATCCTGGCATTGCCCCGTCAGGATGTGATGATTTTTTTATCCAAAATGGAGAGTGACGCGGTCAATAAACTGATGTCCATGATCCCGGTATTTTATGGAATGGCCCTGGTGATCCTGTTCTTTCTTATTTATTATGCCAGCAGGTTTCAGATGGAACGGCGCAAGCACGAGTTCGGCGTTTATCTGATCCTGGGGATGCGACGAAGCAAATTATTTACCATGCTGTTGGCCGAGGATCTTCGGAACAGTCTGATTTTACTGGCCGTCGGGCTGCCGGTTTCACTCATGCTGTCAGAGCTGATCAGCCTGATCACGGCACGCCTGGTCGGAATCAGCATTGTGGGGCATCAGGTTTCCTTTTCACTTGAGGCAATGTTCTGGACGGCAGGGGGATTCCTCCTGATCAAATTCGCCGCATTTTTGATTCTCAGCGGAAAGATCAGCAGGCAGGAAATAGATTCCCTGCTGGCAGAAATGCCGAAGGGGGAAAAGAAGCAGCTTCCTGCGCCTGTCTATGGGGCCTCTCTCATAGCCGGGATCATTTGCCTGCTCATTGCCTATACCAGCGTGACCAGAGGGGAAGCGTGGATTTATGTCCGGCAGATGACAGCCGCTGTGATGTTCGGGCTGGTGGGAACCATGGCGCTTTTCTGGGGACTTCGTTTTCCGATCGGCCTGTTGGTGAAAGCCGGAAAACGTGACCGGCAGCTTCATGTCTTTCATTTTCGGCAGGTTGAGGAGACGGTGATTTACCAATCCGGTACGCTTGCGGTCTGCTCCCTGCTGATTCTGGCTGCCATGTGCTGCTTTGGCTCGGGCGTGGCCATTGCGGGTTTTTACGGAAAATCGGAACCCCATGTATTGGATTATACCTTTGCGTATGTGGAAAGCAGTGAGGAGGCTGCGGCAATCAGACAGCAGCTTTCGGATCATGGACTGGATTCCCGGTTTTCAGATTTATTTGAAATAAAGATCGGAATGGTTCAAAGCCGGACCGGGGAAGATAGAGAAGATGTATTAAAAATGGATCGGCTGATGGAGGAACTGGATGGAATGCAGCCTGCCGAAATCAGCGGCCGGCTTTTGAATAATATGAAATACTACACCCCCTATCTGATTTCCCTGAGCGGCTATAACCGGCTTTTGGCCGCGGCAGACATGCCGGAACTGAAGCTGGATGCAGAGGAAGCGGCTGTGTATATGGACAGCGGATTCAGCTCGGAGGAAATGCGGCAAATGCTGAACCGTATTCTGGAAACAAAGCCGGAAGCCTTGCTGGATGGGGATGCATTCTATCTGACAGGCCCGGTGCAGACAACGGACGTGGTGACGGACCGTTCGATTACATTGGCTTTTGCGCTGATCGTTCCGGATGAAATGTTTGAATACTATACTCAGGGAGAGTGTGAAATTTATCTCGACGGTGTTTTGGATGAAAAAACGATCCAAACGGCAAGTCTTATGTCCGTCATATCGGATATGAACAGGGAGCTGGACAAAACAGGTCTACAGTATGAGAGCTACCTGCAGAATATGGGACGGCAGATGTTTTATATGGTGTCTGCCAGTTATATTACGATCTACCTTGCGGTTATATTTCTGATTATTGCAAATACGGTCATCGGCGTACAGTTCCTGATGGGCCAGCAGAATGTAAACCGCCGTTACCGGACATTGATCCGTCTGGGGGCTTCGTATAAGACCTTATGCAGATCCGCCAGAAAACAGATCAACTGGTATTTTGGAATCCCCACCGTGGCCGCCGCATGCAGCAGTGTGTTTGGAGTACGCGCATTGCTTACCGGACTTTTATCACCGGATGCAAAGGAACATTTTTTACAGATGATCATGCTTTCTATAGTTATGATTTCAGGGCTGTGTGTGTTAGAATATATTTATGTTGCCGCGGTGAAAAAATCAAGCGACCGTTATCTGCTGACATTGACGGAGCTGGAGCGGGAAGAATGACCCGGGCAGAACCATATGCGGCGTAAATTGGTTAGGGAGGACAGATCTATGAAGCGGATTGCAATTGTAGAAGATGAACTTTTTATGCGGGAAGAGTTATCCGGCATTCTGCAAAAAGCGGACTATGAGGTGGAAGAGATCAGTGAATTTGGGGATGCTGCAAAGCAGCTTTTGAAGCTTTCACCGGATCTGGTGCTGTTGGATCTGAACCTGCCTGTGAGCAGCGGTTTCCAGATCTGCCGGGAAATCAAGCAAAAAAGCAGCATCCCGGTTCTTGTACTGACGTCCCGCGATCAGCTGCAGGACGAGCTTCACGCGCTGAATCTGGGCGCCGACGAATATTTGATAAAACCATGCAGGAAAGAACGGCTGCTGGCCCGTGTGTCAAATGTATTGAAACGCTATGAGGGACGGCAAAATCTGCTGGAAGGCCCGGAATGCCTTCTGGACCGTCAGACCTATACGCTGTATATCCATAACAGCTCCGTAGTCCTTCCAAGAAACCAGGGGAAAATTCTGGAAATGTTTCTGCTCCATGGGGAGGAGGCCGTTTCGAAGGAAGAGCTGTGCATGGCAATCTGGGGGACAACGGAATTTATCGATGAAAATGCCCTCCAGGTGAATCTGACACGGCTGAAAAAGACACTGGCGGGATTGAGGATGCGCCGACAGATTGTTTTGGTGCGCGGGCTGGGATATCGTTTTACGGAGGAGGAGCCTCATGAAGCGTAAATTTCAAAAAATTCTGCGGTATTTGCCCTGGCTTCTGCTCCTGTTTGGGGTTGACGTGTTTTTCACCGTTCTGCTGTGGATTGCGGATCTGGATGCATTTTATGCGATGTCGGCTTTGCTCCTGCTGGCAGTGCTTTTGATGTTTTCCGCAATATGCTTTGTACTGGTTCGTCTGGAAGAAAAAAGAGAGCAGGTATTTTTGGATTTTCTGGCGAATCCCGATGAGTACCATGAGGAACGGCTGCTGGGGGTTCTGGTTCCGGCCCAGGGGGAGGCTGTCCGCCTGCTGGGCAGATGCCTGCGTGACAAGCAGAATGCTTATATCGGGCTTCTGGAGCAGATGAATGATTATGAAGAATACGTGGAAGCCTGGGCGCACGAAGCCAAAACGCCGCTTTCCCTGCTGACGTTGCTTCTGGACAACCGTAGAGAGGAATTGTCCGAAACCGTTAGCTGCAAGCTGGACTATATCCAGAACCGCCTGCAGGAGTCCGTGGATCAGATGCTGTTTTACGCGCGTCTGAAAGGGTCGAGGAAGGACTACCTGTTCGAACATATTTCTGTCAGGGGATGTGTGGAGGAGGTTCTGGAGGATTATAAACCTTTGCTGGAGGAAAAACAGTTTCAGATACAGGCGGACATGACCGAGCAGACGGTCTGCTCCGACCGGAGAGGGCTGCGTTTTCTCCTGCGGCAGGTGATCAGTAATTCCATAAAATATTGCGGCAAAGAGCCGGAGCTTATCTTCAGATTTTTTATGGAAAATGACTGCCATGTGCTGAGTATCCGGGACAACGGTATGGGAGTTCGAAGCTGCGACCTTCCCTATATTTTCGAAAAGGGATTTACCGGCGATTCCGGTGAAGGAAGAAAAAAAGCCACCGGTATGGGGCTGTATCTCGCCAAAGAGATGGCCAAAGAGCTGAACCTGTCTTTGGATGCCAATTCGGAATGGGGGAAAGGGTTTGAAGTACGGATCGTGTTTCCGGTTGTTGGATGAAAGGGGGGGGCGAAGGGCGGAGGTTAGTTTGGCGTTCGCCCCTTTTTTCATAGTATATGTCTGATGTGCTTGAGTGCAGCCTTAAATGAATATCTTTATTCTTGCCGCTAATTGTTCCTTTCATTACGCGATAAAATAATAGGTAAATATTTTTCCGCTAACCTCCTCGTTATATCTTCACTTTTTTTAATCAATTCTGCTTGCCTAATCCCCCATTCAGCAGCAGCCTTATTGTCTTCAAATTTCTCACTCAAAATAGTTCTCTTCGTCATATTAACTGCTCTTATAGGAGCTTTTTTTCTTGGAGTTTTTTTTAAGCCGATTCTTTGTAACTGGCGGCAGATCTATCGTGCTAAGAGAAAAACGATTTTCATCAATCTCCGATATCCTTTTTAAGATTTCATTCGTAAGTGTTACCCTTATCAAATCGTCCACCTCCATTTCGCTGATAATTATTATACCGTTTTCTAAATTATTTTTCCACTAAAATTACACTATTTTTTCACTATTCCGTTTTAGACACTTGTGAATCTCTATTCGGATATGAAAAACTGCCCATAGAAAATGTCCAAAATACGCCAGCTAATTAAAAATTTCCATTGAGTATCCATAAATCCATGGTATACTAAGTATAAAAGAAGCTACAATATTTATGAAAGGATCTTTTATGCAGACATATGAAGAGCAGAAAGCATTTGTCTCTAAACTGAATATTATTGACGATGTGTTTTTTCAGAAAATAGCAGAGGACAGAGAAGTTGTTGAGGAAATGTTAAGAATTATCCTTGAAAAGCCGAAATTAAGGGTAATCGAATCCAAAGTACAGCGTTTTTTAAGAAATATCGGGGCACATTCCGTTGTGTTGGACTTGATCTGCGAAGATGAAAACCATTCTATCATAAACTGCGAAGTGCAAAAAGAAGACGATGATGACCATCAAAGACGGGTGCGTTTCAATCGTTCCAATATAGATACTATTTTCGTAGAAAAGGGACTCGACTATAAAGAACTCCCGGATGTATATATTATTTTCATTTCAAAGTTTGATATCTTTTGTGAGAAACGTACCATTTACCATATCGACCATGTTATCAAAGAAACAGGAACCATTGTAGAAAATGGAACGCATGAAATTTATGTAAATATAGCTGTCGATGACAAAAGTGATATTGCAGAGCTAATGCAATACTTTAAGAAAAGTGTTGGTCAAAACCCTAAGTTTCCGAAAACCTGCAGCCGAGTTAATTTTTTCAAAAAAACCAAGGAGGGAGCGTCCATTATGTGTCAGGTAGTAGAGGAGTATGCAGCGGAAAAAACAAAACAAACTGAAATAAAAATGGCAACAAACCTTTTGGAAAATGGTGTATCTGTTGACCTTGTTGCTAAATCAGCACCTACGCTTACGTATGATTTTATTGCAGAATTGAGCAAAAAAATACTACGACCAAGCAGTATTTAACAATACCCCGCCTATAAGATGGCCAGAATAACATAAACAATTCTGGCCAATATTCGATTTGATATTCTATTAAGGAAGCAATTAGAAATCTGATGGAAACAATGAAATCTATAACTGACACCAGGGATCAGACGATCATTTTTGCAGCGCCGCCCCGTTTTTGGCTCTGCAAATAAGCTGCGTCATGGTTCCCATAGGGCAGTACACGCACCAGGAGCGGGGTTTGAATAACACCATGGTAAGGAATCCCAGCACGGTGGAGGTAAGCATCACGCTGTAGAAGCTGAAAGCAAACTGTGCGGTTCCGTCAGAAAACAGCGTGCCGTGATAAGCCCAGTGCCAGGGAAGCTTGAACGTCCACAGCAGTGTTACTGCAGTGCTGAGATTTTTTACGCCGGAGAATACCAGCCAGGTGTTCCAAAGCATAAGGAAAAACATCACAAAGAAAAAGATTAAAAATCCATACCGGAAATATGCTGACTTCATCCATTTTGGGATATCCTTTTTCCGGGACAATCCGAACCTTCCGCCTACAAGGGAAAACAGTTGCCCTCTGCCGCAGTATTTGTTGCAGTAGGCTTTGCTGCCGTTTATAATCGCTATGAAAAGCGGTATAAAAAAGCAGAGGAGTCCCAGCCATGCAAAAAGGATATTGAAAAATCCCAGGATCAGGTAGGTAAGAGAAACTATCCAAAGATAATCATACCATTTCTTCTTTTCTTTCATCTTTCCGTCACCTCCAATGAAATAATACTTGCGGGACATTCTTTTGCACATTTTCCGCATCCCACACATAATTCCCTGTCAATGCTGGCATGGATGCCTTTTAAAATCGTGATCGCACTTCTAGGACAAACCTTTATGCAGCATCCGCAGGCTACACATTCCTGGATGCTGACGACTGCTTTTCTCTTTGCCATGAGTAAAACTCCTTATAGTTTTTCATTCATTATACAGTGAAAAAATGATTTATTCGGTGATGAAGTCACATAACTTGCAAATCAAGAATAAGGTGCGTTGACTGAATTGCTGTTTATGAGTATAATGAAGAAAAAATATTGTTTTATCGCATAGGTATAGGAGGAATTGGAAGCAAACTGGAAGCTGCTGGCCAACGGGGAACAATTTTTTCGTATAGAACCATTGAGATAAGGGGGAACAAGACATGCTTCAGCCGAAAATTACAGAAGTGAAACCGGTAAAACCATTCAGTCTTCTTCTAACCTATGAGACAGTAGAGATAAAGTTATTCGATGTACGTCCTTATATTATGGGAAGCTGGTTCGGGGAATTGGGAAATGAAGCTTATTTCCAGACAGTGCGCCTTCTTCCTGGCGGTACGGGAATTGAATGGATGAACGGACAGGATATCGCACCGCATGAATTGTACGAAAATGGCATTTTACAGGGAAAATAGAGATATGTATAGAAGAATCCCCCAACCGTGGTACAGCACAGTTGAGGGATTCTTCTTTCATTTACTCAAATCTGAAACTCCATTTTATAAAATTCAGGAAGCATATAAAACTTGCAGCGGGAAAATGCCTGATGCGCATGGTTGAATAAAATCAACTCCGACAGCAGCAAAGGCGTCCCTTCCGGGATTCTTCCTCATTAGAAGCGATCAACTGAACGCTCATGTTCCCTTTGGAGGAAACATCAAATATTTTGTGCTCGATTAGATCCTCTAATGCAGAATCATTGGAGATATCCACGTCCAGCGCTTCAAATGCGGAAGCCGGGATCTGTGTAAAGGAATAACCGACAGGAACTTGATTGGATTTGTAAATGTTCGTACTTGCGAGTACAATTTCGCTTTTTCCCAGGTTAAGCTTCGTGCGTCCGATATCGGTGGGCGGGGCATAATTGTAGTGCAGCTCGATGTCGTCGATGGAGCTTTTGCACATGTTTGTCATAGGAAGTCGGGCCGGCCTACCCGGTGGAGGAAATGGTCCGCCATGCGGTTTATCAGGCTGAAGTGAGAGAAGGCTATGCAAAAGGCGTGATTGAAAGCCACGATCCATACGAAACGGCGGAGACAAATATTTTAAATCAAGAATTTGCAGTCACAGGATTTCAATATGGAGATCCGCTTGATATCACGATCCGTCGGGACGGAGAAGAAATTTTCCATGAAAAAACCGTGTATGCAAAGACCTTTGGAGATGTGGCGGTGGGAGAAACGCTGGTATTCCAGGATCTGGCATCCTATATTTCCTTCGGTATCAATGAGGGAAGCTTCTTCAAAAAGTATGGACTGGAAGACGGCAGGGTGTACGATATCGAGATAACAAGACCGCCCAATCACTGAATTGACCGGACGCCGTACAGCAGGTGCACGACCCCGTGTGAACAATAACAATTATTTCTGTCTGGTGATAAAGAGGGTGAGAAGATATTGACAGAACACTCAGAATTAAATAAAATAAATGCTGCAATAAAACGATCATACAGAGCGTTTTGTGAACAAATTGCAGAATACATATAAAGCAAAGGGCTGCGGCAAAACAGCAGCCGGAATGGGAAAAAGAATGATCTGTACGGAGGTGGCTTGATTTGGAAGAGACTCAGAGAATCCGCATGCTGCAGTGTCCGGGGCATCCGGTTGATGTGGTCATAGATACGGATACATATAATGAGGTGGACGACTAGTTTGCGCTGGCATACCTGCTTGGAAATACGGACAGGCTTCGGCTGCAGGCTATCTATGCGGCGCCTTTTTTAAACGAAAAGGCAGACTCTCCGAAAGAGGGAATGGAGAAAAGCTATCAGGAGATCTTAAAGCTGCTGGATCTGGCAGGCGCCTCCCAATATCGGGACAGGGTATTCAAAGGGGCGGAGCATTTTCTGAAAGACGCGGTATCCCCGGCGGTTTCCGAGGCGTCCGAGGATTTGGTCTGCAGGGCCATGGCGCATTCAGCGGAGGATCCTTTATATGTCATTGGAATTGCAGCGGCAACCAATATTGCTTCCGCAATTTTAAACCAGCCGGAGATTGTAGAGCGGATGGTGGTCGTCTGGCTGGGGGGCAGTGCTTTTCACTGTGAGGAGATGGAGGAATTTAATCTGATCGAGGATGTTGCCGCAGCGCGGATTCTTTTTAACAGCGGGGTTCCTCTGGTACAATTGCCCTGCTGGGGTGTGGTGGAGAGATTCTCAATCAGCAGGCCGGAACTGGAGAAGTATTTTACAGGAAAAAATCCGCTTGCGGAATATGTGGCCGGGTATGCCATTCAGGATGTGGAAGAATGGGCGGCAGGCCTGGCCTGGGCAAAGGTGATCTGGGATGTGACGGCGGTAGCGTGGCTGCTCAACGACGACCAGCGTTTTATGAACGACCGGCTCGTACCTTGCCCGGAGATCGCGGGGGCCTCGGGGTATGTATTTTCGGAAGGAAGGCATACTATGAGATATGTGTACCGTATTGAGCGGGATGCCCTCATGACAGACATGATCCAAACTATCTGTCAGCTTTAAGAGCGCATCCAACCGCACGGCTGGAATTTTGATGCCCGTCAGCTTGCTGTCAATAGCTTTGGCTGCGCGGGCATGACAAACCTATTACAAATCGCTTTTCCTTTCTCCATTTAGAACTTCCCGTAAGTCAACTTCATAATAATCTGATATTTCAATCAAAATATCTAAATCTGGCATATTGTTGACATTCTCCCAACGGGATATTGTTCTGTTTGATACATGAAATATTTCTGCAATTTGTTCTTGGGTAAGTCCTTTTTGCTTACGGAGTTCTTTTAAGAATTTTCCGACTTTTTCTTGATTCATTATTTTTCTCCTTTCAGAAAAATCCTATCAAAACTGCCTGATAAAGAACAGGACACAAAGCGAGAACTGCCTTAATTTGCTACCCGACAAGGTGTGTCTACCGATAATCAACAGTGCATATATTCTAAGTTACCGACAAATTTGAATTTATCTCTTTCTTGCTAGTTGTAAATCAATCGTGTCATAAATTGTGATTGTGCCACCATATTTGTTAATTGCTTCTTCGATTTTTGAAAAGAATTTAATTCTGATTGTTTCTTCGATAGCAATATGATCCGAATAAGTTCCTAAGAGTTCAACATACTCTTTTGCCGAAAACATACGCTCCCGATGGAACAACGCATATTGAATATCTGTAAATCCATATTTTTGAGCAATTATCGCTAGCTCTTTTGCTTGCTCTTCTGAATATTCAGATAATGCTTTATGTTTCACCTTGTTGTGGTACTTATTGTAATACTCATCATAAATTTCATCTATTTCTTTTGAAAGCTCTGGCTTACCTTTATCGCGATACGGATGATTTGCAAATCGAGCAAAAACACCATCTTTTTTCAACATCGAAAACACTTTTTCATACCCTACTTTTTCAGGTACCCAGTGGAAGGCAGATGCCGAAAAAACCAAATCAAAAGCATCATCTTCAAATTCTGTATCTTCAAATTTGCCTGTAATTACCGAAAAATTGTGATACGCCTTAAATTTATCTTTTAATAACTCAGAAAATTGTTCTCCATATTCAACTGCAGTTAGTCTGCATCCTGTCTTTAGTATTGGCGTAGTTGCCTGTCCACCGCCACTTCCAATCTCAACGACATTGCTGTTTTCACTAATAGAAATGTAATCAAATAATTTTTGATACAATTCTTCAACATAACCAGGGCGTAGTTTTTCGTATGTAGAAGCCACCGTATCAAATGTCCACTCTAATCCTTTGAGTATTGGCATAAGAGCACACCTCCAAATCCCGATTTGTCTATATCCTATTTTTTTATATTGCTTTCAATTTCGTTACCGGATTCATTATATAATATTTGATTGAAAAAGTATAGCTGGGTTCCAGAAAACTTATTGGATCCTTATTGGATGAAAACAGTGCGTTTAAACTGCGGTTACAGGCACCTGTCATGCCTGGTAAAGGTGTGTCCTGTAACCGTTGATGTCTTGAATTAACCGATAGGCTTCTTTTGCATGATCAGCATTTTTGAGAAACAAGTTAGGAATCTCATCTATTCTGTTAACGTCATTACAACAATACTGCACAACGTATGTAACAATCGTTTCGATATTTTTCCCACATTTATCAAACAATTGCGCAGACTCGATCCAATTATCCTGCTTATATTCCTGGCCTAATTCATGGATAATTTCTGCAAGTCTATCGTAATTCGCACAGTATGGTATATCAGCTTCTTTAACTCCCATAATCTGATTTGGCACTTTAGGTACTTTTCCCATATATTCGGTAATAGAAATAAGAGCTTTTCTATACTCTTCTTCTGAAAATTTCTTCTTCCATTTCGGAAGCTCTCTTGCAATTTTTTCGTAGGCAGAAATTCCGAGAATATACGGTTTTTTCCTGAACTGCCTTTCCGCTTTTTTCAACAGGCAATTGCAGCTAAGGGTGTATTTATCCGGCAGATTTTCACCTAATCGGATTTTAATAAATCCGTTTTTGTCGCCCACCCCATTTTTCTCGATATTCCAGGCTAGTTCTAAATCACTAACGGCAAGCTCTATCATATCTTTCCGGTCACAGTCATATATTAAAACACAATTCTTTTCTTCATCATATCCATTCATCAAAACATAATGTATAGGTATATGTTCAACATGGTACATTTTCAGATAGGGCAAATAAGACATATCCAACGGCCCTAAAACAACAGGATAGCCTCCATCAATCTCTTTCTTAATAGACTTTTTGGCGTATTTTACAGTTCTTCCTCCAATGATTTTATAATCTAACCCTAGTTCATCTTTTAAATTCTCGTATACTGTTTTTGGTCTTGCGTCGTTTGCGCTAAACATATATGGTTTTTCACTATTGTTCATTTTAATAAAAACGGTTTCACCAAAACTTCCCAATGCAAGAAGAACCCCCTCTGGAATAGATTGATTTGTTTTTGTTGCATATAAATCTTCAATTCCACTACACATACAGCATCCACTTGAAAGATGATGTTTTATCTCTATAATTTTTCTTGACATTCATTCCTCTAAATATCGATTATCTATATAAAACTTTTGCCGCTTTCCTCCATGAAAGATCAATATTGCCGGATTCATCACAGAAAAGATATTTGTCTTTCTTATTGTTCGTTCCATTCTTCATAAAATTCTTTTAAAAATCCACGCATATATCCATCTCGTTTCTCCGCAATGATTTTTGCACAATCGGTATTCATCATATCTTTACCGTTGTTTCAAATTTCTTTATATCATCCGTATCGTGCAGTAATGCAGCAATCATTACTATGTATTCGTTGCATTCTTCTGTTTTTGAAATTTTTTCTGCGGTATTTAGGACACGGATACTATGCCAATAATCATGTCCCGAATAATCATTTGCAAACAACTTCTTTATTTTCTGTTTGAGCATATATTTTGTCTGTTCATATTTAAAACTCAAATTATCCATTTTTTCCCCAATAAGCGGTTACGCCATCTTCCAGTAATACATATCTGATGTGACAATCGTAATTTCATAAGGTATCCCATCATTTACTGTTTCTATGAATGAAAAAGGAAGAATTTTCTGTCCCTAAATTATAAGGACAAATATCTCTGCATTTGTGACAACTTATTACCCAGCTTTGTATCGTTTTATCATCGCCAAAGGCATAATCCCAACATGCTTGCTGCTCTAATTCTAAATGCTCTAACGCATTTACCGGACATATGTTTACGCAGGCATTACAGTTATTACAAATATTATCCTTTAACTCGTCACATTCTAATTCTTGTTCACACAAAACGGCTCCTAACCAGACCATACTTCCAAATTCTGGTGTAATAAGCAAAGAATGTCTCCCTATCGTACCCAATCCCGCAGCCTGTGCCGCATGCTTTTGGGAAATAATAGAGCGCCATCTCTTTGTATTATCGTCCCATTGGCTTTCATTTGTTGGAATTGGTACACAAGCAATTTGATATTTTTCCATTTCAATACAAAAATCAAGAGCCATTGCATCCATTTTTGATGTAATAGAATTTCTCGCTCTTGTATAAGGTACGGGAGAAGTACAGCTTAGAGTTCCTATCGGAAATCTACATCCAAAAGAAATAACTGATTTGCAAGTCGGTAAGACATCTGTAGGATGATACCCTTTAGGAGCGTCATGAAATCTATCTATACTCGCTATTCCACATAAATCTGCTCCCAATCCAAAGAGAATTTCTTTGACCCGTTTATTATCAATCATAATGAATCCTTTCGCTATATCAATTCCGATTTCGTTGCTGGGTTCATTATACGCTATTCGATTGAGAAAGTATAGCTGGATTCCAGAAAACTTATCGGATGAAAACAGCCCGTTTAAACTGCGGTTACTGTTCACACCCTTTGGGTGCTCCAGTAACAGTATCCAGCCCATTTTAAGTCGCCTTCGGCGGTCCTAAGCGCCAGCGACGCTTGTTTAGGACGGACCGGAACGGAGTGTAGACGGGCTGGATATTATGGCAAATGTTACTTTATTGGCCGGACGCCGTGCAGCAAGTGCACGACACCGTGTGAACATTAACCGCAACCGCGCACATATACAGATTATGACTTGCGAATTATTGTGTCTGATGCTAGTATAAGAATATAAGAAGGAAAATAGGATAAGGGGTGAGAGCAGATGCCTGACAATCTTGAAGCATTGAATATCAGTTGGCATCCGGGTTTTTACGGAGCGGCAGAGCTGGAATTTTTATCGAACAAGGGCGATCTTGAATTTCAGAGGGAGTATAATCTGAGCAAAGAGCCTGTCCGGATGGATCTGCTGATCATCAAGAAGCTATCGGATGTCCGGATAGAAAACGAGCTTGGGCATATATTTAAAAAATTTAATGTAGTGGAATACAAAAATCCGGATGACGCGCTTACCATTGACGATTATTATAAAACGGTTGGCTATGCGTGCCTGTATAAAGGATTGGGGGAGAGCGTAGACCAGATCCCCGCCGATGAATTGACAATTTCTATTTTCCGGGAAAGCTGCCCGAGAGAAATGTTTAAAACAATGAAAAAGCTGGGTCTGGAGATTGAGGAGCGATATCCGGGAATATACTATATAAGCGGGAAGCAGGCACTGTTTGATACATAGATTGTAGTGACAAAACAACTGGAGAAAGAAACACACCGTACACTGCGTGTCCTGTCGAAACATGTACAGGAAGAGGATGTCCGGGCATTTGTTGAAAAGGCAGGAAAGATGACCGAGCCGGGAGACAGAAATAACATAGACGCGGTTCTGCATGTGAGTGTATCTGCGAATAGAGAGATTTATGAAGCGATCAGGAGGTGCGATAAAATTATGTGTGACGCATTGAGAGAATTGATGAAGGAAGATTTTGAGGAAACGAAACAGGAGACGAAGCAGGAGACATTGCTTGAAACAATAAAAAATCTGATGGATACCATGAAGTGGACAGCGGAACAGGCAATGACAGCTATGAAAATCCCGGATGCTGACAGGGGAAAGTATATTGCAAAATTATAGAGATTCAATTCTATGGGAGAATTGGTTAGATGGCTGATCAGTTCTCCCATTAATTTGTACTGTCGTATGTTTGCGCCTTCCTTACCATCAATGGAAATGCGAAAGGAACGGTTTCATTTCAGAAAATACAATCGGACTTGGCGGCTGGTACAAAAGCAGCAAATTTGCACTTATGTATGTATTTTGTTTTTTATACGCAAACTTGCTTCTATATGCATAATCCAATGTCTTGAAAATGGCATTTGTATTAAACCACGAATATCTTTACCACACCAATAATCAATAAGCCAAATTGCATTTTTATCATCGCTTACCACGTTCAATGATTTTAAGTATTCTTTTCTTTCATCTAATATTTTCTTTTTCAATTCGTCATAGGATAATTGATTGATTATCTTCTCGGTGCTATCCTTTACCTCAAAAATATATGTATAAAGTTCTTTCAAATTAAGTTGCTTTGAAAATTCTGCGATCTGCTCTTTTACAAGTTCATTTCCGGTTGTGATTATAGGTGAATTGATACGTTCCTGATAATTGCCCGAAAAAAACACTTGCTCGTTTTCACTGATCAATGTGTGTGCAACTATATCTTCAATACGGAAAATATGCCAAATTGAATATGCAATCGTTTTACTATGATAACCGTCTGCATTTATAAATGGAATTGCATCAAAATCTTCTCTGCTTAATTTCTCATTAAATGATGTTAAGGTTTCCATTAACTGATTCCGCAAATGAATCAATGTGTCAATACCTGCTTTATAGGTATCTTTCTTTTTGATTTGCGTTTGCATTGTTTTATTTAGTTCAGACCACACCTTATTCACAATCAATTATCCTCCAACAATTCCGACTTCGCTGCTGGATTCATTATACGCTATCCGATTGAAAAAGTATAGCTGGATTCCAGAAAACTTAAATGATCCGGAATTAAATGTTACAGGACACGCCCTGACCAGGTGTGTCCTGTAACTCAGTCCATTATTTTAAATTGCCTACGGTTCTTTGTTTTCGGAAGCACACGTACTACAGCGCCATGGCCGCCGCTGTTCCATCTGCAACCGCCTGCAGCGCCTGGCCTGCTTCCTTCGCATCACCCACTGTGTAAATTTCTTTCCCGCAGTCTTTGAGCGCTTCATACAGTCCGGTGTCCGGCTTGGAACCCACAGCAAATACGATCTTTGTGAACCCGGATACCTCTTTTTCCTGGCCGGCAGCTTCCAATGTCACGGTATCTCCCGATATACATTTCAGCTTCGTTTCCGTCATCATGGTCACGCCGATCTTTTTCAGCCTTCCCATGGCCGGAACCAGGTTGCCGGGCGCCATGCCTTCGCCCATAGTATTTTTCATCTCAATGACAGTAAGCGACAGATCCCCGCTCTTTACGGAATCCAGATACTCGGCCGTCTCCAGGCCCACCATGCCGCCTCCGACGATGAGCACATTGCCTTCCGGAATTGCCGTCTCGCCTTGCAGGATCTGATGCGCGGTACAGATATTTTCCCCTTCTTTCAACGACACAGGGTGGGATCCGTTGGCAAGAATTACTGCGTCAAAGCCGCTCTTTAGAATCTCCTCCGCGCTCACCGCATGCCCCCGTTCTACGTTCACGTGCAGACGCAAAAGCTCCTTCTCCAGATATTGTATCCATTTCAGCAGGGACGATTTGTGCGGCGGGATCGCTGCCAGCAAAACCTGGCCTCCCAGTTTTTCTTCTTTTTCATACAGCGTCACATCCTCGCCCCTGAGAGCCGCCATCCTTGCTGCGGCCATTCCGCCGATGCCGCCGCCAATGACCGCTACTTTCTTCGGGGGTTCTGCCGGTACGACGGACAGTTTTGTCTCTTTTCCCAAAAACGGATTGATCACGCAGGAGGCCGGACGGCGCTTATTCTGCTCACCCACGCAGCCTACCAGACATCCGGCACAGGGAGCAATCTCCTCTGTACGTCCTTCCCGGATCTTGTTGACAAATTCCGGATCTGCAAGCAGCACCCTGCCCAGCACGATCCCGTCCGCCTTGTCTTCTTCCAGCAGCGACTGTGCAAGCCCCGGCGTATTGATCTTTCCAACCAAGATCACGGGAACCGTGCTGACGGATTTGATCCGGACAGCCTCCTCCACATTTGCGCCTGCTTCTTCCCCATGGGACGGCATGATCTTGTGCGGCACCTCGTACTGGGAGCCGCCCGAGATCTCAAATGCATCGATTCCATGCTCAATCAGTACGGGTACCAGCTCCATCATATCCTCAACCGTATTTCCTCCGGGCACCTTTTCGCTCCCTGACATTCTGAGGATAATGGGAAATTCTTTTCCGCATTTTGCTTTGATCGCGTCCACGACCTCCAGCAGAAGACGGGCGCGGTTCATCAGGCTTCCCCCATATTCGTCGGTACGGGTATTTCTCAGCGGGGACAAGAACGACCCGAGCAGCATATACCCATGCGCGCAGTGCAGCTCGATTCCGTCAAAACCTGCCTGTTTTGCCTGAAAGGAAGCGTTGGCATACTGTTCGATGATGGGCGGGAGTTCTTCAACCTCCAGGGCGCGGGTATCCTGCCGCATGGAATTTTTATATCCGCTGGACGACACCGGCGTAACGCCGAAAAAGGAAGAAATACTCTCCGGCCCCGGATGCGTGATCTGGGGAATGATCTTTGCGCCGTATGCATGGATCTTATCTGTAAATGCTTTGTATCCGGCGATGCTTTCCTCATCCCGGAAGCATAACGTGTTGCCCAGGTAAGGCGTATTCGGATCTACACTCGTCGCGTCCGTGATGATGCATCCGACTCCGCCTTTGGCACGGGCCAGCCAGTATGCCTGCTGTTCTTCGCCGGGAACTCCGCCCGGATTCCCGTATCCCAATGACATGGGTGCCATGAAAGTCCTGTTTTTCATGGTCATAGAGCCAATTGTAAATTCACTGAATAATTTTGCCATATGTATCTCCCTTCATTGATTGATCTCTAATACTGCATGGTAAGCGTCATGGATGGCATCCAATGCCATGCCCGGAGCCTTCTTTGCATCCCCGATGACATAAGCCGGAATGCCGAGCTTCTCGCAGGCATCCTGGAAAGCCGCTGTCTCTGCGGATTTCGTCCCTACTGCCATTACCACAATGTCCGCCTCGAAGGAAACCTCTTTTTCTCCCTGAAGGGCCACGACTCTGCCTGTCTCAACTGCTTTGCAGGCGGTATCCTTGTGGACGGTGATGGGCATCTCGGAGAGTGCAAAGTTGGCTGTGATCTGACGGAGCTGCCCCAGCTCTGTAAGCACCTCAGATTTCATCTCCAAAATGTTCACCGTGATTCCTTTGGATGCCAGATACTGGGCGCACTCAAATCCCACCAGTCCGCCGCCGATCACGACCGCGCTCTGTCCCTGGATCTCTCTGCCGGAAAGCAGGTCATGGGATTCGATCACAGACTCGCTGTTACTCCCTGCAATGTCCGGAACAATGGGCACGGAGCCTGCGGAGATGATGACCGCGTCCGGCTTCATTTCTTCAATCAGTTCCGGTCCTGCTTCCGTATTCAGATGCACCTCAATCCCCTGATCCGCTACATTTGCCACCGCCTTCTCAGCCGCATAACTGAAATCCCTTTTTCCCGGCGCAACGCCCGCAAGGACAAACTGCCCGCCAAGGTTTCCGCTCTTTTCATAGATCACAGGCTCATTGCCCGTCTTTTTCAGATCCAGCGCCGCTTCGATCCCGGCAATGCCGCCTCCTATGATGAGCACCTTTTTGGATTTTGTGCCTGGCTTCAAGGCCGCAGCCTTTTCTTCCAGCAGGGCCGGATTTCTCATGCAGGTAATATGCTTAACCGCCGGATTCGACAGCGAGGTATAAAAGTAATCATAACAGCCCTGGTTGCAGCCGATACAATACTTGATCTCACCTAGCCGTCCGTCCTTCGCCTTATTACAGAAGTCCGGGTCCGCAAGCTGTGCCCGCGCCATAACGACCAGATCTGCTTTGTTGTCCTCCAGAATCTGCTCCGCAAACTCCGGTGTATTGATCCTGCCGCAGGGCATGGTGATCATGCCGGTCTCTCTGCGGATTCTGGCAGCGTCCTCCACATTGAATCCTTTCGGGATATCCACAGGCGCCACCTCGTAAACCGTGGCCGCGGACACGATATTTCCTCTGGAAATATTGAGGACGTCCACACCGGCCTCTTTGGCGTCCCGGCAAAATTCAATGACATCATCCACGGTCAGGCCGCCCTCCAGCATATCGTCATGGCAGTCGATCCGCATCAGGAGCGGCATCCCCTCCGGCATCTTTTCGCGGATCGCCCGGATACATGCCAACGGGAACCGCTTTCTGTTTTCAAAGCTGCCTCCCCAGTCGTCTGTTCTGTGATTTAACCCGCCGGACAGCATGGAATGGGGCAGATAATTGTGCGCACAGTGAAATTCCAGACAGTCAAAGCCTGCTTCCACCGCTCTTGCTGCCGCTGCTTTGAAGGCGTCAATGACGGAATACAGCCTTTCCTCCGTGATGGCCGGCACCGTATATTCCGCAGACAGGGGCATATCGTTGGGCAGAAGGATCTGTACCGTCTGGTCGCTTGCAACGGCAAGACCGCCCTGCCATAATTGCAGACAGGTCTTTCCGCCTGCCTCGTGAACCGCGTCGTTGAGCCTGCGAAATCCCGGGATATACTTGTCGTCTGCGATGGACAAAAATCCTGACGGCGCGCTTGCCGCATCTACGGAGGACACCTCCACCGTATTCAGTCCGCAGCCTCCCTTTGCCCGGGCAACGTGGTATGCGATCAATTTATCCGTTACGCCTTTCCCGTCCTCGCTCTCTGAGCTTTCATGCGTTCCCATGGCGCTCATGACTACACGGTTTTTCAATTCCAGTTCCCTGAGTTTGATTGGTGAAAATAATTTTTCAAATGACATCTTCTTTCCTCCTACTTTACTTAATGAAACGCTCGGTTACTGTTCACACGGTGCCGTGCACTTGCTGCACGGCGTCCGGCCAATAAAGTAACATTTGCCATAATATCCAGCC
>QXWX01000090.1 GCA_009911175.1 Lachnospiraceae bacterium | reverse complement strand
CCGGAATCCGGCCAATTCAGTGATGGGGCAGAGTTACATGTCACACCTTGACCAGGCGTGCCCTGTAACTCTTTATTGACTTTTCCTCAAAACAATGTTAGGTTGTTATATATGGAAAATCCGCCGCCGGCATTTTTTCTTCATTCAGAGCTGTACAGTCATCCCACTGCAGCCGGCAGCCGTTCTATACACAGTGGTATCCAAAAAGGCCATTCCGTACCATGCCTTACCAACGAATTTCTGAAAAAAACAGAGGAGGATCTACATGCAGCCGCAATTATCCAATCTGAAAGAAATCCGTCCCCACGGCACAAAAGCGTTCCCATGCGCCATCTACCAGACCCGGTCCGTAGGCAAAGGAGTACTCGTCAAGCACCATTGGCATGACGAGGTCGAAATCTTATATTTTTCCGGCGGCCAGTTCCGTCTGGAGATCAACATGGAGCAATTTCCGATCCGCTCCGAATGCCTGTATTTCATCAATCCCGGTGAGCTCCACAGCATCGCCACAGAGCAATCTGGCAGCCTGACAGAGGAAGCGGTCGTCTTTTCCCCCGGCATCTTAAGCTTCGATTCCTATGATGCCGCGCAGATGCAGTTGCTCCAGCCCATGCAGAACGGGAAAATACGCTTCCCCCGGTTTCTCCTTCCCGGCCATCCTGCATTCGCTCCGATTCACGCCGCATTTACAGAGATCATGCAGTCCTTCGGCCCTTTCGTCGAAGACCTGTCCCTCTGCGACGGCGCCGTCACCGACGACCTGACCAGCCAGCTGTATATAAAGTCCTCTTTGCTCCGCATCCTTGCGGTGCTTTCCAGCCACCGTCTCTTCACCCCCATGGAGAAAAACCATGACAAGCGGGTCGAAGTGATCAAGAAAACACTGACCTATATCCGGGAAAATTATAAAGAAAAGATCTACATCCACGATCTGGCGAAGCAGGCATGCATGAACGAGCAGTATTTCTGCCGCTTTTTTAAAAAAGCGATCGGCCGCTCTCCGATCGAATACGTCAATGAATACCGCGTCAAGCAGTCCCTCCGCCTTCTCGAGGAGACGGACCTTCCCATCACAGAGGTCTGCCTGGAAAGCGGCTACAACAATCTGGGCAATTTTCTCCGGGAATTTCGGAAATATACGGGCACCACTCCGCTGCAGTACCGTAAAAAATCCTAAAAGTCAAAATAACGTATTTTTTAATCAGATAAATGAAAGACAAATCCATTTTTAGATATTATAATACAGCTATAAGGGTTATCCGAAAATCTGAACGAACAACATGGAGGTATCATTATGACGAAAAAATGGTGGCATGACAAGGTAGCATATCAGATTTATCCAAAGAGCTTTTATGATTCCAACGGAGACGGCATCGGCGACCTTCCCGGCATTATCAGCAAGCTGGATTACCTGCAGGACCTGGGCGTAGACATTATCTGGCTCTCTCCCTGCTACCCCTCTCCGCTTGCGGACGAAGGCTACGACATCTCCGATTATTATGATATCGATCCCCGTTTCGGCACCATGGAGGACATGGATCGTCTCCTGGCCGAGGCAAAAAAACGTAATATGTACATCCTCATGGACCTGGTAGTCAACCACTGCTCCGATGAACACGAGTGGTTCAAAAAAGCCTGCCAGGATCCGGAAGGAAAATACGGCAACTTCTTCTATTTAAGAGATAAAAAAGAAGGGGAGCTCCCCACCAACTGGCGTTCCTATTTCGGCGGCCCGGTATGGGAGGACCTTCCCGGAACCAACAAGCAGTATCTTCACGTGTTCCACAAAAAGCAGCCTGACCTGAACTGGGAAAATCCCGAAGTCCGGGAGGAGGTCTACAAGAACATCAACTGGTGGCTGGACAAGGGTCTGGGCGGCTTCCGCATCGACGCCATCATCAACATCAAGAAGGCGCTTCCCTTCCGTGACTACGAGCCCGACCGGGAGGACGGCCTGTGCACCATCAAAGCCATGCTCAGCGAAGCAAAGGGGATCGGCGAATTTTTAGGAGAAATGCGCGACCGCACCTTTAAGAAATACGACGCCTTCTCCGTGGGAGAGGTCTTTGACGAAAAGCCCGAAGAGATCCCGGATTTCATTGGAGACAACGGCTATTTTTCCAGTATGTTCGACTTCAACGAGACGATTTTCGGGGAAAGCGACAAGGGCTGGTACGATATGCGGCAGATTACGCCGGACGACTACAAAAAATGCTGCTTTGAAGCCCAGGCAAAAGTCGGCGATATGGGATTTTTATCCAACATCATCGAAAACCACGATGAGCCCCGCGGCGTCAGCCGTTATATCCCCGAAGGCGACTGCTGCCCGGAAAGCAAAAAGATGCTGGCGGCCCTCAATTTCATGCTCCGCGGCCTTCCGTTCATTTACCAGGGACAGGAGCTGGGTATGGAAAACGTCCCCATCTCTTCTATAGAAGAAGTGGATGACATCTCCGCCATCAACGAATACCAGGTTGCGCTGGACGCAGGGCTTTCTGCGGAAGAAGCGGTGAAGGTCGTTTCCAAATACAGCCGCGACAACGCCCGCACCCCCATGCAGTGGACCGGCGGGGAAAATGCCGGGTTCACCACAGGAATGCCCTGGCTGAAGGTCAATCCGAACTATACCTCCATCAATGCGGCCGCACAGCAGGACGACCCGGATTCCGTGAGAAGCTTTTACAAGCAGCTGATCGCCCTGCGCAAGAATCCGGAATACAAGGAAACCGTAGTATACGGAGCGCTGGAACCGGCATGGGAGGATCAGCACAACCTGATGGCATATTACCGCAAGGGCGATAAGACGCTGCTGGTGATCGGCAATTATCAGAAGGAAGAGCAGGCAGTGACATTACCGTCCGAGCGCAAAAAGGTACTGCTGAACAACTATCCGGATCTTGCTCAGGATAACAATACGATCCGGCTGCGCGGATACCAGGTACTAATCCTGGAAATGTAATATCCGCCCCCCTGAACTACGATTTATGCACACACATACGAGCCTGGTAAGCAAGACACAAAACACAGGCTCCTATTACTCACACAGCGATACATTATACATAGCATGCTACTGTTCACACCCTGACCGGGCGCTCACAGTAACGGCATCCGGCTCATTGGAAAGTCGCCTGAAGGCGAGGAGCCGGATTCCCGTTCCATCACTGTATTGGCCGGCTGCCGTGCAGTGAGCGCGCGGCACCGTGTGAACAGTAATCATAGCATGCTACAGAAAGGAGCTTACGATTATGAACAGAACATGGTGGAAAGAAGCAGTCATTTATCAGATTTACCCCCGCAGCTTTATGGACAGCGACGGAGACGGCATCGGCGATCTGCAGGGAATCATCAGCCGTCTCGATTACCTCAAATACTTAGGCATCGATGTCATCTGGATGTCCCCGGTCTACAAGTCTCCCAACGATGACAACGGCTATGACATCAGCGATTATCAGGCGATCATGGATGAATTCGGGACCATGGAGGATTTCGATGAGCTACTGGCCGCTGCCCATGAGAGAGGCATCAAGATCGTCATGGACCTGGTGGTGAACCACACCTCCGACGAGCACAAATGGTTCGTGGAAAGCCGCAAATCCGCAGACAACCCGTACCGCGACTACTACATCTGGCGGGAAGGGAAGGACGCCCAGACCCCGCCCAACAACTGGGGCTCCTGCTTCAGCGGTTCCGCATGGGAATACGACGAAGCAACCTCCATGTACTACCTGCACCTGTTTTCCAAAAAACAGCCTGACCTGAACTGGGATAACCCGAAGGTACGCCAGGAGGTCTTTGACATGATGACCTGGTGGTGTGACAAAGGCATCGATGGCTTCCGCATGGATGTGATCAGCATGATCTCCAAGGTAAAAGAACTGCCCGACGGCGAGATCAAGGGTCTGTACGGCGACTACGGCCCCTATGCGGTAAACGGCCCCAACGTCCACAGATACCTCCAGGAAATGAATGAAAAGGTATTGTCAAAATACGATATCATGACCGTAGGCGAGACCCCCGAGGTCACCACGGAGCTTGCAAAGCAGTACGCAGGGGAGGACACCCGCGAGCTGAACATGGTCTTCCAGTTCGAACACGTAGATTCCAAGGGAAAATACGCAAAGTGGACGGACGAAAAAATGCCCCTCACCACCCTGAAAAATATCTTCACCCGCTGGCAGACCGAGCTCTATGGAAAGGCATGGAACAGCCTGTTCCTGGATAACCACGACCAGCCGAGAGCCGTCTCCCGCTTCGGAAATGACAGCCCTGAGTACCGGGAAACTTCCGCGAAAATGCTGGCTACCTGCCTTCACATGATGCAGGGCTCCCCCTACGTGTACCAGGGGGAAGAGCTGGGTATGACCAACTACCCATTCCAGAGCCCCTCCGATTTTCGGGATATCGAGAGCGTCAACGCATATAAGGAATGGTGCGAGAGCGGCCTTGTCTCCCACGAGGAATTCTGGCCCTGCCTGCTCTGGCTCAGCCGCGACAATGCCAGGACCCCCATGCAGTGGGACGACAGCAGCCAGGCCGGCTTCACCACCGGCACCCCCTGGATCGCGGTCAATCCGAACTATAAGGAAATCAACGCCAAGGCGGAGACCGCAGACCCCAATTCCGTATTCCACTATTATAAGAAGCTGATCGCCCTGCGCAAACAGACCCCGATCATGGTCTACGGAAAATACGAGCCTCTGTTCGAAGACAGCGAGGATTGGTTCGTCTACACCCGGACCCTGGATCAGGAAAAACTGCTGGTAGTCTGCAGCTTCACCGACCGGGAGACCGCATTTACCATCCCCGAAGAATTTGCAGGCGCGGACCTCCTCATCTCCAACATGGAGCCTGCAGGCAATCAGGGTACGGTGACCCTTCGGCCCTACGAAGCCTTTGTACTGTGGAAAAAATAATGAGCATGAAAAAAGCCCCTCGGCACACTTCTGAGGGGCTTTTCTTCGTATTCAATATCAAGCGCTTTCTCTTACTTCTCTTCCTTCACAAACACCGCCGCAGCCGCCGGAACCACGATCCTCCCGGCTTCCGCTTTCAAGTCCCCGCCGTTCTGGTACACCACCTCACCCAGCTTCCCACCGTACTCAAAGCTTGCTTCCTTCCCGGACGGGTTGATCACCACCAGGATGGACTCCTTCCCGTCCGTCCTGCGGTACACCAGGGGATACGCATGCTCCTCACAGTACAGGAACTCGATCTTCGCCTCACTCTGCAGCACCGGATTGGCCTGCCGGATTTCGATCAGCTTCTTCACCTCATGGTATACCGACGCCGAGTCCGCCATCTGCTTCTCTGCCGTGGGCCGGTTCCTGTCCGGGTCGATGGGGATATACAGCAGCTCCGCCGCTCCTGCCGAGAAGCCCGCGTTCAGGCCGCTGTCCCACTGCATCGGGGAGCGGGAACCCGTCCGGTGATATCCACCCTCCACAGACACTACATCCGGGAGATACTTCATCCCCAGCTCATCCCCGTAATAGATGAACGGCGCCCCCGGCAGCGACAGCACAAACGCGAACACGATCTTGATCTCCTCCGCGTCCAGCCACTTGGAGAGCCTGTCCATATCATGATTTCCCGACGGCACGCAGATCATGCCCTTGCCGTTGGTGGGCTCATAGCACATCTTATAGTAGTCGATAAACTCCTTCGCGTTCCCCTTGCCCTCCCGGGAAAAATAGGGATCATCCCCATGGAACAGATCCGTATAATGACTGGGCCCGAAATGCAGCATAAAATCCATATGGAATCCGGACCGTAAGCTCCGGTCCGGCTGTCCCCATTCCGAGATCATGGCCGCCTCCGGAAATTCCGTTTTCAAAAAGTCCATGAAATCCTGCCACAGAAGGATCGTCCCCTCCTGCTCCGGGTCATTTTTCACAAGGGAGCCTGCCATATCCACGCGAAAGCCGTCGCAGCCCATTTCCAGCCAAAACCGCATGATATCCTTGATCGCTTCCCGGGTAGCCAGCGCGTCCTCAGAATCCATCGGCTGCTGCCATTCCGGCTCATCCACCTCGTAGAACCCGTAATTCAGACAGGGCTGATGGGAATAAAAATTCACCGCGACACAGCCGTCCCGCTGGCTTAAGCCCCGCAGAAAGCCCCGGATGCTGCCCACGCCCTCGAAGCTCTTCCATGCTTCATCCGTCCACACATACCGCCCCGAATACGCATTGCTCTCCGGCTTCAGAGACTCCTGGAACCAGGGGTGATCCCAGGAGGTATGCCCGGGAACCAGATCCAACATCACATGCATGTCCCTCCGATGCACTTCCTCAAACAAACGCTTCAGGTCCGCGTTCGTCCCGTACCGGGGCGCCACCTTCATGTAGTCGGACACATCATATCCCGCGTCCAAAAACGGAGATTCGAAGCAGGGGTTCAGCCAGACGGCATTGCAGCCCAGCTCCTGAATATAATCCAGATGGTCGATGATCCCCTGGATATCTCCGATCCCGTCCCCGTTCGTATCCGCAAAGGACTGGGGATAAATCTCATAAAACACCGCATTTTTCAGCCAATTCACCATCATCATTTCCTCCTCTTTCTACAAAGAAAGCCCTGAAAGAACGTATCCGGTCCGCACACTGTCCGAACCATCACAAATGCTTCTCTTTCAGAGCTTAATCCTTTTTATTACAGTCACTCAAAGCGGCACAGAGCTTCCGATTCATATCTGCCGCGGCTCATACGCGTAAACCGCCGGCAAAGCTGTCTGCCGGTGCTTCACCATTAATGACAGATCGCCGTTTCCGTTTCCTTGTCAAAGAAATGCGCATGATCCATATTTGCCGCGATCCGGTACGCGCCTCTCTCAGGCTGCTTTCCGGCTGCCGGAATCTTCACGATGATCCGGATATCACTTACGGTCATATACAGGTTATAGTCTGCGCCCAGCAGTTCGCTGAAATTCATCTCCGCATCCATCGCATTGTCCTCGGTCAGCATATTCTGTCCCAGGAAGTCCTCCGGACGCAGTCCCATGATCACCCGTTTGCCGGCATACTTCGCCAGGGCGTCGCACTTAAATTCCGGAACAGCCAGCTTGTTCTTGCCGAGCACCGCATAGAGCCTGCCGCCTTCCTTCGCAATCTCCACATCCAGGAAGTTCATCTGCGGGCTGCCGATAAATCCTGCCACAAACAGGTTCACAGGCTGCTCATACAATGTCTGGGGCGTATCAAACTGCTGCACGATCCCGTCCTTCATGACCACGATGCGGTCGCCCATGGTCATAGCCTCTGTCTGGTCATGGGTTACATATACGAAAGTAATGTTCAGTCTCTGGTGCAGCTTCGCAATCTCCGTTCTCATGGAAGCACGGAGCTTCGCGTCCAGATTGGAAAGCGGTTCATCCAGCAAAAATACCGCGGGATTCCGGACCATGGCGCGGCCCAGGGCCACACGCTGTCTCTGACCGCCGGAAAGCTCTTTGGGCTTCCGGGTCAGCAGATGCTCCAGATCCAGGATCTTCGCCGCCTCATGCACGCGCTTGTCGATCTCCGCCGGGTCCTCCTTGCGGAGCTTTAAGCCAAACGCAATATTCTTATATACATTCATATGCGGATACAACGCATAATTCTGGAATACCATCGCAATATCACGGTCCTTGGACGGCACCTTATTCATCAGCCGGTCTCCGATATACATCTCCCCTTCCGTTATGGACTCCAGCCCCGCGATCATTCGCAGAGTCGTGGATTTTCCACAACCAGACGGCCCGACCAGAATAATAAATTCTTTATCTTTTATCTCTAAGTTCAAATTCGGGACAACCGGAGAGGTCGCACCCTCATAAGTCTTTGTCACGTTTTCAAAACGAATCGAAGCCATAATCATTTCCTCCAATTGTTAAAGTTTCAGCAGCAGTCCGCTTTGCGCGCCGCACTTCTGCTATCTCCTTTTCTTTGCGCCCTTTGCGGCGCTTCCCCCGGCCGCCGAACTGTTTCCCTTACCGGGATACGCCTGCCGGTTCCAGTCCGGGTTCGAATAACTGCTCTCCTGGAAGAACACCTCCGCATTCCGGTGCTCCTCGTCAATAAACACAGCCTCCTTCGGAGCCTCATGCTTCACTTCCAGCATTTCCGGGTCGATCCTCTGGAATGCCTTCCGGAAAAAGAAGCTGTTCAGATAGGCCACGATCCCGAATCCCATCATTCCCCACAGAAAAACAGCCAGATTCAAGCCGTCCGGATTCATAAAGAAAGAAATATAAATCGCCGCTATGACAAGCAAAATGCTGAGTATTGTCCAAGGCAGCGCCGCGATACTGAGCAGCCATGCATTTTTCAGCGTGTTCTTCACATGGTTTTCATATCTTGCCTGCAGCGGAAACAGATACTGAAACCCGAACAGGAACAGGATGCACATCATGAAAAAGCTGATCCGGTATACCCTTCCCATCGCGCCGCCCATACTGGACACGATCAGATAGTAGATTCCCAAAAATGCAAATGCCGCCAGGCACAGCAGCCAGATCACGGTTGCCTGCTTAAAATTCCGCCGGAACGCGTCCCAATACTGCTTGACGATGATGTCGTCCTCATCATCCGTCAGTATCGCCTGCATGCAGGCGTACAATGCCGTCAGCGCCGCCCCCACCGTAAACAGCGGAAGCGAAAGAAGACAGAACGCAATGTTGCACAGAATGATGTTCGCCAGCTTCCTCAGCGCGTTCATCAGCGGTCCGTTCATATCAAATAAATTCATAGCGGGCTCCTTTCCGAAAAGAAGCGGGTATCTGTACAGTTACAGAAGCCGTATATCTGCTCAGTGCCTTCGCAGATACGCCGCAATCCCATGAAAATTGGCTTCGCCAATGGGGATTGCTCCTGCAGATGATGCGTTTTCGTACGAACAACGCAGTAAATGCGCTGTCCTGTGCTGAGCAATTACGAAACTGTTACTTGATCGCGCCTTCTACCATACCGTTCATGATCTGCTTCTGAGCGATCAGGAAAATGATGACCATCGGGATGATCGCCAGCAATGCCGCTGTCAGGATCAGGTCCCACTGTTTTACATAGGAACCTACGAAAGCCTGCACCGCAACCGGAAGCGTCTTGACCTTGCCGTTCTGTCCCAGCATCAGGGACGGCAGGAGGTAGTCGTTCCAGATCCACATTCCGTTCAGGATCGTAACGGTGGTAATAACCGGTGTCAGCAGCGGGAAGATGATACGGAAGAACGTACCCTCCGGGGAACATCCGTCGATGGATGCCGCCTCCTCCAGCTCATAAGGGATACCCTTGATAAAACCGGTCAGGATAAATACAGTCATAGCGCCGCCGAATCCGCAGTACGCAAACACGATACCCGGGATGGACTGCAACAGGGAGATCCCTACGAAGTTGCCTACGTCACGGAAGGTAGAGATCAGCGGCAGCATAACAACCTGGAACGGAATGATCATGGACGCGATAAAGATCATGTAGATCGCCGTGGACCATTTCGTCTTATTCCGGCAGATGACCCATGCAGCCATACCGCCGAACAGAGCCAGTACGACCAGTGAGATCACGGTAATGATCACGGAAGTGCCGAACGCGTACCAGAAGTTAAAGTTCGAGTTATTGACTACAGAGGAGAGGTTCGTCATCAGCTGTGAAAAGCTGACGCCCTCAAAGCCAACCGGGCTTGCAACGATACTGTTCGCGTTCTTGAACGTATTCATCACTACCAGATAGAATGGAAACAGAGTATATATCGCAACGATGATACCGATAACGGTCAGGATGATCTTTCTCGATTTCTTCATTTCCATTACATCTCCACCTCCTTCTTGTTAGAGATCCGTACCTGAATAATGGATACACAGGCCAGGATGATAAAGAACAGAACTGCCTTCGCCTGTCCAAGCGCATAGTTGTTCTTGGAAATTGCCGTATTGTAAATGTTCAGGGCCAGCATCTGGGTACCATTGGTCAGATAGCTTCCGAAGAAGTCTGTCACGGAGCCTGTACCGTTTGTCAAAGCCATATTCACGTCAAACTGCTTGAACGCGGAGGTCAGTGTCAGGAAGGTACAGATCGTGATCGTGGATGCGATCATCGGAACCTTGATCTTCATCAGAGTCGTCCATGCGTTGGCGCCGTCAATCTGAGAAGCCTCCAGCACATCCTTCGGCACAGTGGTCAGACCTGTTACGTAGATCAGCATGATATATCCTGCATACTGCCAGATATATACAACGATGATCGCCATAAACGCGGTCTTGGTATTGGCAAGGACAGAATTCTGATGGCCGCTGATGGCCGCGGTGATCTGGACAAGCACATTGTTGAACGCGAACTGCCAGATATAACCCAGTACGATACCTCCGATCAGGTTCGGGAGGAAATACGCCGCACGGAAGAAATTCACGCCTTTCAGCTTGCTGGTACACAAAAGAGCCAATGAAAAGCCTACCAGGTTCACCAATACCATATTAAATACCACAAACAGGAAGGTCAATAATACAGACCAGATAAATGCCGGATCCTTAAACATCGTAGTATAATTCGTCAGCCCGATAAATCCTGTAAATTTGATGCCGTTCCAATCTGTGAAGGAATAGAAAATACCCAGAAGCAACGGGATGATCACTGTCACTGCAAACGTGAACAATAGTGGAAACAAAAATATAAAATTAATGATGCCGCGATGATGTTCTACTGTCGGGAATAAATACAGTCCGATCAAAAACGCGATCGCCCCGATGATCAGCAATGGTCCCCTGACCGGACTTCCGCCGCCGGAAAAGTCCATCACTAAGGAAACTACCATACCAGCCACTCCTGCGGCCAGAAGAACAAGAGACAGCATTTTTCTGCTTGATGAGTTCTCAGACATTTTATAGCTCCTCTCTATTGGTTCTTATTTTGTAATGGAGACAGGAGAACATGTCCCCTGTCTCCTTTCATTTAGAGAAAATAAATCTTTAAGTTAGTTTGCGTAGCAAGCCTGAATTACCTGCTCCATTGTCTGTACAAATTTATCTGTATCCAGATTGCCTGCCGCGTAATCAGAGAATACCTGGCCAGTGTAGTTCTGCGCAAGTCCTTCCTTCATGCCCAGCCAATGCCATCCGGAAGTCTTTCCTGCTGTCTGGTAGTCTACGATCGTCTGCGCGAACGGATCATTTGCGACATACTTGCAGGAATTGTACGGGCTGATAAATCCAGCTTCCTCTACCAGTACCTGCTGTGCCTTGTCTTCGGAGCACCACTGCAGGAATGCCTTAGCCGCCTCTGCGTTTCCATCAGAGAATACAGACCACCAGGAAGGTGAATTTGTCAGGATCGTGTCCATGCCGTCTTCAAACGCATATGGAACCATTCCAACCTTGAAGTTGCCTGCCGCTTCATAAGCTTCCGCGTCATCGCCTGTTATGGTAGCGCCGATCCAGGAACCCTGGGTAACAAACGCATACTTGCCTGACGCAAAGTTCAGGATCTGCTGATCATATGTACCGGAAACCAACAGCGCCGGATCGGAGTACTGATTCAAAAGACCTACAAACTCCGCAAAATCTGTCAGACGGTCTTTGTCTACTTTTCCGCCGTCATTGAGCATATCAATATAGGTTGTATCATCACGGTCCAGACCGCCGTCAATGTAATTTGCAAACAAGTGGTTTCCTGTTGACCAGTACAGGTTTGTAGCCTCTGCGCAATAGCCTACAACAGCATCCAGGCCAAGGTCAGCTTTTTTGGAATCCAGTGTCTTAAAAGCCTCTTCGATCTTATCCGGGGAGGTCAATGTTGCCGGATCAATCTCAGCCTTCTCCAGAATGTCCGCATTGTATGCCAGGCCGACCGCTTCTACCGTATACGGGAATCCGATGGTGCCGTATTCCTCATCAACATATGCAGCGTCTGTATCGGAGGCCCATGCCTCACCGCTCATATCCTCCAGCATGCCTTCCCAGTTGCCGAAGTCTGTAGAACCGCCGTTCACAAAGATATCCGGCATATTGTCCGCCTGATAGTAGCCCTTGAGGGTACCCTGGATATCAATACCGCCGCCCATGGACTCGATCTCAACCGTAACACCGGTTTCTTCTTTATACATCTCAGCCAGCTTCTTCAGCTGAGAGTCAATCTCGATCTTGCCGTTAACCAGACGGATCGAATCACCGGAACCGCCGCCTGATGAACCAGAATCAGACTCGGAAGATGAACCGGAGTTCCCTGCGTCTCCGCCTGATGAACCGTTATCTCCGCCGCTTCCGCAAGCTGCCAAACTCATTACCATAGTTGCTGCCAACAATGTTGCAATTACTTTCCTCTTCATTATTTTCCTCCTTTTTTGTGCGGTGCCACACAATATTTTTCGACCTTTTGCGCATAAGGTTTTCTATGTAATTCATGTTAACACTTTTTTCACAAATGTAAATACCTTTTGCACATAAGTTTCAAAAAAACATAAAAAAAATCACCTTTTTATGCATATTTAGCATCACTTTTTTACATTCTCGCTAACTTGCGCATGAAAATAACACTTTTTCCCTCTGATTTCCGCGCAAAACATACAACATTTTACAACCCGTCCCATTTTTCAACGTATTTTTCAAAAAAAGAACCGGCGCTGCCTGCTGCCGGCAGGTATCCGGTTCTTTTTCTCATACGCCCTCGTCCGCGTCTCTTCTGTTTTCCTTCTCGCCGTCTTCCGGCCCGCACTGCCCGCGCCGCTTCGGACATCTGCGGCTCTACACCACACGGCTCTCACTTTCTTCCTCATCCGGCATTTCGTCCCCGGACTCCGCTGCCTGGCCGACTGCCCTCACGCTGTCGCGGATCACCAGCTCTGTCGGGAGCTTCACGTCCCACTCCGTGAGTTCCGTCCCTTCGATCATCTTCAGCAGATATTCCACGGCAAGCCGCCCCTTTTTCGTCACGTCCTGACCGACGGTCGTCAGCGCCGGACGCACCACCCTGGACATCAGGTTATTGTCAAACCCGGTGATGGACAGATCCTCCGGGATCCGGACCCCCCGGTCCATAAAATAATTCATCAGCAGCACCGCATAATAGTCCGAGCAGCACATAAACGCCGTATAATTCTTGCACCGATAGTAAAGCTCCCTCAGGCTGGATTCCCGCTCCACCGTCCCCGGATGGAAGATCAGCAGATTCTCCTCCTCCATCTCCAGACCGCTGTCCGCCAGCGCCCTCTGATATCCCAGATAGCGGGTATAATCCACCCCTTCCATATTATCCGCCAGAAACGCGATCTTCCTGTGTCCCATCTCCAGCAGATACCGGGTGATCGCATAAGCGCCCTCTTCATCCTCCAGCCCAACATTCACATAATTCATGATCTCCCTGGGAGCATAGCTGTCGATCAGAACCGTAGGGTTCTTGTACCGGCTCTTAATCCGGATAAAATCATCGTGGAGCATACCCACCAGGATCAGCCCGTCCACATTCCATGTCAGCACATTCCGGATGATCTCACTGATATCGTTGGACGTATAGGTCATCATAAAATATCCCCTCGCCCGGATCTCCGCTTCCAGCGCCCCGATCAGCTCTCCGAAAAACGGATCCGTAAACAGGTTGATGTACTTATCCTTCCTGCACTTAAACGCCACACCGATGATCTTGGAGCTGTTCTGTGTCAGACTCCTGGCGCTGATATTCGGCACATATTCATATTCCTCCAGGATCTTTTCCACCCGTTCCACCGTCTTCTGTGAAACCTCGCTCGTCTTCCCATGAATCACATTCGATACCGTTGTAGTACTGATTCCCAGCATCTCTGCCATGTCTTTAATTGTTATCATATCCTGTCCCCCAATAAAACTCGCCTGGAGCTGCCCCGCGCAGAATGAACATTTTCTAACTGTACGGTACAGTTAGAACATTTTTCGGAAGCGCTCCTTTCCCGCAACCTTATTTCATAAGATTATACCATCAACCCCCACCAAAACTCAATATCATTTCTTCACTTAAAATCATTTATTTTTTTGTACATATTTTTCATGCATTTTTCTAAGATGAAACCCGATTCCAAATTTTGTTACTATTCACAGTAACAAATTTTTACACACATTTTCATTTTTTTCTTGACAAACCGTCTCCGGGTTGATATACTAGTCAAGTACTTGCGGCGGCAAGCCGCAGCACAGGGGATTGGTCAAATGGTATGATAGGGGTCTCCAAAACCTTTGGTGGGAGTTCGATTCTCTCATCCCCTGCTCACAGGAAAATGGCTGTAAACCTTGATTTTACGGGGTTTACAGTCATTTTTGTTTTTTCAGTTCAGTGTATTTCAGAGTGATTGAAAGTGATTCAGAGTGATAAAAATGGGGTAAATTTGGGGTAAAGCGGGGTAAGTTTGGGGTAAGACAGAAGTGTATTTTGAACACAGTGCAGAATCTTATATGAAAAAAGTACAGTTATTTATTTGAAATGGCAGTCAGACAAACGAGCATGACTGCCTTTCATATGATAAAAAATTTTCGTGATCGCCATTAATCCTGATCCTATTCATCTACAGTAAAAAAGATGAGATAGATCCTATACTTTGAAGAGAATACCTTTTGCAAGATTCCGAAATGTATTCTAAAAAATTTTCAAATGCAAAATGCTATTGCAATGTAACATCTGTAATCGATATATAATTTCTCATTTTTTACGAATCGTCTGTTCCAGAATTAATTCTACTGCTCCTGTGCTTCGGCAAACCTGTTCAGCAGATCGGTACGGAGCATTGCGGCAGCTCCTTTTATTCTGCTTTGATTGGTAAATACATATGCCCACCCATGAAATTCACCCTTTTGTTCTACATCTATGTGTTCTTCTATCAGTGTGACCTTGTTTTAAAAAGAATATCTAACATTGACTTTGTTCCTGATTTACTGGTGAAAGATTTCTTATGTACTTTATATTTTTTTAGAAGTGGACACTGCACATCCATATTCGTTTTTTTCTTTTTCTTCATAGATTCCTCACTATCTTTTTCTCTAAATCTTCCTCTTTCCATTCAACAAAGGATTGTCAGAAAATAACTGTATACCTACAATAGGTTGCTGTAATCTTTGTATGAAGCATCAATTCCTATGGTGCTCCATGGTGTTCGTTTCGAACACAAATCACGTCGTGTTATTTATAGAAGGAACTGCCATAAAATCAATTTTATATTCTGACTTTTTGAATCCTTTTACAGCAGTTCCTGAATGGTTTCCGTTTTCATCCAAAGATCTCTGTGAGCGTTCATATAAGTTTCTATTCCAATGGTATTTCCATTGTGTTCATTTCGAACCACTTACTTTATGCGGCATCTTTTGTTTTTTTCAGCCCGTTCATCGCCCTTGTATAAATATCTGCCGTCATCTGCTCCACACCTGTCAGGTGGTATCTGGATAATACCGCCTCCATAGAAATCCCTGGATCAGATCGCTTTTTGATTTGTGTTCGAAAATAACACCTTTTCAAGGCATAAAAAAACCAGGACATCTCTGCCCCGGTTCTACTTGTATACAATAAATAAACACTTCTATGATTTAGTTTTGCTTAATAAATTTATCCGCTTCATCTTTTGTAAGCTGGTACTTTTCTATCAGCTTGCCTATGATATCTTCATCAGGAATGGCAAATGCCCTGAGACTGTCAACCAATACTTTCATTCCCTCGGTTCTTTCTTCTTCTCTTCCCTTATCTCTTCCCTCTTCTAATAATAACTGTGCAACCTGTGTCATACGAATTACCTCCTTAATCTGATCGGCCGTTCTTGCATCAATAATCTTATCCGCAAAGACCAGAATCCCTGACAGTACAAACATCTGGTTCTTTTTGTCCGTGATCTTCTTAGCCAGATACACAGCGTCTTTGACTGCCTCTCTTTTTGCTTCTTTTCCTTTATAAGTAAGCGGCAATATGATAAACTGCATCAGTTCATCATCTGACAGCGGTACGCCATCTTCCAGTTTTTTCTCTAATACATCCCTTATGCTTTTGGAATCTACCTTCCTTAAATATGCCTGTTCCAGTCTCAAAGTCAGGCAGCCTGCATGAAATTCATCCTCCGCCTGCTCTATATCTGCCGTATAAATCACAATCATGCGGATATGCTTTGCTTCCTGCTTATACCGTTCCAGAATACGTACAATATAGTTCAGGTATTTCAAATAGTTTTCCCATTTTAGAGAACTTTCATAATCAATGATTGCTATAGAGCCGTCCTCTAAAAGGAACAGGTTGTCAATCCGCATCTCATTGACCTGAATCTCAGGAAGGTTTGTCGGTAAAACCTGTTTGATTTTAGGGACGTCAATTCCATAGACCTTCAAGGATTTGTCCTTAAAGTTCTCCGCCATGACCTTGGACAGGACATCCTTATTGTGATATGTAATATCGCTCTTGCTCTTTCCCTTTTTATCCATATACTTCTCCTAACCCGGACAAGCCGGAACCAAAATTTTGCCAAAATGCGCAAGATTTCGTTGTTAAGCGCCTAAATAGACCTGTATCTTGGATACAGTTATATTGTATCAGAAAACGTTCCTGATAGATACATTTTCATTGAAATTTTACTAACTTTTTTATTTGCTGTCAAATATTTTTCCGCTTCTGAAAACCTTATAAAGGATAATAGCTGCAAACTTCTTTTGTGGGCAGAATTTTTCTCTGCCCACCACCATAATTTTTTCAAATCATTTTTTTCTCAATGTGGATGTGCAAATTCACCTTAATCATACTATTTTACAGTTCCACTATTAGCTGATAGTATGCTGCCCTCCTTTAAAATAAATTAGTGCCGGGAACATATCTTCCCGACACCTGTATCAGCTTCTTATATATAATATACAATTCAATTTTCCAGCTTTTTCAAAGATAGTACAGCGTCGCATGAATCTTCTGTGTAATAAGCATCCGATGTCTGCAACAGTACGAGCATGAAACTGGAAACGATGCTGCTTGCATCGTTGACGGGCATTTTGAACAGCGTGTATTGCATATCCATACAAATGTTACCTATGCCAAGGACAGGGAGAGTGGAGGTATACAACATCTTATCGGTGATGTTAAAACAAAGAAATCCAACCGTGATATCCCTTTAAATGACAGAGCGATTCTGGCAATACAGCGGTTACTAAATACCACCTGTAATCACACAACCGGGTATCTGCTTTGTACTGCCAGTGGAAAAATAGTAACACACTTACAGAGGTGCTATACTGCTATATTGAAAAAAGCAGGAATAAAGCATATGGCCCTTCATTCTACCAGACATACATTTGCTACAGTAGTTTTGAAAGATGCAGAAGACAAAGCCAGATAAAAGAAGTATCTGAATTGCTTGGGCATTCACAGGTCAGTACGACTTATGAATACTATATCAAGGCTTCAGATGATGATAAAAGAAACCTTGTGAATCAGTTAAATACGTTAGTGGGGTAAGCATGGGGTAAGTTCCTTGATGTGTCCCTCACATCCCTCTGATTATAAGGGTTTGCGCACATTTGAACAGGGGTCTCCAAAACCTTTGGTGGGAGTTCGATTCTCTCATCCCCTGCTTTTACTCAGACATGAAGATGCTCGGAAGCCTTGTTTTTTAAGGGTTTTCGGGTATTTTTATTTTCTCAGGTTTTTGCCGTTCCAAAAACTTAATCAAAATCTTAATCATACAGATATAAATCGAGTGCTGTTGATTCTTTTTCCAACTTTCATAAATAAATTGGTTTGAGGTTTTTCCAAAATTCAGAAAACATGGACATGGAAAAAGCATTATCGACTTTCTTTTGTCACAATATGAACCATCCATAACTTCTTGTATTTTTTCGTGTCGGTGATCTCTGTATCAAGATCATTTTCAGTCATATATGAAGTGATCACATGCTCAACCGCTTTCAGTTCATTTTCAAGCTCTTCTTTCATAACCTTCAAATTTCTTAACTCCTGAACCTTATTTTCTAACTCTTTTTTCGTAATACACATATCCTTGTACCTTCCTTTTCTTATATTTAATTTGGTGAGTAGCAACCCCTAAAGAATCTTCTGGACTATTCCTCTCTTGTCTCGATATCGTCACCAATATATTGTTTTAGGTTTGTGGATGCTTTCGGCTTGCCCGGTTGCTTAATTGAAGAATCAAAAAGAGTGTAAAGCCCTTGATGATTCAATAAAGACTTTACACTCTATATAATACTAATTATTTAGTTTCTATTTTGGGTTCCGCCGTTTCAACATATTTTATAATTTCTATGATTTTTTCGGCAGTCATCCCTTCGGCTTCCAATTTCTGGATTAAGTTAACAACTTCTTTTCCAGTCACAGAATCGCCTCCCTTCTATATGGAAAATATCGTCCCATGAGATATCTCCATTATATCAAAAGGATTTTTTGGTGTAAAGCCTTTATTCACTGATTCTTACGCTCATTCCACCTCCACCGCGCTCCCAACTCCGTCCCGGCTTCTCAGCTTCGTCACCACAATCTTCCGCTCGATTCGCTCCTTGAGCTCCGCTACATGGGAAATGATCCCTACCATGCGGTTCCCTTCCGTCAGCCCGGCCAGCGCCTTTACCGCCTGGTTCAAGGCCTCCTCATCCAGAGAGCCGAAGCCCTCATCCACAAACATGGCATCCAGCCGGATTCCGCCCGCGCAGGACTGGATCTCATCCGACAATCCCAGCGCCAGAGACAGAGACGCCTGAAAGGACTCCCCGCCGGACAGCGTCTTGACGCTCCGCTCCGTGCCGTTATAATGATCAATCACATTGAGCTCCAGTCCGGCCTTCTCCCGCTTGCCGTCCCCGTCCTCCTGCCGCTTCAGTTCATACTGTCCGCTGCTCATCGTCATCAACCGCAGGTTCGCCCGGCGCAGGATCCGGTCAAAATACGTCATCTGGATAAAGGTTTCCAGCTCAATCTTCCGCTTCCCGGTCAGAGTCCCGTTGGCCGTATCCGACAGCGCCTTCACCCACACATATTCCTGCTCCACGGCAATCATCATCTGCTGTCGGTCACAAACCGCCTCGTAAATGTCCCGGTTCTTCTTTCCTGCCGCATACCGCTCCGCTCGTTTCCCAGACAACCGCGCCTTTTCCTCTGTCCATTGCCGCTTTCTCTCCAGTATTTCCTCTGCCTCCAACGGTTCCTCCGACTGCTGGGCTTCCAGCGCCTGGACCGCAGCCTGCAGCGCCGTCAGCTCTTCCCTGCGCCTCTGGAAATTCTGCTCCGCCTTTTCCCGTTCCTTCTGCAGGAAACGCAGCTTCTCCCGGATCTCCCCGGCCTTCTCTTCCGCTTCCTCCCTGGTCTGCTCTCCCAGGATTTCCTCCAGATCCTCCCTCTGTTCCTTCCAGAGCTTCCGCTCCGTGTCCATCCGTGTCAAAAGAAGCTCCGACCGACCTGCTTCTTCCTCCTCCCGGCGCATTTCCTCCTCCAGCTTTGGAATCTCTTTGTCCAAATGTTTTTTCCGTTTTATGTTTCTTCGGTTTTCCGCAATCCCGCTCTCCAGACCAGCCAGCTCCAGGTCCAGCAACTGCCCCGCTCCGGTCACCGTCCGCAGCAGATCATGGTCTCCCATTTCCGCCGCATTTCCATAAGAATCTCCCCAGGGCATCCCCGGCGCAAGAAGAAGCGCTTCCATCTGCTTCCGGTTTTCCCCACGCCGGGACCGCAGGATTTCCAGACAGCTGCTCTGCCCCCGGATCGTCTCCCGGCATTTTTCCAGTTTCTTTTCCAGCTTCCGGACCGTTTCCAAAAGTCGGCCGCGCAGTTCCAGGTCCTTTTGCGCCTGCTGCTCCCGGAGCGAGATTTCTTCCAGCTGTTCCGCCAGACAGCAAAGCGCAGATTCAAGCGCCGCTTTCCGCTTCCCGTCCGCTGCGGTTTTGAAAGCAGATGCATCCTCCGCCTCCAGAACCGCGGCTCTCACATCCGCGCCCTTACTCTTCCGCCTTGCGTCCTGCTCCGTCCGTGCCTCCTCAATCCGGCCCAGCCTGTCATCCAGCTGCTTCCCCAGGGCCATACTCCGCCCCGCCAGCAGATCCACATCTGCCCGCAGATCCTTCCCCTGCTCGCCAAGCCCCGCCAGACGCCCTTCCAGCGCTTCCGTCTCCTGCTTTCCGGCATCATACCGCTCTTTTTTCTCCTTCGCTCCTTCCTGCTGCTTCTGCAGCTCTTCCAAATGCATTTGCAGGTTCTGCCGCATCTCAGCCAATCGCCCGGCATTCACAGCCCCGGCATCCCGCACATCCTGTTCGATCACAGAAATTCCCGGCGCCGCTTCTCCGTCTGCAAACATCTCCGCCTTTTCTGCCTCAGCCCTGCCGCTCTTCATTCCCTCTGACGCATCTTCGCGCCGCCGCGCCTCACCTCCGGGTGGCTGCGCCGTGCCTGCATACAGCCGTTCCCCGTCACCAGACAGCCTCTCGCCTTCCCCGGATAATCGCGTCTCCTCTCCAGACAGCCGAAGCGCTCCCTCTCCGATCCTCAGCAGTTCCCCTTCCGTCTCATCCATCTGCTCCGAAAGATGCCGGATCTCTCCGCTGAGTTTCTCCACCTTCCGCTCCGCTTTCGACAGCACCTTCTTCTTCTCGTCCAGCTCCCTCTTTTCCGGCACCTCTCCGGCAAGTGCCGCCGGCTCCGGATGATGCAGCGCCCCGCACACCGGGCACTTCTCCCCCTCCTTCAAATGCTCCGCCAGCATGCCCGCCTGGGCATCAAAAAATCTCTGCTCCAGCTCATAATACGCATTCCGCAGCCGTTCCCACTCCTCCACAGCCGCTCCATAATTCTCCTGCTGCTTCTCCCGCTTCTTCTCATACCCTTTCCAGCGCTTTTCATGCCCCAGAAAATCCTCCAGCACCTGTTTCTGTCTTTCCGCCCGGTGCCGGTACTCCAGTTCCTCGCTCTCCGCATTTTTCAAAGGCCGCAGCTCCTCCTGCAGCTTCCCCAGCATTTCCTTCCATGCCCGTTCCTGCTCCGTCAGCCCGGCCAGCGTCTCCTCCGCCTTCTCCTGCTGCCCCCGGACCTCATCCCATTCCCTGCGGCACGCTTCCAGCTCCGCCTTCTCCTTCTCCAGCCTTTCCCGGCTCCCGGTCAGTCCCACCAGCACCGCGTCCCGGTCCCGCAAGCTCTCCGCCTGCTGCCCGGCCTCCTCCAGTTCCCCGGCCAAACTCTTTTCCTGCGCCAGCGCCCTTTCCCTGGCCGCCTCACGCGTCTCCCGTTCCGCCTGGATCTCCAGATACTGCTCGCCCTGCCGCCGCAGTCCTTCCCGATGCTTTTCCATGCCTTCCTTCCGGTGCAGAAGCCGCTCCCGCTCCTCTCCTGCGGTTTCCAGCGTTTCCTGCTCCCTCTTCTTTTCCCCGATCTCCAGCTTCAGGGTTCCCACGCGCAGCACTGCCTTCTCCCGTTTTTCCCGCTCTTCGGCAATCCGGAATGCCTGCAGTTCCATTTGTTCCTGCAATTTTTCCATAGCATGGTATCTTTCCAGGTTTTCCTCGGCCTGCCGGATCAAGGCTGCCAGCTCCTCTTCCTCGGCCCCCGACTGCAGGGCCTTCTCCCGGATCTCCCCGGCCTGCTCCAAAGCCTGCCGCTTCTCCTTTAAGGCTTCCCGTTTTTCCTCCAGAAGTACCGCTGTCTGCCGAAAATGCTCCGCCTTCCCCAGAAGCTGGTCCTCCTGCTGGATCTTCTCATCCAGACCGGACAGCTGATCGTCCATCTGCTCCAATGCCGCCCCGTCCTGCTCCAAAAGCTCCTGGAGAAGCTCCAGGCCTCTTCCTACCCTGCCTTCAAACTTCACCTTGCGCAGGCTTTCCAGCTCCAGACTGATCTCCGGACTGCCCTCACAGACCACCCCTGACAGATACTGGCTGATGCTCCTGCGGATCTCGTCATATTCCTTCCATCGTTCCTTCGCCGCGTCCCGGAGCCGGTTCTGCACCTCCTGGTACAGCCCGGTATGGAAGATCTGCCGGAAGATTTCCCCCCGTTCCTGGGTTCCCGCCAGCAAAAGCTTTTGAAAATCCCCCTGGGCGATCATGGCGATCTGGGTAAACTGACGGTAATCCAGCCCGATCACCTCCTCCACCGCCCGGGTCACCTCCCGCGTCCGGGTCACCGGCTGCCTGCCGTCAAAAAAGGTCAGCTCCGCGTCCGCCTTCTGCATCGTATACCCAGTCCCCCGCCCCTTGGGCCGGAGATACTCCGGATTCCGCCTGATCCGGTACCGTTTTTCCCGATAGACAAATTCCAGTTCCACGAAGGTCGGCATCTCCTCCCCGGCATATTTGCTTCGGAACATCCCCGCCTCCCGCACATTTCCGCTGGCCTCCCCGTACAGCGCAAATGCGATCGCGTCAAATATCGTGGTCTTTCCCGCTCCCGTATCCCCCGTAATCAGAAAAAGCCCCCGATCCCCCAGCCTGGAAAAATCAATCTCCGTTTTCCCGGCATAAGGTCCGAAAGCACTGATCGTCAGCTTTTGTGGTCTCATAATCTTTCCTCTTTTCCGTATACATTAATAATGAATCGTGAAAAAACAGGATAGCACATTCTCTGCGCTATCCATATAGATACGTTATTCCTTAATCTCATCAATATCCGTGAGATTGACGCCTGCCACGTTCAGTATTGCCTTTAAAGAAAGATATTTCTTTTTTAACTCGGCATACGTTTTTACTGCATTTTCCTCTTTTGCAATTGCCATATATCTTTGTATCTCCTTAAAATCATCTATGGCTGTTTTTGCAATTTCCAAATTAGTTGATGGCATTTCCGCACCTCCCTTTTTTGAAATGTATACTGGTTTTCTATTGCTTTCATTATATCATAGCGCAGCTTATAGCTGCAATCAAACTTTTATAGTTAATTTCAAATAAAAAGGATCATCGTTACAGGTCACACCTTGACCAGGCGTGCCCTGTAACTCAGGCCGTCATTTTAAATTGCCTGCGGCAATGGACGGCCTGAATCCCAGCTTTTATGTGCATCCTCCCAGCCAATCAGCGTGGTGATTGGCTGGGGAGTGAACTTGGCCGGACGTGACCTGTAACACATCATAATCCAAGAATGCCTCTCTCCTGCACCTTCCAGATCAGTTCCCTGACAAATGCCTCCTGCTTCTCGCTCATCGCCTGATTATTCTGCAGCTCATAGAACTCCCCGAACAATTCCAGCTCCGACTTTTGCTCCACCTCACAGGCCCCGCTCACGTCCCCGCTCTCCCGGGTCCGCCTGTTGTCATATTCCAGCCGCATCAGATTCGGATAAATAACCCGGAGCTTCTGCAGCCCGTCCGGCACATCCTCCTCATCCGTCAGCGTGATCTGCACATAGTCCTCCGTATTCGTATTCTGATAAAAAGACCGGTCCGTCACCTCCATATAAGTCCCCCGAATCCGCCGCATATCCCGCAGAGGCTTCAACGGAATCCTCCGGATCTCCACGTTCCCCTTTTCCTTAAGCTCCGCCACCGTCACCGACTTTTCCTGCTCCGCCTCGGAAAAAGAATATTTCAAAGGAGTCCCGCAGTAGCGCACTGTCTCCCTGCCCACATGCTGGGGACTGTGGAGATGCCCCAGTGCCACATAGTCAAACCCGTCAAATACAGCCGCGTCCACGTTATCCAGTCCGCCCACCAGGATCTCCTCCGACTCGCACCGGGCCGCACCGGTCACAAACTGATGGGCCGCCAGGACATTTCTCACAGACGGATCAATCTCCATATGCTCCACCGCCGTCCGCACCGCATCCTCGTAGCTGTCGATCTCCTCCGACTCAAAGACATGCCGCACCGCCGCCGGCTTCACAAAGGGCAGCAGATACACCCGCACCTCCCCGAAGGAATCCTCCAGCGAAATAGATTCCACCTTCCCGTCATACACCGGCGACAGATACACGCCCCTGCTGGAAAACAGCCGCGCTCCAAATGCCACCCGCTCCGCCGAGTCATGGTTCCCGCTGACCGCAAAGACCGGAACCCCCATCTCCGCCAGCCGGGTCAAAAATGCATCCAGCACCCGCACCGCCTCCGCCGGTGGCACCGGCTTGTCATACAGATCCCCCGCCAGGATCACCCCGTCGGCCCTTTCCCTCTCCACAAGCTCCAGGATCTGCGCCAATATATACTTCTGATCCTCCAGCATGGAAAACTCATTCACCCGCTTTCCGATGTGAAGGTCCGATAAATGTATGAATTTCATGAATTTTTCTCCGTTCTCTGCTCTGCGGCTCTAATTCAGCCTCTCCCGCAGCACTTCCACCTTACACTCATGCCGTTTCGTCCTGTCATCCTTATCATAGGCAATCCCCACCGCCAGGATCCGCCCCGTATACTCCGGCTTCTCTCCGATCTTCCCCTCAAACCGGAGCGCATACTGCCGCTCCTTGATCTGCCGGATCGCGTCATCCGCGGTATGATTCACCTTCAATTCCAGAATGATCGCGTCATCCTCCCGCCGGAACGGATAAAAGATATAGTCCACATATCCCACCCCCGCCTTATCCTCCCGCTCCATCCGATAATAATCAATTGCCTGCAGATAGGCCCACTTGATGATCGAGGCCAGCTCCGCCTCATTGCTGTAAACCTGCAGAGGGCTCTCCGTATTGTGTACAAACTGCAGGATCTCCGTCATCGTTTTCGTATCCCCGGCCTTCGTCGCCATCAGCATCCGGCCGGACTGCCTTGTCAGGCGGTAAACATTTCCCAGGGAGGGCTCCCTCTGGACCATATCCGCAAAACGCCCCATCAGTTCTTTATTGGGAATCGAAACATATCCATCCTCATAATTCAAAAATCCATAAACCACCATCGCCGAAAAAATCTCATCCTTTGTTTTCAGCTCCATGGATGTAGCCGCATATTCCTGTACCCTGGCCGGAACCGGAATGTCCGCGATCATCAGCCCCACATCCTCCTTCACCTCATCTACATTTGCCCCGATATAGTAGAACAGCTCATCATACGGCCCCGAATTGGTCCAGTAATTCCCCAGATTATTATTGGACAGCGCAAGCACCACCGACCGTGGATTATACATACGCCGCCCCCCTTTGGTATGATACCCGTCATACCAGAGCCGCAGATCCTCCCTGGTGATATTCTGCTTCCCCGTTTCCTGCGCCTGGTACCGTTCGTAGAGCGCATCCACCTCTTCCCCGGTAAATCCAAAATATTCGTTATATTTTTCCTCATTCACCATGGTATACTCACAGAACATATTCAGTTCGGAACCGCTGAAGTACTTGGCAATCGGAAGGATTCCCGTCATGTACGCCATCTCCACATACGCCTTATCCTTCAAAAGGTTGCTTAAAAACTTCGTAAAATCGTCCTTCTCTTCCTCCGTCACAAACTTCTGATGATAAATATAGTCCCACTCATCCAGCACAAAAATAAACTTGTCCCCATTGCCGTATTCAAACACCTTTGTCAGCGCGTCCCATACAGAATCTTCTTTTTCAATCTCTATCTCAGGATAAGCCATCCTCAGATCACCAATAAGCCCCTTTTTTATTCTAGAAATATATTGCTCGTAAGATCTTCTGTTTTCCGGCAGTTCATTGAACATAATATGAATCACATTATGCTGGTTCAAATGCTTTTGATACCACCCATAACCGGCTACCTTTAAATGAACAAATTCTTCACTGCTGTCTGCTCCCTTGCCAAAAAAAGCCCCGATCATATTCGCCGCCATCGTCTTTCCAAAACGCCGCGGCCTGGTCACACAGAGGTATTTCATCTTCTTTCCCCGAAATGCGCCTGTCTCCTCAACCGCATTCCCCTTCTGTTCCAGAATCCGCACAATTTCATCCAGCATCTCCGTCTTATCGATATAGTATGTCATCGCGCAGTCCTCCTGGAACAGAGAATACGCCCTTTTTCCGTTCAAATAGATTCCCATACAGCCGGCACACTCCTTCCCCGGTACAGCATTACACGAGTAACCCGATAAATCCACATTTTCTACCCTGTCAATCTATAGTTTAACACACTTACCTCCGGCTTACTATGAAAACTTTTCCGTATATTTTCAAAGCATGAGTATATCCTATTACCGCAAAAAGCATCCGATTTTAAAAACTTTTTGTATTTATACTATAAAAATTTTATTTTTTTATCAAGAAAAACTGGGGCTGTTGCACCAGAGATCAAAAAATCTCGGATGTAACAGCCCCTTTTTCTAAAAAGAGTAGTTTTTTATTGAAATTAGAGAGGTATTCCCCGTTGTTTTTTAGATGAATGCACTTTCCCAAGCCTTGCCACGAGACAGAACCTGAATCTTTTGACTGGTCTATTTTTATGCGCTTTTCTTTATAGGAAACAGGTGATTCCCGGTTCTGTCTCCCTGAATCTTATGGTGCAGCTTATTGATGTTATGCGCAAATGCCAAAAGTATCGCTTCTGCTTTCACATTCTGGCTCCCACGGTATAAAAATCTCCGGAATCCACTGTTCTGTTTTAGTTCCCCGAAGGATCCTTCCACCTGGATACTTCGATTCATCCGGAGTTCAATCCCTTCTTCGCTTTCAATCCGTTCCAGATCTGCTTCCCGATATTCGAGCAACTTTTTTGATACATACAGGTTCTTATTCCTGTCCTGGTCTTTTCTTTTTGTATTCGGGCTTTATGTAAGATTTTCCCATTGTGGCACGTGTAGGTATCCGCTGCTTCGTCATACTCCATGTTTTCTGCCCGGCCGATGTCTTTTTTGTATTTCCTTGTTTTTGAGATCTCGTAATTTGCCGGTTTGATGTATGCCAACTTCCCGCCGCCGTCCAGATACCCATATTTTTCTTCGCTTTCATATCCGGAATCCGTGACTACTTTTTGATAGGAAAAGCCAAGATTCCCTTCCATAGATTTCAAAAATGGAATCAATGTTGTGGTATCCGCGGGCTGCGGTCCCAGTGTCAGCCATACAATATATTCACTGTCTACGCCGTGCTGGAGATTATATCCGGCCTTGAGCTGTCCGTTTCCCATAGCGTCTTCTTTCATCCTCATAAAAGTCGCGTCGTGGTCCGTTTTGGAATAACTGTTGCGTGTTCCGCAGATATGCAGCTTTTTCGTATATTCTTTTAGTTTTTTCAAATATCCTTCCAAAGTCTCAATGCTTTTTTGCAGGATATGTTTTCGTTTCCCAGTACCATGGACGAATTCAATTCCTTCTGATTCTTTCAATGCATACAGTTTCTTCCGCAGCTTTTTTACACGCTTCATTTTCACCTGGTTCTGATACACCACCTTGATCCCATAAGTCTCCTCACAGAGTTCTACAAAGGCAGCCAGTTTCTCCAATAATTTTCCCAGGTTCTTACTGACCGCTTTCTTCCATACAAAAGTATATTTGTTGGCGCATGCTTCGATCTTTGTACCGTCTATGAAAATGGTTTCTCCGGACAATTCTCCCAGTTGATACAGGAACTGGGACACTTCTGCCATGATCGGCTCTGCGCAGGGACCGAAATGCAGGGTACGAAACCTGGCAATGGTGGAATAATGGGGCGCTTTTGCCCCTTCCAGAAGCCACATGAAATTAATATCCCGGAGACAGGCCGCGGCAATCTCCCGACTGGAATAGAGATGATTCATGTAGCCATAAACCAAGATCTTGAGCAGTTGACGCAGTGTCGGTTCGTTTGCGTGCCCCTCCCGGCAGTAAGTCCGATATAAATCTCCTAAACATATCGGGTAGGAGGCTACCCATTAGTTGAGCAGCCGACCTCCCACACCACTGTACGTACCGTTCGGTATACAGCG
>QXWX01000089.1 GCA_009911175.1 Lachnospiraceae bacterium | reverse complement strand
AAAAAATGGAAAAAAGGTGCATAAATTGATTAAAAAAATCAGAAAATACACAAAAATCTATTGATTATTTCCCGAAAAGACTTTATTATATACTTATTGGATTGTATCATTCAATGGTAAGGAATGCTAGAGTATTGATAATAGATGATAAAGGAGGAAGTACTCTTGTTAGAAATTAAAACCAACGAATCAGAAGCTGCCGCGCGAATTATCGTAATCGGAGTCGGCGGAGGCGGCAACAATGCTGTGAACCGTATGATTGATGAACAGATTGCAGGTGTAGAATTTATTGCGATCAATACAGATAAACAGGCACTGCAGTTATGCAAGGCACCCACTCTGATGCAGATCGGAGAAAAGCTTACCAAGGGGCTTGGCGCCGGAGCACAGCCGGAAGTAGGCGAGAAGGCGGCGGAGGAGAGCGAGGAAGATATCTCTGCTGCTCTCAAAGGCGCGGACATGGTATTCGTAACCTGCGGGATGGGCGGCGGAACCGGAACCGGCGCGACTCCGGTTGTGGCAAGGATTGCGAAGAATCAGGGGGCTTTGACGGTGGGGGTTGTGACCAAGCCGTTCCGCTTTGAGTCCAGAACCCGTATGGCGAATGCGCTTGCGGGGATCGACAAGTTAAAAGAGAGTGTGGACACTTTGATCGTCATTCCCAATGACAAGCTGCTGGAGGTCGTGGATAGAAGAACGACCATGCCGGAGGCTTTGAAGAAGGCGGACGAGGTCCTGCAGCAGGGTATCCAGGGCATCACGGACCTGATCAATGTGCCGTCCCTGATCAACTTGGACTTTGCAGATGTCCAGACTGTCATGAAGGACAAGGGTATCGCCCACATTGGAATCGGTGAGGGACGCGGGGATGACAAGGCACTTGAGGCTGTGAAGCAGGCAGTAGCAAGTCCTCTGCTGGAGACTACGATCCAGGGTGCTTCCCACGTGATCATCAATGTATCCGGCGACATCACTCTGATGGATGCATCGGACGCGGCAGAATTTGTACAAGAGCTCGCCGGAGAGAACGCAAATATCATCTTCGGTGCTACTTATGATGACTCCAAGTCTGATGAAGCGAAGATCACTGTGATTGCTACGGGCTTACATAATGTAGGCGGCAGTTCTTCCAAGCTCAAAGCAAGACTGGAAGGACAGCAGAAGATGGGATCCATCCTTCCTTCCGGAGATATGGTGAGCCGGATGCCGATGGACGGAGGCGCAATGAGAAGCGCGGGAACCAGAGCTCCGGCAGGCACACGGCCGATGGGAGGTCCGTCTCCAACGATCCAGCCAAGAACGACTTCCAGCAATGTAAGGGAACAGTCGATCAAGATTCCGGATTTCTTTAAAAAATAGTATGGAAAAACAGCCTGCGGCGGTTTTTCTGCATACAAGGGCATTTCAAAACCGCTTTTCTTTTATGGGAAAAGCGGTTTTTTTGTCGAACTTTTTTGTCGAAATATATTCTCAAAGTCTCGTCAGCATCTGACAAAAATCCGATATGGTACGGCATATAATAATTTTTGTGCATGAGGACTTGTTCGGCCATCCTGGAGAGGGAAGTGAAGCATGTATTATGAGCTGTACATAGATGTATTGTTTCTGATCAATTTTATGATGGACTCTCTGCTCCTTATGGCAGTCAAAAAGGTGCTGAGATGTCCGGTAAAAAATGGCCGCGTGTTTGTAGGGAGCGGACTCGGAGCCGTTCTCACATGTGTGCTCGTGGCGCTGCCACTGCCGGCCGCGGTGAGGCTTTTGGCTTATTATGCGGGGATTCCCAGCATGATGATCCGGGTCGGACTGGATATACGTAAGGGAAGGCAATTTTGGAAAGCCTTCGGTCTTTTATACGTATCGGCATTTCTGATGGGAGGAATGCTGCAGATCCTCCGGCCCTGGGTTCGGACAGGAAGTATTTTTTTTGCCTCGGCAGTGCCCATTTACTATCTGATGTACGGAATCTGGAGATTCCTGACCATGCTGAGAAAACAGGAGGAGCGGCTCTGCGAAGTTGTGCTGCACGTAGGGCCGGAAACGTACAGGATGCATGCGCTGTTGGATACAGGAAACGGATTGACCGATCCCATATCAGGGGACCCGGTGAGCGTCATTGATCCAGCCTGTGCGCAGAAGATGCTGGAGAAAGAAAGAACAGATACGGGGGTACGGTATATCCCTTACCGCACGGTTGGCGGGGAAGGGGTGATGCCTGTATTCAGGGCAGAACAGATGGAGGTCTTTCTGCCGGGAGAAAAGGGGGAGTTCAGAATGCGGCGTCCGATCATCGGAATCTGTGAGGGTCAGATTTCAGGACATGAGGAGTATCAGATGATCTTGAATCCGGATGTTCTGGCCTGCTGATCCTTTGCGGACGACTGATGACAGGAGGATACGGGAAATAATCCGTATTTGAAATCTGCCGCGCAGATTGGTTACAAATAAAGGAGGAAAAAAAGAATGGTTGTTAAGGTAGCCGTACCACGACAGTTTAAGCTGAAAATTATACCGGATTTCAGAGGGATTTTCTTTTCCAATCAGAAGGAGATTCATTACATAGGGGGATCGGAGGTGCTTCCGGCGCCGCTCGAGACCGAGGAAGAATCAGAAGTGATTGACAGGCTCGGGACTGAGCGGGATGAGCAGGCCAAAAAACTGCTGATCGAACACAATCTGCGGCTGGTCGTCTATATCGCGAAAAAATTTGACAACACGGGGGTAGGAGTGGAGGATCTGATCTCAATCGGGACCATCGGACTGATCAAGGCGATCAATACCTTTAATCCGAATAAAAATATCAAGCTGGCCACCTATGCCTCCCGATGTATCGAAAATGAGATATTGATGTATCTGCGACGGAATAATAAGACGAAGATGGAGGTATCCATTGATGAACCTCTGAATGTAGACTGGGACGGAAATGAACTGCTGCTTTCCGATATCCTGGGAACCGAGGAGGACACGATCACCAAGGACCTGGAAAACGAGGCGGAACGGCGTCTCCTTGTGAAGGCCATCAATAAGCTGTCCAGCCGGGAAAAGCTGATCGTCCGCATGCGTTTCGGACTGGACAATCCGGACGGAGAGGAGAAGACCCAGAAAGAGGTGGCGGATTATCTGGGGATCTCCCAGTCCTACATCTCACGGCTTGAGAAAAAGATCATGCAGCGGCTGAAACGGGAGATGGTGCGTTACCAGTAAAAAATGGAATATCAGTTCATGCCCGCAGGATGCTTCGGCCAGCCGCCGGGTAAAAAAATCCTTTACGCTACACCAATACAATGCTATAATATCCACAGGACTAATCATTTTAATTTGCAGGTTCCATATCCTGATACCAGGATATTCAGGTCTGATATTCCGGGGTCGGGATATGGATCTTGCAGGAGAGCGTGGTGAAGAGAATGAAACTGACATTTGTTGGGGCTGCCCACGAGGTGACAGGAAGCTGTCATCTGCTGCAGGCGGCGGGGAAGAACATTCTGGTGGACTGCGGTATGGAACAGGGGATTGACCTGTATGAGAATCCCGGGCTTCCGATCGCGGAGAATGAGGTCGATTATGTGCTGCTGACCCATGCCCATATCGATCATTCGGGCATGATCCCGAAGCTGGTGAAGGAAGGCTTCAAGGGCGAGGTGGTAAGTACCTTTGCCACATCGGACCTGTGCAATATCATGCTTCGTGATAGCGCCCACATTCAGGAATTTGAGGCAGAGTGGCGCAACAGAAAGGGCAAGCGTGCCGGCTATCCGGAATATGAGCCTGTTTATGTGATGCAGGACGCGCTGGACGCGATCGAGCTGTTCAGGCCCTGCGGCTACGGACAGAGGATCCAGCTCTGTGAAGGGATTGAGGTCCGTTTTACGGATGTGGGACATCTGCTGGGGTCTTCCAGTATTGAGATCTGGGTGACGGAAGGAGAGGAACAGCGCAAGATCGTATTCTCCGGCGACGTAGGAAACCAGAACCAGCCGATCCTCCGGGAACCGTCCTATACGGAGGAGGCGGATTATGTGGTCATCGAATCTACATATGGAAACCGGCTCCATTCCACGGAAAAGGTGGATTATATCGGGACATTTACCCGGATCGTCAAGGAGACCTTTGACAAGGGCGGCAATGTGGTGATCCCGTCCTTTGCGGTAGGACGTACCCAGGAGCTTCTGTATTTTATCCGGGAGATCAAGGAGCAGAACCTCCTGCCGGAATACGCGGATTTTGAGGTATACCTGGACAGCCCGCTGGCTATTGAGGCTACCAAGGTGTTTACAAAGAACATGAAAGGCTGTTTTGACGAGGCGGCCTTAAAGCTGGTCAATTCCGGGATCAACCCGCTGGTGTTCCCGGGGCTGAAGATCTCGACGGGCAGCGAGGATTCCAAGCAGATCAACTTTATCGAGAGGCCGAAGGTGATCATATCTGCTTCCGGCATGTGTGAGGCCGGGCGGATCCGCCACCATCTAAAGCATAACCTGTGGCGGGAGGAATGCACGATCCTGTTCGTTGGCTACCAGGCGGGAGGCACGCTGGGACGCCGGATCCTGGAGGGCGAGAAGGAGGTCAAGCTTTTCGGCGAGACCATCGAAGTCCGGGCACGGATCGAAAGCCTGAAGGGAATCAGCGGACATGCGGACCTGGACGGGCTGCTGAAGTGGCTGGAAGGTTTCAAAAAACCTCTGAAGCGGGTATTTGTCGTTCACGGCGAGGATACGGTGACAGAGGAATTTGCCCAGACCGTGGAGGAAAAGTTCGGATTTCCGGCATTTGCGCCGTTCCCCGGCGGAGAAGCGGATCTGATTGCGGATGAGATCCTTTCCGAGGGCGTCCGGATTCCGGTTAAGACCAAGAAGCCGGCACAGAAGAAGGCTGATGCGGCGACAGAACGTCTGCTTTCCGCTGCCAGATGGCTTGTGGAAGTGGCTGCCAGATGTGAGGGCATGGCCAATAAGGATAAGGCGAAGTTTGAGGCTCAGATCCTGAATCTTGCGGATAAGTGGGAGATCAAGTAATAAAAAGCGACTGTAAACAATGAGAAAGCCATGCGCCGGTGCATGAAGGCAGATGCCGGTGCATGGTGTATTGTGATGTGAAAAAGTGCCGTGTATGGGATTGCCGGTATGCGGGAACATCAGAGAGGATCTTGAAAGGGGGAATGCCGGCTGAGGTGCCGCCAAAGATGCAGAGCTGCCGCTGTCTAATCAGGGACAGCCGTATGGACGCTGCAGAACAGAAGATTTTTTGGCTATACAAAAATACGAACAGAAAAGAGAGGAATGAAACATGGACAGTACATGGGGGATTTTTGCGATCATTGTCATCTATCTGGTGGGAATGGTCGCCGTGGGAATCTACTTTATGAGGAGAAACAAGTCAACAGGAGACTATTATCTTGGCGGGAGGAAGCTGGGGCCGATCGTGACCGCGATGAGCGCGGAGGCATCGGATATGAGCAGCTGGCTTCTGATGGGCCTGCCGGGAGTCGCTTATCTGACCGGTGTGGCAGACGCGGCGTGGACAGCCATCGGACTGGCCGTGGGAACCTATTTTAACTGGCTCATCGTGGCAAAACGTCTGAGGAGGTATTCCGTGATCGCTGGAAATGCCATCACCATTCCGGAATTTTTTTCCAACCGCTACCGTGATAAGAGCAATATTCTGGTTGCGGTTTCCGCAGTCTTTATCGTGATCTTTTTTATACCCTATACGGCGTCCGGATTTGCGGCATGTGGGAAACTGTTTTCCACATTATTTGACGTGCCCTATTTTACCGCAATGGCTGTCAGCGCGGTAATCATCGTTGCATATACTGTCCTGGGCGGATTTTCCGCGGCGAGCACCACGGATCTGATTCAGAGCATTGTCATGACGCTGGCATTGATCTGTGTGGTTCTGTTCGGCATCAGCACGGTGGGAGGAACCGGGCTTGTGCTGGAGCAGGCGGGAGAGCTGCCGGGCTATCTGTCTTTGACCAGCATCTACAGTGGCGGCGGGGCGTCAGAATATGGAGCCATCAAGATAGCATCCACATTTGCATGGGGACTGGGATATTTCGGGATGCCTCATATCCTTCTGCGCTTTATGGCGATCCGGAATGAAGGGGAGATCCGGCTGTCCAGAAGGATCGCGTCGATCTGGGTCGTGATCTCCATGAGTGTGGCGATCTTCATCGGGATCCTGGGCTACAGCCTGAGCAAAGGCGGCATGATCGAAACGCTGGAGGGGACAGACTCGGAAAAGCTGATCATTGTGATCGCGGCCCTGATGAGCAAAAGCGGGATTCTGGGAATTGTGATCGCCGGTCTGATCATGTCCGGGATCCTGGCGTGCACCATGTCAACGGCGGATTCCCAGCTCCTTGCGGCATCCTCCAGCATTTCGGAAAACCTGCTGAAGGATGTGCTCCACCTCAGGATCAGCGAAAAGGCATCCCTGCTCGCGGCCCGCGCGACAGTGCTTCTGATCGCCGTTCTGGGCGTGATCCTGGCCGTGGACCCGAACAGCTCCGTATTCGGGATCGTATCTTTTGCCTGGGCGGGCTTCGGCGCGGTATTCGGCCCAGTCATGCTGCTGGCTTTATTCTGGAAGCGCTCCAACCGGTACGGAGCGATCGTCAGCATGCTATCCGGCGGGATCATGATCTTCGTGTGGAAATATATGGTGCGTCCCATGGGAGGCGTATGGGATATCTACGAGCTGCTTCCCGCATTCCTGGTGGCCATCGTCCTCAATGCGGCGGTCAGCCTGGCGACTCCTGCCCCGGAAGCAGAGATCCTGGAGGAGTTTGAGCAGGCTGCAAAGTAAACGGACCATTGCCGCGCGCGCCGCAGATAGATACAGCAGCTGCGAATCCGCAAAATAAGGTTTTTCAAACACACCGCATTTGTCAAGGGCTAAAAGTTTTTTTAATTCCCTGCCAAAAGGAATAACAAATCACCAGAGTGAGAAAAATCCTACTAGATCATATTTTATCTGGCAGGAGGATTGAAACGATGGCTTTGAGTAAAGTAGAAATATGCGGTGTGAATACGGCGAAGCTTCCGCTCTTAAAAGAAGAAGAGAAGGAAGCTTTGTTTGCGCGTATAAAAAAGGGAGATGAAACGGCAAGGGAAGAGTATATCAAGGGAAATCTCCGTCTGGTCCTGAGCGTGATCAAACGCTTTACGAACAGCAATGAGAACGCGGACGACCTGTTTCAGATCGGATGTGTGGGGCTGATGAAGGCGGTGGATAACTTTGACCCTGACCGTGAGGTGAAATTTTCTACTTACGCGGTGCCGATGATCATAGGGGAGATCCGGAGGTATCTTCGGGACAACAACTCCATCCGGGTCAGCCGATCCCTGCGGGATACGGCATATAAGGCTATTTATGCCAAGGAAGGCTATATGCGCAAATACATGAAGGAGCCGACCATGCAGGAGATCGCGGAGGAGATTGGGATCGCCAAGGAGGACATCGTTTTTGCGCTGGATGCCATCCAGGCGCCGATGAGCCTGTATGAGCCCGTGTACAGCGACGGAGGAGACGCACTGTATGTGATGGACCAGGTCAGCGATAAGAAAAGCCGGGAAGAAAACTGGATTGAGGAATTATCTCTGGAAGCGGCCATGGAACGGCTTAACGAGCGGGAACGCTATATCATCCGCCTGCGCTTTTTTGAAGGCAAGACTCAGATGGAGGTGGCGGAGGAGATCAAAATCTCCCAGGCCCAGGTCAGCCGGCTGGAAAAAAACGCTTTGAAGGTGATGCGGCAGTACCTTTTGGGAAAATAGGTTTCCGTTTACGGCCTGAATGACTGCTGATAATAACGAAAAAAGTAGGAAATTGAAAAAAAAGAAAAATTTTAGTTGAAATTTCCATGGCTTCATACTATGATTAACTATATAAAAAGAAGGGTATGATCTGCCATGTACAGACTTTGTATTTTTGACTTGGATGGAACACTGACCGATACGTTGGAATCCCTCACATTTTCCGTGAATGAGACCTTGAAGGAGATGGGCCTTCTGCCGGTGACAGCAGACCAGTGCCGGCAGTTTGTAGGCAATGGAGCCCGTGTACTGATGGAGAGGTCGCTTCTCGCCGCGGGAGAGGCGGATACGGGCAGGATTGATGAGGCGATGCGGATATATGGACGTATATTTGACGCCAACTGCACATATCATGTAGTACCTTATGAGGGAATTCCCGGGATGCTTACGGCCATGAAGCAGGAGGGGCTGGAGCTGGCGGTGCTTTCGAATAAGCCCCATCGGCAGACAGTTCATGTGGTGGAGGCCGTGTTCGGCAGAGGGGTGTTTCGGCAGATCCAGGGGCAAAAGGAGAACATACCCCGCAAGCCGGACCCGAAAGCGGCTCTGCAGATCGCAGAGGAACTGGGGATATCCCCGGAGGAGACCGTATATATCGGGGACTCGGAGGTAGACATTGCAACGGGGACCAATGCACACATGAGGACTATCGGTGTGACATGGGGGTTCCGGGGCCGTGCGGTCCTTGAGGAGGCCGGTGCCGGTTATATTGCCGACTCTCCGGAAGAGGTCATAAAACTGATCAGGGAATAGGGAGGTAAAAGAACATGGGTGAATATAGTGAGGAATGTCTGTTGACGTTTCTGGAAAGACAGTCTCAATTATTTGACGAGCCGGTTGCCGGTACGATCGAAGAGGCGGAAGCGTTTCTGGAGGATTGCATGGCGGTTGTTGTAGATACGCTGGATGATGTAAGAGAATATCTTGATGAAAACGGGATTGACGTGAACAGTATGGGCAAGGATGAACTGGAAGAGGCATCCGAGGTTTTCCCATTGCCGAACGGACAGTATCTGATCGTAGAAGGCTAAGAAATGAACTATGGAGGTCTCCGGACAAGGCCGTGTGGCAAAAGGCAGCAGAAAAAAGTCGCAGCCTAATCGACTGCGGCTTTTTCTACGGTTTCGGCAATGGCATCCAGGATGACCTGGGATGTATACGGAGACTGTTCGGATAGTGTGATATTTTCCAAAGACTGCGTTTTGTAGATTTGTTCGGCAATATCCTCGATGGCCGGCTGGATCAGCGGGAACATCGTGGCAATACTCTCATCCAGATTGGAGAATCGGATGGAGTTGATATGGGATTCATCTACAGATACCTCTACCTCCAGATTGGTGTTGTTGAGTGTGAGGGCAGAGGTATAGATTCCGGGGGTATATTGTTTCTCCGCATGGGCATCTGCAGGCTGCTTTTTGCCGCCGGGCCGGAACATGACGACCAGCAGGATGATGAGCAGGATGCCGAGTGCGGCGAATATGGCAGTGTAAATGATTTCTTTCATATGCAGAACTATGATTTTGGTTTTGGAACTCATGAAAGTAACCTCCCAAAGTGCATTTTTTATAGTGTATGTCAAAGAGGAGGGAAATATACCTTTGGGGGTGTCCGGAATAGGAAAAGGGAGGACGGTTCGGCGCGGGGATGTGTATTTCAGCGCGGGACGGTAGTGAAGAGGGATTCGGACATCCGTACGGAAAGAAAAATGGAGGTGTAAGTCTAGATGTTTGTAATTGTGGGACTGGGCAATCCCTCGAGGGAGTATAAAGGAACCAGACATAATGCGGGGTTTGAGGTTATAGATCGGATTTCTGAAAAATATAATATTTCTGTAAATATAAAGAAGCACAGGGCACTGATCGGAAAAGGGATGATCCAGGGAAAGAAGGTGATCCTGGCGAAGCCGCAGACATTTATGAACCTGAGCGGGGAAAGTGTCCGCAGCCTGGTCAATTTTTACCAGGTGGATGCGACGCGGGAGCTGGTGGTGGTCTATGACGATGTCAGCCTGGGTACGGGACAGCTTCGGATCCGGGCAAAGGGAAGCGCCGGCGGACACAATGGGATCAAGAATATCATCTCCCAGATCGGAGGGCAGGTTTTCCCACGCATCAAGGTGGGGGTTGGGGAGAAGCCTCCGAAGATGGAGCTGGCCGATTATGTGCTGGGACATTTTTCAAAGGCAGAGCAGCAATTGATGGAAGAAGGTTATGAGATGGCAGTCTGCGCGGCAGAGACCATCATGGAGGGCAGGATTGAAGCCGCAATGAATGAGTATAATCGGAAAAAGAAGGAAGAATAAGAATCGTGAGAGCTTTATTGGCGCCGCTTCGTGAGCTTGCGGATTATGAAGAGATTATACAGGAACGAAAAAAAGGGGAAGGGCTTCTGCAGATCGCAGGATGCGTGAACTCTCAAAAAACACATCTGATGTATGAATTGGGCGATGGGTATGGATACAGACTCATCGTTTTTTCCAGTGAGGAAAAAGCAAAAAAAGCCTGGGAGGAGTATCGGTTTCTGGATGAAAACGTGTATTTTTATCCGGCCAGGGATCTGCTGTTTTATCATGCGGATATCAAGGGGAAATATCTGCTGAGCCAGCGGATGGAAGTCGCGCGCGCTCTTTTGGAGCATGGTGCCCTTACGGAGGATGAACGGCGTCGGAGGGGGCTTGCCATCATTACCACCATGGATGCCTTTCTGGACGGGCTTCCGTCAAGGAAGGAACTGCAGAACCGGCAGATTCACCTGGAGGCCGGAGAGAGCGTAGACTTTGACCGGCTGCAGCAGAATCTGTCAGGCATGGGATATGACCGGGAGGCCGAGATCGACAGTCCGGGGCAGTTTGCCGTGCGGGGCGGGATCCTGGATATTTACCCCTTGACAGAGGAGGTTCCGGTGCGTCTGGAGTTGTGGGGAGATGCGATTGATTCGATCCGTGCCTTTGATGTGGAAAGTCAGCGTTCCATTGAGAATCTGGACTCTGTGGAGATCTATCCGGCATCAGAGCTTGTCGGGGATCCCCGGGACATGGTATCCTTTCTGGATTATTTTCCGGGGGAGGAAGTGATCCTCCTGCTGGACGAACCTGTCCGCCTTCTGGAACGGGCGGAAGGGGCGGAGCAGGAATACCAGGAGAGCCTGAGGAACCGGGAAAAGGCCGGGATGGAGCAGGAGACTGCGAATCTGAAGATCTTTTCCTCCAAAGAGGTTGTAGAACGGATGAATCATCTTTCCGGGATCGGCTTTACAACGCTGGAATCCCGGTGCGGCAGCTTCCTGGTCCGTAAGACCTACCGGATCCAGAGCAAGGGCGTGAATCCGTACAATAACAGCTTTGAGATGCTGACAAGGGATTTGAAGAGGCTGAAGCGCAGCGGCTACCGGGTGGTGCTGCTGTCCGGGTCGCGCACCAGGGCCAGGCGTCTTGCGGAGGATCTGAGGGATTATGACCTGAGCAGCTTTTACAGCGAGAACCTGGAGCGAGAGGTTCAGCCGGGAGAGATCCTGGCAGCCTACGGGCATGTGGAGGAAGGGTATGAGTACCCCCTTTTGAAATTTACAGTCATTTCAGAGACCGATATCTTCGGACGGCAGAAGAGGAAAAAGAGACGGAAGACTTACGAGGGGCAGAAGATTCAGGACTTCACCGAGTTAAAGCCCGGGGATTATGTGGTGCATGAGAATCATGGGCTGGGCATTTACCATGGGATTGAGAAGATCCAGGTGGAGAAGGTGACCAAGGATTATATGAAGATCGCCTATGCAGAGGGAGGCGTCCTGTATATCCCGGCAACCCAGCTGAACCTGATCCAGAAGTATTCCGGCGCGGACGGAGCAAAGCCGAAGCTGAACAAGCTGGGCACCAGCCAGTGGGTAAAGACGAAGAAGCAGGTCCGTTCCGCGGTCCAGATCATCGCAAAGGATCTGGTAAAGCTCTATGCGGCGAGACAGGAGGCGGATGGCTATATCTACGGGGCAGATACGGTGTGGCAGAAGGAATTCGAAGAGATGTTTCCCTTCGAGGAGACGGAGGATCAGATCCAGGCCATCGAGGATACCAAAAATGACATGGAAAGCCCGAAGATCATGGACCGGCTGGTCTGCGGGGACGTGGGCTACGGCAAGACGGAGATTGCCATCCGGGCCGCGTTTAAGGCAGTCCAGGAGAGCCGTCAGGTGGTCTATCTGGTGCCGACCACGATCCTGGCCCAGCAGCATTACAATACTTTTGTGCAGAGAATGAAGGACTTTCCGGTGCGGGTGGATCTGCTGTGTAGGTTCCGAACTCCGGCAGAGCAGAAAAAGACAGTAGAGGATCTGAAAAAGGGATTGGTGGACATTGTTATCGGCACCCACCGGGTTCTGTCCAAGGATGTGGGCTTTAAGGACTTGGGCCTCCTGGTCATTGACGAGGAGCAGCGGTTCGGCGTGACCCACAAGGAGAAGATCAAGCAGCTCCGGGAGAGCGTGGATGTATTGACCCTGACGGCCACCCCCATCCCCCGGACACTTCATATGAGCCTGATCGGGATTCGGGATATGAGTGTGCTCGAAGAGGCTCCGATGGATCGGATGCCGATCCAGACCTATGTGATGGAATATAATGACGAGATGGTGCGGGAAGCTATGGAACGGGAGCTTTCCAGAGGCGGACAGGTCTATTATGTGCACAACAGGGTCCATGACATCGCGGATGTGGCGGCGCACGTTCAGAAGCTGGTGCCGGAGGCGGCGGTGACCTTTGCCCATGGGCAGATGAATGAGCGGCAGCTGGAAAACATCATGTATGATTTTATCAATGGGGACATTGATGTTCTGGTGTCTACTACGATCATTGAGACCGGGCTGGACATCCCCAATGCCAATACGATGATCATCCGCGACGCGGACCGGTTCGGGCTTTCTCAGCTCTACCAGCTCCGGGGACGGGTGGGGCGTTCCAACCGAATGGCGTACGCGTTTTTGCTGTACCGGAAGGATAAGCTTTTGCAGGAGGTGGCGGAGAAGCGTCTGGCAGCCATCCGGGAGTTTACGGACCTGGGATCGGGCTTCAAGATTGCCATGCGGGATCTGGAGATCCGCGGCGCGGGAAATCTTCTGGGCGCGGAGCAGCACGGGCATATGGAATCGGTGGGATACGACTTGTACTGCAAGATGCTCAACGAGGCGGTGAAGCAGGAAAAGGGAGAGTTGGATATGGAGATATTCGGCACCTCGGTGGACCTGAATGTGGATGCCTATATCCCGGATTCCTACATTTCCAACGAATATCAGAAACTGGATATCTACAAGCGGATCGCTGCCGTGGAAAATGAAGAGGAAATGGAAAACATGGTGGATGAGCTGATCGACCGCTTCGGGGATATCCCGAAAAAGGTCATGCAGCTTCTGCAGATCGCGCTTTTGAAATCACTGGCTCACTCTGCTTATGTGACCAGCGTGGAGGAAAAGAGCGGTGAATTGAAGCTTTTGATGTATGAAAAGGCGAAGGTACAACCTGCGAAGATTCCGGAATTGATCACGGCATGGCATGGAAATCTGGTGTTTAAGGCAGAGAATCCCCCTTATTTTATCTATCGGAAACGGAATCGATCAGGGAAAGAAAAGGATGAAGACATTCTGGAACTTGTGAAAAACCTGTTAAATGCAATAAAGGGCTTGTTAGAATAGGAAAAACGGATTATAATCATATGTGGTATGGAAGCATATCCATGCCGGGGAAGGCAGATGTCCTTCGATGAGATGCCGCCGAACCTGCGGTGCGGAGGCCATAGATTATTATACCAGGAGGATAACATGAAGTTGTTGAAAAGAAGATGTGTAGCAGCGGCAGCGGCAGGAACGCTTGCGGCCGGTTTACTGATGGGCTGCGGTTCGTCTGACGTGAATCATGACGAGGTGGTGGCAACGATCGGGGATTCAGAGGTTTCCTACGGAGTCGCGAATTTTTATTCCAGGATGATGCAGTCCCGGTATGAGAATTATTATACTACCCTGACAGGGGACACTCCGGCGGAATTCTGGCTGCAGCAATGGGGGGAAGGCTCTTATGAGAATTATGTCAAGAGCGGCCTGATTGAGGATCTGGAGAACCTCTATATCCTGAGCCAGCATGCGGATGAATATGACGTGACGGTGACGGAAGAGGAGGAAAAGGCAATCGCCAAGGCGGCGGCGGACTTCGAGGAAGATAATGCCCTGGAAGCAAAAGAGGTGGTGTCAGGCTATACGAAGTACATTGAGGAATATCTGAGGCTCGCCACCATTGAGGAGAAGATGGATGCTCCGATGAAAGAAGGCGTGGATGAGGAGGTTTCCGATGAGGAAGCAGCCAAGAAGACCATGAAGTATGTGTATTTCGCGTATTCCAATGAAAAGGAGGACGGCTCCAGCGAAGCCATGTCCGAGGATGAGAAGAAGAAGCTGAAGAAAAAGGCGGAAAAGTTTGCCAAAGATCTGCAGAACAGCGAGGAAAAGGATATCGACGCTGCCGCGGAAAAGGAAGGTCTGGAAGTGGAGACCGCGTCCTTTGATTCCGAGATGACGGCTCCTTATGTAGACTTTGTGAAGGCTGCGGACCAGCTGGAGGAGAACGAGGTTACGGATGCTATTGATTCCGATGGAGGTCTGTATGTAGGAAAGGTTACCAGCCTGTTCGACCGGGAAGCGACGGATAAGGAAAAGGAACGGATCGTGCGGGAACGCAAGGACGATCAGTATGATTCCCTGCTGAAAAAGTGGAAGGAAGATACCAAGATCACCCTCAATGAAGAGGTATGGCAGAAGATCGACTTTGCATACCAGGGAATCGCTATCCCGAAGAACGAGGATGACGGGGCAAAGGATGATAAGAAGACGTCCGATGAAAAAGAAGATGACGCGGATTCTGACAAGGAGGATGCGCAGTCCGAAGAAGAGGATGAGGATTCCGAGAATTGACCAGTCTGCGTTTTGGACTTGGCCGGAAGGCGGGATTCACAGCAGAAATGGAAAATATGGAACCGTGTACAATTATATAGCAGTAGATAAAAAGACAGGGGAACGCTAAAAACGCGTCGCCCTGTCTTTTACTTTCGGGAAACAACAGATCTGAGTATGTACGTCCTGATTTATATAATGTGAGTATCGAGCAAATATCAGATATACTCCAGCTTCTCAAAATACTGCATCAGGATATTGGCACAGTTCTCAACCCCTAATTCGGTGGTATCCAGGATCATATGATAATCATTGACATCGCCCCAGGTCCTGCCGGTGTGTTCGTGATAGTATGCGGCACGCTGCTCATCGGTGCGCTCCAGCTTTTCCTTTGCCTCCTCGTATGAGAGGGATTCCAGTTTCATGATACGCCGGATCCGGTCTTCCTTGTCTGCGCAGACATAAATATTAAGAACATTCATCCGGTCCTTTAGGATGTTCGAAGCACATCGTCCCAGAATAATGCAGGGACTCTCCGCCAGCCTGCGGATGGCTTCGGCCTCGGATTCGTATTCATGCTCATCCAGTTTATGCTCAATGGATGCCTTATCATATACAGGGATGCCAAGCCTTACGGAAAGCTCATTGGCAATAATGCTGGCGCCCGTACCAAACCTGCGGCTCATCGTAATCACTAACTTCATTCTACCTTCCTCCTTTGTACAAAAGAGTGCTTTTCACAGAGCACTCACAACCCGCTCGCTTCCTTATTATAGCACTAAAAGCGCTTTGGGGGAAGTGGTTTTCGATGGAAGATCAGGATGTTTTGTAGAAGATTTGCAAGATTTTCGAGAAGAAATCACAGGAAAATGGGTTTCTTTGTATGGTATGCTGTAAGCAGTTCTTACTAATAACATTTTCAGAAAGGAAGGATTTACGATGGAACTGAGAACAGCATCGTCCCCGAAGGACGTAAAACACTACACGACACAGAGACTGAGAGAGGAATTCCTGATCCCAAGGCTTTTCTTTGCGGATGAGGTCAAGCTGGTGTACAGCCACATCGACCGGATCATCACGGGAGGCGTGATGCCGGTCAAAGAGGTGATCGGATTAAAGGCAGGAGAGGAGCTCAGGACCGAATATTTTTTGGAACGGCGTGAGATGGGCGTAATCAACATCGGTGGGGAGGGAACGATCCTCGCGGACGGCAGGGAATATACGCTCGGATACAAGGATGGCATGTATTTAGGCATGGGCGTGAAGGAAATCTCCTTTGCCAGCAAGAACCCTGAGAATCCGGCCAAATTCTATCTGAACAGCGCGCCTGCACACACATCCTGTCCGACGGTCCTGATTCGGCCAGAGGGACAGCCGGAGGATGGCGTGGTGATCGTGAAGGAGGAGAACAAGGTGGAATTGGGGTGTCTGGAGGATTCCAATCACCGCACGATCTGTAAATATATCCTTCCCGGACAGGTGGAGAGCTGCCAGCTGGTCATGGGAATGACAAGCCTGGAACCTGGCAGTGTCTGGAATACCATGCCCTGCCACACCCATGACCGGAGAATGGAAGTATACCTGTATTTTGAAATGCCGGAGGATGCGTTTGTGATGCACTATATGGGTGAACCGGATGAGACGAGGCACCTTGTGATCCGAAACGAGCAGGCGGTCATCTCCCCGAGCTGGTCTATCCATTCGGGAAGCGGTTCCAGAAACTATACCTTCATCTGGGGAATGGTTGGGGAAAACCAGGATTTTGATGATATGGACGGGGTGGCGAATCGGGATCTGATGTAGAGAAGCACAGTACGGAGAGACCATATAATGTTCTGAGAGGTGAAAAGGATGAAGATTGGTGTACGGGCCCATGATTATGGGCGGATGGAAATTGAAAAAATGGCGGAGATCCTGCATGCACAGGGATATGACGGAGCGCAGCTGGCACTGCCGAAAGCATTTACCGGGATCCGGAGATATGAGGATATCACTCTCGGACATCTGGAACGGATCCGGCGTGCTTTTGAAAAATATCACCTTGAAATCCCGGTATTTGGATGCTATATGGATCTGGGCAACCCGGATCCGGTGGTCCGTGACCATGCGGTGCGGACACTGAAAAAATGTCTTGTTTATGGAAAAGAAGTAGGCGCCGGGGTGGTGGGTACGGAAACCGCATATCCCCATCTGAACCGGCAGGAGAAGGCGCAGTGGTATCCCTATATGCTCGACAGTATCAAGCGGGCCGCAGAGGAAGCCGTACGTCTGGATGTCAAGCTGGCCATTGAACCGGTGTACTGGCATCCTTTGGAACATCTGGAGGCTGTACTGGATGTGATGGATCAGGTGGGGGAACCGGAGCATCTTCGGATGATCTTCGACGCGTCAAACCTGCTGCAGTTTCCGGATACAACGGATCAGAAGGCGTATTGGGGAGAATGGCTGAAATATACGGGAAAATATATCGAGGCCATGCATATCAAGGATTTTTATTTTGATGAAAACGGCGGATATTGTCCTGCATTGCTGGGAAAAGGTGTCATCCAATATGAGACGATCTCCTATTGGCTGCATGAAAACCGTCCTGATCTGTTTCTTCTCCGGGAAGAAATGAATCCCGAATCAGCTGCGGAGGATATTGAATTTATGAGAGGATTATAAAACCGGACATTGGTAAATTTGACGGAAATATAGGAGGGGCTGAATCAGAAATCTGGCAGAATAGATTAGAAATTGAGAGCAATATAGTTTGAAAACTTGAAAATGACAACAATATGGTTGAAAAATCCCGGATTTTTTTATGCTAGAATAGCGCCATAACGTGCACGAGATAAAAAAAGAACCAAAGAAAAGGAGAGTAAGAAATGGGAAGCATGAAAAAAAAGATTGGGATTGCGGTCTCTGCGGCCGGTTTGCTGGCAGTTGCAGTTACCTTTGTATCTGTAGTCAGCGCAAACAGCACCGACAAAGTGGAAATCCGTCTGGCGCACAACCAGTCCGCCGGATCGGAAATTGCTGATTCGATTGCGATGTTCTCAGAATTTGCGGCAGAGGATGAGTCTAAAAACCTGAATGTCAATATTTACGCAAGCGGAGTCCTGGGCACAGAAAAAGAAGAAATAGAAATGGTACAGGCAGGGATTCTGGATATGGCGAAGGTCAGCTCCAACACCCTGGGGCAGTTCGCCGACGAATACGCCATATTTGCCGTGCCCTACCTGTTCGTAGATCAGGACCACTACTATACGGCTATGGAGAAAAGCGAGAAAGTAAAGGAGCTGTTCCGCTCTACAGCAGACGACGGATTTATTGCCATCGGGTATTATGCCAACGGCTCCCGTAACTTTTATCTGAAAGAGGATGCTGCCTGTACGGATCCCTCGGTCCTCAAGGGCAAGAAGATCCGTTCTATGCCGAGTTCCACGTCTATGGATATGATCTCCCGCAAGGGGGGCTCTCCGGTGCCTATGGCAGCCAGCGAGACCTACACCTCGCTGCAGCAGGGAATCGTAGATGGCGCGGAGAATACAGAGCTTGCGCTGACGGTAGACGGGCATCAGGATCTGGTCAAGTCCTATACCTATACGGAGCATCAGTATTCTCCGGATATCTATATTATCAGTACGAAGACATGGGAAAAGCTTTCAAAAGAGCAGCAGGACTATCTGGTGGAATGCCTGGAAAAGACCAATGATAATTTTAAGAAGCTTTATAACGGCATGATGGAAGAGGCAATGGAAGAAGCCCAGTCCCATGGTGTCACAGTATACAGGGATATCGACAAGTCCGAATTTATCGAAGCGGTATCTCCTATTCACGAGGAGTTCTGTGAACGGGGGGACAGCTATCAGGAGCTTTATGAAGATATTCAGAACTATGCGGAATAGGGGGGACAAAGGATGAAGCTTTTAAATAAAATCATTGAGTATGTACTTGCGTTTCTGGTCGTGGTGATGGTGGCAGGATGCTTCTGGCAGATTTTCACCCGATTTATCCTGAATGATCCGAGTAAATGGACGGAAGAGCTTCTGCGGTATGCTCTGATCTGGCTGACCATGCTGGGGGTTCCCTATGCCTATGGAAGAGGGTAGCATATTTCCATCGGATTTATCACAGGCACCTTTACAAAAAAAGGAACTCTGAAAAATCAGATTTTTATTGAGATTCTGGTGCTGTTTTTAAGCGTATTTGTAATGATCGCGGGCGGAACCATGGTATCCATGAATGCGGCAGGCCAGGTATCTCCGGCCATGCAGATTCCAATGCAGTTCTACTATATCGGCGTACCGATCTGCGGGATCCTGATGGTGGTCTATTCGGCAGAACGCCTGCTGCAGTTTGTAAAGGAATATTCGGAAATGAAAAAGGAGGGGAAATAAATGCAGTTACAAGCGGCTTTGGTATTGATCATATTATTCTTTTTCCTGCTGGCAATGAGCGTGCCTGTGTCATTCAGCATCATTACATCGGCACTTATCACCATTATCATGTTTCTGACACCGCAGTTCGAAATGTTCATCTCGGCACAGAAGCTGGTCAGCGGTATTGACAGCTTTACGCTGCTTGCCGTCCCCTTCTTTATACTGGCAGGACAACTGATGAGCAGCGGCGGGATCGCCAGAAGGCTGATCAACCTGGCAATGCTCTTCCTCGGAAAGGTTCCAGGTTCCCTGGCGCTGACCAATATCGCAGGAAACGCCATGTTCGGCTCTCTATCCGGTTCCGGTATCGCGGCAGCCACAGCCATCGGCGGAGTCATGAACCCGCTGGAAAAGGAGCAGGGCTATGACGAGGGATTTTCGGCGGCCACCAATATCGCCACCGCACCGGTGGGACAGCTGATTCCTCCAACCAATGCATTTATCGTGTATTCCGCGGCCAGCGGCGGCGCTTCGGTTGCGACACTGTTCATGGCCGGATGGATCCCGGGACTGTTATGGGCATTTCTCTGTATGGTAGTTGCATTTCTGTACGCAAAGAAACAGGGCTATGTGGTAAAACGGGAAAGGCTGACCGGAGCAGAGGCGGCAAAGGTTGTGTGGGACGCCATCCCAAGCCTTCTTCTGATCGTCATTATTATTGGAGGAATCCTGTCCGGCTATTTTACTCCTACGGAGGCTTCCGGGGTTGCGGTCATCTATGCATTTATCCTGTCCGCATTTGTTTATAAGAGCATCAAGCTGAAAGACTTAAAAGACATCCTGGTGGATGCGGCAGTGATGACTACGATCGTTATGCTGATCATCGGCGCATCTTCTGTATTGTCCTTTGTACTGTCCTTTACCGGACTGCCCCAGGCGATCAGCAGCCTGATGCTGGGTGTGTCGGACAACAAGATCGTGATCCTGCTGCTGATCAATATCATCCTGCTGATCGTAGGAACATTTATGGATATGGCTCCGGCATTGCTGATCTTTACACCCATCTTCCTGCCGGTTATTACGAACATTGGTATGGACCCGATCCAGTTCGGCGTGATGATGGTCATGAACCTGTCTATCGGAACCGTAACCCCGCCGGTGGGAAGCGTCCTCTTCGTGGGCTGTAGCGTGGCCAAGCTGAAGGTGGAAGATGTGGTTTCCAAACTGATTCCGTATTTTGCGGCGATTCTGGCAGCGCTGTTGTTTGTTACCTTTGTTCCGGCATTTAGTACCTGGCTTCCGACGGTGCTGGGACTGATGTAGAAAATGAATCCGGGCGGAGGACTAGGTCCAAGGCTATGGATTGGAAGGCAGATTCGTGTGGGTCACGATATTCAGCGTCTTTCGGTATTTCAATGGGGAAATGGTCATATAGGTCTTAAAGGTTTTCTCAAAATGCGTCATCGTGCCGTAGCCTACCAGATCCGCGATCTCCGCCACGCTTAAGTCCGTCTCTTCCAGATAACGCTTGGCTTTCTGGATCCGGTGGATGTTGGTATACTCGCTGATCGTATAGCCTGTGATTTCTTTAAATACCCGGCAGGCATAATATTTGCTGAGAAAAAATTTTGCGGCAAGATCGTCCAGGGAAAGTGTCTCTTCGCAGTGCTCGGACAGGTAATCGGCAATCTCATATACATGCCGGAACTTGCCGACGTCAGGATCGAGGGGACCCTCCTGCGCGTGATGGTCCAGTTCCCGGGTGAGCCGGAGAAAATAGGAGGTTACGGCAAGCTCTACGGCCTGCTTGTAATTGTGTTCCTTGTCCCTGCATTCCTGCTTGAACAGGTAGTACAGATCCATGAACTGCTCCTGCTGCCGCGGAGTCAGATGATAGACGCCGTAGTGCTGATGGAAAAAACGTACCAGCTGCAGAGTCGGATATTTCCGATCCAGATCCTGCATGCGGCCGCTGCTGACATAGAGGATGATCCGGTTATGTCCGGTGTCGTCCTCGGAAACGGATTTGGTCATGTGGATCAGGTTGGTGTCTACCAGGATCAGATCCCCCTTGGAGGCAATAAAATTGCGGTTATTAAAGAAAAAAAGACGTTCTCCCTCCAGGATATAGAAGATTTCATATTCGTTGTGAAAATGCTTCACACGCATATCAAACTTTCCGTACCGGACCATGTGTTCCAGGGAAATACCGTCGATGGAGGCGTAGTAGGTTACTTTTTCCAAAATATCACCTGCTTTCTCTTTTGTACCTTGTTACAAAGAGTAATAATAGGAACAGTAAATTTGCAAAGCAATTCATTACAAAGGAAGGAAGAAAAAATGAAGATGAACGAAACGGAGCTCAGAAGAAAGCTGGATCTTATGATCGAGAAGCTTTTGAATCTGGGCGGGCCGGAAAATGAAAAGGAGCTGGAAGAAACCGGAGGGGAAGCGATTGGATTTTTTAAGCGGGACTTCGGGATCCGGGAATGGGACTGGCCCCAGGGAGTAGGGCTGTATGGCCTGCTTCGGATCATGCGGCAGGATAAAAATGAGAAATATAAGGAGTTTTTGCACAACTGGTTTGTGGGGAATATGGAACTGGGTCTGCCGTCCCGCAATATCAACACTACGACTCCGCTTCTGACTCTTGCGGAGCTGAATGAATATTACCATGACCCGAAGTTCGAGGAACTCTGCCTGAGCTGGGCGGACTGGCTCATGAACTGTATTCCCAGGACAAAGGAGGGGGGCTTCCAGCACGTGACCAGTGCCAACGGGGATCGGCAGGGGGTTCGGCTGAATGAAAATGAGATGTGGATCGATACCCTGTTCATGACCGTTCTCTTCCTGAATAAAATGGGACAAAAATACGAAAGGGAAGAATGGGTCAATGAAAGCATCCACCAGATGCTCATGCACATCAAATATCTGTATGATAAAAAGACCGGTTTGTTCTACCACGGATGGACCTTTAACGGAAACCATAATTTCGGCGGCGTCTTCTGGTGCAGGGGCAACAGCTGGTTCACTCTGGGCAGTATGGAATATATTGAGATGTCCAGGGGAAACCTGAATCCGGGTGTGAAGGAGCTGATCGTGGATACCTATAAGGCCCAGGCAGCGGCACTGAAAAAGCTGCAGAGCAGAAGCGGGCTCTGGCATACAGTGCTGACGGATCCGGAGAGCTATGAGGAGGTGTCCGGTTCGGCGGCCATTGCGGCAGGGATGCTGAAGGGGGTCCGGTTCGGAATCCTGGATGACTCTTACCTGGAATGCGCGGGACGGGCAATCAAGGGGATTCTGGAAAATATTGATGAGGATGGTACCGTATTGAAGGTGTCGGGAGGAACCGGAATGGGAATGGACGCGGAGCACTATAAGAATATCCTGATCGCTCCCATGGCCTATGGACAGGCTCTGACGATTCTGGCACTGGCCGAGGCGCTTCTGCATTAAATGTTTCCGAGAATCCGTATTTAGCACAGAAGAAAAAATTATATATGCCAGGCAAATGAAACGATGTGGCATGTGCATATGGATGCGCAAAGAATGCATGGTAAAAGAGAAAGGGGAAGATCAAATGAGCATTTTAGACAGTTTTTCATTGGAAGGTAAGGTGGCTCTCGTAACAGGAGGAGCTTACGGCATTGGATTTGCCATCGCCGAAGCTTATGCCAGGGCCGGGGCGAAGATCGCTTTTAACTGCCGGGGGCAGGAGCACCTGGACAAGGCGCTTGCGGATTATGAGGCCAAAGGAATCCAGGCAAAAGGATATCTCTGCGACGTAACAGACGAGGACCAGGTTCGGGAGATGGTGAAGAGCATCAAAAAGGAACTGGGTGTGATCGATATTCTGGTAAACAATGCCGGCATTATCAAGCGGATTCCCATGACGGAGATGAGCGCGGCGGAATTTCGCCAGGTGGTAGATATTGACCTGAATGCGCCCTTCATCATGTCCAAGGCCGTTCTGACGGACATGATCGAAAAGGGACACGGAAAGATCATCAATATCTGTTCCATGATGAGCGAGCTTGGCCGCGAAACAGTATCTGCTTATGCGGCGGCAAAGGGCGGATTGAAGATGCTGACGAAAAATATCTGTTCGGAATACGGGGAATACAACATTCAGTGCAACGGCATCGGCCCCGGATATATCGCTACGCCGCAGACGGCTCCGCTGCGGGAGACACAGGCCGACGGCAGCAGGCATCCCTTTGACCAGTTTATCATTTCCAAGACGCCTGCCGCGCGGTGGGGCAATCCGGAGGATCTGATGGGGCCGGCGATATTTTTGGCTTCGGATGCGTCTGACTTTGTAAACGGACAGATTTTGTATGTAGACGGCGGGATCCTGGCATATATTGGAAAGCAGCCGTAAAGGGTTTTAGAAATAGCAGGGACAGACTGCACAGGAAAGGCATACGGACGGTACGGATCATACCGGGGCGTATGCCTTTTTCTATTGCTCGTACATGGCATATTTCTTTGGGGAGATTCCCACAGCCTTTGTAAAGGCTTTTAAAAAATTGCTGTAATCCTGGAAGCCGCACATCCCGCAGGTTTCCGTGACGGAATAGCCTTCCGCAAGCAGTGCCTTTGCGCGGGAGATCCTTTTGGCAGTGATATACCGGTTGATGGTAGTTCCGGTCTCATCTTTAAAGATCCGGCACAGGTAGGAACTGCTCAGATAAAAATGGGCTGCCAGCTTCCCGATCGTCAGTTCTTCCGTCAGGTTTCGGTTCACATAAGACAAGATAGCATCAATCTGTTCAGAATGGGCAGCCGATGCTCTTTGATCCGTGCGTGACTCCTGCGTCCGGTCCTCCTCGCGGCGTAGCAGAAAGCTCCGATTCAGATAGACCATGAGTTCCAGAAATGCGGTCTGCTCTAGGAGATCCTCTCCAAACTCTTTCTTTTCGGAGAGCTTGTGAATATAATATAAAAACCGCTTTTTTTCTTCTTGGGACAGGCTCAGTCTGTGGCCGAAGGAAGTATCTCTTTGTGTGAAGCAGCAGTTCAGGTCAGTCTGATCCGTAGAAAACCTCCTCAGATAATCCGGATAAACGGACAGCACGATCCGCTCATGGGTCACACGGTCGATCTGCGAAAGATAATGGCTTTCATATTGATTGATGAAAAAAATGTCTCCCGGCTGGAAATCATAAAACCGGTTGTCGATCAAAAACTGCTTTCCGCCGGAGATAGAATAGTAGACCTCATAGCAGTCATGAATGTGGATACTCATGGTTTTTTCATCGTTATATAAATGGGCTGCGGCAAATGTCTTCGTGTCGAGGCAGGACTGGATGGCGGCCTTGCAGGAATTATGGATGATCATGGATGCGCCTCTCCTCATACAGGTTATACTCACGGCCGGAACCATCCGGCGCTCAGTATATCTATATCATAAAATGAATCCGGAGAATACGCAAGAGGATAGATCATGAAATACTTTGCTTTATCGGAGGATAATGCTTTCAAGATGCCGGATAATGTGCTATACTGAATTTCAGCAGTCAGGAGCTGCCGGGAAGATGATTTTGCCTGATTCTTATTCAGAGGATTCCGGCAGGTCTGTGTAAGCTATATATGAAGCATAAGGGAGGGTTCATTATGTGGAACAGAATAGACTTAAAGATGCGAGGAAAGCTTTCCTTCACGAGGAACTACTGGTCGGCTGTGGTTGCGGCGCTTGTCATGGCTATTTTTACAGGGGGATCCTATTCGAGGTACGGCTCGAGGGCTCCGGAGACCTATGAGTTTTTTCATGATTCCCACATGAGCAGTTCCGAATCCATGGCGCTTGCAATGTTTGCGCTCATGGCTGCCGCAGTGGTCGGGATCATGAGTCTTCTTTTTATCATCGTAAAGATTTTTGTGGGAAATCTTCTGCTGGTAGGAGGAAGCCGCTTTTTTATCGAGAACCAGACCGGAAATCCGGGTGTGGGTGTGGTAGGTTCGGCTTTTCAGGGCGGGCAGTACATGAACGTTGTCGTGACCATGTTTTTAAAAGGACTGTTTATCAGTCTGTGGTCTCTGCTCTTCGTTGTACCGGGAATCATCAAGCACTATGAATATCTGATGATCCCCTATATCCTGGCGGAGAATCCGGGGATGAGCAGGCAGGAGGCATTTGCGATCAGTAAACGGATGATGATGGGGCAGAAGTGGAATGTATTTGTGCTGGATCTGTCCTTTCTCGGATGGCGGCTGTTGGAAGGGATCACCTTCGGTATCGCAGGGGTGTTCTATGTAGAGCCTTATTACCAGGCTACCATGGCGGAGCTGTATGCGTTTAACCGGAATATGGCATATCAGCAGGGGTATATCCGATAAAGCCATTTTCTGTGCTCTAAAAAAGAAAAGAGCTGCCGCGGGCAATGCGGACAGCTCAGAGAAAAGGGAAATCTATCAAAATTCAGTCAATCGTCTTAAGTAAAATATAAACCATTAGGCGAAGTCCAATGGCCGCACATGCCTGCTGCATCCGCAGCCATCGTCTTCTGTAAGTATGGATTTATCATAACAGGCATTTGTGAATCGGATGTGACAAGATATGGAAGAAATTATGAAAATTCTAAAATCAAAATAAAGACAGATTTTGCTTTCCATTTACGGTATCTGGCAGTAAATTTTGCCCGGAACGACCCTGATCAGGGACGGAGCCGGGCAGGCGTCAGAGCTTTTTTGTATTTACGATATGCATACAGTTCTTTTGGGCAGTATTCCAGATCTCTTTTTGGGTCTCATACATTTCGAAAAGCCATGCAATGGCAGCATCCATACCCTCATCCGACATGGGAAAGGAGGCGGAGACTTTCTCATCCTCCGGAGTCTGTTCGAAGGACCAGGGCTCCGGGTAGACGAAGACGGTAAATGTCTCTCTGCTTTCATCCGAGCGGAAAAAATACCTCATTCCATGATGTCCTCCTGAGAAAGGCTCTTTTTTCAGTCCGCCCACGGGGATTAATTTTTTATCGATCATAGCGGCACATCCTGTTCTATTCTTTGAGGTTCAAGAATGGTTTCAGTTTTTCAAAATCTGTCGTCACCACAAGTTCCTCCGGAAAATGACAGTAGTCCAGGAGTTCTGCGGCATATGAGAAATTGCCGGCGTCCACATCCATATGAGCGTCGCTTCCCGTGGTGACGTGAACCTCATACTGGCGGCACAGATCCAGCATGGTGAGGAGATTTTCCCGGGCACCCTCCCGAAAGCTCTGGGGATGCAGGGAGGAATTGTTGACCTCCAAAAGCGTATGGGTTTCCTTTGCTGTCCTTACAAGAACCTCATAATTGATGGGAAATCTGCTGTCATCCGGATGCCCTATGATCTGGATGTATTCCTTTTTCATGGCCTCCACATAGGCGCTCATGACCTCCTGCTCTGTATGCTCAAGCCCGAAGCAGGGAACGTGGATGCTGGCCACTGTGATATCCAGCTTTTTGATCGTGCTTTCCGGCAGGTCTACCCTGCCTTTCGGATCCATGATATTGAGCTCCGCGCCGAAGAGCATCCGGACCCCGCTCATCTCCCGGGGGATGACGCGCAGGTTTTGAAAATAAAACAGGCCGCAGGTTCCCGGCATTTCCGGTGCGTGCTCAGTCAGGGCGAGAACCTGCATTCCCCGATCGGCTGCCGCTGCTGCCATCTCGCGGATGGTGCTGTAGGCATGGCCGCTGGCCAGGGTATGAGCATGTGTATCTGCAATAATTTTCATGATCATATCATTCCTTTCATTTCTATAAACATAGTCAATCCTCTATCAGTTTACCACATTTTCCCGTGAATACAATTTATTTTTGTACAAATAATAAAACCGAGGTGAAGAATGATGTTAAATTCGAAAGAAAATGAAAAAATTATTGATGATTATGACTATCTGTCAAATGCAGCTTCCGCCAGGGATTGTACAGGGCTGATTCCGTTTCTCCCCACATCGGAGGAAGAACTGGAATCCTACAATGATGTGTATCAATTCGAACCGCCGGTGATTTCCGCAAAAAATTCCAAAACAGACGAAAAGACGAAATAGCGGAAACAGGAATACTCTTGTCTTATTACTGTTCACACCCTTTGGGTGCTCCAGTAACAGTATCCAGCCTATTTTAAGTCGCCTTCGGCGAGAGGCTGGATATTATGGCAAATGTTACTTTATTGACCGGAAGCCGTGCAGCAGGGCGCGCGACGCCGTGTGAACAGTAACCTTGTCTTTTCCCATAAATGAGAAACTCCTTATTTTGTCATTGTCCTTATCGGAATAAGATGTTATAATGGTTCTAGCCAAAATCAATGCATACGTTTTACCCCTTTGAATTGGCGAATACGAAAGAGAGGAAATGCACATCATGAAATGTCCGATATGTGGAAAAGATGTTGAGTTACAGAAGAAGCAGGTTGGTGTCGATGAACAGGGCGCACCGGTCTTTCATCAATATGCAGTATGCCGTGATTGTAAGAAGCAGTGGGATCTTGACAAGCAGCGCGCCAGGAAAGCTGTTCCGGATACGGCGGTGAATACTGGAAAGGCTGAGGCTCCTCCGGTACAGCCTGAGAAGGATCCGGGCGAACACAAAGGGACAGCTCCTGATGCGTCCCATAAAACAGGGGCAGTGAAGAAAGCACCTGTCGGCAGTGCGGCGCCGGAGAAGAAGGAACCGAAGAAACCGGCTGCGGCGCATCCGTTTCCGGAAGGGATGCCCTCCCGCAAAGCAGCAGCGGGGGCGGCGCCTGCGGAAGGAAAGGTTTCCCGCAAGTCCGCGCCGGGCAGCAATCCGGCAGGAGGGGAGGCGCCAGGCTCGGTATCCGGAAAGGCTCCTGGGGATGGAGAGGCTTCCCGCAAAGCAGCGCCGGCGAAGGCTGCCGGAGAAGGAAAAGCCCCCCGTAAGCCGGCTTCCCAGGAGGCTTCTTCTGAGAGAAAAGTACCCCGCAGGTCAGCGAATGAAACGGCTTCAGCAGAGGAAAGGACTCCCCGCAA
>QXWX01000088.1 GCA_009911175.1 Lachnospiraceae bacterium | reverse complement strand
AAGAAATACCATATACTCCAACCGAGGATGAGTGCGCCAGGATGTAGAGAGAATTAAGTAGCGGGAACTACGGATTAACAAAGCGGTTAGTTCATCATCCACTTCATACATACCCCCATACATCAGAGGACGAGGGGTAAATGTGTAATATTTAAAATCGTTTATATTGTCATCAATATGCTCAATATAGTCTCCTGTATAGGGAAGCATCTCATATACCTCAATAGCAAAAATCTATTTTCAGTATATCATCAATATTGACATTAGAAAAGTACTTTTTCTTGAATTTATTTCAAAAATATAATAAATAATGAAATATAAATCAAAAATCAAGTTTCATGACTCAGGCATTCCCACGTATCATTATTGACTGACATGGGATTCCCAGCTATGCTCATTGCGGAACGCATCGGTGATACTGTAGAAATGGTCAACAATATCTACGGCCAGCTGTACCTGAACCGGCACGAGGAGGTAGCGGACAGATTAGAACAATTAGTATCAGCGAATATAATAGAAGCCGAAAATCCCCTGTTCTAAAAAGGATTTTCGGCTTTATTTTCCATGTTAACTTGAATTTCGGTGAAAAAAATGATATAACCATATATGGAGACAATTTGTACAAAAGACTAGTTTTAAAGGCACCGCATTGTAAAAAGTATGCACAAACTACAGGAGAGAATTTATGTCAAACATCGAATTATTAGAAAAAACCCTCCCGGTCGCACCCTTGAAGATTGTTGCTATGGAAAGCTGCAGTGAGCTTGGACAGAAGGTGAATGACCACATCGTATCGTTTCGGAAAAATACGATCAATGAAGTCTCAGAATCCCCCTTGTATGTAAATTATCGTTCCAAAAATTATCTCGTAGACTGCTGCTGTCCCCGGTTCGGAAGCGGGGAGGGAAAAGGCATTCTCAAGGAGACCATCCGCGGCACGGACCTGTTTATCATGACAGACGTGTGCAACCACAGCCTGACCTACACGGTCAACGGACATCCGAACCATATGTCCCCGGACGACCATTTTCAGGATCTGAAAAGGATCATTTCCGCAGCCACTGGCAAGGCGCACCGGATCACCGTCATCATGCCCTTCCTGTATGAAAGCCGCCAGCACAAACGGACCGCGCGGGAATCCCTGGACTGCGCGCTGGCACTGGAAGAGCTGGCTGCCATGGGAATTGCCAATATCATCACCTTTGATGCCCACGACCCCCGTGTCCAGAATGCCATCCCGTTAAATGGCTTTGACAGCTTCAATCCCCTTTACCAGTTCATGAAGGCGCTGTTCCGCGAGGTGCCCGATCTGACTGTGGACAAGGATCATCTGATGGTCATCAGCCCGGATGAAGGCGCCATGCACAGGGCCGTGTATTTTTCCAACATGCTTGGCGTGGATATGGGAATGTTCTACAAGCGCAGAGATTATTCCAAGATCGTAAATGGAAAGAATCCCATTGTGGCCCATGAATTTCTCGGGGACGACGTGAAGGACAAGGATGTGATCATCATTGATGACATGATCTCTTCCGGGGAAAGCATGCTGGATGTGGCGAAGCAGCTCAAGGAACGGAAGGCAAAGCGGGTCATCGCCTGCACCACCTTCGGCCTGTTTACCGATGGTTTTGAAAAGTTCGATGAATACTACAAAAACGGATATCTCAGCAAGGTCATTACCACCAACCTGACCTATCTGCCGCCGGAGGCAAAGGAGAAACCTTATTTTATCACGGCGGACTTAAGCAAATACCTTGCGATCATCATTGATTCCCTGAATCATGACACGCCCATCGGGTCTGTCATGACGCCAACGGAGAAGATTCATGCGCTTCTAGAGCGGCGGATGAGGGCCGAGTTTTAAATCACCGTATGGTTTGATACCTACAATTTCAAAGGGGCTGTAAGGAAATGGTATTTTCGCGCAATATCCTGTTGTGACCTCCAACCGGTCACGCAGCAGATCACAGCGAAACAGTCATTTCCTTACAGTCCCTTTCATGAAGCCGCAGCACACGCAAACAGAATCAAGGCTCGATCATCTTCTCTTTCTCAAAGATCCACATCAGCAGCTTCCCGTGGACCGCAGCCAGCAGGGAGCCTCCAGAAGCATTTTTACAGCGGATAAAATCCCCTCTAATCTCCCCCGCCCCTTCTTCGGCGTATTGCTTTAATTTTTCCTTCGCTTCTCCTGAAATATTCCGCGCATATTCCAGCAATTCCCCTGAAAACGCCGCCACAAAACTCTGCTCAGACTCAAAATCCGCATAGCTGATTATTTTCCGGCATCCACCATAGATTTGATTTCATTCAGGCGTCCGGACAGGTTGACCATATAACGCAGATCAGGGGCGCAGTATCCGTCCGTATTAAATTTCCTGGGCATATTTACTTGCGCTCCGTCCCAGATACCGCTTCTGAATCCGCGGTATCTCCCTGATCGGCGCATCCCATTCATCAATGATCATCATGAATTTATTGCCTTGCACCCTGCCGCAAGGCATCCGGCCAGTAAAATAGTGGTTGCGCGCAGGCGGGCATATACGCCCTTGGATCATTCAATCCGCAGCTCCACCTCCCCCGTAAAATGCTCCCCAGCAATCCCAATATAATTTCCTCCCTCCGGCAGTGTCAGTGTCTCCCTGTATGTCCCGTCCGCGTCAAGCAATACCGTCGTCTCCTCACTCCCAGATTCCCAAAAGAGCTCCGCGCTTCCGGATTCCCCTTCTATCCTGCAGAACACGCTGACTTCTTTGCCGTATTCCCGGTCGATCGTAGTCCCGCCGAAGAGATATTCCGTTTTGGAAAAATTGTCATAGTCTGCGGTATATTCTCCGGTATAACGATCCACACCGCACTTCCGTCTGCCCTTTAACAGGAAATCGCTTGTCAGTCTGAAATTTCCGGCAAATTGAATCACCTCATTGTATTCTTCCAGAATTTCATCCTTGGAGCAGCCGCATAATCCGATGATGTACAAAAGCAAACAAAAAAACAGCAGAAAAGATTTTCGTAGGGACAGAGACGAACATGCCCTGTCCTGTTTTGAACTGTCACAGATTTTTTTCATGCCGTCACCTCCCGGCCTTCGATTTTTCACGCTGGGCCGCGCGCAGGGTAATCCCTTTTTTCCCGGAGCTCTTTTTCCCGTGTCCGTGTACATCCCCCGGTGCCTTGGACGTCACGATCAGCACTGCCGTGATCAGCAGCATGATTCCCAGGGAAGCCGCCCCCAGCGGCACGCTGCCCTTTCCCGAGGTTCCTGAATAGGACGCCGTATCAAATCCGATCATCGTCAGCGCAACGGAATACGGATAAATATTCCGCAAAAGTCCCTCTTTAAAAAACAGAACGCAGTATCCTGTAAGGAACGCGATGACCGAACCGACCATAAAATGTCCCGGCTTCCTGCTGCACACCGTGATGATCGGAAGTACGACAATGTAGATACAGACAGAGAGCCCAATCATCTGCGGTAGCCCCTTTATGAACACGGAAAGGTTCAGATTCGAAAGCCCCCCGAAAAGTCCTACCGCCAGTGTCACCGCAAAGCTGTAAATACCGAAGAGCACTGCCAGAAGCCCCATGACGGCCAGCTTTCCTGCCAGAAATTTTCGGAAGGAAACCGGGACAGTCAATATATTTTTCAGGGTGTCGTCCGTATACTCCCGGTTGACCAGATACCCGCCGATCAGGGTAAACAAAACCGGCATGAATATCTGCGCGTTTCCCCAGATCGTATTCTCCACCAATGCGGGGATATCAAAATTGGCACATTTGAACTCTTCATTCACCACCAGCTGTGAGTAAAACTGGAGAAGCGGGGAACACACCATACCCAGCAGCCCGATCAGCAGGATATGATATCTTTTCATTTTTAGAAACTCTGTTTTTATGATCGATCGCAATTCCATTTCCTCCTATATCTCTTGTTTTTGGTAGACTCTTGTCAGCAGAAGCATGCAGATTGCCGCCTCCGCCATCAGCACGGCAAAGACTGCCGGAGTGGACACGAAGTAGGGGCGAAAGCCTTCATAAAATGTTCGAAGCGTCTCCCCCGCGTCTTCTATCGAAATAAATTGATACAGCCACCGGAAGATCATGGGCACCGGAAGGAGTGTGGCTACATTTGGTCCCAGCGGCACCCGCACAAAAGCATCACTGATATGCGTGATATATCCCGCCATGGTATAGGCAAACGCAATGATCACGGATATAATGTAGGATTTGTTGCACCAGACCACCAGCAGCAGGCAGGGCATCTCTGCTGCCCAGAGCAGGATTCCCGTTCCCGCGGTCAGAAGGAGCTGCATTCCCAATCCGTCCATTGATGCTCCTGAGAGGGCTGTCAGCAGGACAGCCGCCGCGGCTCCCGCCAGTTCATAGCATACATTGAAAATCAGCAGCACAAAAATCTTTGCCGCCGCCAGATGGCCCTTCGTGACGGGAACGCACATCAGATTTTTCAAAGTGTCATGATCCTGCTCCTCAAAAAGCAGATTGGCCGCCACAATGACTGACAGCGGGATCAGAACCAGAAAACCGTTCTCCTGCCGGATCACGGACATCATATTTTCCAGGCTCCTGTCGGTCAGGATCAGGGTATACATGGCGGGCATGATGAACGTGGTCATAAATGCGATATAAAACATTTTTTTGCGTTTTGTTTTCATGAATTCACAGATGATCAGCTTAAGCAATTCCCTCACCCCCTGTGACCCGTTTGAAATAATCTTCCAGACTTTCCTCACAGATATGCGCCTCCCGTACCTCCAGGCCATTTTCCACAAAGGAGGTGACCACCTGGCCCACCGGAAGCTTCATGTTATGCAGCTGCAGGCTGTGGTCGTCCTGTATGGTAAAATGCCGTTCCCGAAAATGCCGCTCCAGGATTCTGGCGGCCTGAGCCGTATCGGATACGAGAAAATGCACATGCCTGCTGCTTTTTCTCTCCAGCTCCGCAAGCGTCTCCTCCTCCAGCAGCACTCCATGGTCGATGATCCCAATGTCATCCGCCAGAAGGGCGATCTCCGAAAGGATGTGGCTGGAGATCAGGATGGTCTTTCCCCGTTCGTCGCAGAGGCCGCGGATAAAGGAACGGACCTCCGCAATGCCGATAGGATCCAGCCCGTTGATGGGCTCATCCAGGATCAACAGCTCCGGGTCATGCATGACCGCGAGGGCAATCGCCAGCCGCTGCTTCATACCGAGGGAATACTGGGAAAACAGCTTTTTGTCCTTGTAGGGCAGGCCCACCAGATCCAACGCGTTTTTGATTGCGCCGCGGTTCGGAACTCCCCGCAGGGCGGCAAAAATACGCAGGTTTTCCGTGCCTGTCAGGTTGGGATAAAAGCCGGGAGACTCGATCAGGCTGCCGATCCGCGGCAACAGCTTTTTTTCATTGCCCTGTAAGGGCTTCCCCCAGATCATCACTGCCCCTGAGGTAGGATCCGTCAGCCCCAGCAGCATCTTCATCGTGGTCGTCTTTCCGGCTCCGTTTCTCCCGAGGAGACCGTAAATACGGCCTTTCTGTACATGGATGTTCAGATTGGCGACACTTTTCTGCGCTCCGTATTGCTTGGTAAGATTCTTTGTTTCAATGATATATTTGGTCATTGCAAAACCTCCTTTTTGCTATGCATAGAAATGTTCCCGGCCCCTTCTCCGGTGGGAAGCAGGCCCTATTTATTTCTCTGACATGCTAAATTCTATCATGTCAACCTTGCATAAACCTTGCCGGAACCTTGCATAAACCTTGCATTTTCAGATAACAGCTCCTAACTGTTCAGAACCGCAGACTCTAAGGAACTGTCCCTAAGCTTTTTCTTCAGATTCCTGCCAGCGGGAAAGTCAGGCTGAATACAGTTCCGTTTCCCGGTTCGCTGTCTGCCGTGATCGTCCCGTTCATTTTTTCCGCAAGCTGGCGCGCGATGGACAGTCCCAGGCCGCTGCCTTTTTCAGACCGCCCCTTGTCGCATTTATAAAGCCGTTCAAAAATATGCTTCAGATCCTCTTTGCTGATCCCCACACCATGATCCGCCAGAAGAATGTTTATATTCCCGCCTTCCCCGGACAATGTCAGTTCTATTTTCTCCGCATGGCTGTGTGAAACCGCATTCTGCATGAGGTTGTTTAAAATCCGCATATATCCTTCCGGGTCCAGGTTTACCCGAAAGGGCTGTTCCGGAATCTCCGCCTCAAAATCAATCCCCGCGTTTTCCAGCACCGGGATCCAGTCGATCAGGATATTCCGTGTCAGCTCCGTCAGATCCACTGTCATGACATTCATGGAAAATTCATCGGAACCCAGCCTGAACCAGTCGAAAAGCACGTCAATATATTCCTTCAAGTCATGGGCCTTCCGGCAGGCAGTCTCGATATAGCCGTCCCGCTCCTCTCCCTCCACCATTCCCCTGTGGGCGGCGTCCAGGTAACCGATCAGTGTGGTAAGCGGCGTCCTGACATCGTGGGAAAGGCTGGTCATGAGCTGCCTGTTTGTTTCCTCGGTCCGGCGGAGTGCCAAAAGCCGGTCTTCGTAAGACCGGACAATGTCATTGATCGAATAGGCAAGGGGAGCCGTAAGCTCGTGTGTTTCCGCCAAAATACGCCGATTTCCGTTCCCATTTTTTATATCCTCTAAAATGTCCGACATTTCCAGAATCTGCGTCTTAGTCCGCCGGACAGTCAAGACGGCGACGCAGATGGAAAACAGGGCAATGACAATTCCGATCACAGCAAACGTTTCAGCATTCAATGGTCAGACCTCCTTGTGAAAACGGTATCCGATTCCCTTTACCGTCTGTATATATCTTGGATTGCCGGGAGTTTCTTCGATTTTTTTCCTGAGGCGGCTGATGATCGCCATAATATTGCTGTCGTCATAAACATACTCCTCTCCCCACACTTCCTCGTAGATCTGCCGCTTCGTGAGGATCTTTCCCTGATTTTTCGCCAGGAACATCAGCACATCAAATTCCTTCGGCGGCAGGTCAAAATCTCCGTTTACCGAGGTAATGGAGCGGCTGTCAAAATGAATCGTCAGACCGTCAAAATCAAACTGCAGGGGTTGTCCGTCTTTTTGGTTAAAGCGGGTATAGCGCCGGATCAGGGAAAGGACGCGGGCAATCAGTTCTTCCATATCAAATGGCTTTGTCAGGTAATCGTCGGCGCCTGCGCGCAGCCCCCGGACCTTTGACGCGCTGTCGTTTTTGGAGGTAAGCATCAGGATGGGCAGACTATTTTCTTTCCGAATCTGCTCCAATGTTTCAAAGCCGTCCGGGCCGGGCATCATGACGTCCAGTATGACAAGCTGGTATTCGTCTTTTTTCAGCCTCTGCAGGCCGGACTGCCCGGAATAGCAGCAGTCCGCTTCTATATTTTCCCGTAAAACACCCTGCCGGATCAGGGTGCATAGCTCTTTGTCGTCATCTATGATTAAAATTTTGTTCATGATCTGTTTTCACCTGCCATCATTTCTGTAAATATCTGATCTGTTTCATAAAAAAGAATAGCACCCGGATTCTTTTTCTGTCAATCATTTTCCGCATCTTGATTCTTGACACGCGATGCAAAACAGGGGTTACTGTTCACGGTGCCTTGCGCCTTGCCGCAAGGCATCCGGCCGGTAAAATAGCGGTTGCATGCATCCGGCCATTTCACATGGTATGGTTACAGGGTGCGCCTGAAATCGCTCTCCCACTTCCGCAAATCAGGGAAATCTACAGTTCCCCTTCCACCGGCAGCACCAGCTCCACCCCATATCCCCCTGCTTCCTTTTTCAAAAAGTCCGCATGTCCTCCATGGGCGGCAATGATCTGCCGGACGATCCGAAGCCCCATAACGTGGATCTCTTTCCCATTGTCAGCCTGACGCCCCGCTAGAATATCCACCACCCTCTCCGGTATCCCGGGGCCGGAATCCAGAAGCTTCCATATGACACACCCCATTTCCTCCGAGATCCGGAGTGTGATCCGGCAGCCCTTCGGATTGTGCCGGATGCTGTTTCCGATCACATTGCGCAGCGCCCGTTTCAGAAGCTGGATATCCCCCTGCTGCCGGATCCGTTCTGTCCGGGGATCTGCCTCTGCCGTGATCTCATATCTTTCGTCCAGGCCTTCATTGTAATACTCTGCCGCCGTCTCCCGGAGCAGGACTGCCGGGCAATACTCCGTCATGCGCAGAGGCTGGGCATGATATTCCAGCTTGGATGTCAGGTTCAGGTCTTCAATCAGCTGACGGATCAAAAGGCTCTGCTGCCGGACGGCCTCCGCCTGGCAGTGTGCCTCCTCTCCCAGCTCCGGATTCTCTGCCAGGGCTTCTGAGTAGCCCATGATCAGCGCCAGCGGTGTGCGGATATCGTGGGATACCCCGGAGATCCAGCTTGTCCTGGCATCATCTCTCTGCCGAAGCTTACGATCCTGCTTTTCCAGGATCCGGGAGGTCTGATTCAGCCTGTTTGCCAGTTCTCCGGTCATTCCCTTTTCCGGCAGTAACACCGGACGCTTCTCCGCAAGCGCGTCAATCCCGGCACAGACCGGACGCAGCGACCGATAGAAACGATACGCGAACCACAGGGCCAGCACCAAAAACAGCGCCACATTCATTCCCACAGCAATGGACAGATATCTTGGAAAGGATTGGATCTGCCACAGAGGATACATCAGGTTGATCTTGACCGCGTACTCCTTCCCATATCCGGATACCAGCAGCATCCCATTCATCTCCCACACGCGGACCGGATAATCCATCAGATACCAGCGGCTGAACTTCGCCACATCGGCCAGTCCGTAGGATCTCGGAAGCTCCTCGGGAAGTCTCCAGCTCCACACTACATTTCCCCCATCGTCCAGAAGCATGGACCAGAGAAAATGATACTCTTCCAGGTAAGCATATCCCTTTTCGGAAAGCCGGTACCGCGCCGCATGTTCCGCCGTCCCCTGATCCGCAGTCGAAAACTCCGCAGCCACATGTTCCATCTCTTCCCCCGCATGCAGACGTCTCTCGCCATGCCTTTGTACAGACTGCCACCCGATCAGGTACAGCACCGCAAGGTTAAAAAACGCTACCGTCAAGACCAGAACCCCGGCACTGGCCACGTATCTCCTGATGATCTTCGCAAGGCTTTTCATAACACTCACCCCCGATGCCGCGCATCTTCATCTTTTCTCAGTCTGTAGCCCAGCCCCCGGGCGGTCAGGAGCCATTTCGGAGAGGAGGGATTCTCTTCGATCTTCTTCCGCAGGTGCCGGATGTGGACCATCAGCGTATTCTCATACCCATAATAGGCATCCCCCCATACGGCCATGCACAGGGCATCAAAGGTTACGATCTTTCCCCTGTTCTCATTCAGTTTTTTGAGGATCTGCAGCTCCTTTGCGGTCAGAGAAACGGTTTTTCCTCCGTATGTCACCGACGCATTGGAAAATGAGATCACACGCCCGCCCAGATGAAGTGACTGCTCTTCCTCCGCATCCGTCTGCGCCGCTTTTCCCGGTATAAAATAGGTCCGCTTCAGAACGGCCCCCACCCGCAGGATCAGCTCCTGGGATAAAAATGGTTTTGTAATATAGTCATCCGCGCCCAGGCCAAGGCCGAACAGCCTGTCGTTGTCCTCGTCCTTTGCCGATAAAAACAGGATCGAAGTCTCCGCTTTTTCCCTCATTTTCCGAAATAGTGAGAAACCGTCTCCGTCCGGAAGCATAATGTCCAGGATCACAAGCTGCGGCTCCTCCTGGCAGAATTTTTGCAGCCCCTCCTCACAGGAAAACGCACATGATACATTGGAATAACCGCTTCTGCGCAGGATATTTCGGACCATGGCAGACAGTTCCTGGTTGTCGTCCACCAAAAGGATTTTGCTGTCGTACAGGTTCACACAGATTTCCCCCTATCATAAATTTTTCATTATCACACATGCATTTAGCATGATCTTTTTAACTGCATTTCATTATAAGATGTTTTTCAGGCAGTTTCCAGAGACCTTCTGCAAAATTAAGGTAAATCTAAGGAACGATTCATGAATATATAAGCCTGCTCCTGTATGATAGAAATCGCAGCTGGGAACGGAACAACGCTCCCTGCTCGATTCTAAAGCCAGCTGCTGTCCGGACAGACATAAAATAATTTCAGCTGTACGATTTGATGCTTCAAGGAGCGTCAACCTGTTCGTCCAGTTGGAAATTACCACAATTCAGAAAGGAGCAATCCCTTATGGAATCTATCATCACTACCCAGGCATTGACGAAGCAATACGGCTCAAAACCAGTGGTCCGCGATCTGGCGCTGAAAGTGCCGCCGGGAAGCATCTACGGCTTCCTGGGTCCCAACGGTGCGGGGAAATCCACCACCATGAAGATGCTGCTGGGCCTGATCAAGCCCACCGCAGGCTCCATCTTCATCCTGGGAAAGCCCATGCTTGAAGAGAACCGCCTGGAAATCTTAAAAAATACGGGATCTTTGATCGAGTCTCCCTCCTACTACGGGCACTTAAGCGCCCGGGAGAACCTGCAGATCATCTGCACTCTGAAAAATGTCCTGGAAACCGGCATTGACGACGTGCTGCGGATCGTCCGCCTGGAAAAGCAGCAGGACAAAAAGGTCAAGAATTATTCTCTGGGGATGAAGCAGCGCCTGGGGCTGGCAGCAGCGCTTTTAGGACATCCCAGGCTCTTGCTTCTGGATGAACCCACCAACGGGCTGGACCCATCCGGAATCCAGGAAATGCGAGAGCTGATCTGTTCCCTTCCCGGAAAATACGGCATGACTGTCCTGGTCTCCAGCCACCTGCTCAGCGAGATCGACCAGATGGCGACCCACGTAGGGATCATTGACCGGGGAGTCCTCATTTTCCAGAACGACCTGGCAAGCCTGCACCATCACAGCCGTGCCAGGATCCGCCTTCGCACCACGGATGACGGACAGGCGTTCCGTCTCCTGAAAAAAGCCCGTCTCCCGGTAGCCGCAAGTAAGGACGGAAGCGGACTCTTCCTGCATTCTGTGGAGGATTCCTGTGTACTGCGGTGCGGACATCTCCTGACAGATCAGAAGATCGGCATTTTAAGGCTGGAAGAAATGCAGATGAGCCTGGAAGAGATTTTCCTGAATCTGACGGGAAAACAGGCTTCACTATAAGGTCCACTGGAAAGGAGTTTATTATGAAAACAATCTGGTCACAAAATCGCTCCGCTTACAAAGCCGAGCAAAAAAAGCAGCGATACCGGAAGGTCTGGCTGGTGCCTGCGGGTTTTCTCATCATCCTGGCGCTGTGGATGAGCGTTCTGATGCGCAATTTCACCGCCGAAGATCTGACAAATGGCTATCAATGGCTGTTCTATCAGCTATCCCTTCTGAACGCCATCTTCGTGCCGGTGATGCTTGCCGTGATCGCAAGCCGGCTCTGCGATATGGAGATCAAGGGCAGCACCTTCAAGCTTCTCTACACGCTGGAAGAACCCGGCCGCTTTTATGACATGAAATTCCTGGCGGAGGTCAAATACCTGCTCTTTTTTTCCGTCGGGGAAATCCTGGTCATCCTGCTTTTGGGAAAGCTGTTCGGCATCTCAGAGCCTATACAGCTTCTGCCCTTTGCACAGCATTTTCTCGCCGTTTCCGCTGTGGGGGCGGTGCTCCTGAGCATCCAGCATCTGCTCTCTCTGCTGTCCGACAACCAAATTCTGCCCCTGTGCGCGGGACTGGCCGGGTCCTTCCTGGGGCTTTTCTCCATGTTCTTTCCCCGGTCTGTCAGCCTGTTCATCGTATGGGGATATTTTTCCATCTTCTCCGTATCCGGCATCAGCTGGGGGGAGATGCCGGACGGAGCGGATTATGTAGAGTATATGCATTATCTGGATTTTCCGGTTCCCGGCTTTCTGCTATTTCTGGCGGCGGGTATTCTGCTCTATCTGATGGAAAAGCATATTTTTAAGAGAAAGGAAGTGTAAGACATGCTGTTAAAATGTATCCGTGCCGAAAATCTGAAGCTGCGGCACTCCTGCGTCTGGGCGGCCTGCGTTCTGATCCCGCTCATCCCCGCTGTCATGGGAACCTTCAATTATCGGGGGAATCTGGGGATTCTGACCAGTGAGTGGTATTCTCTGTGGACTCAGATCACCCTGTTTTACTCCAGCCTGTTCTATGCGCCTCTGATCGGGCTGTACTGCTCCTACCTGTGGCGGCTGGAGCATCTGAACAATAACTGGAATGTACTGATGACAAATCCTGTGCCTGTGAGAAATGTATTTCTGGCGAAGCTGGCCGTCGTATTCCGGGTCACGCTGTTCACCCAGCTCTGGGTCGGCGTGCTGTATTTCCTGTGTGGGAAGCTCTGCGGCCTGCCCGGCATGGTCCCGGGGCAGATCCTCGTCTGGCTGCTCCGGGGGACATTGGCAGCTGCGGCTGTCGGGACATTACAGCTTTTTTTATCCATGGTGATACGCAGCTTTGCGGTTCCGATCGGGATCTCGCTGGCGGGCAGTATTCTGGGATTTATTCTCAGCAATAAGGGCTATAGTATGTACTGGCCCTATTCCGTCATGCTGCTGGGCATGAACGCCAATAAGTCGAAGGATTCCCTGCGGCAGGGGCTGCTTCCGTTTCTGGTCAGTCTATGCATATTCTTCCTGCTGTTTACCGGAAGTAGTATCTGGTATCTCAAAAAGAAAGATGTGAGGGCATAGCCCTCACACATGATATGAATTTTGGCCTTTCATTTCACCACTTTTCGTTTTCAAACATTGAAAATGACGGGTCTGAGTTACAGGACACACCTGGTCAAGGTGTGTCCTGTAACCAAATAATTTAGAATCGGATCGAAATTGAATCTTCGTATTTCTCAATTCCCCCATTTCGTGATATAATCAGAAAAGCTGATAACGTCGTCTGCCGTCCCCCACGAACGGCCGGAGAAAGGAGTGAGGCACCCTTGGACATCAAAGAATATCCCAAACTCAAAGATTTTGTAATACGCCATCAGGAAGAAACTCTTTTGCTGCTAAAGGAGCTGGCCGCGATCGGCGCGCCCACATTTCAGGAAGACCAGCGGGCCATATTCTGCCTGGAATGGCTCAAGAGACAAGGCGCAGAAAATGCTTACATAGATGAGGCAGGAAATGTCATTTTCCCTTTTCGATGTTCTTCCGGCAGACCGATTGCTGCCTTCCTGGCCCATATGGATGTGGTTTTTCCTGAAAAAGGACAGATTCCGGTGAAGGAAGAGGGAAGATACTTAAAAGCCCCCGGCATCGGGGACGACACTGCAAACATGGTCAATCTGCTGATGTGCGTCAAATATCTGCTCATGGATCCGCCGAAGGATACGAAGTACGGCCTGCTTTTTGCCGCAAATACCTGTGAGGAGGGACTGGGGAATTTGAAGGGTTCGAAAACGATCTTTCAACAGCATCCCGATATTGCGGAAATGATTTCGTTTGATCTCTATCTGGGGGATCTGTTTCAAACCGCAGTCGGCTCCCATCGGTACAGAATCGAAGTCCGAACCTGTGGCGGCCATTCGTTTCATGATTTTGGGCGGGAAAACGCAATACAGGTTCTTTCCGGTATCGTTCAGGAGTTATATGGGCAGCCTCTTCCCAAAACAGGAACGACCACATACAACGTAGGCCGCTTTGAGGGAGGGACTTCGGTAAACACGATTCCGCAGAGCGCCAGCATGTATTATGAATTCCGTTCAGACCAGAAAGACTCCCTGCAGACTATGGAACAGCAGCTCTATGAAATCCTGGAATCACACAGATCCAGTGAGGTAGAAATAGATACAACACTTTTGGGGATCCGGCCATGCGGCAGCGAAGATCTCCCGCAGGACAAGATGAAGGATCTGATCCGCAGGCAGAACCGGCTGATCCAGCATTATACCGGACAGCCCGCCCATATCCAGAGTGGTTCTACCGACGCCAATATCCCGTTATCCCTCGGAATCCCGGCGGTCACCCTGGGAACGGTTGCCGGCGGCGGCGCCCATACCTATGAAGAATGGATTGAAAAGAAAAGCATGATCACCGGACAGCAGCTTGCTCTGGCAACGATACTGCAATATTGCGAAACCATCTGATACTGCGTCCCCCGGCACTGCCGCAGGTGAATGAATCCATAGAATTTATGCAGAAGAGGCTGTCGGAAAATCATCTTTGCGCACAATATATCACTGTGGCATTCCATGAATTTCAGGATATATTGTGGGAGCGCAATCATTTTCCGACAACCCCTTCCACTTTCTGCAAAATTTCCAATCTGCTACCCCACAATCATCCGGTAGCACAGATACACCACGATCAGCGCCGCTACGACAATCGCTTCTGTAAGAAGAAGCTTCGAGGATTTTCCCCGGAAAAGGCTTCGGTGCTCTCCTGGCTCTAAGAGGATCCCCCACGGGCTGTACTTCTGCATTTTCAGGGCGATTCCTTTTTTCTCGTTCTCCCCGATGGATTTCAGGAACGCCCTCCAATTGTCCTCCAGAAGCCGCATTCCCCGCAGCAGGTCTGCCTGCATGCTCTGGTTTTTCAGCACATTCTGAAAAAAACCAGCCTGCTCCAGATAGGCCGCCTGCTTCTGTGCCTCCGTGCTTTCCTTTTTTTCCTGGAACAGCCGGTAGGCGTATTCGAGCCCTTCCTCCAAAGCCCTCTGAGAGCTGTGGGTCCTGTCATACACATTGGTGGTATAATCGTACACCTTATACACCCCTTTGCGGCTCAGGTAATAATCCACCATCTGATTGAGGGCGTTCTTCATGGGGACGTTCATTGCGTTCTGCCTTCCGGAGGATGCCGCGAACATCTCCCCTTTGATGGAGGTAATGGCCGCAAGGTATCCCACCACCTCATCATTCTTCGCGCTGAAGCCTGAATGGTTTAACAGATTGCCGCTGCCGTTGATATGGGCGGCGAACCGGTTGGCCCTTGCCAGGTCATTTCCTGTAAACGCACTCCTTCCGCCTGCGATGCTGGCACTCGCAGAGCTTCCTCCCCTGCTGCCGCTCAATGCCTGATTCCGTTGGCTCATCTGCATCTCACCGGATTTTCTGCTGGCGTCAAACGCCTGGTTGAGCCGGACATTTCTCCCCTCCGTCAGCTTGTAGATCGACCCTTCCTCCGACCCGGAGGAGGAAAATGCGGCGGCCGTGGAAATGCCCCTTGACCCGGCCCTCTCCGTCACCCCGCTTCCCTTGGATTCCGGCATGAAATACCGCAGATCGCCTGCGCCTGACGGCTTTCCCTTTGCGTAAAACTGGTCTGCCGCCCTGGCGGAAATGGAGGTTCCGGTGGTCTGCTTATAGATACTGGATTTTACATTCTGCAGAGTCTCTGTCTGCCCGGTCTCTTTCAGCAGATCCATCAGATCCTTTAAGTCTGTGTCCATCAAAAGGGTCAGCTTCTGGGCCAGGATCTCATCCAATCTGGCAATCTGAGCCGCCTGCTCCTCTCCCATCGTATGGGTCAGGATGGCTTCCAAAAGGGCCAGATACAGCCGGGACAGCTCGTCAAGCTGCTTTGCGACATCCCCGTTTCCGGAAGGCATCCATTTCAAAAGGGCCTCCAGAAGCTCCTGCTCCATTTCCAGGACCCACTTGATATCCCCGTTCTCCAGAATCTTTCCGTCTATGCCGAACCATTTGCTCTGCTTGGAAAGCTCAGACGTGTCCCGCTTCTCGTTCTGGTCCTCCCGCTCATATTCATTTTCCTGCTCCGCACGCTCCCTTTCCAGGTTTTCCTTTGCCTCGGCCGCCTGTCTTGCCGCCTGGGCGACCATCACCTGGCCTGCCTCCAGCTCCACGCTTTTCCTTGCCGCCCTGCCTGCCGCCGCCGCTTCGGAGGCCGACATGGGAGGGGCGGAAGCCGTGGGATTCGCGCCTACTTCTTTTACACCTGTCATCTGATTCCCTCATTCCTTATCGCTCAATTTCCGGATGGTGTCTGCTCAGTACCCTCGCAGATACGACCGCAATCCCATAAAACAATGCTGCATAATCCTCTATCATAAATATCGGCTTAACGGCAAATGTTGTAAGGAACTGCAGAAGAATAACTTGTAATGTGCAGATTACGCAGGATATTTCTTCGGATGTTCAGCCAGAGAAATAGACAGATCAAGATGTCTAAGTTATTTTCCTACAGTTCCCTCGTCAGATCCTTCACCCAGATGTACTTCCGGTAATGATACATCACCCACGGAATCTTCCCCACCTCATCCAGACAGGTGCATGCGTACACCACCGGCACCGGCCAGTTCAGGAAAAAGGTTCCGGCTACCGCAAGCGGAATGGCGATTCCCCACATGCAGACCGCCAGACTGTACATATCAAACAGCGTATCCCCGCCGGCCGCAAAGATCCCGTTGATGATGATCGTATTGACGGTCCGCCCGATCATGTAAAATGCCATAATGACCATCATGGCGATCAGATGCCGCTCCGCCTGATCCGTCATTTTTACAAATCCGGTGACAAAGGGAGTCACCGCAAGCATGATCGCAGTGGACACAAAGCCGGTCAAAAACGCGATCTTCACGAGACGGTCACCGTACAGCTTTCCCCGGTCCAGATGTCCGGCGCCCAGCTCATTTCCCACAAGGATCCCTCCGCCGCTTGCAAGGCCGTTGCACATACAGCATACTAGATCACGCACGACCGCGGCGATGGAGTTGGCCGCCGCCGCGTCTGTTCCGAGGTGCCCCATAAACGCGGAATAGGATGTGAAGCCAACGCCCCAGAACAGGCAGGCTCCCAGGATCGGCAGCGCACATCTCTGAAAGTCACCGAAAAGCAGGCGGTTTCTTTTGAAAAGCCGGCTCCAGTCCGGATGGATATACCCTTTTTTATAAGAAAATACAACCACCCACGCCAATTCGATGATCCTGGAGATCAGGGTAGCCGCCGCCGCGCCCTGGACTTCCATCGTCGGAGCTCCGAAAAGTCCGAAGATCAATACTGCGTTGAGTACGATATTGATGAGCACCGCGCCGGTACTGACAACTGCGGTCTGGGCCGCATGATCACTGACCTTCATGATGGCCAGGTAGCACTGGGAAATGCCGGTGAGCAGGTAAGACCATCCGGCCACTTTCAAGTAGCGGACCCCGATCAGGATCAGCGCCTCTTCATTGGTAAAGATCAGCATCAGATATCGTGGAAATATGACGCATCCGATAAAAAAGAGCAGGGACACGCCGACGCACAGCCGCAGCCCGATGCAGAAGATGTCGTTCACGGTCCTTGTATCTTTCTTTCCCCAATACTGCGCCCCCAGGATGACGATGGGCGAAATGATGGCCGACAGGATCATGTTCTGGATAAACTGGATCTGCGTGGCCAGTGAGACCGCCGCCATGGAATCCTGGGTCACCCGCCCCAGCATCAGCGCGTCGGCCGCCGCAACCGACGCGAGCATCAGGTTCTGAAACGCGATCGGCAGGGCCAGCTCCCACAGCTTCCTTAGAAATATTTTATCTGAAAACAGCTTCTCTCTCATTCCATCATTCTCCTTTGTTGACATTTTCATTTAGTGTATCACAGCGGCCGGGGTTCCGCAACAAATTACAGACAGGTTCTTGAATGCAATTGCTTTTGTTCGTTACTGTTCACGGTGTCTTGCACCATGCTGCAAGGCATCCGGCCGGTAAAATAGCGGTTGCATGCATCCAGCCCGTCTACACTCCGTTCCGGTCCGTCCTAAACAAGCGTCGCTGGCGCTTAGGACCGCCGTCAGGCGACTTTTTAATGGGCTGGATGCGTTACAGTTCGCGGCCGGTTGGGCCGTGAACTGTAACTTTTGTTCTTCACGCCGTCAGATCTGCCAGTTACGCCGCAGGACTTTTTAAAATGCCTGTTTCTTACGATATATAAATCAAGGAATAAATTTTCCGGTCAAAAGTAAATACTATCATCCCGGCTGCCGAAACCGACTGCAGCAGACAAAGGATTTCCTATGATCAAAATAGCGATTTGTGATGACGAACCGAATATAAGACATTATCTGGCTGCGCTGATACAAAAGCAGCGCGTCTCCCATGAGACCGAAGTCGCGGAGTATGCGTCTCTCAGAGAATATCTTTCGCGCGGGGCAGGGACCGACCTTCTCTTTCTGGATATTGAAATGCCCCAGGAGCCAGACGGATTCCGTGAAGCAGAATCCGAGCATACGGCGCAGAGCCTTCCCAGGAACGGCATGGAGCTGGCACGGCGGATCCGGGACACGGACGCATTTTTGCAGCCCCTCATCATTTTTGTGACCGGGTATGAAAAATATGTCTATGACGCATTTGACGTAGACGCCTTCCAGTACCTGCTCAAGCCTGTGGATGAGCAGCGCTTTTCGGAGGTATTTGCCAGGGCCGTGGAGCGGATCCTTGCAAAACAGTCCCGGCAACCGGATACCCGTTCTCTCCTCATCCAGTCTGCCCACCGGAACAAGACCGTTCCTCTGGACAGCATTTATTATATAGAGAGCCGCAATCACAAGGTGATCCTGCATTTGAAGGAAGGACTGTTTTCCTATTATGCCAGGATCGGGGAGCTGGAAGATGAGCTGACAGACCAGTTCTTCCGCATCCACAAAGGGTACCTGATCAATCTGTCCTATGTGGATTCCTATAGCAGGACCGAAGTGGAACTGACCAACGGGGAAAGGCTTTTGATCTCCAGGTATAAATACGCGGACTTTGTAAAAGCTTATCTGCGTTTTGTAAAAGGGAGGCTTGCGGATGAGTGAAAGAGAATTTCATTTTTTCTACAAGGCCGCGGTCCTGGTCACTGTGCTGCTGCACGCAGGGTGCTTTACCGCTTTTTTCCATCCGTTTCTGACAGATACAACACAGGCGTTTCGCCCGCGAAGCTTGCGCCTAAGGCGGCCGCATGCCGGAATCCTCTTCCTGATCTACAGCTCTGCCTATCTTCTGTGCGCCGCCACCCCGGTACCGCAGATTGCGTGTGTTCTTTTGATCGGCGCTGGCCTTCTGTCTCTGTCCGGGTTCCTGCGCGCGGACCGGTCTCTGCTGTTTTTGCTGACAGTCCTTTTTTTCAGCACCAGAACGAGCAGCGCACTGATCATAGAAAGCCTGGATTATCTGTCCGGTCATGCGCTGTTCCGGCTCGACGCGAAACCGGAGCTGATCCTGCTTCGGGCCGCCGCGGTTTTTACGCTTGTATCCCTGCTGCGGTTTGCGCTGTTTGCTGTGATGCTGTATGCTCTCAGACGCAGGCTCCTTCAAAAAACATTTCTGCTCCGCAGGAGGGAGCTGTGTTTTTTGTGTCTGATCCCAATGACCGGCATCTTATCCGGAGGGATCATCGTAAGGCTTCTCGGGATGATCAAGGACGGCGTATATCTCCGGCTGTACGAACAGCACCCGGTATTTCTCGGGATCATCCCCCTGATCGCCGCCCTGTTTTACGCCGGGACCTGGTTCACCATCGCTTTTCACCAGGAAATGCTGTCCCTGCAGACGGAAAATGAAGCCTGCTTTGTGAAGGAGCAGCATTTGAATGTGCTCCAAAAAAGGGCGGAAGAGCAGAAGGCACTCTCGGAAAGCATGGAACAGATGCGGCGGGAAATGCTGGATCACCTGCGCCATATCCGGGAGCTGGCACACAATGGCAGCTATGAAGAGATCGGACAGTATCTCCGGCAGACCGACCAGGATCTGCGCATTCCCGATCTGTCTGTCCGGACAGGAAATGCGGTAACGGATGTGGTCCTGAATGAGAAGCGCCGGCAGGCACTGCGCGCGGGGATCTCCCTGGAAGCAGATTTTCACTATCCCGCATCCGGTCGGTACGAAGCTTATGATCTGGGGATCATTCTCCACAATCTCCTGGAAAATGCACTGGAAGCCTGTGCACAGGTGCCGCCTGCGCGCCGGTATATCCGGCTCACCGGAAAGCAGCGAAAGCGTTTCTATTTGATCCAGGCGGAAAATCCTTATCAGGGGCGGATCGTCATGGATCCCGTCTCCGGCCTTCCGGTTTCCACCAAGCAGAGAGACAGCCGCCTTCACGGCATCGGCCTTTCCAGCGTGAGGCAGGAGGCCGCAAAGTACCAGGGGGATCTGGAGATCCGGACGGAGGAGCAGATTTTTCATATCACTATTTTATTACAGGAAAGGAGCAGTCATTTATGAATCACACAATACAGACAGATTACAGAAGCAGGGAAATCTACAGTCAGACCGCAGGGAAAAGGAGTACCGGCCGGAAGGAATCCGCTTCCGTGAGCTTTCAGGCTCTTGCGGCACGGACAGGGCAGGCCGATCCTGCCGGTACAGAATATGGCGTTCATACAGGCGCAAATGCCGGGAGCAATTATTTGAGGGGCGCCGCCGGTACGGCCATCACTTCCATAGAGACTTATCGGAGCAGCATGGTTTCCTCCGCCTCCGGGCTTCATGCGGGAGAGACCGCGTCCATCCAGCCTCCCACTCTGGAAGAGATGCTCAAGGCAAAATATCCCGGAATCAAATATCATGTGTTTGACGCCGGTTCCAGCTACTGGAAAACCCGGAATGATTATCCCCATTACCTGCTCTACCAGGATCAGATCGACACCGATGCCATAGAAAACTGGAAGCCCTCCGGCCCAAATCCGCCCTATACCCCGTTTGAGGCTTCCAGGGAGATCCGCGCCCTGGGCGCAGTACCTCCCGGCAGCAAGGCCGTGGTCATCCACCCAAAAGTACAGGCCCGCATGGAAGAGGATCCGGAGTACGCCAAAGAGATCCTGGAGCGGATCGATACCTGGTTTACCTTTGACGCAGTGAGGAACGAAGCCATCCTGCCCGGCTCTGCTGCCGGAATGTCCCAGGCCGTTGCCATCGGCGAGGACGGCTGCATTGTCAATGCGGTCTCCTCCAGTCAGCCCAGAATCACCAGGAGCAGCTCCGGCGACGAGGAGGACTGGTGGGAGATCCGCAAGGCCCGGCATGCGTATTATATGAGCCTGATCACAGAAAAACAGCTTCAGCACCGGCTTCGGATCGCCGGTTTGTCATCCGGCAGTCCATCATCTGCGGGAGCAGACAGTCTTTTCTCCTCCTTCTCAGGAGCAGGCTCCCTGCTGCCCGACCTGGGCGGGATCGGCTCTTTGATGGACAGCCTGAGCAGCAGCGGTTCCCTGTCCGCAGGATTGGCTGACTACAATTCCTCACAGGCGGCAAAGGCACAGCTCGCCGAAATGATGAAGGGAAACCGCCTGCAGGAGATTTTCGGTCCGACCTTGGGCGGAAATTCTACAGAATCTGTCCTGGAGCATACCAGAAAGCTTGTATGGGGGTAAGCAGATCGCATGAACGAAGCAGCATTCCTGGCATTTGAGAACATAACAGCGGTCATGGAAACCATACTGTACGGAGGCAGCATGGCCGCTTTTTTCTCCCCTTTTTTCGGCGGAACCGCGTCGAAAAAATCCCAGCGCCCTTTTGAGAAAATGCTCCTCATTTTTATCATTTACTGCGCCGTATATTTTGCGGGGATTGCCGTGCCCATTTACAACTGGCAGTGCATGACAGCCGTGATCCTTCTTCTGCCGGCAATCCATCATATACTTGAAATGGAGAGAAAGACCGCCTTTTTTCTGGCAATCCTCTTTTTCAGCATCCGGGGCTTAAGCCGGCTGACTGCCGAGAGTCTGTACTTTATCGTCAACGAGCGCTTTGTGGTGGTCAAGAAAGAGCTGGATGCGATCCTGTATGGAACGGCAGTCAATTATACCGCCACTGCCCTGCTCCAGTTCGCCCTGTTCTTTTTCCTGCTGTATCTCATGGGACGCAGGCTGAGGAGCGCGCCGCTTCTGCTTTGCGGGAAGGAGCCGATCTATCTTTGCCTGATCCCGGTTGTGGGGATCCTGTTCACCAGCCTGATCTATGCCATGCTCTTCCATGTAAAAGACGGGGTGCCCTTTCAGGTTTATGAACAATATCCGTCCTTTGTCGTGCTGGTACCCTGCGGAGCTGCCCTGTTCTACGCCGGCACCCTGGCCGCCGTCCTCTCCTGCCAGGAGATGGCGGTTCTGCGGGAAGAACGCAGAGCCCACTTTGCCGCAGAGCAGCAGATCCGGGCCATGCAGAAACAGATGGCCGAATCCGAACAGATGTATTTGGGAATCCGGCAGCTGCGGCATGACATACGAAATCACATAACTAATCTCAAAGGGCTTGCGCAAAAAAAGGATGCCGCAGAACTGGAACAATATCTGTCCCGGATGGAGGAAAACCTCCGCGATCACACTATGAAAGGAGACAATCAATGAACAATATATGGAATCTCAACGATATGACAGGGTCATACAACAGCCTGCTGCAAAGCGGTTATGAAATCGCCAAAAACCTGACACAGCCGGCAAAATTTCTGAATATGCTGTCAAATGCCGCTCCGGACGCAGCTTCCGGAATTTCCCCATTGCCTTATGGAAATGCGGGATTGTTCCATGGAATCTACGGCGGGGGCGGTCTGCTCCCCGGCAGTCTCTATACTGCCGCGCGGCAGACCGCCCCCGGCACGCAAATCTCCGGTACGGAAGCCATTTCCAGGGATACTATGACCATGGAGGAATATAAGCAGTATCTACATGACCAGATTTCCCGAATCCCGCGCCATCCTTCCCGTGCTCTGGAATCAATTTCCATCCAGATCACGGAGGCCGGCTTTGAGGCCATGAAACATGACCCGGAATACGAGGCATGGGTACTGGATGACCTGAAAACCGGCTGGGCGCAGCCGGATCCCTGGGCGGGCATCTGCGGAGGCGCCTATGCGGTGATCCATTATGGAGCCACAAAGGAAGAATGCAATGCCTGCAGCTGGTTCCCAGGCTATCAGAACGGGAACGGTGAAAATCTGTTCCGGGAAAAATCAAAAAACAGCTTCTGGGAACGGCGGACCGAAAGTCAAAAGCTGTATCAGGAGCAGAGACAGATGGCGGCGCTGGAACAATACTATCGTTTTCACTTTTTTGCGCGAGAATAGAGAGGACATTTCCGGGAAAAAGCGATATAATCGGATCGCCTGCTGTTCCGCGTATCATTTTCATAGGATGTAATTTTTACACAGGATATCTTCAATACGGATTTTGCGGATCTTCGCCTTACTTCGGTAATTTGTACCTTGCAGGGCATTGCAAATTGTCTTTTGGAATACGCCAGATAGCTCCCTTGTCGTCCCCCTTAAACAAATTCACCGGCGGTCCTAAACAAGCGCCAGCGACGCTTGTTTAGGACGGACCGGAACGGAGTGTAGACGGGCTGGATGCCCGCCCCATCACTGAATTGGCCGGATGCCGCGCGGCAAGCGCGCGACACCGTGTGAACAGTAACTTCCAGACTACAAAAAAGCAAGTTATTTTTGCACAGCTCCCGACTTTCGGTACGTCACAACCGGTTTTCCCTCCTGATCCAGCAGAGGTGTAAATCCTCCTGCGTTTCCGCTTCTGCGAAACACATAATTTACCCCTGTTTCTGCGTCAACCCAGATTTCAACCACCTCAATAGTACCCTGACTGTAAATTTTCTGAAAACGGTTCATCATAATTCCTCCAATTCTTTTTTAATCACCGATCAGCCTTGCCGCCCCCTCGGCAGCTTCCCATCCATCCGCTTCTCTGAAAGATCCCTTCCAAGAAACCGGCTCCTCTTCTATTTTCTTCGCTTTAATTTCCAATACTGCAGAGCAAACATGGCTAAAATCGGACTGTAAAGACAGAACAGCACGACGAACACGAGCGCGAGAATATTGCTCCCGCGGAATTTTCTGGTCATAAGCAGCATACAAAAAACGCAGAAAAACAAAAGAAGCATCGGAAGCATTCTGCCCTTGCATACACGTTCCAGCATCTGAAATCTGGAATCGCTGTCGCAAAAGATTTCTTCTGTTCCTGCTGCTTCTGACGCGGGTTTTCGGAAATAGCTATAGCCTACATAATCCTGCAGATATTCCCAGCCGCAGTCTCCAAACATCTTCACGTACTCATCTTTATGCGCAATGCCGTCTTGATTATAATCAATCTGATAAATCATATCTTCGGGAGTACATTTTTCAAAATGATAGATACCAAAGCCCGATACTCTGACGAATTTCCAACCGGATCGGTGCATTTCCCGAAGATACTCCTGTTCTTTTTCGTATTCAAACAATGTAAAAAATCTGAATGCTTTTTTTGTGTCCACTTACATTTCCTCCTGTGCGATCCGATACAAACGTTCAATACGTCTCAATTCGATCTGCAGCACCTCTGATCCCAAATCGGTGATCTGATAGATTTTTCGTTTATCCTCTTCCCGGATAAATTGAATCAGACCGTCCTTTTCCATTTTTGATAAGCTTCCGTACATGGTGCCGGGAGCAAGCCGTATCTCGCCGTCTGTCAGCTTTTCAACGGTCCGGATGATCCCATAGCCATGATTCGGCTGTTTTAGGCAACGTAAAATATAAAAGGCGGTTTCCGTCATGGGAACATAGACTTTCTTTATATGCTGGTTCACTCTCACGATCCTCCTTTCCATTTTACTGCGATGTATCGAACTGCTATATATTATATCGCACTTCGATATACTTGTCAAACTGAATATATTAGTTATTCCAGAAGACAGACCCGTCTGCTCCGCAGACTATACGCTGCTTACGCAGCTCCTGTCTGTGGCTGATGGGCGTTCCGCCCAATAGCAAGAGAAAGAAAAAGCCTGCCGCAAGTAAACTTGCGCGGGCCGCCTGCAGTAATGTAAGATTGCATCTGGCCGGACGAACAGCACGCCACAGACCCGTCTGCTCCGCAGACTATACGCTGCTTACACAGCTCCTGTCCGTGGCTGATGGGCGTTCCGCCCAATAGCAAGAGAAAGAAAAAGCCTGCCGCAAGTAAACTTGCGCAGACCTTTTCTTTCTCTTGCTGCTGTTCTGAATCTTATTCCATATTTTTAAACAGCCGATCTCTGGAGCGGGGTTTTTTGTTTCCTTCGATCTTGGGGGGCATTGGCTTGTAGTCCATGTGTGCTCTGAGGAGCGGAAGCCGCTTATGGTGCTTCCGCAGGTGCAAGAGCAGCGCGCCTGTCACCACGACCATTCCGGCGGCCAGGACCTGGGAGACCGGTAATGTGGTGCCGGGCAGGAACAGCTGGTCTGTCCGGATGCCCTCGATCCAGACCCGGCCCAATCCATAACCGAAAAGGTAGAGCAGGAACAGCTCGCCCTCGTATTTTTTATGCTTCCGGTAAAAGAACAGGAAGAGCAGCACCCCGCAGCACCACAGCGATTCATATAAGAATGTGGGATGCACCTGGATATAGCTGACTCCGTCAATGACATCCATATACTGGCGCATTTCCTCTGTCACATCCCTGCTGCGCACCGCGTCCAAAGGAAGCCGCATGGCAAACAGGGAGTCGGTATAGCCCCCGAACACCTCCCGGTTGAAAAAGTTCCCCCAGCGTCCAAGCATCTGCCCGTTCACCAGCGCCATGGCAACCGTGTCCAGGATCTGAGGCGCCGAAAGCCGCTTTACTTTTGCGCAGACCAGTACGGAAAGGATGGCACCGATGATGCCTCCGTAGATCGCCAGGCCGCCCTCCCGCAGGTAGAATACGCTGAGCAGGTCGTCCTTGTACATCTCCCAGGAAAATATGATGTAATAGATCCTGGCCCCCGCGATCCCGCAGATCACGCCGATCAGCCCCATGTCCATATAATCCTCGGGATTCTGCCGGGTCCGCTTCGCCTCCGCGGTGGCAATCGCAAAGCCGATCAAAATTGCCAGGCCGATGATCATCCCATAATATGCGATCTCAAAGCCAAAGACCGAAATGGATTTTCCCACATGCTCAAATTCGATTCCCAGATTCGGGAAAGCGATACTCTCATGCATACTTCGTATACTCCTTCCAAAAAATCACCCGATGCTTCATAAGCCGGTCCATCTGTAAATATGCGGAACAGATACGGCCGGGACACCGTGCAGTGTCATGCACGGTACCGAAATAGCAGAGTCCTCATACGTTAAACCGGAACAGGATGATATCCCCGTCCTGTACCACATACTCCTTACCTTCCAGCCTGACCAGTCCCTTTTCCTTTGCGGCCGCATGGGTCCCGCAGGCCATCAGGTCGTCATAGCTCACGATCTCCGCACGGATAAATCCGCGTTCGAAGTCCGAATGGATCTTCCCTGCCGCCTGAGGCGCCTTGGTCCCTTTTTTGATGGTCCATGCGCGCACCTCCGGCTCTCCCGCCGTCAGATAGCTGATCAGCCCCAGCAGATTGTAGCTTGCTTTTATTAGTTTTTCCAATCCTGACTCTTCTAAACCTAAATCTTCCAAAAACATTTTCTTTTCTTCATCATCCAGCTCCGCAATCTCCTGCTCGATCTGGGCGCAGACTACAAATACCCTGCAGTCCTCCCGTTCCGCATATTCCCGCACAGCCTGAACGCCTTCATTGGAGGCCCCATCGTCGGGCAGATCGTCCTCGGATACATTTGCCGCAAAGATCACCGGCTTGGCAGTCAGCAGGTTATACTCCGCAAGCCAAGCCTCTTCATCCTCGTTCTCCGTCTGAAAGGTTTTCGCCAGCTTACTCTCTTCCATATGGGCCTTGACCCGGTTCAAAAATTCCAGCTCCTTTGCGGCTGTCTTGTCATTTCTTGACATTTTTGTGGTCTTCGCAATCCTCCGCTCCAGGATCTCCAGGTCGGAAAAGATCAGCTCCAGATTGATGGTCTCGATATCCCGCAGGGGATTGATAGAGCCGTCCACATGGACGATATTGCTGTCCTCAAAGCAGCGGACCACATGCACAATGGCATCCACCTCCCGGATATTCGCCAGGAACTGGTTCCCTAAGCCCTCTCCCTTGGAAGCGCCCTTCACCAGACCCGCAATGTCCACAAATTCGATGACCGCCGGCACGATCTTCCTGGTATGATACATCTCCCCCAGGACATTCAGACGCTCATCCGGCACTGTTACCACGCCCACGTTGGGGTCGATGGTGCAGAACGGATAATTGGCTGACTCCGCTCCCGCCTTGGTCAGGGAATTAAATAACGTACTTTTTCCTACATTGGGCAAGCCCACGATTCCTAATTTCATAATTTATATTTCTCCTTTAAAAACCTTTATTTTACGGGCTTTCTGAGGCTCTGTATTTTACCGAGTACCACATCGAGTGCCACGGTCTTAAACAACATTCAAAGCATCAGCCACAAGGTCAATCTCTTTGTTTTTTTCGTCCTCCGTAATATGGACGTATAAATTCATCATGATTCCGATATTGGAGTGGCCCAAAATCTTCTGAAGTGTCTTAGGCATCATTCCTGCCTCAATGCATCTGGTCGCAAATGTATGTCTGAGCACGTGCATCGAAAATCTCTTGATACCAACTTTATCGCAAATCTTAAACAGCGCAGTATCGTAAGCGCTGTTCTTTACCGGTTCTCCCTTCCTGCAAAGGAATACCTGATCTGCCCACTCCATATTAATCACTTTTATCTTACTGTTTTTTTCCTTCTGAGCTTTAAGGATTCTGATTGCCTCATCTGTAAGTGGAATCGTTCTATAGCCCGACTTACTCTTTGGCGGACCCACTCTCCACTCACCAACCTTGTAACGAAACTCCATCGTTCTTGAAATAGTAAGTGTCCTATTCTCGAAATCAATGTCATCCCATTTAAGTCCTACAAGCTCTCCAGTTCGAAGACCTGTCTGCAAAACGAATCTATACTGATTCTCATAACTCTGACCAGTAGCCCCCTCAAGGAACTTCTTCTGAACATCAATGGTAAGCGCCTCCTTTTTGTCAGAAGGTTTGCCCATATCACTCTTCACTGACTTTTTACACGGATTATTGATGATGACATCATTCTCCTTTGCAAAATCCATCATATTATAAAGAGCGATTCTTATCTGGTATATTGTAGTGGTCTTGTACCCCTCATCTGCCATATCAGAAAAAATCTTCTGGCAGTGAATAGGCTTTACCTCAGTAAGAAGCTTTTTACCAATAACCCCCTTAATGTTTCTCTCATACCTCTCGATATAATTTCTAACGGTATTAGGTCTTACTGTTTTCTTCTTAATACTGATCCAATAATCAAACCACGCATCAACCAGCATATCTGTCGCCTGGTCTAAGTCGCTATGCTCATCTATGTAGGTTGCGTCTGCAATCCATTGTCTTACTTCCTGTAACTTTTTTGAGCGTTTTGATTTTCTCTTTCCGAACTTATCAACGAATCTGGCACAGTATGTACCATTAGGCTACTGATAAATTCCTTCACCGAGTTCTTTACCTCTCAAATCTTTACCCATTTAATGACTCCTTTCTGCCAAAAAGAAGCCCTAAATTAGCAAATATAAATTATATCACTAATGGGCTTCAATTTCAATGAAAATTTGTACATAGTGGTATAGATAAAAATTCTGAGTTATTGCTTTTCTCTTGACATCTGTCATGTAGTAATGTTAATATAGCCATATGAATGAGGTGGTTATAATGCCAGACCAA
>QXWX01000087.1 GCA_009911175.1 Lachnospiraceae bacterium | reverse complement strand
CCAAGTAGCTTCCCCGTGTCAGAGAGAAGCTGTTTGGTATACTCATTTTTAATTTTGGTCAGAGTCTGACCAGTAACTTGCTATCTAATAAATGAGGAGGTTTTGTTATGAATATTCGTCCATGCGCAGCAATCCGCCAGAACTACAACGAGATTGCCGATCTGTGCAGAAAGACTGCAGAGCCGATTTCCCTTACCAAGAACGGCGGGGGAGATTTAGTCGTTATGGATATTGAAACTTATAACCGCAGAGAGAAATCACGACCTCCATACGTTCTCTCTGTCAAATGCCGCAGCGTTTTCCGTTTTTTGAAGAATTGTATACAATTGACTCTTGATGTGATTCAAATCAAATACCTGTCTTTCGCCAACTCCTGAAGCGCTTCATAATCTTTGATCCTATATCCTTCTTCATTTTTTTCCAGTACGCCCATATCCACAAACCCGCTTAATATCATCAGAAAATGCCTGTAGCCGATTCCGAGAAAAAGCGGAACTTCCCTTAATTCCCGAAGAGTTTCATTTTTGCTTTTCAAGGATAAGATGTACTATACGCCGAAACAACGGCACTAAGAATAATGATACACCAACCTAGTTTTTTCTTATCCATTTTCAATCACCTCCCCTAGCAAATTTCATCTATACTTACCTCACAATTACTATTTCCCAAGCAAAAACTTAATTATATTCTTGTTGCAGAATCCAATAAATCTTCTTTCCCTTTATACTTCCAAATATAATGAAAACAGCAGTAATGATCAGAACCCCAAATAACTGTTTATCAAATTTTTCATAGATAATCCCATACAACCACACACCAATGGGAAGGGCACAATTATTAATAGTCGCAAAAATTGCCATTACCCGCCCCAGCATATTCTGTGGACTGACTTTTTGAATTCCTGAAACAATATATGTTCCTGCTATACTCGCCAGAAAAATAATCGCTCCTGCTGATAGACTTAATATAAAATAAGTTTTCTTAGCAGAATTATGTTTTAAAATCATTAGTGAAACTGGAATCATTGCTAAGCCCATACCAATAAATAATTTATATATATTCTTAATTTGAAATTTTCCTGTAATAGCTGCCGCTACAAATCCCCCAGCTATACCCAATATTCCAAGAAACACCTGCACGCCTCCGTTCCAAACAGAATCAAGTTCCAATTTCACACTTATAATATATGGGACTCCTATGGACAAAAAAGGCTGAATCAAGAACATGAAAAATGCATTTAACAGCATAACTGCCCCTATATGTTGCTTTTCTTTCAAAATCAACCTTAAAGTATCCTTAAAATCATATTTAAAAACATCTACCATACTATCATAACAATGTTGAATCTGTAATGGTATAGTTAAGTGCAATTCAACACTAGCAGCTAATAAAAAACATACCGTACACAGGAACATGATATAATGAAAATATTCTTTTCCAAATATGCTATAAAAAATCCCTGCCAAAAATGGTGCTAAAAGCCCTGATAATGAAGTTATTTGATTCACTATTGCATTTGCCTTTGTAAGATTCTCATTGGTTTGAATCAATGGTACACTAGATTGAACAACTGGTGCCTCGAAAGCCGATACTATAGATAACAGTATTAGAAGTCCTGCTACAATTCCAAATTCCTCCCGCCTTTGAAATGCAATTCCCATCAACAAAGTAATCATTCCATAAATACCATCAAGAGCAACCATAAGATTCTTTTTGTTTTTTCTGTCCGCTAAAATACCACCGAAGGGAGATAATATAATTGGTGGAATATAACTTGCAGCCGTTATCCATCCAAATATAGCTGCGGAAGCAGTTACCTCCAATATGTATAATGATATAGCAAATTTAATAATATTAGTTCCAAACATAGATAATGTCTGCCCTGCCAAAAAAAAGATAAAATTTTTTGAAAATACTTTTTTAATCATATTGACCACCTCACACAGGGCATTATATAATAACAAGCCTGACATCTTGTGTCAGGCTTGGAAATTATTTCATTATCAAATTGTACATTGAAGCAATATCCTCAGCAGCCATTTCAAATTTAGATTTTTCAATCAACAAATTCTGCCCTGTCATGATATAGGACGGTATGATACGGATACCCTTATAAAAAATCTCACTGCTCCGTAATTTGTAGGTAGAAATGCTCGGAACCGCATTTTTTCTTGTTTCTTTCTTGCTAATCATATTAAAAGCCTTTTTTGCCACATCTCCCATCAACATGATAACTTTTACATGAGGAAACAGTGCCAGTTCCCGCTCCAGATATGGCAAACTTTTTTCTATGCTTTCCTTCGCCACTGTATATTCTGTTTTTGGCATTTTTACAGCATTTGTAATATAAATTCCTCTATCCAAAATATTTTGAATGGTTTTTACCTGTATCCCAGCTTTTTGAAACAATGGAATCGTTGTTGACAAATAAGCAGCTTCTGTTCCCCCATAAAAATCATCTTCTGGCTCTGCAGGCACAATCTCATTTATCATAACTGCCTGTATCATTTTCGGATTTACTTCAACATGATTAAATTGAAATTTTTCTCCCTCTACATTTAACTTTTGTAATTCTTCTCTTACATTCATCTTGTATCCTCCTCGAAATGTTTTAATGCAATTTTATATCTTTCTATTATCTTTTCCTTTAATGATATTGGATACAATATTGATATCTGATTACCAAAGGACATAATAAAACTATATAGCCATTCTGTTTCCGGCAAAGTGACATTTACCCTAATCTCCTGCCCATTCCACTTTATTACATCATCCTCAAATGTATCGTATACCCGATAGCTAACCTCCTTCGGAAAACTCAATTCTATTGTTATAGGCTTTCCCATTTCTTCCATCAAAGAAAATACTGACTCCTTCATTTCTGAATGGCTTTTAAAGTATTGATCTGTCACCAGAAGTTCTTTAATCCGTGAAATACGAAACAGGCGATAATCATTTCTTTTTAAACAATACGCATACAGATACCACGCTTTATCCTTGTATACCATCTTTAAAGGCTGACACCTTCTCTGGCTAACTTCTCCCAATGAATTATAATACAGAAACTGAATTTCCTGTCTGCCTAAAATTGAACGTTTCAACATTTCAAAATATTGTTTTTCTTTTTCAACAATACTACCCCATCGTGAAAAATCAATTTCTATCCAGTCAGATTCCGCTATCTGGAATGTTGCCTTCAATTTTGACATTACTCCATCTGTATCTGGATATTGAACAGCAGACAAGCTCTGTACACCGATTAAAATATCCTGCATTTCCTGTTCTGATAATAGAGATTTCTTCAAAACAAAATTATCAAACAAATGGATTCCGCCCCCATGACCTGTCGTTGTATAAACGGGTATACCTGCACCGCTTAACATATCAATATCACGATAAATTGTCCTTACTGATACTTCAAATTTCTTTGCCAGTTCAGGAGCTGTTACTGTTCCCTTATCTAATAAGTAATACAAAATTTTAAACAACCTGCTTTCTGACACTCACATCCCTCCTTATATTATAATTATAGACTAAGTAACCTGACAAAGTATGGCAAGTTTCCCAAAATACTCTCCTAAATTCCCTCACCATATTTTCTGCTCAATCTTTTTCCACAGCTATATTGATATGTTAGCATCTGAATCATATAAAAACAATTGCAAATCACTTCATCTTTAGAAGTTTTCTTTAAAACCATATAGACACCGACACACCCTCCGGGAGTGGCGAAAGACAAGAATAGCAAGAATAGCAAGCACTGCCTATGTACGGACACATAGGCGAAATCCCCCATACTTCCCTACCGTCCGTATGATGAAATTTCCATAGGGAAGTATCCCTAACCCTCTTTGCTTTTCTTTCCGCTTTTTCTCTGCCAGTCCTTAACCTTCTCCCGCAGATTTGCTACAATATAACGCATGGATAATTCTATCCAAAACAACTGAACAGACACGAAACCAGACTGTTGTAAACCGGACAAGTTACAGCAGTTTTTTTATGCCCAATTTAGAAAGGCAGTTATCCCGAAAAGAGATTATGCAGACAGGCGGTTGATTGATACCTCTGATGAGAAATTCCAGAACAGTCCGGGACTGCAAAGGTGGGCAGCGGTGGAGAATTTAAAGATTGCTGCACAGACATACAATGAAGTGGGTTCCATCGTAGAACTGGAACAAAAAATCTCTGCCGCTTCCGCCACCGGAAAAGAAGCAAAACAGACCGTCCGCAAGTATGAGAGTCAGATTATCCTATATGGCGGCGCAAGGCGTATGCTGGAACAGGCGGGCATTTCCTTAAAAGGCTTGAACATCAACAAGCTGAAATCGGAATATCCGGCGCTGACCGCACAGAAAAATAGGAGTGCCGAAGCACCCCCATTTCCTAAACCCTCTTGCAAAATTAGCAGTGTTGGTTTATAATCATCTTAGAAGCCGGAGGATATGGCGTGTCCGACGGTTGTTCAATCGGAAACAATAATCAGTTTAAAAATCAAACGGATTAGAAGGCTATCCTCTATTGCAGTAGAAGATAGCCTTTTCCGTTACTTGCGGTTGTGTTTATTGTCTATGTATGTCAAAGCTGCAAAAATCACCAGCACTAACGTAAGCACTTCTAACGTATTCATACCGACCTCCTTTCCGTTTCCAGAAAGGACAACCGCAGACTATCCCTACCTGCTCTAATCTGACTAAAAGAATTGTAGCACGTTATGTCGAATAATGCTATAAAAGATTTGCGTTAATCACTCCGCCGCTTCCAATGCCGTGCAGCAAGTGCACGACACCGTGTGAACAGTAACCCAATGCCACCTCTGCAAATTCCACATCGCTCATAGCTTCCAGTTTCCCCAAGACCTGTCCGGCAAGCTCCACCATGTCGCTGTCCTGTATGTGGGGGATTATATTCTTTATATCGGCAATCATGCCCGTTCTGTCGTAAGCGATGAATAACCTATCATTTTTACATTTTCTGAAATCTATGGGGTAATCTTGATTAAGAAGCAGCTTCTTATAAATGAACTAATGAATCCGAAGTGTATAAATCTATATTTCAAACGTGGGAAGGCTCCATCGGGCCTTAGTACTATCAGAAAAATATCATCTTCTATCAGAGTTCCTTTTTCCGTTACTGCCCATCTGCAAGCACCTCCTTTGTCAGAGAATCGTAAGCTGACGCCACTTTCCCCTTCGGATCATGCTTGTAGATGCTGACACCCTCCGCTGAAATCTCCGCCGCCCGGACGGAAATGATCGCCGTCCAGCCCACAAGGGGCCTGGATATCGGAGCCATTGACGGAATACATAAGAGCTTATTTAAGCAGACCGCGAAGAACAGAGGCGTGCTTTTGATCTCATTTGAACTGGATAAAGTATTCAAGATCAGCGACCATAATCTGTATCGCATTAGGGCTTCTGGCCGGGTATCTAATCCTGCTTTTTTCCAATCCTGCACAGGCCGGAAATGGTTTCCGTGCGATCCTCTCCGGCGGCTTTATCGGAGGAAACCGCAGAATCGGAGATGTCTTTTATTATGCAACACCGCTTCTGATGGTTGGTTTAGGCGTTGCAGTCAGATTTAAGACCGGCGCATTTAATATCGGAGGGCCGAGGCAATTTGTGATCGGCGGTTATTTTGCAATGCTGACGGCGCATACGCTCCAGGTGCCAAGACCTTTGAGCTGGCTGATCCCTCTTGTGGCAGCAGCCGCTGCCGCAGCGCTGTAGGCTATGATCGCCGGATTATTACATGTATATTTCAAAGTAAATATCGTTATTTCCACGATCCTACTGAATTATATCGGAATGCATCTGGTCAATTTACTGATCCGCAAAACGATTTATGATTCAGGAAAAAATCAGGCCAAGCTGACTCCGGAACACGCATACCTGCCCGGCATGGAGCTGAACCGCCTGTTCCCGGACAGCAGTGTCAACGGTGGATTTTTCATTGCGGTCGGAATTGCCGTATTAATCTATATCCTGCTTTACAAGACCACGAAGGGATATGAAATGGTTGCCGGAGGGATGAACCCTTTTGCTACACTTCTCTCCGGAATGCCGATCAAGAAAAATGCTGTTTTCTCCATGAGCCCCTCTCATGATCGTTTCCCTTGGAGCGATGTTCTCTGAACAGAGCGGTGTGATGAATATCGGTCTGGAAGGGATCATGATCATAGGAGCCTTCAGCGGAATCATGGCCATCAACGCGCTGGAGGGCAGTCTGCCTCCCCAGGCACTGCTTTTCTGCGGAGTGCTCGTGTCCATGCTGGCAGGGATCGTGTTTACGTTTTTCACGCGTTTGCCTCGATCACCCTCAAGGCAGACCAGACGATCAGCGGCACGGCGCTGAACCTGTTTGCCTCGGCATTTTGTATTTTTATTGCCAGAGTGATACAGGGCGTACAGTATGTCACATTCCGCAATGTATTCCGCCTGGAAAAGATACCGGTTCTCGGAGATATCCCGTTTTTAGGAGAGATGCTGTTTCAAAAGTTTTACCCGACAACGTATCTTGGGCTTTTGATCCTGCTTATCTCTCAGATTGTCATTCACAAGACCCGGCTGGGGCTGCAGATCAGGACGTGCGGCGAAAATCCCCATGCATCCGATTCCGTAGGGATCAATGTGACGAAAATGAGATATCTGGGAGTGATCATTTCCGACGCCCTTGCCGGACTTGGAGGGCTGGTATTTATTGTCCCTACCGGAACGACCTTCAACGCAAGCGTTGCCGGCTACGGATTTCTGGCCCTTGCGGTGCTGATCTTCGGCCAGTGGCGTCCCGGCAGGATTGCTGTTACGGCAATGTTTTTCGGTCTGATGAAGACCATCGCAGCCGCCTATTCGGGAATCCCATTCCTGGCAAAGCTTGGGCTGCCCGACAGTGTATACAACATGATCCCATATATCGCAACGCTGTTAGTTCTTATGTTTACTTCCAAAAGCAGCAAACGGCCCGCAGCGGCCGGAGCTCCGTATAACAAAGGAGAACGGTGATTGTTGGACAGGAGGCAGGTGAATGGTTCACCTGCCTCCTGTTCTGGTATCCTGGTCGAGTAGACATACCCCTTGCGAGGTATGCCCCTCTCTCCGCTTCCCTCCGGTGGCATCACCCACCTTCATCGGTACTGTCGGGCTATCCGACTACCTGCGTCCCGTTTGCTGCACTCCTTTCGTTGATTCGCATACCGCCCTTTTACACTTAAAGGCGGAGGATACAGGTTCTCCCACAGTTGACGCAATGTCATTGTATAGCATGACTGGCGTTCCAATGGGCTGGATGCCGTTGCTGTGAACACCTAATTGACATTGTCTGACGCAGTGAATATATTTTTAAAACAGATCATCTTACGCGGAGGGATACCGTTTGATGTGAAGTATCCAGAGTATAAGCCTGAGGTTATAGAAGCTATGCAAGAAGCAAAATGTATAAGCCGAGATCCTGATACCAAACGATACGGCAGTTTTTCTGAGGCATTAGAGGAATTGGATCTATGAAATACGAATTAATTCTGTCTGGAAAGTTTAAAAAAAGTCTGAAGACAGCGAAAAAACGTGGTCTGGACATCTCTCTTCTGGAATCCGTCGTAGACACGCTGCTCCTGGGACTTCCTCTTGAAAAAAAGTATAAAGATCATGCCCTGAAGGGGAAGCTGGCCGGATTTCGGGAATGCCATATCCAGCCAGACTGGCTGTGAATCTATTTGATAGAAGATGATATCTTAACACTGACATTGGTCGATACCGGCACACATGCAGATTTATTTAAAATGGAATCATTTCCGACTATGCGGTTACACTCCAACGGCCTGAAGCCTTTTTTACAGCCACCATCCATCTCTACACCCCGATATACTTCGACGGCGCCACCCCATACTCTTTTTTAAAACACTTACTGAAATACAGCGGATCGGCGAACCCGGTCAGGCGGGCGACCTCCTGCAGGTTGGTGTACCCGTCATCCAGATATTTCTTCGCAGCCTCCATCTTCTTCTGCATCATGAACTTCACCAGAGGCAGGTTCATCTCCCGGCGGAACATGCGGCTCAGGTAGTTTTCGTTCATGTAGAGCTGGGAGCTGAGCCACTTTACGGAAAGCTCGGGGGAGGACAGGTTCTGCTCAATGAGCTCCATGCATTTTTCCGTGATCCGGCGGGACGGGGACACCTTGCTGCCCCGGATGTGTTCCAGAATCCGATGAAAATAATGCTCCAGGAATGCGGCGCAGCCCTCCGGCTCATTCAGCTCCATTACTTCGGACAGGGGCGTATAATGCCGGTCAAATATATCCTGCAGGGCCAGTTTATTTTCCCGGAGGAACATCAGGCCGGTCATCACAAAATCAATCCGCAGCATGTTGAAGGTGTCAAAGGAATGCCGGGCAAAGGGCGGTTCCAGCGTATCCTGCACATGGGCGTCCAGGCCCCTTAAGTCGTCGGAACGGAGCAGGCGGAAGGTGGCGGAGCGGATGGAGTCCAGATCCATCTCCATGTCGAAAGCATTTTTCATATATTCCGCGAAGGAAATGATGCCCTTGTCCAGAACCGACTGGTTGTACCGGGACAAAAATTTTGTCTCATAATAGCAGCGGTAAATGTTGGACAGCCCCTTATACCGGCAGCTATAAAAAACGGCGGCGGAAAGGTTCAGGTCAAACAGCAGATTGTCCCGCAGCAGCCTGCAGATCAGCGGGGTACCCGGCCCCGGGCTGCCGGAATTTTTTTCATATCCCATCAGGATATTGCATTGGTAAAAGGAATCGGTGAACACCACGCAGTTGGGGTAATCGCTGAGCGTGTCCTCAATGGATTTGATGGCGGTCTGCAGCAGGTCGTCCATATTTTTCTCCATGGAAACCGGAAAATCCAGGGATTCGATGTGGACGGCAATGATCTGAAATTCCTCTCCGTGTAAGGGAATCTGGTAAAATTCGAATTTTTCCTTCAGCTGCTGCTCGTCCAGCGTCTGACGGCCGGAAACCAGCCAGTTCAGGAATTTGTCCCGGATCATCCGCTCGTTGAGCAATGCCTTGGAATACAGGGAGCTGATGTAGTTTTCCTTTTCCCGGGACGAGTCCAGCCGGGACAAAATTTTCTGAATCAGTTCCCGCAGTGATTCCGGCTCAATGGGCTTGAGCAGGTAATGGGTCACGCCGATGTTCAGAGCCTGCTGGGCACAGCCGAAGCTGTCATTGACGGTCAGCAGGATGCACTGGACATCCGGATAATGTTCCTTTAGGATGGCGGCAAGCTCCAGCCCATCCATGTTGGGCATGTTGATATCACAGATGATGATGTCCGGAACCGCCGATTTCAGCAAGGCCAGGGCAGAAATGCCGTCGCACGCGTCCGGAAGGACTGCAAAGTCCATTGACTGCCAGTCCAGAATCTGGTGAAGCCTCCGCAGAATCAGAGGATCGTCGTCTACAAACATGATCTTGTACATATGCTGTTTATCCTTTCCTAATACCTTATGAAACGGCCGCATGGCCATGATGGGGTGCCCTTGGGTATCTATTTTGGCAGGGTTTACAATGTCTTGGGAAAACGAACCCCAATCTGCGTTCCCTGCCCCGGTTCTGACTTTATGGAAATCCCATATTTTTCCCCGTGCTTCAAACGAATCCTTTCCTGGATATTTTTCAGCCCGAAATGCTTGGGGATTGCCGTGGGAGCCGGCGCGAATATGGAGGAACGCGATCCCTCCGGAATGCCCTTTCCATTGTCGGAAATGAGGATGCAGACCGTCTGGTTTTCCAGGGTTCCTTCTATTTTAATCCGGCCGCTGTTTTTGTAGCCTGCGAAGCCGTGTATCACGGAATTTTCCACAATGGGCTGGAGAATCATTTTCAGGATCTTAAAATCCAGAATGTCCTCGTCCACCGTGATCTCATAGGTAAACAAGTCTGGAATCCGGATCAGTTGGATCTCCAGGTAGGCCCGGATCAGTTCCAGTTCTTCCCGGATCGTAATGATATTGCGTCCCTTGCTCAGGATGGCCCGATAGTAGCGGCCCAGATGGGATACCATGGCGGTGGCGGTTTCGTTTTTCTGATCCGTGATCAGGCTGCTGATGTTGTCCAGACAGTTGTATAAAAAATGCGGATTGATCTGGGCCTGCAGCATTTTCAGCTCATATTCCTTTTTCTGGGTCTGCTCGTTGTAGATCCTGGTGGTCAGTTCTTTGATATTGTGATTCATGACCCCGAAGCGTTCCGCCAGAAAACCGATCTCATCCCCGGAATGGACGGGAACCGGAAGGTCGAAATTGCCCTTTCCGGCTTCGTCTGCATAATCCGCCAGCCGGATCACCGGGCCCACGATGCTCTGGGCCAGCCGCGAAGACAGAAGCACCCCTGCGGCCAGAACCAGGATGCCGATGTTCAGAAGGAACAGCGCCAGGTTCAGGGCTTCTTTGTATATCCGGTAATAGCGCATCATGTAGACCACCAGGTAATCTCCGTTTTCCGTTTCGGAAGAAAGGAGCAGCATGTGTTCGGCCGTCGTTTCCTGCGGGATTTTTCCGCCTGATTTGTACTGCGTTTTCTGTTCCGGCTTCCCCATGCCCTCCAGCAGACCCAGGATTTCCGGGGACGCCGTTGTCTGCAGCTCGTCCCGGTTTTCGGAGGAAATGATGGTGCCTGCGCTGTCGATCAGCAGGAAGCATTCATTTTCTTCATCCGACACGGAATGATAGGAGTCATAAAAAAGGGATTCCTTGATGTCAAAGGTCAGAATCCCGAGGCAGCTCCCTGACCGGATATCGATCAGCGATTTGGACACGGTCAGGGCGGCGGCTCCGCTTTTGTCCGCCGGATATTCCAGGAGTATCCGCCCCTTCTCCGCCGCGATTTCCCGGTAGCGCGCGTCCATTTCCGCATCCGGTGTGCGGATCTCGTCTGTCTTGATATCGAATACGCGGCCGTCCCGGGTATGGATGTAGCCGCTGGAAATCAGGCTCTGGATCTCCATAATGTTGTGCACGGCATTGTGCATGGTGGAGGAAAACATATAGTTGCCGTAATTATTGTCCGGATACTCCGCACGGATCGCATCCTGCAGCGCAGAGCTGGTGGAAAATGCCTTAATATTGTAGGTAATATTTGACAGGATCTGGTCTGTCTGGCCGGTTACAAGGGACAGCTTGTCCTTCGCGTTGTTCAGCGCCTCCGCCTTTCCGTTCCGGATGATCAGCGAGATGGATGAGACCAGGATCAGAAGGGTGGACAGCATGAGCAGGGGGAGAAAAACCGCAAGGATTTTTCTTTTCATATTCCAGTTGGTAAAAAAATAAGTTCTGCGCATTGTGTATCCTCCCATTGTTCCCATTCAGGCCATTCTGATTCCATATCCTGTGTATCAGAATGCGGCCTGCAGCAATCGTCTTTCGAGAATTATTATATAATATGCGGGGATGCTTGAATACAAGAAAGGGATCAATTTTCTGATTTTTCCATATAGCGTCCGAAAATTCCATTCCGTTTTCGGCTGGAAGTGTATAAGATATTCTCAACAGCAATACAACAACAGGGAGGAAAGAAGAATGAACAAATGGAAAAAATTGACGTCACTTGCACTGGTCGGAATCATGGCCGGTTCACTTGCGGCCTGCGGAGGGGCAGGCGGTTCCGGGGATTCCGGCAGTTCAGGTTCGGAAAGCTCCGGCGGTACGGAAAGCGGCGCTGAAAGCAGCTCCAAAGATTCCGGGGAAAAGGTAAAACTGAATATGCTTTTCAACGACACGGATGAAAACGTGCAGGCGGAAATGGCATATGTGATGGAACATCTTCCGGAGGTTCTGCCGGATGTAGAGGTTGAACTGGAAATGGTTCCCGGCGACGCGCAGACCTACGAAACCAAAGTGCGCACCATGATCTCCGCGGGAGGCGACGGCCTGGATGTATGGTGGGAGCGAGGCGGAAGCTGGGCAACCCCGATCCTGGAATCGGAAAGCGCGCTTCCTCTGGACGATTATCTGGAAGCAAGCGGCTACTGGGACAAGGTGATTCCATCCGCAAAGCTGCCGGCAGAAGACGGGCATACTTATTCCGTACCGTTTGAGGACATTTCCTATGAGATCGTCTTATATAATAAGAAGATTTTCGCAGACAACAACCTGGAAGTGCCGAAGACCGTTGCGGAGCTGAAAAGCGTGGTTGAGACGCTTGCCAAAACCGACATCGTGCCTATATCTGTAGGTGCCAAGGACGGCTGGTGCGCAGCCATGATGCTGGAAGGATTTGCCTATTCACTGGACCCGGAAATGACCGAAAAGATCGTGAACGGCGAGGCGAAGTTTTCCGATGAGCCTTATGCGGAAGCGGCAAATGTCATGAAAGAGCTTCTGGATATGGGCGCATTTTCCAAGAACGTGGCATTGACCGGGATCGACGAAGCGCTTCCGATGTTTGAGACCGGAAAAGCGGCCATGATGGCAAACGGCTCCTGGGCGGTAGCGTCCGGCGCTGAAAAAATGGGCGAAGATTTCGGATATTTCTATTATCCGGTCATCCGCGACGAGGATGTGGATGTTTATGGTAAAAATGTAGCCGGCGGCGTAAAACAGAACTCTGGAATGATGGTCTATGCGGGAACCGAGCATCCGGACGAAGCGGCTGCACTCTGCGAGGCAGTTGCGGAGCTCCGCTGCAAATACGTTTACGAGGAAAAGGGAAATCCGTTTACCGTATACAAAGCGGGCGACCTGGGATGGACCTATGACAGCGATTTTGCGGAGCCGGTGGCGCAGCTTGCCGAGGATATGCAGAATTTCGAGTATGTATACGGACTGGTTCAGGATGTAATGCCCACTGCGGCGGCTTCCTCCGGTATCATGCAGGCTACGAGCAAGTTTATGACAAATACACCGGATTACACGGTGGACAGCTATCTGGAAGATATGGATAAAGCGGCGTTGGAAGAATAGCTCCGGCGAGGCGGGCCGGCGGTACTGCATTTCGCGGATACTGCCGGCTTTTTGATACCATTGTATTTTGATACTATTGTATTTTGATACTATTGTATGCGGAGAAACGGCCGGCGGCAGGTTTTTCCCATTGAGGCAGTATGGCGCGGCAGACCGATACGGGCGTCTGCGTGTGCCGATTTCTAAAATTCGAGACAGGAGTTACGCTATGAAAAAAGTACTTGGAAATAAATGGTATATTTTTTTGCTGAGCGCCCCGGCGCTGATCTTGCTTGCGGCATTTGTCGTCTATCCGATCTTCAATATCGTGGTCATGTCGCTGCAGAAAACCAACGGTCTCACGCCGCCGGAATGGATTGGGCTGGAAAATTTTAAAACCCTTCTGCAGGATGAAGCATTTATCCGTGCAAATCTGGCATCCCTGGGGCTTTGCCTTCTGGCGGTGCTCTGCAATGCGGTGCTTGCTATCATCGTGTCAATCCTGCTCTGCACACTGGGGCCCAGGACGCAGAAGATCCTGAGAACCGCATTTGTCATCCCCCTTGTCCTTTCTATTTCCGTAATCTCACAGCTCTGGCTGACTATTTATCATGCGGACTGGGGGCTGCTGAACTATTTCCTGAAAATGATCGGGCTGGGATTTCTGCAAAATGAATGGCTGATCAATCCGAAAACCGCCATGATCTGTATTGCCATTGTGGGAATGTGGTGGATGTTCGGCATGGACCTGCTGATGTCCTATTCCGGGATCAAGGCGATTCCTGAGAGCTATTTTGAGGCAGCCCAGCTGGATGGGGCCGGATTTTTCAATACGGTGCGTTATATCACGCTTCCGCTTCTGCGGGACGTGGCAAAGACCTGTGTGACGGTTTCCGCAATCGGCGGCCTGTTTACATTTCCCCAGGTATTCATCATGACCGGCGGCGGCCCCGGAGACCTGACTCAAACCGTCATGATGTACATGTACCGGCAGGCGTTTTCCAACCAACGGTACGGCATGGCTTCTGCTGTCGGAATCCTGGTGATCGCCGAGACCTGCGTGGTTCTGGGCGGCATCGGCTGGCTGTTCAGGCAGGGGAAATACAGGGAGGACTAAGGCGGCCGGGAGTACAGCGCCGGCCGCAGCCGCAAAGGGACAGATTTCCTCATGCGGCTGTGCGCATCTTATGATACTGAGCGGCAGGTTGATCTGGCGGTCAGTATCCATCGGTTATAAATACAGGAGGACAAACATTATGAGAATCCGGCAAAAATGGATCAAAGGAATCCTGACGGTCATCTTCGGGATCTGCGCGGCCACTTCGGTGTACCCGCTGCTGTGGATGCTGATCAATTCATTTAAAGATACGTCAGAGATCATGACAGGAGAATCCTTCGGGCTTCCCCATGTCTGGAAATTTGCAAACTACACGGACGCGATTTTTAACCGGGATATTCTGAAATTTTTTGTAAACAGCATCATCGTGACCGGCTTTACCCTGCTGCTGACCGTGACAGCAGCCATCATGCTCTCCTACGCGCTGACGCGGATGCAGTGGAAGCTGTCCGTGCATGTGAGCAAAATGGTGACTCTGGGGATTCTGCTCCCCTCCCAGATCGTCATTGTCCCTATCTTTATGATGCTCCGGGAAATGCACCTGATCAACAATCCGCTGTCCCTGATCCTGACCATCTCGGCCTTCAATATTGCCATGGCCACATTGATGTGCAGCAGCTTCCTCTCCGGGATTCCCCTGGAAATGGAGGAGGCTGCGGTGATGGACGGGGCCGGGATCTTCACGATCCTGTTCCGGGTCATTGTGCCCATGATCAAGCCCGCCGTGGCTACTATGTGCATCAATACCTTTATCAACAGTTGGAATGAATTTATCTATGCGCTGGTGCTGATCAGCGGGGAGAAATACCGGACACTCCCCATCGCACTGATGAATTACTCCTCCGGAAAATACGGCACGGATTACGGCGGAATGTACGCGGCCATGGTGATCACGAGTATCTTGCCTGTGCTGCTGTTTGTGTTCTTCAGCAACCAGGTGGAAAAAACATTTTCGGCGGGGGCGATATTGAAGTAAATTTGACTCAGGCGGGGATGATTTTGGCGCAGATCGAATCCGGGCTGTTCTGGCGGAGCATGGGAGCATGGATTTGATACAAGCGATTTTCAAGCGAATTGAATCCGGGCTGTGCTGGTGGAACGTGGATTCTGTATGAACGATTTTAAGAAAGCAGGTGGAAAAAATGACGGATGCGGTATATTATGACAAGGTTTACGGCGGATGGCTCGGGAAGTGTCTGGGCGGCGCGGCGGGGGCTCCGGTGGAGGGCATCAAAAAGCTCATTCCCTGTGAGGATTTCCGGGAAATGATCCGGCCGGACCTGCCCAATGATGACCTGGATCTACAGTTATTATGGCTGGAGGTTCTTCAAAAAAAAGGACGCCGTGTGACTGCGGCCGACCTGGCAGAAGCCTGGGACCGTCAGTGCTGGTATCCATTTAACGAATATGGAATTTTTCTGAAAAATTACGAACGCGGGATTCTGCCGCCCTACAGCGGGAGCTTCAATAATCCCCTGTTCTGCGAAGGGGAAGGCTGTCCGATCCGGTCTGAAATCTGGGGAATGGTATTTCCCGAAGACGGAGACACAGCGGCGGCTTACGCCGGAATGGACGGAAGCCTGGATCATGCGGGGGAAGCGGTTTGGATTGAGCAGTATTATGCGGCGGTTGAGTCGATAGCATTTGCAGATGGATATGGCGCAGCGGTTGAGCCGTTGGTTTTCGCAGATGGATATGGCACGGCGGTTGAGCCGTTGGTTTTCGCAGATGGATATGGTGCGGCGGTTGAGCCGTTGGTTTTCGCAGATGGACATGGCGCGAAGGGAGCAAATATGGAAGCCCTGTTACTGGGAGAGCTTCACCGACTGCCGGAGGGTTCCCGCGCCAGAGCCTGTGTGAATCTGGTGATGAAGACATTTCATGAAGATCCCTGCGGCTGGAAAAAGGCCAGGGCCAGAATGCTTCGGAAATTCGGGCATTTTGATTTTACCAACGCGGTGACCAATCTTGGGATTACCGTGATCGCCCTGCTATACGGCGGGGAAGATCTGTGGAAGGTGATCAATATCGCGTTTCGCTGCGGTTATGATACGGACTGCACCTGTGCGACAGCGGCGGCGGTCTGGGGAATCCTGCATGGGGCCGAAAAAATTCCGGAAGATCTGAAAGCGCTTGTAAATGACCGGTTTGTGATCGGGATTGATCTGGAACGGACGGATAACTCTATACGGAAGCTAACGGAGGAAACCTGCGCATTGGGGCGGAAGCTGGCTCTGCAAAACCGCACATCAGATTGGAAATCGGAGGACGAAAGCTGCGCATTGAGACAGATGACGGCTCTGCAAAACCGCACATCAGAGCAGACGCCAGCGGACGAAAACATTTCAGCCGCCGAGAACGGATTTGGCTCAAGCGTAAATACTGAAGCGACATTGGCTGTAGATATACTATATATGAACCGTCCGGCAATCGGTTTCAACGACCATTGCGGCATCGGCATCCGCCTGAAAAATCATTTCCCGATTGAAAAAGAATGGAACATCCGAATTGCCGGGCTGCCTCTGGGGTGGCGCGCGGTTCCGGAGCACCAGACCCTGGTTTTGGAACCGGGGCAGGAAAAAACAGCGGAGGTTTTGATTGAGACAACAGACGACGTAAAAATACTGTATAGCAAAAACCTCCTGAAAGCCGTTGCCGGGGATGATCTGCAGGAATTTCGCCGCTGCTTTGGAATCGCCGGATCGTCAGAATGGACAGCGGCGGGGCCTTATTTTGAAAATCTGGAAAAAGACGATCCGCCGGGAATCCCCAGCGCCCACGGAGAGGGCTGTATCCTCCCCACACTGGAATGTATGGTCAACAATGCAGTATATCTGGAAAAAGAATACATGGATGAGCAGAATTTTGCTCAGGCATTTTCTGTGGAAGAAACCTGCCGGGTACATGGGTATGAGGACTTGCTGCCGCTGGATGAAGCGTTTCCTTTCCAGGGACAAGGGTGCATTTATCTCAGGCAGAAGCTGGTCTCGGATACAGAGCAGGACGTCTGGGCTGTGATTGGAAATAACGACGGCTTCAAACTCTGGGTAAACGGGGAGCTGTGTCTGGAGCAGGATGAGATCCGGCTGTGGACGCCTTATAATAATTATCAGACCGTGCATTTAAAAAAAGGTGTAAATGAGGTTGTTATCAAGGTATTGAAACGGACGGAAAGCATGAAGTTCAGCATTGCGTTCCGGAAGCACGAGGGGGAACATTTTCACCGGAAACGGTGGTGCGTGGATCTTGGGTGCGAGAATCCCTGATTCTGTTTCAAAGAGTAAATATAAAGTATTGTAAAAGACAGGGCACCCGGTTAATGTGTGAACTATCCGAAATTTACTGTTCATGCGGTGCCGCGCACTTGCTGCACGGCATCCGGCCAATACAGTGATGGGGCGTACATCCAGTCCCTCGCCGTCAGGCGACTTTTCAATGGGCTGGATGCGTTACAGTTTGCGGCTGGTTAGATAACAGGCCGTGAACTGTAACATATCAGCGCATGGGACGGGAATCAGTCACTTCACCCACATAAGCAAAAAATCAAGATGCGAAGCATCGGCAGACGGCTTTGCCGACTGTTTTTGCGCATGTGAGTGAAATGACTGTGAATCGTAACTATGAATTGGCTTTACCGCAGGAGTTATCTTTTTAGGAAACAGGTCTAAAAGATGTCATTACCCGACAGCCCCCTGCCGCTTTTTGTCCGTCTCGCAAGTTCAATCAAAGGAATCCGGAGCCGGATATTTATGCGGACTCATACCATAACCTTTCTGATAATTGATCGTCATATACTGCGTTTCCTCTCCGCACGTAAGCTTAACATAGCACACGCCGTCCTCAAACAGGTCCGTAATCTCCATTTTCTGATCATAATAATATACCCAGACCGTACCGTCATCCTTATATTCTACCTCGGGAGCATTCAAGGACTCATTCAATTGCTCCAGAATTTCCTCCTCTGTCAACGGACGTTCCGTTCCATCCGATTCGTATGCGATTCCGCCCCCTTCCCGCTCTCCCACTTCGCCGTTTTCCAGCGGATATGAGATATGATATGTCCCCTCTCCGTCATATTCAAACGTTGCCGTTGTCTGGTCTCCATGAACCCAAAGCTGAACCGTCCTCTGAATCCCTCCGATGTCTCCCGCATATGCAATGCCGCTGCCGCCTGCCAATACCGCGCAGACCGCTGCCGCTGCCGCCGCCGTTCTCATTTTTGCTTTTTTATTCATAATAGCCATCCTTTCTATCTCCTGAGATATCTTGTCGGAGGACTGCAATACCGAAAATGCCTGCTTATATTTTTCTCTATTCGTCATCTTCCCATTCCTCCCGCAATTTTTCTTTGAGCATCACACGACCGCGCGACAGCCTCACCTTGACGTTGCTTTCTGTGATTCTCAGAATATCCGCAATCTCATGTACGGTGTAATCCTCATAGTAAAACAAATGGATCACGATCCGGTATTTCCGCGGAAGCTTCATTACCGTTTCGAACAATTCCCCGGATTCCAGTGTCTCAAAGGTCAGCGTCTCCATATAGTCCTCCAACGGCACCTTATTTCTTCTCCAAAATGTCCGGTTCGTATTTTTCGCTTTATTGATCGCCACACGGATCAGCCATGCCCGGATGTGCTGCTCATTATCAAATTCTTTCTTTAATAAATAATACTGAATGAATGTATCCTGAACAACGTCCTCCGCGTCTTCCGCGTTCCCGCAGACATTAAAGGCTGCTGCGTAAAGATTGTTCCGGTATTGTTCAAACAGCTCTTTTACTGATGGTTTCATGAGTACTCCCCTGATGTTGACGCGGAAAGCCTGCCGCCGACCGGCTTTCCCGCATACGTGGTATGAAAAGGCCCTTCACTAATAATACACCTCAAAAAGCAAAAAGGTTACATAATGCGTTGAAAAATATTGACAATCAAGTGATTATAGTATATAACGCATATGCTGCAACGTTTTGTCCATTTCAGGTCATAGCAGGCACTGCCGTTCCCGGTGTAAATATTCTGTATGCGGATTTCCCTGTGCAGCCGCACGAATCATATGGTCAGATCATCATGGTCATATAAGCAGGAATGCTTCTCATATATTTTTCTCTGCTCCGTCAGCGCCCCCTTAAAACGCGCCTCCTATGAAGCGTTTTAAATGGCAGCTTTCATCGCCATGATCACCCCAGCCATCCCAGCGGAAAGCCCCACCGGATCACCTTCAGCGCCGGCACATACTCCGCCAGATCCACGAATGCCGGGCAGACTGCCATCTGAACCAGCAGGATCGTCAAAGTCCATCCGGCAAAGGACGTACTGTTATGAAACAGACTGCCCACAGTCGGCACCCAGAAACTGCACACCAGGACGAACAAAACCATGCTGCTGATCTCTGCCCCGATCCCCCGGTGTCCCGGCGCTGACAAGATAAGGAGTATTCCCGCCGCAGCCGGGACAGTCGCCTCCGCCAGGCATCCCAGATACCGGAACCTCCGCCGCCGTCTCCAATCCAGGGCAGACAGCGCGCCGTTTCCGTTCCCGTCGAACTTCCTTCCCTGGGCCATCCACAGGATCGCAAAAAGAAACAGCCCTGTCATTCCCTGTACCGGCCGTACTTCTCCGGATGCGCCTGCTTCCCCCCGCGGCTGCGCGGTTTCTATGATATCCATGCAGAACATCTCACGGTCATACAGGTAATCATCTCTTTTTTCCAGAAGCGCCTCCGTCAGTTTTTCGCTGCTTCTTCCGTACATTTCTTCCTCACTGCCGATCAGTATTTTTTTACTGTAGCCTTCAAAAAATGCCGCATAAAATGTCTCCTGAGCTACCAGTCCTTTTGCGGAAAAGGGCGTGCAGATATAGGTTACGGAGTTCTTTAACCGATCCTCCCAAATCCGTTCCTGAAAATCCTCAGGAAAAAGAAATCCGCATTCGATCCTGCCCGATACCATGTCCCGGCGCATATCCTCTTCCTCCGGGTATTCTACAAACTCGAATATGCTGTCACCTGACCGCAGGCTTTCCAAGACACTGTCCGCATATTCATCCTCCGCGCCGCAGACACCAACTCTTGTATTGTCCGCGTCAGGCAAATGTATATGGGCGGTCAGAAGCACCAGCAGGATCATGCCCAGAACCTGCAGCCACGAGGTTTTCCGTTTGAGCCATGCCTTAAGCTGCAGCGCATACCATATTTTATATTGTGCCATGAAAAGACCGCCTCCTTAGAAAAACACTTCCGCACAGTATTGACGCAGAAAATTCAGCGGCAGATATTGTCCCACTCTCCTAACCGCTTCCGGCAGATACGCCAAGGGAATGACCACACCGGAGCACAAAACCATCACTGCATTGACCGAAAGCAGAAACACCGCCCCCTGCATCCCTTTTCCAAATACGGAATAGACCGCGTGGAAATAAAACGCCGCGCCGATGCTGACCGGGATAAGCAGAAGCAGCGCCGACCCGTGGAACCAGATAAAGTCAAATTTTCCCCATCTGGAAAACAGGCATCCTGCCAGATACGAAGCCACTGCCAGAAGCCATGAGGCATTCGCCATGACCAGGATTTTGATGAACGAAGCCTTCACAGTCCCCAGCCCCATGACGCGCAGCTTCTGCTCCACTGCCCGGCTGTTCCCCTGATATAAAAAGCTGTAGTTCAGCCCGCTCATCAGCAGAAGGACCGAGACCGCCGCGGCAAAATAATACTGATACAGATCCATTTGCCCCAAAGGAGAATACACATATTCGTCAAACATGTTATCCCTGCCCAGCGCGCACTTAATATACTCGTAGGAAATAAAGTTCGCCGCCTCGTAGGGCTTCATTTTGGGAAATCCGGTCTCATCCCGCTCACCATACGCAATCGCGTCAGTTCCCGCCAGATCGCTGGCCGCAAGCACCCCCGCCTCTGCCGTTGTAAGCAATGACACCCCGTCTGCCAGCAGCTCCCGGAACACCTGCACACGAAAGGGCGGATCCTCCGGCAGATATACGGCAATTCTTCCCTTCTCTCCGGAATACATATCCTCATAAAGGCTTTCAGGCAGTACAATGACTGCCTGAACCTCTCCTTCATATAGCTTTTCCTTTGCCTCATTCTCCGGGAAATACCGGAAATTACAGACGGATTCCGCGCTTTCCATAGCAGAGAGGAAACGCAGCACCGCCTTTGTCTCCTTTTCTCCCTCCGGCACGGCCACTCCCACATCAATCGCCTGAAACATCCGGGAACCGAAAAACACATGGCTTAACACAGCGGCGGCGCCCAACAGCAGCACCGCCGCCAAAAGCAGGCTGACCGTGGATTTGAGCAAAACCTTCGCGCTCTTTTTATATTCAAGAAATAAGTAGATGAAAAATGTTCTCATAGCAAATTCATTTCCAGGAGCAGCGCCTGAATATCTTCCACTGACGCCTGACCGATATCAAACTCTTCTCCGTCAAATTCCTGGAAGGAAGCGCCTTTTTCAATGGTCATGCCGAAGGTCAGATCCACAGGCTGCCCTTCCGTCATGACGCGGTCCATGGAGGCCTTGAAGCTGTCCTTGTCCAGAAATACATTTCCCGATATGGCCGTCCTGCCGGCATCGGCGCTGATATCCAGCGCTCCGGTCTTCCGGTTATATTCCAGGCTGACCGCCTCTTCTCCCTCCATGAATACCGTTTTTACTTCCGTGGAGTCTTCCTTTTCGCCCTCGATCCTCAGCATTTCCTCCCCATCGATCAGGAACTGCATATTCTGCATCCGGGTATCTCCGCCGAGAAACCGCAGCTCTGCTTCTTCGTCCTCAATCTCAATGCGGACACATGCAAGCTTCTTTTCGTAGATAAAAAATGTCAGATCTACATCTTCCATTTCCGAAATACTCTCTTCGATCTCGTCAAAATAGTATTCCGTATACATGTCATACCCGTAAACGCCATACCTATAGGCACTCTCCATGCTGTCCCGGACAGCGTCCTCAAATTCATCATATATCGTTTCCAGGCTTTCACGGGGTACCGTGGTCGAGATTCCTGTACATTTCCGCTTTTCCCGATCCACCTCAAATTCTTCTGAAGAAGCCTTCTCAAATTCCAGCTTGCCGCACTCCTCGGCAATCGTCTTTGCCAGATCCGTGTCCAGCTCCGCCTGCTCCTCGGGGGTATAAATAGCCTCCAGCAGCTCGTCGATATCGTCCAGGCTGTCCCCGTAGTAGTCGTTCAGGTAGCCGCTTTTCGGCTCCTGATAATTGTAAGTGAAAATATAATCCGCCACGGAAGGAACCCGAACCATCAGCTCTTCCTCTGTCAGCTCCGCCTGAAAATCCACATCCATAAAACCGGAAATATCCATACTGCCAAGCATCTGCTTCCTGGGGTTTCCGTGCAGGAACCGCAGCTCCATGCCAAAGTCCGGGGACTCCGTGCTGACCGTCAGCGTTGACTCATCCGACAGCAGGATATCTCCAAACCGAAAGGCTCCCGTCAGATCGCCTGTGTCCCGAACCGTATTGGTAATGGCCGCCAGAACCTTTGCGGAATTGCTGGAAAAGAGGCCGCTTTTCACGGCCCAGACCACCGCGCCTGCCGCCAGCACGAGCAGAACGGCTATGACGGCAAGTATCGGGCCTGCTTTCTTCTTTTTCGGCGCCTGTTCAGGCGCAGGCGGCTGATAAAAATACGGCTGCCCAGAACCGTCTGTCTCCTGAGCTGCGCCTCCAGGCATCGTGTCCTGATAAATGCCATCCCGCGTCGGGCCCTGAGCGCTCCCGCCCGGAGCCGTATCTGAAGCCGCTCCTCCCCGCGCTGCTCCGGAAGCCGCGGCCTGATTCTGCCGCGGCTCGCTGTCCTGTTGAATCTTTTCTCCTGTTACCGGGTCAAATCTCATACTCATTTTCTTTCTCCTCCCTACTATTTTCTTCCTTATTATTCCTTTTTATGCCAGCATTCCCTTTATATAGTCTATATCCATCTCTTCCTTTGTCAGCTCACGAAGCCCCCCTTCGTTCATCAGCAGGCATCGGTCGCTGGACAGGATTTCCTTCTCATCGTGTGTTGTCATCACCACGATGCCGTCCATTTCACAATACTTTTTGATCAAGCCTCTGATATTTTCTTTGGAGTATAAATCCAATGCCGTACTCGGCTCGTCCAATAGCAAAATGGGCGGCCAATCGGCCAGCGCACACGCGATACTGAGCCTGCGCTTCATGCCGCCTGACAATTTCGAGACGGTAGTATACATCAATTCCTCCAATTGAAACTCGCGGATCAGTTCCTGGTCCTCTTTCCTTCCCCGCACGCCCCACAGTCTCAGATTATCCTTCACAGATAATTCCTCCATCAGCGGAAGCTCCTGGGGGACATAGCCGCAGAACTTCTGAAAATATTTCATTTTGCTCAAAGGATCCTTCCCGAAATAGCGCAGTCCGCCCTCATCCGGCCGGATGACGCCTGAGAGAATCTGCATCAGGGTCGTCTTGCCGCAGCCGTTCCTGCCGACGATCGCCACGCACTCTCCGCAGTCCGCGCAAAAGCTGATATGCTCCAGTACGTTTTTTCTTCTATAGCTCTTTTTAATATCCGATACTTCCAGCATGGTTCGCCTCCGATTTCTTTACATTGCATTGATCCGGCGCAGCATTACAAAATTTCTATTTTACAGGAATGTACTTTCGTTTCTTTATCATAGCTGATCCCTACGGCAAGTATCCGCCCGGTATACTTCGGCTTTTCGCCCAATTTTCCTTTCAATCGCAGAGCATAATCCTTATCTTTTATCTGCTGGATAGCAGCTTCCGGCGTATCATCCACCTTTAATTCAAGGATGATCGCATCTGCATTCTTTCGCTCCGGATAAAAGATAAAATCAACATACCCTTTCCCGGCTTTATCTTCGCGTTCGACACGATATTTATCACGTGCGGACAGGTAGACCAGATTTACTACCGCAGATAATTCAATTTCGCTGTTGTAAGAAAATATGGGGGATTCTGTATTGTGCGCGTATTCAAGAATTTCCTCCATAGTTTCCGTATCTGAATCCAACGTTGCCGTAAGCATTTTTCTGGATATATTTGCAAGATTATAAATATATCCCAGTGACTTTTCTCTCCTCATCATGGAAGCATAGCTGTCCATCAGCTCCTTATTGGGAATGGATACGCAGCCGTCTTCAAAAGTAAGAAGGCCATATATGACCATTGCGGAATATATTTCGTCTTTTGTTTCCAGCAGCAGGGAGGTTGCCGCATATTCCTGAATATCCGCAGGAATTGCCTCACCCGCAAACATCAGGGCCAGATCCTCCTGTACATCTGCGATATTGTCCTTAATATATCCGAAAATAGAATCATAAGTGCCGGAGCTGGTCCAGTAATTTGCCAGTTCATTATCAGTTAAAGCACAAACAATGGAGCGCGGATTATAAAGCTTGACGCCGCCCTTTGTGTGATATCCATCATACCATATCCGCAGATCTTCGCGCGTGATCCACGGATTATCCGTAATTCTCATATAAATACGATACAGTTCATCAACTTCTATGTCCATAAATCCAAAATATTTGCTGAAACGAGCTCTGGTTGCCATGTTATATTCCTGAAACATATTCAGTTCCGAGCCATCGGAGTATTTCGCAATCGGCAGGATCCCCGTCATATATACCAGTTCCGCATACACTTTTCCTTTCAGTAAGGATTTCAGGAAAAGCAGATAATCCATCCGCTCTTTTTCTGTGATAAAAGACATGTGAAATACGGCATCCCATTCATCCATAACAAAAATAAATCTGTGTCCTGTTTTCTGGAAAATATCTGTAAGGATATCCCAGACCGCTTGATCCGGATCGATCGGAATATCCGGGTAGCCTTCTGCCAGATCTAAATTAATCCCATTTTGGACGCGGTCAATATATTGCTGATAATTTGCACAGTCTCTCGGCATTTCACTAAAGTCAATGTAGATCACATTATGCCGGTTCAAATGCTCTGTGTAAAATTCTGAGGAGGATATCTTCAGATTTTTGAATATATTTTCTGCGTCAGCAGCTTTTCCCAAAAATGCGGCAATCATATTTGTCATAACGCTTTTGCCAAAACGCCTGGGCCTGGTAATACAGAAAAAGCGTTCTTCCGTTCCGATTGCAGGCAGAAGCTCATTGAGCAAAGAGGTTTTATCGACAAAATAGGTTCCGGATGCTGTTGCCTGATATGCGTTGAACGGAACCGTGCTGTTCAAAAATGTTCCCATAGCGCGCGCTCCTTCCTGTAATGGTAGTGAACCGATGCTGTATGGTTTTCCTAAATTATACAGGAAAGGGCTTTTTACTTCAAGGGGCAGAGTTGGATATTTGGATATCCGTTCCTGGTGAGCTGCCTGTGCAAACTCATGGATGAGAATGGGCTTCAATCCGGATATGTAGAGCAGGAAATAGCTAACGGAGCTGAGGCAATCGACGCAGAAGTAGTTTTTGCGGGAAATCTGCCGTTCGTATTGCGCCGGCCAGCTGTCACCCCCGTGACAGCTGGCCGAATACATTCCGCAGCAAAAGCGAGATGAGCCATACGAGCAATGACACCCCGATCATCAGCCTTCCGCGAACCATGCGGATTTTGACTGGGTGGTCTAGCCGTGTAGCGTCTCAAGAATACTGGCGCCTCAGAATAATCTGGGGTGTTTTTTTATTACATGTCACGCCTGGTCAAAGTGTGACATGTAACGTTTTTTTAACAAACAACGAGCCTTGCACTTTTATAAAAAATCTGAAATAATTGTAACCAATCAGCCGTAATAGATGTCTAACAGGTATAACCGGTTATCATCCAAGCACATTTCGAAAAAAGGAAGGTGGTTTTACGTGCACAGAAATAAAAACAATGATAAAAAGGATCTGGAAACAGAGCTTGAAGGAAAGCTCGCGAAAAAGGCGATCCACGGAAATGCCGATGCCTACGGAGAACTGATCCGCAGAAATCAGGAATATCTCTACAAAATGGCATATATCTATACGGAAAACCAGCAGGATGCCCTGGATGTGGTCGGCACGGCCATCCTGAAAGGCTACCAGCATATCCGGTCGCTAAAGAATCCTCAGTGGTTCCGGACCTGGATCACACGCATCCTGATCCGTTGCGCACAGGACGCCAACAAAAAAATCGTCTATTTCAACAGCATTGACGAGGTGGAGATTCCCGAACGGTATGAGGGAATCTCCCTGGAGGAAACCTGGGATCTTAGAAACGCCATCGAGCTTCTTCCCGAAAAATATCGGAACGTCATCATTCTGAAATATTTCAGCGGGATGTCGGTCCAGGAGATCGCCTATGTCCTGGAAATCCCGGCAGGAAGTGTCAAAGCCTACTTAAGCCGGGCACGTGAGGAATTGAAAAAATATCTGAAGGAGGATTACATGTATGCAGAATCTGTTTGAAGAGATCAAAGTTCCGCAAACGGAACTGGAAAATATCGTAAATGAAAAGCTGGATATGGTCCGGAAGGATTCCCGGAAAAAGAAACGCGCGAAAATTCTGTGCGGCTTCACTGCGGCGGCAGCCTGCATGGCCGGTTTGATCGTATTCTCTGTTTCCAATCCGGTACTTGCGGCGCAGCTTCCGCTGATCGGGCATCTGTTTAGGCAGGTGGAGGATCAGCAGTCCTATTACAGGGATATAGATGAGACGAAGGTGCAGAAGATGCCGGAAGCTGAGGAGGCCGAAAATGTGGTTGACGGCATCAAGATTTCCCTGTCTGAAATCTACTGCAATACGGAAGCGCTGTACATGACTGTTGTGATTGAATCGGAGGAGGCATTTCCTGATTATCTTTTGAATAATACACTGGCGCAGACCTCGCAGATTCCGGATCTTTTCATATTAGACACGGACGAAACCTTTGGCTTTACAGACCAGCCGCTGAGAACTCCTCTGCAGGCGAATGGTCAATATATTGACGAGCATACCTTTGTCGGAAGTGCCCGGGTTGATTTTACCCTTGGCCATGGCAGTATAGATGAAAACGGCAATGAGACCAATTTTTTATTTCCTGATGTCATTCCGGAATCCTTCCATTGGAATATGGATATAAAAAAAATTTACACATGGTATAGAAGCTCTGCGTCCGATTCCTGGGAGACCTGTACTCTGGACGGCCCCTGGTCGTTTGAAGCGGATGTAGCCGCAAAACAGACGGAGAAGATTGTCAAAGAGGTCAATGACTATGGTCCTAACGGCATGGGGATCACTACGGCAGAGAAACGGGAATATGAGATCTTGCTGAATTATGGCTATGATGAAAGCAAGGCAACAACGTATGATTACGAATCTATCCAGAGTATCGTGCTGGATGCTGATGGAAAATACATGCTGGATAAAGCCGGAATGCTGCCGATCGGGGATTTTAATGTATCGAAGATCCATGTATATTACGTTCCTGTTGCCTCGGAGGAGGACTGGATGGAGGTCCAGGAGAAACTGACTGTGGGAGAACCGGCCGACTTTATCAAGGAGATTGCCGCGCATCATACGGAGATTGACTTCGGGGCCTGATATATGGCTGTATACGGCTGCTGTATATATATGCCGTGCTTTTCTCTCTGTGAATATCTCCGTCATTTTATCAAGAAATGACGGAGATATTATTCTGCTGATTGCCTGTTCTACAGCAATACTTATTTTTTTCATGCAGATATACTTCATTCAATTTCGCTTTTTTTGATTTCAAATAAGTCCCTTCTGTCATATCAGCCAAAAGTCTGGCAAATCATTAAATGGTGGAATAAACTGGATGCTAACAGGGAACGGAAGGAAAGGGATCATGAAAAAGGTCGTTCCGTTATCCCCCTTGAATGGAGAGCAGATGAAACGTATCTATCCGGCAAGCCTTCCTATGATATGGTTTTAAGAAAGCTCATGCTTGCGGGCGATTTCCTTGATTTTGTATTTGACCGCCCGGAAACGCTGCGCGAACTTGTCACGGATGCGGATTTTATAATCTATGAATCCGTGTATCTGCCTAAAAACCACTTTATAAAAGCAGAAACATTGTCTACAGAGGACTATCTTTCTTATTTCTACCCTTTTGACAGACTGGATTTCAGAAAAAGCGGTGTAGAATCGGGCTGGTCTGTGGCTGACCGTGAGGGCATTGCGATCACGATGGCGATGGGGAATGCACCGCAGGCTGTGACGATGGGATTTCAGAAGGAATATGCGGAAAGGTATGACTGGATTGTAAAAGAGTTTGCTGACCTTGCATTTACCTTTATGACAAGTTTCCTTTATTACCTCGATTACGATTCAATTGACGAAGATACCCGTAACCTGTACCGTCAGGGCGTTTCCGCTTTCGGCGCCATAGCGCCGACTTATCGGATAGCTCTTAAAAAGGATTCTCCCGTCATCGTATGGGATTTCCACTCCCTGCTCGTCATGGTGCAGATGTGCTTTTCTTTCATGCTCACGGATAAGGACAGTGATATGCGTATGTGCAAGCACTGTAAAAAAGCCTTTATCGCAAGCCGGAAGGGGAAAGAATTTTGCAGCCAGAAATGCAAGAACCAGTTTAATGTCTACAAATCAAGGGAAAAGAAAAAGGAAAACTAATTGGACAACCGCTAAGGGTGCAGATAAAAATAGTTGGTAAATGTGTTTACAAATCTCCTTATAAATGATATAATTGAATCGTCATATAAGGAGGTTTCTTATGGAAGATATCAAATCGCC
>QXWX01000086.1 GCA_009911175.1 Lachnospiraceae bacterium | reverse complement strand
GTGTACTTTTCTGGACAGTTCGCCGGCACGTCCGAATCGAACGCTTGTTTCACTCCCGATCACTTCTGTTCAAAAACCAAAAATGTATAATTATGCAGGAAAAAGGAATTTCCATGCAAAAATATTCAAGGAGGAATAACCATGAGAATCCAACATAATATCACAGCATTAAACGCACACAGAAATTTATATAACAACAACTCTTCCGTAGGCAAGAACCTGGAAAAGCTGTCATCTGGTTACAGAATCAACCGCGCAGGCGATGACGCTGCTGGATTGGCTATTTCTGAGAAGATGCGTGCTCAGATCACAGGTCTTGATATGGCAAAGAAGAACGCAGAAGACGGTGTATCTCTTGTACAGACAGCAGAAGGTGCTCTGACAGAAGTTCACTCCATGCTGAACCGTATGGTTGAGTTGGCTACACAGTCAGCGAACGGAACTTATTCTTCCACAAACCGTTCTGAGATGCAGAAAGAGATTAACCAGCTGCGTTCTGAGATTGACAGAATCGGAAAGGCGACCAAGTTTAATGGCATCTCGCTGTTCTCTGCTGGAAAATCTATTACACTTCATGTTGGTGAGTCAGGAGCAAGCTATAACCAGTTGAAGGTTTCTTTCAGCGCATTAAGTGTTTCGGCGCTTGGTATTGCTTCCACCGCAGGTACAAAGACAGGCAGTGTAGCAATGAGTATTACGACATCTGCAAAAGCAAAGGCGGCGATCAGTGCGATCAATGCTGCGATTGACCAGATTTCTTCTATGCGTTCTACATTCGGTGCATTGCAGAATCGTCTGGAGCATACGATCAACAACCTGGGTGTTCAGAGCGAGAACCTGACCGCAGCTGAATCCCGTATCCGCGACGTAGATATGGCGAAGGAAATGATGGCTTACACGAAGAACAACATCCTGGTTCAGGCTTCCCAGGCAATGCTTGCGCAGGCAAATCAGGTACCGCAGGGAGTTCTTCAGTTGTTACAGTAATCACTACAGGTACAATTTCAGAGAGCGCCGGTCCATTGGATGGGCGCTTTCTTTTGCATACGGTATTTTTATATATGAAGCCGTATATGAAAGAAAACGCCTGTCAACTCAAAACATATCTATCTGCTTTGAGAAATGACCGTTCCTTCTGTAGATTCTGCTGTTTTACTACTGGTATCCCGGCATATGGATAAGGAGGCAAGGCCCAATGAATATACAGCTCAGTATTTCACTGCTCGCGTCGGACCGGGCGGCATCTCTGGAGAGATGCCTGGATTCACTGCGCCCCCTGCTGATGCAGGTTCCCAGTGAATTGATTATAGTATTTACCGGTACAGATGAAAAGGTGAAAGAAATAGCCGGCCGTTATACCGACAAGATCATTCCCTTCACATGGTGTGATAATTTTTCCGCTGCCCGAAATGTGGGCCTTTGGGCTGCTAGGGGGGAGTGGTTCATGTACATAGATGATGATGAATGGTTTGAAGATGTGACTGAAATCAGGGATTTCTTTTTGTCTGGTGAATATCGGAGCTACGGTTCTGCTTTTTATGTACAGAAAAATTACGTCCAATGGGACGGGATCCAGTATACAAATTACCACGCATTCCGTATGGCACGTATTATGCCGGGGACGGCATTCCAGAATGTGGTTCATGAGGAAATTACCCCGTTTGTGACGCCGAGTAAATATTTTAATACCTACGTAAACCATTACGGCTATATCAACGATGCCGGAGATAGAAAACCGGTAAAACCGCTCCGAAATATTCCACTCTTACTTCAAAATATTGAGGAATGCCCTTACTATGTGAAAAATTATATTCAGATTACACAGGAATACATCATTGTTAAAAACTACGAAAAAGCAGAAGAATACTGTAGGAAGGGACGCAAACTTTGTAAAGGCTTTGAGGATCAGTATTATCGTGGATGGCTGCAGGCGAACCTGCTCTATATCCTGTGCGTAAAAAAGGAATACGAGAAAGCAGAAGAAGAAGCACTCCATATTCTCAAACAAGAAAAACCTTGGGAACTTGTCCGGTTAAATATTTATGAGACACTCCTTGCAATCTATACTCGCCGCGGGGCTCACAAAGAGACTGTGCGTTATGGTGAGGAATTTGAAGATACATTTGCTTTTATGGAAAGTCATCCAGAGCTCTGGAGACAGCAAACCTATGCCGATCTGACAGAGGAATCCATCAAACTTCCGTCTAAGCTGTATCAAATTCGGATCAACTGCACGGAATCTGCATTAACGCTGGGCAATATGGCGCAGGCAGTACGTTTCCTGGAACTGCTCCCTTGGGAGGAGGAAACCTGGATGCAGCGCTACTATCCCGTCTTTGATAATTGGAGGGACTCCTATGCCGAACTTTTTAGCCGACTCATGGAACATATTCCAGAATGTTCGCCTTATAAACAGCTACAGATTGCAGTCCGTGAGGGCAGCAATCTGGAAAATGAAGAACGCCGGAAATTATTTGCACAATGTGTGAAAAAAACAGAATCCAGTTATCTGAAACAGCAGGCTGTAAAAGAAGCCGTCCTGCTCCAGGTAGATCTGGCTGAGATTGTCAGCACAATGGATCTGGACGCATGGAAGCAATGTGCAGAAAAACTGGAAGGCCTGGTTTCAACGGATGAAACAGAACCGTCGGAGTCCCAGGCAGAACATACTCGGAAGCTTCTGACAGATGAAACAGAACAGCCGGAAGCCATAGAGGATGTGCCGCAGAATCTGGTCAAGCCGGATGGCCTGCAAAAATTGAAAGCGGCGGCGGAAAAACTGGCCCAGGATGCCCCGGCATACGGTCTCTGGTTGAAAAAGCTGCTATATGAAAAAGAGCTTATCCAGGGATTTCTTGTAGGGAGTGCCTTGATCAGCCGCTTGAAAGAATATTGCGGATATGTTCTGCGTTTTTACCAGATTCAATATCATGATGAAATGTTCAGCAACGAAAAACGCATCCTGCTTCCCAAAGACTGCCGTTTTGCGCTTTTTGTATGGGAAGGGCTGGAGCAGATGGATCATGCGGAATTTCCGGAAGCCGTACGTTCATTCAGGACTGCCCTCCGGTTTTACCCTTCGATGACCAGCGTGATCCGGGAAGTAATCCGGCAGATGACGGTGAAGGCCAACACTCCGGTACAAAATACAGGAGCAGAATTTCAGATGCTTGCACAGCAGATGAAGGAAGCCTTGGAATCAATGATTGCAAACGGGCAATACGTGGAAGCGCTGCCTGTGATCCTGCAGCTCTCCCCTCTCCTTCCGGAGGATCTGGAATTGCTGCGGATGCGGCAGCATGTTCTGCAACAGCTTCCTGGTTAAGCTTTCACAGGGGCAGCAGCTTCCGCAGATATGCACTATTTTCACCAGGCAGTTGAATACACCTTTGGTACAGAGAATCGTGTGTCCTGTATATCAGGCCTGGTACTGCCCAGCGTGAATAACAGTAAATTCGGATTGAAGGAGGTCAATGATATGAGCCGTTCATTCAGGAGACAGGCCCTCACAATGATCAATCTGCTTGATAAGGCAAACAGAACATTGAAGATCAGCCTGACTGCAAAACGTATAAATGAAGATGGAATCCAGCAGCTCCTGTCCGACTGCCAGGAAACGGCAATCGCTGTCGGCAGTGAATTGGAAATGCTGTACGGCGAAGGAACGGAAAGTGTACTTAAGCTGGAAGAATACTGCGAAAGCTTATATCAGATGACCCTTGCGCTGAAAAATCCGGAAAAGCGCCGAGAAATCCTGCACGATCTTATCGGCCAGGTAAAACAGGTCAGAAGCCTGGTTGGAGACCAGATTCCCGACCGACCGGAAATCGTGTTTCTTCCATATAAAGCAGCCATGTGGGATTCTCTGGAAAGTGTCTGGATGGCAGCGGATGCGGATAAGAACTGCGATACCTACGTAGTCCCCATCCCCTACTACGACCGCAACCCGGACGGCACATTCAGCCAATACCACTATGAAGGCGATGAACTGCCGGACTACGTACCGATCACCCATTATGAAAACTATGACATCCAAAAGCGCTGGCCGGATATTGTTTATATCCATAATCCCTATGATCAGTATAATTATGTCACCAGTGTTGACCCGAGATTTTACTCCTATGAACTGAAAAAGCGGACGGAGAGGCTGGTATATATTCCTTATTACTCAACTTCGGGCGGAATGAGTGAGGCGCAGGCTTCCTGCTCTGCCTATTATCCAGCAGACTATATTGTGATACAGTCCGAAAAATACCGAAAGTTTTTTGATCCGGCGCTGCCGAAGGAAAAGCTTCTTCCCCTCGGTTCTCCGAAGTTCGACCGGATCATCCGGATCTGCAGCAATCCGCCGGAGCCGCCGGAAGAGTGGAAGGAAAAGCTGGAAGGAAAGAAAGTATATTTCTTCAATACAAGCTTAAATGGGATGCTGGGAGACACAAAAAGTTTTTTGAAAAAGATGGAATATGTCTTCTCCTGCTTCCGTGACAGAAAAGATGCTTGTCTACTGTGGCGGCCGCATCCACTTTTCGAGTCCTCACTGGATTCCATGCGCATGGAATTTAGGCCGGCATATGACCTGCTGAAGAATTATTTTATGAAATATAATCTGGGCATTTACGATGAGACGCCAGATATTACAAATACAATCGCACTTTGTGACGCCTACCTCGGAGATGCGGCTACCTCGGTCACTTCCCTCTTCGGAATTGCCGGAAAGCCGTTGTTTATCCTGGATAATAATATCAATACAATTCCTGAGGAGAATGACTGGAGGGGAAAGGCAATTCCAGGATTCAGCATCACCGGGGATAACGACTGGATGATCGCTCAGGGAAACAAGCTCTACTACTCTCCCGCCGGTGTTTACAAATACCACTATTTCTGTGATCTGTCCGATTATGCGTACGGGAATTATTATTCGCAGGTGATCACAATTGGAGAAAAACACTATGTCTGCCCTGCAAATGCACGTGACATTGTTGTAGTCAGCGATGGAAAAATCAAGAAACGAATTATACTAGAGCAGTGTATCGAACAGGCCGGGGCATTTACCGGAGCATTTGGTTATGGGAAATACCTGTTCCTCATTCCCAATAATTATCCGGCAGTTGTGAGGTATGACACGGAGACAGACGAGACCCGTTACTTTGCTCAGCATCTGGATATATTTGTACAGATGGTAAATGGAGAAAAGAAAATCGGCGGTTCCTGGCTTTACGAGGGTTGCCTGTATCTGGCCTCTCCTGTGGATGATCAGTTTTGGCTCATCCATGCGGAAACCGGGGAAGAACAGCTCATAAGAGCAGGCGCAGGTCATTCCTGCGGCTGCATGGGAATCATACCGGACGGTACTGATCTGTGGTTGCTTCCATATCATGGCAATGTGATTACGAGGTGGAATCCCGGCAGCGGCGAAATTCGTGAATATTCCGATTATCCGGATCAGTTGGCGTGTGCTCACATTGTACACGGTTATGAATGCATGGAAATTCCATTCAGTGTCCCTGCATTTTGCGGAGATTATGTTTACTTCCCGCCTCAGTGGGCGAATATGTTTATCCGCCTGAATAAAGTGACAGGGGAAATGACCGAGTGGAAGCCGCCTTTTGAAGTTCCGGAGGAGAAGAAAAACGGCTACTACCCTTCCTGGGCAAAGGCTTATTTTTTCCGTCCATCTGGGAATTATGGTGAAAATGAGTATCTTCTGTTCTCCGTTTTTGACAGGAAACTCTTCCTTATTAATATGGAGACAGAAGAATACAAAGAAATACCCGTTGAGTTCGATATCCAAGAACTGGAAGAACATGAACCCGGCTTCAAAGAAAACTCCGAATGGCTTCAATATGCCTGTGAGGAAAATGTGTTTAATACACTGCATGATTTTCTTGACGGAAATATAACAGGCAATGCATTTGATAAAGCAGAACAGATTCAGGCATTTGGCAAAGTTGCGGCAAACAACGATGGGACATGCGGAGAGAAAACACATCAATATGTATGCAGGCATATGTGAAGCACGGCTTCCTGTTTTAGGCGCTGCACGCATATAGTGTTGCCTGTATAACGGCAGAAAGTACCTGATACGGAGGATTCTTTTGCTGCCTATATCGTAAAAAGGTCAGGGAGGATGACGGTATGACTAAGGTTATTACATATGGAACCTATGATTTATTCCACGAAGGTCATTACCGGCTTCTGCAAAGGGCAAAGCAGCTTGGTGATTACCTTATAGTCGGTATCACTACAGAAGAATACGACCGTACACGGGGAAAATTAAACGTCATTGATTCCTTAATGACAAGAATTGAAAATGTAAAGAAAACCGGATTTGCTGATGAGATCATCATTGAGGAAGCTGCCGGGCAGAAGTTCCGTGACATCCAGAAATACAAAATCGACATTTTTACGGTCGGTTCTGACTGGACCGGACAGTTCGATTACCTGAAGGACTATTGTCAAGTTATATATCTGGAACGGACAAAAAATATTTCCAGCACCATGCTGCGGACCCAGAATAAACGAATCCAGAGGATCGGGGTCATCGGAACCGGCAGGATTGCGGAGCGTTTTATTCCGGAGGCTAAGCTGGTGAGCGGTGTCAGTACACAGGGTGTATATAATCCTCACGCTGAAAGCGCATTTCGTTTTGCTGAAAAATGGGAGATTAACGCTTACCAGGATCCGGAAGAATTTTTTGCGGCCATAGATGCAGTCTACATAGCGTCTCCTCATGAGACACATTATGGATATATAAAATCCGCACTGGAGCATGGGAAACATGTGTTATGTGAAAAGCCCATGGTGTTGGAAAAGTCACAGGCAGAGGAAGCTTTTTCCTATGCCAAAAGGAAAAAGCTAGTCTTACTTGAGGCGATAAAAACAGCGTACTGCCCCGGGTTTGCAAACCTGCTGGGAATCGCCTGCAGTGGAATCATTGGAAATATACGGAATGTAGAAGCCTGCTTTACCAAGCTGGAAAATCCAGAGTCCAGAGAACTCACGAATTTAAAATATGGCGGAAGTTTTACAGAGCTTGGCAGTTATGTTCTACTGCCCATTATTAAGCTGTTTGGAAAAGAGTATGGACAAGTTCTGTTCCATAGTATCAAGGGTTCAAATGGGCTTGACTTGTTTACAAAAGTGTCTTTCGAATATCCGAATAGTATTGCCACAGCGACCTGCGGCCTTGGTGTAAAGTCGGAGGGCCGGATTTTAATCTCAGGAACAAAAGGGTATATTGTGGCAGAAGCGCCTTGGTGGAAAACAACGTACTTTGAAGTTCATTATGAGGATGCTGGAAAAATAGAAAAATTTTCAGACCGCTTCCTTGGCGAAGGCCTGAGATATGAAATCAGTGATTTCCTTTCTATGATCAATGGAAGCAGTAAAAATGATTTCAAACTTACACGCGGAGAATCCACTGTCATTGCTGGAATCATGGAAAAATTTCTAAAGGAGAATCGGAACTATGAAAATATGGGCTCATAGGGGCTGTAGCCAAAGGTATCCAGAAAATACTTTGCTGGCCTTTGAGAAAGCGGCTGGAATATCTGGACTTGCCGGAATTGAACTGGATATTCAGCTTACAAAAGATGGATATCTGGTGGTATGCCATGATGAAAGGGTCGATCGGACAACCGATGGAATCGGTGAATTAAGACAATATTCATTAACTGAGTTAAAAAAACTACGGATTGATACCGGAAACGGGGCATATCAGATAATCCCCTTATTAGAGGAAGTATTTGATCTGCTTCGGGATTATTTGAAAAGAGGGCTAAGACTGAATATAGAATTAAAAAACAGCATTTTTTCATATGAAGGAATGGAACAAAAGGTGATAAATCTTGCCCATCGTTACGATCTACAGGATTATATTATTTATTCCTCATTTTATGCTTTTTCACTTGAGCGAATAAAGAGCCTTGATCCGGACGCGGAGACAGGAGTTTTGGATACGAAAGTATCGGACTGCCTGTACAAGTTAAAAGGTGGTTGCGGTGCAGAAGCACTTCATCCATTCTGGCGGGGACTAGATCTCCCAAAAGAAAAACTGGAAGGATATTCCGTACGGACATGGCTGACCGGACATTTATATCCAGAAAAACCAACGGGAAATAAGCTGGATTTGGGAGCATTAGAACAACAAGGGGTTACAGATGTATTTTTAAATGAACCGGAAAATTATTTATAATTTAGGGATAAAAATTATGGTGCAATTAGATGAAAAGATGCTTCGCCAACTTCAAATGATACAATTAGAAATGCTTATTGAGGTTGATCGAATATGCAAAAAATGCAATATTCGATATAATATTATTGCGGGAACTTTGCTTGGAGCGATTCGGCATGGCGGATATATTCCGTGGGATGATGATGCGGATGTAGCGTTACTTCGTCCGGAATATGAAAAATTTCGTGAAGCATGCAAAACAGTACTTGATAAATCGAGGTTTATTTTTCAAGACCACAGAAATACGAAAGGATATCGTTGGGGATATGGTAAACTCCGACGGAAAAACACATTATTTTTACGTGAATATCAAGAGCACATGCCTTATATGCAGGGGATATTTATTGATATTTTTCCTCTAGATGGTGTACCAGATAATTATTTATTAAGAAGTATAAAGAACTTTGAGACTTTTTGTGTTCGGAAAATTCTTTGGGCGAAAGTAGGAAAACTTGCAGAGAAAAATTGGTGGAAGCGGCAAGCTTATAAATTAATAGATCATATTCCAGAAAAATATGTCTTTCATTATTATCATTCTATGATTTTTAATGCTAACCGTAAAAAAACTCTAATGGTTCGTATATTGATGTTTCCAACGCCTAATAACGAATACGGATATTATAGAAATTGGTACGAAAATAGTATAGAAATAGAGTTTGAGGGAAATAACTTTCTTGGAATTAAGGATTATGATAGTTATCTAAATTTTAAGTTTGGAGACTATATGAAACTACCTCCAGTAAAAAAGCGGAAAGCACATCCCGTTTCCAAAATTAAAATTTTTGAGAACGAATTATATAAAAATCTTTTGTGATCTAATATATAAGTAGTAAATTAATATAAATCATGACTTGATTATTAGAATCAGAACTCACTTGGAGAGGAGATTTTTTTAATATGGGAGAATGTGCAGTCAGTGTTATCGTTCCTGTGTATAATGTTGAAAATTATATAGATGCCTGTATGAAATCTATTGTGAATCAGACATTTTCAGATATCGAAATATTATTAATAGTTGGACGATCATCGGATTCCTCAACACTTAAATGTCAGGAATGGTGTTTTAAGGACAAAAGAATAAGGATGATAGATGAAAAGCAGTGCGGTTTAGGGCCTGCACGCAACCAAGGAATTCAAGAAGCTAAAGGGGACTATATTGTTTTTATTGATTCAGATGATGTGATTAAAGCAACTTATGTTGAAAAAATGTATAACAAAATAGTAACTAGTAATGCCGATATGGTAGAATGCGATTATTCTAAAATAAGGATGTTAGGTAATAGTAAAGAATATATTCCATGCACTGAAATTCTAAAAAAGGAATTCGACATTTCTCAAAAGCTTTTGTTGGGAAGTGTTACTATGTGGAAAATCATGACCAAAAAAGAATTATGGCAGAAAAATACTATTTTACAGCCATTTGCAGCTGCTGAAGATTTTTCTACATATCCTATCCTCTTATTTGCTTCAAAAAAGACTGTAAATGTCTCAGAAGATTTATATGTATATCAGAAATATAGTACAACGAATCGAGATTATTCTTATGCCACAGCAATAACATCCTCTGAAATTGCAAAGGCAATGATATATTTATTAGAAGAATGTATAAAACGATGCTATTTTGATATACACAAAACATGTTTAGATAAATATATTCTGAGATGGATTTCTCGATATTGTAGTCCTTGTATAAGTGTTTTGAATTATAAAGAATATATGGAAATGAAGCAAATATATTTGGATATATATAGTTCATATTTTGACAGTTCAAATGTTTGTAATGAAATTATTATGGGAGGATTTAATTTATGCCGGATCGTAAATAAATTACCAATTCTTGAGGATCCATATTGCCGAATTAATTTTACTAGTATTATAAGTATAATATCAAGAAAGGCAAAAAAATATAAAATACATCACAAAAATAGATATCGTGAATTTATGTTAAGAAGAGAATATCAGGGAGATTTTTTTGAACTGATAGAAAAGCAAAAATCTAAATATTTCTTTTTTGATCTAATAGAGGAAAGACATGATATATTAGAATTGGGTGGTATGTTTTTTACCAAAAGTGACGCATTTGAAGAAGCAGAAGCTGATTTCTCTAAGTGTGCTAGAGTAATAAAAAGAGATAGCCTAGAATGTCAAAAACTATGGGAAAATAGCTGCGATCTTTTTATAAAGAAGCTGCTTACATACATGGAACCGCAAAACATAATTATGATAAAAAATTTCTTGATGGAGCAATATGGAGATGGTGAAAAAAAATATTATTTTAATAATTTGATTAAAATAAAAAAAATAAATAGAGTTTTAAAAAAATATTATCGATTTATTGAAGATAAATTTCCCAATATTCAAATTATAGAAGTATGCTCAGATGATAAATACTATTATACAGATTCTAATTACGAATTTGGATGCTTTCCATGGCATTTGAATGAGTGGGAAAATATTGAAATTGCAAAAAAAATAAAATTATAAAGCTGTGATTAATAAAGGGAGAATATTTTAATGAAATATATGATAATCGGCGGAGCGGGTTTTATAGGCAGCCATGTTACTAAAAAATTGTTTATAGAAGAACCGAATGCCCAAATATATGTATATGATAATCTCTCTTCCGGTAAGGAAGAGCATTTACAGGAAATATTAGATAAAAAAAATCTGCATATTATTAAGAAAGATATAAAAGACCTAGTTTCTCTTACACAGGCATTGAAAGGTATTGACATTGTATATAGCCTTGCATCAAATCCGGATATCTCGAAGTCAATTTCACAGCCTGACATTGACTTTTGGGAAGGCACCTATCTGATTAACAATGTTCTGGAAGCAATGCGTAAAAATAATGTAAAAAATCTAATCTATGCGTCTGGTAGCGGAGTTTACGGTGATGTAGGGGCAACGGTGACAGATGAAGATTTTTCACCTATGCTTCCTTCGTCTACTTATGGTGCAAGTAAGCTGGCCTGTGAAGCTTTGATTTGCTCTTATTGTAAGATGTTTGATATGAATGCAGGGGCATTTCGGTTTGCAAATGTAGTAGGGCCAAATCAGACACATGGTGTGGGATATGATTTTTTGAATAGATTGTCTGAAAATCCAAAGCAACTAAAAATATTGGGCAATGGAAAGCAAAGTAAATCTTATATCTATATTGATGATATTGTAAATGCACTAAGAACCGTAGAGAAAAAAGCATTATATGGATACAACTATTATAATGTGGCAACCTTAGACCATATTACAGTCACAGAAATCGCAGATACCGCGGTCAAAATCATGGGGCTGCAGAATGTGGAATACTTTTATACAGGCGGCGATCGGGGATGGAAGGGTGACGTGCCAATAGTACGGTTGAATTCACAGAAGATACGTAATTTAGGCTGGAACAACCAATACACTACACAAGAAGCAATTGAAAAGTCTATAAAATCAATGTATGAAGGCAGCTGAAAGGATAAGGGATGAAGACAGCAGTTATTTATGGCTCCACTGGTACTGGAAAAAACGTATATTCTTTAATAAAAGGAAAATATAATGTTTTATATTTTGTAGATGAAAATCCAAATAGAATTGGGCAAAAGGCGGATTTTCTAGATATTAAAGCAAGAGAAGAAATACTAAATAATTCACCTGATGTAGTGATTTTAGGGCAGCTAACTGGATATGAGGAAGCAAAAGCTTGGCTAATTGATAATGGAATAGCTGAAGAAAAAATTATTTGCCAATATATAGATTTGCCTTCTAGAGCGCGAAAATCATGTCTTGAGCAAATTTCAGCTATATTTAATGAAAAAGGTGTTAATAGGGGGGCCGTTGCAGAATTAGGTGTTTACCGTGGGGATTTTGCCAAAGTAATCAATGCAACATTTCCAGACAGAAAATTTTACTTATTTGATACTTTTGAAGGTTTTCCAGAAATAGATTTAAATTATGAAAAAGAACATGGGTTATTAAAGAACGCGGTAGGTAAGCTGTCAAATACATCTGTTGAATATGTGCTAAATAAAATGACACACCGTGAGAATTGTATTATCCGAAAAGGATATTTTCCAGATACGGCAGCAGGACTTGAAAATGAACAATATGCGTTTGTAAACATAGATGTTGATTTGTACAAGCCAATTCTTGCCGGGCTGGAATATTTTTGGCCTCGGATGATAGAAAATGGTTATATATTTGTTCATGATTATTTTTCTTTTTCGTATGATGGGGCACGAAAAGCTATAAATGAATTTGCGAAAAAAAATAATATCGCTTTCGTGCCGATAGGTGATACTTTAAGTATAGCTTTCGTCAAGAAAGGAATATATGTATGATTATTGCAAGAAGTCCATTACGCATTACCCTTGGCGGTGGTGGTACAGATTTAGCTTCTTATTACAAAAAAAGGGAAGGTTTTCTTATTTCTGCTACTATAGATAAATATGTGTACATATTATTAAATCAGACTTTTAACCAATCATTTTTGGTTAAGTATTCTAAATTAGAGTGTGTAAAAGATGCTTTAGAATTACAGCATCCAATTGTGCGTGAAGCATTGCAGCTGACAGGTTTGCTTCAAACGCCACTAGAAATATGCTCAATGGCAGATATCCCCGCCGGAACCGGCCTGGGCTCTTCCAGTACGTTTACGACTGCATTGCTGCGTGCACTACACGGATATAAAGGGGATATTATCAGTACGAGGAATCTTGCAGAAGAAGCATGTGGGATTGAGATCGACAGACTTAGAGAGCCGATTGGAAAACAGGATCAGTATGTTTCCTCCTATGGCGGTATTATCTGCATGAACATCCAAAAGGATGGTTTTGTTCAAATAGAACCCCTGAATCTATCTCAGGAAACATTATATAATCTGGAAGACAACCTGATCCTCTTTTTTACCGGCTATTCCCATTCAGCTGGAAATATTTTGAGCGAACAGGATGAAAAGAGCAAAAAGAATGACGGGGATATGTTAAAAAATCTGGACTTTGTCAAACAATTAGGCCTAGACAGCAAAAATGCTTTGGAAAAAGGTGATTTAAGCCGGTTTGCAGACATCATGAATATTCATTGGGAATATAAGAAGAAAAGGTCTGGAGGAATGAGCAATTCGAAAATTGACGAATGGTATGAATATGCGTTACAAAACGGAGCGCTTGGCGGTAAGCTGATTGGCGCAGGCGGCGGAGGATTTCTTATGTTTTATGCTGAGAACAAAGTGAAATTGAGATCGGCAATGAATCGTCTGGGACTGGAAGAAATCCGGTTTCGATTTGAAAAAGAAGGGGCAAAATTGTTATAACAATGAATATCACAGATGATATAAACAGGGATATTGTGGCAGATACACAGGTGGTCGTATTGATGGGAGGACTTGGTACCCGTTTAGGGTTGAAAGATATTCCAAAAGCAATGGCAGATATTAATGGATATCCTTTTTTCGACTATCAATTAAAACTGCTGAAACGGTGGAGGTTTCACAAATTTTTATTTCTTGTCGGCTACCAGGCGGAATATATTGAAAACTATTATGAAGATGGTTCAAAATGGCAGGTTAATATCCAATATTCTTACGATGGAAAAAAGCAATTAGGCACTGGAGGTGCTCTCCGGAATGCTGCCGATAAATTAGAAGAAGATTTTCTGCTGATCTATGGCGATTCTTTTATGGATGTGGATTATCAAGAGGTTGTATATCGATATTATCTGGAAAAATCAGAAGGGAATTTGGCCCTAATGACCATATTGGAAAATGAGAACCTCTACGACAAAAGCAACGTAATCTATCAGAATGGGAAAATCAAATTGTATGACAAGATAAACTTCAGCAATGAGATGAGGTATATTGATTACGGTATTTCCATGTTGTCAAAAGACATCTTAAATAATGAAAGAGAAAGTTTTGATTTGGCAGAAATAATGACTTCCCTTTCGAAAATTGGAAAGATATCTGGACAAGTAGTCACGAAAAGATTTTATGAAATTGGGAGTCCGGCCTCTATGCAAGAGTTCTGTGAATATGCAGAAAAAAGGTTTACAAATAAAAGAAAGGCTGTCTTTTTCGACCGGGATGGGGTAATAAATGAACTTGTTTATAACGACGACATTGAACAAATTGATTCGCCTTTTTCTAAAAAGGATTTTATATATAATCCGGATGTAATAAGAACACTGTTGTCTATACAAAAAATGGACTATCTTATATTTATTGTAACAAACCAACCCGCCGCAGCGAAAGGGAAAGTTACACTTAGCAGCCTATATGATTTAAATACTTGGATGGTTCAGGATTTAAAATCCAAAGGGATTTTTGTGGAATCCGTAAATATATGTCCCCACCACCCTACAGGTAGTCAGAAAACAAAGGCACGATTTTTGATAAGAAAATGTAAATGCCGTAAGCCTGAAGCAGGACTGATTATGGATCTGCTGAAGATATATCATATTGATAGAGAAAATTCCTACATGGTGGGGGATTCCTATACAGACATTATAGCAGGAAGCACGGCAGGCTTGAAAACCATTTTGATTGGAGAAATGAAGTGTGATGTATGCCAAAGACTCCAGGAGCATCATCCAAACAGTATTATTAGAAATATCAATGAGTTAGAAAGTATAATGGGGGGACAAGCGAGATATGTATAAGGCGTATATTGAAAATTATTTGGAAGAAACAAGAAAAATTTTAAATGAAATGTCTGTTGAGGAAATCAATAAAAGTATAGGGATATTGAAAAATCTAAAAGATCAGGGCGGCAGACTTTTTATTCTGGGAGTTGGCGGAAGTGCTGCAAATGCGTCCCATGCAGTCAATGATTTCCGAAAAATTGGAGGAATTGAAACATATGCACCAACAGATAATGTAGCTGAATTGAGTGCACGGACGAATGATGAAGGATGGGATACCACCTTTACGGAATGGTTAATGACTTCAAAATTATCCCATCTGGATGTTGTAATGGTCTTTTCTGTTGGCGGTGGAAGCGATAAAGCTTCTTTAAATATTGTAAATGCACTTCGATTAGCCAAAGAATGCGGCGCCAAGATATTATCTATTGTTTCAAGGAATGGCGGATACTCTAGAGAAGTGTCAGATGCATGTGTATTGGTTCCTGTAATATCAGACGAAAGAATCACGCCACATGCGGAAGGCTGGCAGGGAATTATCTGGCATTTATTGGTAAATGCAATTATTCAGTAATTTATAATTGTTTCATACCAGAATAATTTCTGAAAAGGAGAGGCATGACCATGAAAATAACCGATTTAAATATTGCAATCTATGCAGACGGTGCAGATATCGATGGGATGATTGAAATGTATAAAAAAGGCTTTATAAAAGGCTTTACGACAAATCCAACTTTAATGAAAAAGGCTGGCGTCAAAAGTTATACACAATTCGCGAAAGAGACAGTAGGAGCAATACCAGACATGCCTATTTCTTTTGAAGTTTTCGCGGATGATTTTGAGACAATGAAAAAGGAAGCTCTTATACTTTCCCAGTATGGAGAAAATGTCTTTGTCAAGATACCGATTACAAATTCCAGAGGAGAAAGCAGCGTGCCATTAATCTCTGAGCTATCCCAGAAAGGGGTTAATCTAAATATAACCGCTCTTTTTACACCGAAACAAGCAGAGTCTGTATTAGCAGTTCTAAAAGAAGGAAGTAAAAATATTATATCTGTTTTCGCTGGACGAATCGCAGATACAGGTGTAGATCCGGAAGTAATTATGGGACAGGTTGTAGAAATGTGTAGACGGAAAAAAGGCGTTAAAAGCCTGTGGGCAAGTTGCCGTGAGGTTTTTAACATCATTCAGGCAGACCGATGCGGAGCAGATATTGTCACAGTAACAAATGATTTGCTTTTAAAGCTGGAAAATTTAGGAAAGGATTTGAATTTGTTTTCTTTGGAGACGGTTCAAATGTTTGTAAGAGATGGTAAGAGCTTGGGATTTTCCATTAGAATATAATATTATACCAAAAAAGAAAAATAACAAAGTGGTGAATTTTTATGAAGCGCTTAGCGATTTTTAGCTTTTACGATAAAAATGGAATTGTTGATTCATATATTGAATATCTTTTGGATAGTTTACTTGAAGTAATAAGTGGGTTAATTATTGTTGTTAATGGGAAATTAAATATTGCCGGTGAGGCAAAATTAAAAAAATTTACACAACATGTTATTAAAAGAAAAAATAAAGGGTTTGATGCTGGGGCATATTCAGATATAGTTATAAATTATTTAAGAAAGTTAGAATTAGAAAAGTGGGATGAAGTTGTATTATGCAATGACACTTTTTTTGGTCCTTTTTTACCTTTTAAAAACATTTTTTGCAGAATGAGTTATAGTAATAGTGATTTCTGGGGATTAAACTATGTAAAAAATAATATTTTAGATCATATACAATCATATTTTTTGGTTTTTAGAAAGCGAATAGTTCAGAGCGGAAGACTATTTGAATATTTTCAAACAAGGATAAGTCCGGAAATGACCAATATTGAGGATGTGTATGCCATGTTTGAAATTGGAATATTTGAATACATGGTTAGTAATGGATATAAATTCGATGTGTTCTCAAATACAGAAAATTATAGTGTATATGATAGTTCTGATATTTGTATTGAGACATACGGACTACCAATATTAAAGAAAAAAGTGTATAGTCCTAATTATTATAATCAAAAACAACAGAATTTTATCTTACAGTATCTAGCTGCTCAAACTCAATATGATGTTAAGCATATTTGTACATATGCAAAACGTCAATATGGTGTTGAAATACATTACGATAATATTAGAAATGATACATATTATGGTTGGGAGAGAATAAAAAAAAGACATCCGATTGCAAAAATTACAGAAAATGATATAAAAATATTTTTACAAAATAATCCGGATATATATATATATGGTACCGGAATTATTGCGAGAGATATTTGGTATGTATATCACAAATATATTAATACATTTAAAGGATTTATAATCTCAGAAGGCCAAAAAAATGCAAATAAAAATTTGTATGGATTTCCAATCAAATTCTATAATTCTATTCCAAGTGGAGTCGCAATAGTTATAGCAATGAATATTCAAAATACAGAAAGTGTTAAACATAGTTTAAATCCCGAAGATAAAGTATTATTTCTGTGGTGAATAAATGAGGAGGCATTATGCAGGAAAGGTGGATAATTTGGGGGACTGGACTAGTTGGGCAGGAATTATATGAATTCTTGTTAGAAAAAAAATGTGTAGATAAGGTGAGCGCCGTAGTTGACAGTGATAAAAATAAATGGGGAAAAAAATGGAATGGTTTTGAAGTACAGGATCCGGATATTATACGTAAAGGTACGTATAGTAAAATAATAATTGCAGTAGGAGCGTGGAGAGAATTATATAAAGAAATTTTAAATAAATATCATATCAGCCCAGGGCAAATTGATAATTATATGTTTATGCAAAGAAATGCCATGTTGACTTTTTATCAACATGAAGAGTTCAAAACAGAGGAATTAAAAAAGCAGATTCAATATATATGTACCCATCCACTAGGTGCGTTTAATGACGATTTTGTGGACAAATACATAGGTTTGGAGATAGATGTTTACCGAGATGAAAAAATTGGCATGTTTTACGTTCTGCATTTTGGGAAAAGAATGTATTTCCCCAGAAAATTCACAAGGACGGGGGTAATAAAATATTATCGACAAATTCTAATGGAGCAGGATACATCATCACCCCATAGATATCAAGATGATACATTTTCGGTCAAGGAAGGGGAGGTTATCCTAGATGCAGGTGCAGCCGAAGGAAATTTTTCTTTGGAAGTTGTAGATAAAGTTAAAAGTATATATTTAGTAGAAGCAGACGGGGCATGGATAGAGGCGTTGACATACACTTTTGAGCCTTATAAAGATAAGGTTCATATAATCCCAAAATACTTAACAAATAATTGTAATGAAGGATGTATTACTATTGATGAATTGGCAAAGGATGAAGAGTTTACTTCCATAAAAATGGACATAGAGGGAGCGGAAGTAAGCGCATTAGCCGGCGGAGAAAAAACATTACACAGCCAGCATTTAAAGGCATATGTATGTAGTTATCATAGGGAAAGAGACTTTGATGACATAGCAAATATGATGAGAGGCTATGGCTATAATATTAGTACAACTGATGGTTACATGGTATTTCTCTCATATATTAATTTGAAGCAAATACAATTGCCCAAATTTGTCAAAGGTGTTATCCGCGCCAGTAAATAGTTTGTCTAAATAACTTCGCTCATGAAGTCAGGGAGGAGAATATAGATGAAGATAGTATCAGTGACTATGCTGGGAAATGAAAGTGAAATCATCGAATCTTTTATCAGATATAATAGTCATTTCATTGACAAAATGATTTTTGTCAGTACCTGTTGTACTGATAATACGTTGAAAATTATAAGGAATTTGATTTCTGAGGGCTATCATTTAGAACTCATAGTGGAGCCTGTTATATCATTTGAGCAGAGATTCCTGGATAATAAATATATGAAAAAAATAGCAAGGGAAGAAAATGCTGATTTGTTCATTCCACTAGATGTAGATGAGTTCTTAGCGGGAAGAGAGAATCCCAGAGTGATTATGGAAAGACTTCCAATGGATCGGATCTATGAGGTATGTTGGAAAAATTATGCAATGAGTAAGGATGATGATATCAATGAGCCTTTCATTCCTAGGCGTCTGGTAAACCTTAAGTCAAACTTTAAAGGGAACAATATACGAAAAGTGATGATTCCGGCGAAGATGATTTTGGATAACAATGTCATTTTAGGGACAGGACATCATAAGGTTTCTGGAGATGATATAAGGGTAGAACATATAGAACAACTGAAAATGGCACATTACCCAGTAACCAGCAAGGAACAATTTCTGTCAAGATTATATGGCAATAAGATCAAGTTCATAGCATGGACTAATCGCGGAAATGAAGAAGGGATACACATTAACAAACAGCTTACAGAAATAGAAGAAGGTCACGATCTTTATAAGATTGCGAATGGATATGGCTTAGATGATGTTGAAAATATTGAATGGATAAAAGAACCTCTTGATTTATCTTTTTGCCAATCAAATTCTTTGCAGATGAAATATACACAACTAGCGAAAGTGGACGTTTTCCACAATATTAATTGCATAGGGCAGATGATGGCTGTCAAATCATATATTTTGGAAAGGGACGTTCAAGATAATAAATTGATTCCTACAATATTGGTTTATGGAACCGGAGAAACTGCCCAAAATTTGTTCAATGGATTGCCGGAAAACTGTGTCAATATAAGAGCATATATTGATAGTGATATAAATAGAAAGTTCCAGATGTTCAATAAACGATTAGTAATTTCACCGGATTGGATTCATTTTTTTGCATTTGACCGCATCGTTATTTCAAGTGAAAGATATTATGGTGAAATGAAAGCTGCATTGATAGAGAACGGCGTAGAAAGAGAAAAGATATGCAATATCAATTACTTATTTGATTTAGCGTATAAATGGAGAATGATAGATGGGGTATGACAGAGTAGCTATATTTTGTTTTTATGACAGCAAAGGGCAGATTAGTCCGGATGTCTTTTATTTGCTAAACGAATTGAAAAAAAATATTGACCTATTGATTGTGGCTGTAAATGGACAGATAGAAAATAAGGCCTTACTGTCGGACATTGCCGATGACATATTGATTCGCGATAACAGTGGCTTTGATGCCGGTGCATATAGACGGGTGCTTTTTGATAAAAAATATGCCAGCATCATTAAAGAGAGCAAGGAATTGGTTCTGTGTAACAGCAGTTTTTTTGGACCTTTGATCCCCCTGTCAAATATTTTTGAGACCATGTCAGAGAGTACCGCAGATTTTTGGGGGATTTCCAGCTTTGTGGCGGATCTGATGGCGCATATACAATCTTTTTTTCTCGTCTTTAGGCAAAGAATCTTACGTGGAGAGGCTTTTTTCAGATATTTCTTTGAGCATATTCAAGAAGATTCGCAAGATTATTTTGGAGTTTGCGCTTCTTTTGAAAACGGCCTTTACGAATGTCTTGTGGATGCGGGATATGTGCCAGATGCATTTGTAAAAAACATTTCATGCGATAACTACACCAATCCGTATGGAAGTTTAGCTGCGGATGCGCTTCCTGTTATTAAGAAAAAGATATTTTCACAGCAATATTTTATGGAAGCAAAAGCGTTAGATACACTGAATTATGCATTGGATAATTACAAATATGACATCAGGGTATTGCTGCAGTCAGTGAAGCAAATCTATAAACTTCCAATAGCATTAGAAAAAGTGAAAGCCCATGTACGTGGGGAGATATCGGTAGAAGGCTTTCTGCCTTTACGAAAGAAGAAAAAAAAGGATATCAAACAGTTTATTCGTGATAATTCGACAATTTACATATATGGAGCGGGTGTTGAGGGAAAAGGCATATATATGACCTTTTTTTCATATGAGCATCACCCTAAGTTAAAGGGATTCATTGTTTCAGATGATCAGGAAATAAGAGAGAAAACACTATGCGGCTATCCAATCTACAGAAACCGGGATATAATGCATAAATCTGCAGGTGCTGTAATTGTTGGTCTGGGAAAAGAGAACAGCAGGATGGTAAAGGATACACTATGTGAATGGAAAAATGTAATTTACAAATGGGATGTAGATTAAGTAAAAGGCTGTAAAACTGTAACCAGAATTATGGCCGAAAGAAGGGATTAAGATATGGAGAAATGGGCTTTTCTCTTACACGATATAACAATTTGTGGCGGTGTAAACGTTGTATTTGAACATGCTTTATATGCATTGGAGAAGGGAAACAGCGTAACGATAGCCAGCAGGATAAAGTTGTCCCATAAGAGGGCCGAATGGCATAAAGGGACAGATAGGTTTCGCTATATGACTTTGGAGGAATGCCAAGGCGAAGTGTTTGACATTGTGATTGCTACGGGATGGGCGACGGTATATGATGTTTTCATGATTGAAGCAAGAAAGTATGTCTACTTTGTCCAGTCAATTGAGTCCCGCTTTTACCATGACCCTAAATGGGGGATAGCTGTTTTGGCGGATTTGACTTATGATATGCCGTTTACATATTTGACGGAGGCGACATGGATTCAAAAGTACCTGAAGCAAGAACATTCCCATAGTGCAGAGCTGGTTCTCAATGGGATAGATAAAGAACTGTTTTGTGAAAATGGAGAAAGTTATGCAGATAGGAAAGCCGGAAAGTTAAGGGTTTTGGTTGAAGGCCCAATCAACAATAGCATAAAAAATGTGTTAAAGACCATTGAAATATGCTATAAATCTGAGGCTGATGAAATTTGGCTGCTAACATCAACCAATGTTGATTCATGTGAAGGGGTGGATAAAGTTTTTTCAAAACTGCCCATTTGGGAAGTGGCTAAAGTTTACCGCTCCTGTGATGTATTAGTTAAACTCAGTTTGGTGGAGGGGATGTTTGGGCCTCCACTTGAGATGTTTCATTGCGGCGGCACTGCCATCACTTATAATATATCGGGAAGCGAAGAATATATTGTGCACGGAGAAAATGCGCTGGTGGCTGATGTTGGCGATGAGGAAATGGTGATACGGCATATCAATTCATTAAAGAGAAATGGTGAACTTTTGACGCGACTGAAAAAGAACTCTTTGAAAACGGCGAAGGATTGGCCAAGTTGGGGAGATTCGTCTGAAAAATTTTATAGGATTTTGAATGGCATTGCTGACATTGAAGCAGAAAATAAGAGAGCGCTGCAAAAAAGGACGGCCAGACTTTATACCGTCTTGGAGCACACAATGGAGAGGTTGGGGGTTGAACCCCCTATAGAGCGGCTTAATCAGGCCATCCAGGCGGCCAATGAAAGACATTTGGAGTTGGTCATATATGGCGCAGGTGCAGCCACAAGGGGATTGCTATATCTCCTTGATGAATACAAGGTGCCTGTGGCAGGAATTGCAGTCACGGACGTTAAGCGCAACCCCTATGCCATATTTGGGAACAGGATATCCCCAATCACAGATTTCCTGGAGAAAAAGGAAGAGGTACTTGTTTATATTCCATCAGACAAGTATCGTGGTGAAATAGAGGACGTGTTGCAGGGATATGGTTTTACAAATATTATGTAACTTACAGCGGGAGGATGGTATGAGACCTAAAGTATCCGTTATTCTGCCTTCCTTAAATGTGAAAGGCTATATCAGGGAATGTCTGGAGAGTGTTCTATCACAGACAATGGAAGAGATAGAAATTATCTGCGTGGATGCAGGCTCAGATGATGGGACTTTCGAAATAATAAAAGAGTACGCCTGCAGTGATAGCAGGATTGCTGTCTTGCAGAGCAGCGAAAAGAGCTATGGAAGGCAGACAAACATGGGGATTGGCGTTGCAAGGGGGGAATACATTGCGATTGTAGAAACCGACGACTTCGTTGCAAAGGATATGTATGAATGCCTGTATGGTTTGGCTAAGAAAAACGATGCAGATTATGTCAAGGCAGATTATGATTTCTATGTTACGCTTCGTAATGGGAATCGGTTATATAAAACCATAAAATTATTTCCGGCAAAGGATCTGTATGGGGCAGTGGTAACACCAGAGGAACATTTGGAACTGTTCACAAATGATTCTGCCATCTGGAAGGGGATCTACAGTAAAGATTTCCTGCAGAGGAATCTTATCCTCTTCCACGAATCAAAAGGGGCATCATTCCAGGATATAGGGTTCAAGCTACAGGTGCTATGCCACGCAAAAAGGGCGGTTTACATAGACCGCTCTTTCTACCGTTATTGCTTGGACAGGGAAAGTTCGTCCTCCAACTGTATGGATTGCTTGAGATATGTATACCAGGAATTCCGCTGGCTGTTGGATGAACAGGTTTTGGGTGACGATGTCTCAGGGAACTGTTGGAACGGCATTTATCGTAGAATGGCCAACTCCTTTTTGGGGGAGGCCGACAAATTTGTAAAACACGGCGGTTTACAGAATAGGGGAAAAATAGAGAAAACGCATTACATATGGCTCAAAAATAAAATCGATGCGGCGATAGAAGCAGGGATCTTAAAGGAATACAATTTTTCACGCCAGAACTGGTTCGAACTGAACCTGCTCACCCACTCTTTCGAAGGATATTTTGATTATTCCTATGTAAAAAATAAAATGGCTGCCTCAAAAGAACGCAAACTGTTGGACTGTATTGCTGGCAGAAGGGTTGTGATATTTGGATATGGGACGTATGGCTTTATGCTTTACCAACTGCTGGATAAAAATGAGGTGGATGTGTTGGCTGTCTGCGACAATAATAAGGTGATGTGGGGAGTTAGGGTAGGGGGAGTATTGTTAGAACCCCCACATAAATGTATAGTGCAATACAAAGAGGATGTATTCGTGATTGCCAATAAATATTATGCTGATGACATATATAATCAATTACTAAGGGGCGGCATTAAATCTGAAAACATTATAAGAATGAATTTATGACAGGTTCTTAAAAGAAACCCACCGGTTTATATTAATATGGATTATCCCGGGGATATGAATGGAGCATAATAAGGCTATAATGAAGCGCTAGAGAAGATGCAGTAATATATATTAGATGAAAGAAAAGAGATTTAGTACGACAAAATTTTGAAAAACTATATCAAACAGCCCATGAGAAAGATGCGGATGTCGTAAAATCTAATTTTTACTGCATTTTCGAAAAGGAAAAACAATACAATGAAGCATTGGTCAATATTCCATACGGGAAAGTTTTTTCTCCATTAAAAGAAATTGAAATTTTTAAAGTGGAGCCCAGTATTTGGAGCTGTCTTTACAAGAAAAAATTTTTGGAAGCAAATCAAATTACATTTAATCCATCCCCTGGTGCCTCCTTTCAAGATATTTCATTCGTATTTAAGGTACTTTTGTCAACAAAACGGATGATTTGTATTCCGGATGCCTATTTATGCTATCGATGTGACAATGAAAATGCTTCTGTAAAATCCCCGAAAAAAGTATTCTGTATTATGGATGAATTTCGGGTGATCCAAAAGTATATTACTGCTGAAAAAAAGGATTTTGCTTTTCCGATAATTGCGTCTCAGAAGTTTAAGCATTATATGATGACATATTTTCGAATTGATCCACTCTATCAATATGAATTTTTGAAAAGAATGTCAAAAGAATTGCAACAGGATTACCAGGCAGGCATTATGATAAAAGAGTACTGGACAGATGAAAATTGGGCGTTAATGCAAAAAATTCTATTGGATGTAGAATCTTATTTTGAACAAAATAATATTGAATATCTGAACAGGCATCTTTATAAAGAGTATATCATTAATAACGATCTGTCTGCTATTGGAGCAAAATACATATTGAAAAGCGCAAAAAAAGTTATTATATATGGAGCTGGTATGTACGGACAACGGATCTTAAAGTCTCTGGTTTCTATTAAAGAAGTGTTTGGATTTGCCGTAACGTTGAAAACAAGAAGTACTCCGAAAAGTATAGAAGGCATTCCGGTTTATGAAATTGCTGATCTGCGAAAATATAATACAGAATCTGTAGTTGTAGTAGCCATCAGTAAATGTAATCAATTTCCTGTATTAAAGAAGCTGAAGGAATTGGGATTTCACACCGTAATTTCTGTAGATAAAATATAATAAATAGTAATATGTTATGACTCAAAAGTCCCTCAAGGGCAAGTTAACTTTCGTATAATTTTTCCCAGATTCAACAGGAGATATCAGGAGATGAATAAAAACGAAACAGCAGTGATTATATGCAATTATAATGGCGGCGAAGATACCGTGAAATGTATAGAGGCTGTGATACATTCGGAGGATATCAAGTGTGATATCTATGTAGTCGATAACGCCTCCACAGATGGATCGGCGGACCGGATTGGCAGGCAGTTTGGAAAAAATGTGACAATCCTGCAAAATGCAGAGAATCTAGGCGGCTCCGGCGGCTTTGGAAGAGGATTGCGGCTGGCTGTAGAAAAAGGCTACCCATATATCATGATGCTGGACAATGATGCGTATGTGGATAGAGATACCATAAAAAAGCTGCATAGATATCTTGAAGAAAATCCAGGTGTCGGGATTGTCGGAGCGAAGATCATGATGTCAGATGACCCCGGGCGGATCATGGATTATGCAAAGACGATCGACTTTGAAATATTTATTGACAGATCAAAGTGGTGCGGGAAACTGGACAGTGAGGAGGCACAGGAGCCGAGAGAATGTGATTTTGCGGCTGCAACGGCCGCGATGGTACGGCGGGAGGTTCTGTTAAAATGCGGCGGAATGGATGAGGCGCATTTTATCTATTATGATGATATAGAACTGGGATACCGGATCAAGCAGTCCGGTTATAAGGTGGTATCGCTTGGAAATGCAAAGGCATGGCATAAGAGCGGGATGACAAGGAAAACGTCAAATACCTTTGCAAGGTACTACCTGACCCGCAATCGGTATCGTTTTTTTGCGAAATATATGCCTGAAGAGGATATGGAAAGATTTACGGAATACATATTATCACACGCATTTTCTTATATGTACGGTTCTTATTATAAGGGGCGCATGGATATATTTGATACAGAGAAATATATCCTGGAGGATTTTATCCGCGATAAACGCGGAAAGGCCGGAAGGCGCAGGATAAATGAACTGCAGAAGGACGGGTATCATCTGGTAGAAAAGGAACTCTCAGGGTGCAGGCATGTACTTCTGTATCTGCAGCAGGATGTGTTGAAAGAACAGGCGGTAAGGCTGTGCGGCAGACTGCAGAAAATGGATTTGGAAATAGAGATTGTAATCGGTACGGATGTAGATGAGCAGGAGAAAATACATTCAGATCAGTTTGACAAGATCATTCATTTTTGCCGCCATGTAAAGGATATTGAAAAAAATATACTGCCGGAAATTTACATTGACATATATGGAAATATGATTGCAAATGAGCAGGATTATATTTATTTTCGGAATTATGAAAACAGCTATGCTTTTTTCAGGGAGCTTCACCATGATTCCGTTATTGAGACAATCCGGCAAATCAGAAAAGAGGAAAATTTATGATAAAAGTGTCAGTGCTTATGCCCTCCTTAAATGTTGTCCGGTATATACGGGAGTGCATGGAGAGCGTGATTTCCCAGACAATGGAGGAAATGGAGGTTCTGTGTATTGACGCAGGGTCCACAGACGGCACACTGGAGATTTTGGAGGAGTACGTCAGAAAAGACAGGCGGGTCCGGCTGATAAAAGCTGATAAAAAAAGCTATGGTTACCAAATGAACCTTGGATTAAAGGAGGCCCTTGGAGAATATATCGGGGTTGTAGAGACGGATGATTTTATATTGCCGAACATGTATGAAAAGCTCTATGCGTTTGCAAAAAAGAATAACGCAGATTATGTAAAATCAGATTTTAATATCTTTACAACGTTGGAGGATGGACAAAGGATTTTTTTGAAATATTCCTTAAAAAAGCATAGTAAGATCACATATGATACCATCTATACGCCACAGGATTTTCTGATGAGAAAACAGACAATTGATATTTTTATCTGGAATGGGATCTATAAAAGAAATTTTCTTTTAGAAAAAGGGATTCGGTTTCAGGAAACACCGGGGGCGGCATTTCAGGACTGTGGTTTTCGATATCAGGTTGTGTTAAACGCGGAAAGGGGATTTTTTTTAGAAGATTCCTTTTACCGTTACCGCAGAGATAATATAAATTCTTCTACATATAACAGCAAATGTGTATTGTTTAATCTTGCAGAGTGTAAAAATCTGCTCCGAATTGCAAAAAAGACAGGTATAGAAAGCCAGGAACAGATGACGTTTCTAGCAAAGGAGTGTGCAGTGGTTGCATTAGCTCCTTATATAGAATTGCTGATGTGGGGGCAGCCGGCAGAAAAAACGAAGGAAGCCCTGGAGGAATTTCGGAACATTTTAAAAGAGTTTATAGAGCATGGATTTTTGAATCGGGCTTCTGTTGCTGGAGAGGCATGGATGGAAATCCGGATGTTCGTGGAAAATCCGGATTTTTATGATTACTATGTACATTTAAAGGCAGAGGTTGCGGCACAGGCCATCCGGGATTTTTTGCATGAGATTGCAAAGAAGCAGCAGGTTGTTCTTTTTGGCAGCGGATATGTCGGCGCGTGTGCCTACTGCTTGATTCGGAATCATGGAATACAGAATATAGTGTCATTTTGTGATAATGATGATAGGAAGTGGGGGAACACATATATGGGAAGTACGATTCTCTCACCGGAGGATGCATTGAAGCGCTTTCCGGATGCATTTTATCTGATCACCAACGCGGGGCATTCAAATGAAATACAAAAACAGCTATGGGAGTCAGGAGTGAGTAAGGATCGAATGATGACATATAATCTGACGGCATCACCAATGGAGTGTACCAATATGGCGATTAGCAAAGGGGAAGGATAAGACGTTTGCCCTCCAGACGCATAGCAGCACCTTGACAAATTCATAACTTATATTAAGATCTTTCATCTGATTTCCATCTTGACAAGCCTCCATTTTTGTATCATCATAAGATCTAGGATCATCGCATCCTCGACATAAACGGCAATTCTCAGCCCATCTAAAAAACATCTTATGAAAATGCAATAGTTCAACATCTACACAGGTCAAATTCAAAAGCTATTTCCTGACGAATTTTTACCATGGACGAAAAAATGGAGGACACCGAATGGACAAATTAAGAGGAACTATGGGTACGCTCAGCTCCATGCAGCTTACGGCTGATATGAAAGGGCTTGACGCACAGAGTAAGACGATCCTGCGCAGTGCGGAAGTGCTGGCAGTCATTCTGCGTGAAACGGTGACGGAGTACAAAGGATACAGCCGGAAGGAAGTCATGGATTTTATTGAAAAGGATTCCATAACAGACACAAAAGAAGTATCGCAGGGCAGGACGAATACGCAGATACGGAGTGACAATGCCGAATTTGTTCAGCTCAACGAGAAGACATCCCTGTTTGACCTAGCGTTCCGTGCCAGGAATCCCCTGCTTTCTACGGAATCAATGCAGATCAGCCTGCACGTGGATATCGAATCGCAGAAAACCTATAAGCCCGGATATCCGATTGAAAAGCGGGGATTGTATCACCTTGCGCGGCGGCTGTCATCTCAGTTGATGACTTTGGTAGTTATCAAATTGGGGAATACGGTGTATAATGGAAAAAAGGAGGACGAAGGGTACGACCTCTTACGTTTTCTAAATGCAATTATGTATCCCCACAGGGGCGATTTCATGGCTACAATATCTGATTATATTGATTTTTCTGAAAATGAAGAGTTGTGGAAGGAGGAAAATATCATGGATGGACTAGGCGAATGTATTTATAATGAAGGGCGAGAAGAGGCCAGAGATGACGCAATACGCTCAGTTCTTCTGGATTACATTGATGACCAGCTTCCAATGGACCGTATCCTTGCAAAGCTTCAAAAAGTGTTTGGACTGACGGAAGAAATGTCGCAGCAGTATTACCAAAAATATTCCTCAAAAGCCTGACGGCTTATCGATGCAAATCAAAAATGAATAAAAAAATCCTGATATAAGTCATGAATGCGGTCACCGACAGATTTATATCAGGATTTTTTTATACTTTTAAAACGGCCGAATTGCCATAATGGGTTACCCTTGGGTATACCCTGAATCCGTGAACCATTTGGGTGAAATTTTTTCGGAGAATTTGAAAATATTATGCCTTTGGCGATATGTTTTCCT
>QXWX01000085.1 GCA_009911175.1 Lachnospiraceae bacterium | reverse complement strand
GCGGTATAGCTTGTACCTTACACCGTAGGACTTTCACCCACCGAATTCCAAGCCCTTAGCTGGGCGCACCCTATAGAGTAAAAAAACAGTACAGCCTGTATTCGTACAGCATTGCAAAATAGCAGGCGCCGTATTCACCGTTGATTATGCAATGCTGTACCAGATGCAAGCCGTAATGTCCTCTGCATCTATGAGTGCTTTCTATTGTTACTGCATATCCGCGATCGCAGTCTCTGCTTCTGCCTGATATTTTTCCGCTGCTGCGTCCAGATCCTCTCCGGATTTGTTTACCGCTGCCAGAAGGGATTCTGCCGGTCCCCACATTACACTCATCTCCGGAATATTCGGCATGGGTTTGGCCGTCTCTGCAGTCCGTTTCATTGCCGCGATCATTTCGTCGCTGCTCACAGAATCCTCATCGTATGCCTTTTGGTTTGCCGGCGCGCAGCTTGCTTTTTCCGCAAGCGCAATGCCGACCTCCGGGGCTGCCAATGCGGCAAGCACCTTTGCAGCCGCGTCCTTTTTCTCCTCAGCCGCATGCTTCATGACCCCGATCCCCTGGATCCCTGAATATGGCGCAAGGCTCTCCCCGCCCGGCAGAGTAAAGTCTGACAGTGACTGAATCCCCAGATCGATCCCGGCATCTTTGATCCCAGGTACCAGCCATGGCCCGCCGATGATCGCCGCCGCTTTTCCTTCATTAAACAGTGTTGTTACTGTATTATAATCGCCGTCAGCCTGCAGTGCGGCAAATTTTTTATTGTACTCAATGGCTTCTTTTGTTTTTTCATCCGCCAGCCCCGGGGCAGCATCCTCATCAATGATATATCCTCCGAATCCATGGATGAACGGGGATACATTATAGGCTGTGGAATGCTGGTTTACCAAGGCATATGTGCCTGCCGCCGTATCCGTATGCGCTTCCATATATGTATACAGGTCTTCTGTTGTGGACGGAACCTCCCCTTCCCACAGATCCTTATTATACATAAAGAGCAGTGTTTCAAAATACACCGGAAGAAGATACTGCTCCCCTTTGTATAATCCGGCCTCCTGTGTCATGGGCAGCATGTCGGCATAGACCTCTTCTCCGACAATGTCCGACAGGGGCGAGAGCACTCCCATCTCTACAAAAGTACCCAGGGAATCATGTGCATACATATACATATCCGGGCCGTTCTCCCCTTCATTGCCATAGAGCTTGATCTGGTCAGTCAGGCCGCTTTTCTTCTCAAACTTCACTGTAATGCCATCCCCGCCGAGCTTCTCATTCACCTGGCTTTCAATGACATCCATGATTGCCTCGTCGCCGTCGTGCCAGATGCTGATCTCCTCTGCCTCTGCGGTCTGCTCCTCACTTCCTTCGTTTTCAGCAGCATCTTCCTTGGGCTCCGCCCCGTTCCCGCCTGAACTGCATCCGGTAAATAACGATGCGGCCATCGCCGCGCAAAGCAGCATTGCGATTCTCTTTTTCATTGATTTCTTCCTCCTTTTTAATAAAACACTTTCCTGTTATATTTGCTTTCATCGGATATATATCAGATATTTAAGTAATTTTTACCATATATTCTGAGCGTTTACAATAAAAAACAGGGATTTTTACCAAGAAGAGCAAGAAAACGTTTACCCTTTTTCTCCAAAAACCATGAATGATCAATTTGGTGATTTCTCTACAACCTCTGTTTTCCTCCAAAATCCATCCCTGCAATACCATGCCGGACTGCCAACTTCCAAAGGCATCTTTACCAATCCATACCGCCAGATACTACGCTTTTTATTTTCCATACATCTTCCTCCTCGTAGCTGATGCTTTATCAAGATTATCGAAATCACGGAATTCCGTATCTCCAAAAAAAGGTTCTATATCCGGTTTTAGAAACGCCCTGTGCAGGCATGTCCCTATTTTAATCAAATCCTTATTATAATATTTTTTCCATTCTTCATCTTTCACATATGCACCTCCGCTTTCCGCATCAAAATTAAAACGGATTGTGATATCAACATCAAACATCTGTAGCATACGCTCTGCTTCCTGCTGAACTATTTCGTCCAGTATTTCTGTTTTTCCATAAATTTCGCTTCCCATCAGATAACCTGTCCCTACTTTGATTCCGCTGTATCGATCTATCTTTGCCATAATATCTCCTTTAAGCCATTCCTTTGTTCTTACCAGTTTCTCCTTGCAAAAGCAAAATTCTCTTTTCATTTCTTCACTTAATAATTCGATATTAAAAATCCTCCTCCCTTTTGAATATTTTCTTGTTCTTTCATATCCTCCTTTCTGACAAAAATCCAGTTTTCACGCAAAAAAGGCACTGACTATTTCTCTAAAAATAATCAATGCCATTCTTTTTCCGTATTAAAAAACGCAGTTATCCTGCCAAAGTTTCTCTTCTGGCCAAACCGCCAGAATAAAAAATCAATGTCTTCAACCAAATTTGAAGCCAAAATTATATATCGTAATTATCATACCGATTTAGAAATTACTTGTCAAGTATTCTATCTGAAATTCCAAATCGAAAACTTTTACATATCTTCCGCAAATGCCATATTTCCCATATATTTAATATGTCCTTTTTAAACAGTTTAGTATGTTAATTCTCATAAACAGTTTTAGCATCCATTTTTCAAGAAATGTATCTGTCTTTCCCTGCATATTCTGCATTTAGCAACGTATTTTTCACCGTATTCTGCTTTCTCCCATTCCCAAGAATGATGACCAATTCTTTATGATTCGATGTTTTAACCTTATTGTAAAATCCCCAAAACAATTTTTCACTGGCAAAAGAACTGATTATTTTTCCCTAATATTGAGTATTTTTTACTGCATAGGAAATCTAAAAAATCAATAGAAAAATAGAGCCTGCTTTATATAACAGACTCCACTTCCTGCCCTCTTTCAAAAATCCTGCGGCTATTGTATTTATCTTACCACAGCTGTCCCAGAAATCCATTCCTGAACTATGCTCAAACCTACATCCAGGACTTTAGCAATCATACCTTCTGGCAGCCCCTCTGCATTCATGTTGATAGCAGCCTCTTTTTTTCCTTCGAGTTTTCCTTCAGCATGACCTTCTATACGACCCTCTGCACGACCTTCTGCGCGGCCCTCTGTACGGCCCTCTTCCTTCTTTTCATTTCCGAACTGCTCTACCGCTTTTTCCTGGTCAAATAAACCCATCATGATATTAATAACCTCCTTCTCACGCCCGGATAAATACTCACTCAGCACATTTCTGTCCTTACATATCCTTATTGTTTCCAGAACGGCCTCCCTAGTTTTACCATGCAGTTTTACCTGCTCATTATATACCTTCGTAAAATCTACATACTGGCTAATAATATCTCCTTTTCCTTCTCCATAAAGCACCTTTACGTTTACTTCAAGAAACTCCTTATTTCCTTCGAAAAATTCCTCCGAAAGCCGAATCCATTCCGGCCTGGTTTTCCGGTCACCCACATATATGACGTAGAGTTCCGGCCTGGGAATAGACAGTTTCTTACTCCCATACCGGTTTTGTTTGGTGCTCTCAATATACTCATTCCATGTATGCGCAAGATAAAGAAAAATCCTGATGATAAGGTTCTTCGTCCAGCTGGCTTGCGCCTCCAGCATTAAAAGTAATTTTTCACGAACCGTCATACCCAAGTCATTGTATTCCTGTTTCCTTTCCCGATTCATTCGTTCCTTCCGGAACATAATTCAGGTTTAACTCAGCAGAATTAGTTTGTGCCTCTCCCAATTTGCTGTATACGTCTGTCTCTTTTCTATCCATCGTATCTCCTCCACCTCCCATTCCCCCACCGTTCTTCCGCTCTCTCTAAATCTTTACTGTAGCTTCATTATACTAAAAGAATGTTTACTTTTCAAGTGTTGGGGGAATGGGCAAATTTTATTATTTTTACTGGTTACATGTCACGCTTGGTCAAGATGTGACCTGTAACGAATTTCCCTGACTCTGAGAAGGCTTTTGATCCGGTTTTTGTGTCTGGTTCTGGGATGGATCCTTGGGCGGTTGCTGCCCGGTTTCATCTGACGGGTCATCTGGTTTTTCAGAAGGATTGATTTTCTGACTGCAAAAAGCAAGATCAGCAGCCGCCATAACATTTCCCCCATCGAGGTCAAGTCCGGGAAAAATTATACCCTGTCTTCCATTAAGAAATTCCAGGAGAAGTATGGAGAGCATCTGCATATTCCTTATGTACCGCATACGGGGGATCTGAGGGAAGAGGAGCGGACTCTGTATCTGCCGGTTTATATGACGCCTTTTCTCTAACGAACTCCGATCCGCCCTTCTTCAATCTCCCGCAGACGCTCAAACGGCTCTTTGCTGTCAGCCGTTCCATCCAGCGCTTCCATGATCCGCCGTACACTTTCCAGCAGCTCCCAGGCCGCCTCGCTTCCGGCATCCTGTCCGGACAGGTAGTTTTCCAGCCTGCTTCCCCGGGCGGCACCGCACGCTCAAAATCTTTTATTGCAGAGGTGGGTGATATTGGACGTTTTGACAGCCGGAAAGGGAATCAGGAAAGCTGAAGGGTATGTGGAGAAAGGTCCGGGGAAACGTCCAACATAAGGTGCCGGCTTGGGACGCATATCTATGAAGTCAGTAAGACTGAAAACAAAGAATGAGCCAGTAGTCGGCAGGAATATTTTCTATAGGGCAAGACCCTGTAAAGGAGCTAGTACAGCATTGCGTATATAATGGTGAATAATGTGCCTGATATTTTTGTCAGGACAAGGCGGAGGAAAGAGGCGATGCGGTGGCATCGTTGATTGACGACAACGCAGAACTGGCAGAAATAGCAGGCGCAGAATTCACCGTTAATTACGCAATGCTGTACTAGGCTGACACCCTGGTTATAGACAGGCGGGACGAAGGAAGTTCGGACACTGTATGAATACAGATGATCTTGGTAGACACGGGAGGTTCGCTGCCGTAGATGGAGGGGTATACATAAGGCCATGTAGAACGAAAAAGAAGACGTTTTACTTCGTATACCCAAAACCAGCTATTTTCGTACCAGATACAGAGAAATGTCCATTCCTTTGGCTCATTCATCTGAGATATGGAGCAAAAAATCCTTGAAAAATAAGGAAAAAGCACTTGACTAAATAGGGAGGATCCATTTAAACTCTACCTATATTCAGATTGCAGGGTCCGCGTCGCCGGATTTGCCCTTTCCCGCCAGGAGTGCTTTGCCCTCAGGCACGGGCAGCGGATCCGGCTTACCATGCGGCAGGCCGCAGAGGAGCTTGAACTGCATCCTTCCACTGTCAGCCGGGCAGTCCAGGGAAAATACATTAACCTTCCGTCCGGTGTCTGTACCCTGAGAGAGCTTTTCCCCGGTTCCAATGAAAAGGCGGAGACCGGGAAATCGCCGGTATTCCGAGTGCCGCCCGAAGGAAGGGGATAGCGTTCCTGAACAGCTCCGACAAAAACTGAACACTATGGAGGTACCCCAATGAAGGATGTTTTTTTACTATATGATACAAGCTGTTTTTTTGAAATCGTGATCCTGAATTATTTTATGAGCCTGACAGGATGCGGAATCGTCTATTGTTCCCTTGACGGACAGCCAATCCGGGCAACAGAAGGCTATTCCGTCAATGTGGACATGGCCTTGAAGGATGTGGATCCTCAGCAGATCCGCAGCTTCATCGTCCCGGGCGGGGATATTTCCGCAATCAATACGGAGGAGGTCCGTGCATATCTGCGGGAGCTGAAAAGCCGCCGGGTCCTGATCGGCGGCATCTGCGCCGGCGTGGATCTGCTGAATCATGCGGGGATATTGGACGGTTTGGAGTCCACGCTGTCCGCCGATCGGGATCTTGTCAATGACGGACATGTGATCACCGCCCGGGCAAATGCTTATGTGGATTTTGCGATTGAGACGGCGAAGGAGCTGGAGCTGTTCGAGGACGAAGCGGATCTGCAGGAGACGATTGATTTTTGGAAATATCATAAGAGGGCGGAGTAGGATTTTAAAAAGGCTCTACAATTGTCCCCTCATGAGTATTTGATCAACTACCGGCTTGCACCGTGAACAGTAACACTTAACTCTTTTAAACTCTTTTTTTGCTTCCGAAGTCTATTGACAAGCCTGAACATTGACGATATATTTATAAGTGGAATATCGTAGCTACTGCGGTTCCCTGGTTATTGAGCGGACTGCGGCATATCGCAAATCGGATTTTTCCCAATACAGAAATTGAGGAGGCAACACATTTGAAACAACGAATTTTTTCAGCGGCTTTAGCGCTGTGTTTATTCATTTCTTCCCCGTTAGCGGCATATGCAGAGGATGAATACACTATGCAGCAGGACATCCCTTTGCAGCAAGAGGCTGCTTCTGCGGAAGGATCCACATATGGGCTGGACGCCCGAGATAATGTGATCCCTTCCTCGACGGAAGTCTATAATGCCATGATTGCATTGAAGGATCAGGATGCTTATAGGGAGGGAACGACCTGGACCAACGATGAGCCTTATTCAGACTCAAAGGGATATTACAGATGGAAAGGTGGAACCCTCAGCGGATCGAATATTGTTGCCGTAGGCTGTGTAGCCTTTGCATTTATACTCAGCGACGCGGCATTCGGCAGCCTGCCTGCCAGAATGTACGCAGCGGGTGGGTTTTCATATGAGGATATTAAAGTAGGAGATATCCTGCGGGTAAATAATGATGCCCATACAGTGATCGTACTCGAAGTGAGTGATGTAGGTGTAGTTGTTGCCGAAGGAAACATCTCTACAGGAGACCACAAAGGTAAAGTCCATTGGGGGCGGGCAATATCTAAAGAAGAGGTAATGAGCAATACCAGCCATTATATCACCCGCTACCCGGAGGGCTATGTTTCACCAGAGGATCCCGATGCCAACAAAGAAGTTGCAAACGGAACTCTTGATGGAGGACTTACCTGGTCTCTGATAGAAGCGGGCACACTGACCATCTCCGGCAGCGGAGCTATGCCGGATTACAGCAGTGCCGCAGATCAGCCTTGGGGCTCTAACAGCAGTCAAATCCGGAAGGTCGTTATCGGGAATGGTGTTACCAGTATCGGTGCCTGTGCATTTTGGAACTGCGGGGTTCTTAGCGTAGAGATTCCCGCCAGTGTGACAAGGATTGGCAACAGCGCTTTTCGAGAATCTTCGATTATTTCCGTCACCATTCCTTCCGGCGTAAAAACCATCGGTGACAGCGCTTTCCGCACATGCCCAAACCTTAGCTCCGTGACAGTTTCCGAAGGAGTAGAAACCATAGAGCAAAATGCCTTCCAGAGTTGCGCAGGACTTACCTCTATTACCTTGCCTGCCAGTATTGGGGAGGTGGGCGCCGCAGCATTTTTCCAATGTCAGAAATTGACAAGCGCAACGTTTGCTGCCGGCAGTAAACAGGTGAAGCTGGGCGATAATCTATTTACACAATGCTACGAGCTAATGGATGTAAAACTGCCCCAAAGTATAGACCGTATTAGTAACGGAATGTTTCAGAACTGCCTTCTGCTTTCCAGAGTAGAAATTCCGCAGGGTACGGAAATTATTGAAGAATCAGCATTTGCTTCTTGTTCCAGGCTGACCGCAGTCGTAATTCCAGATAGTATCACATCAATAGGGACAGCTGCATTCTCAGCTTGCCCCCTGGCCGATATCTACTTTACCGGCACCGAAGCGCAATGGAACAGCATCCGTAAAATAGGCGATACGGCAGAAACAGTGTCAAAGGCAACGATACATTATAATTACGTCCCTGAACAGCCAACACCGCCGGAGCCGCCCGCGCCAGATACGGATATTCCATTTATCGAGAACGAAACCGGCACGAAGGGCTGGGACGCTATTAAGGAAAAGGCTGAAGCTGCTTCTGACGGAGCGCAGGTTCAAGTAAATATGAACCGCGCGTCCACTGTACCCGGATATGTACTTGACAGCATAAAAGGAAAGAATGTAACGATTTCTTTTGATATGGGAAATGGGATTGTCTGGTTGGTAAACGGTAAGGATGTTACCGCAGACCATGCAAACGATGTGAATCTGTCCGTACAGGTTGGAAATTCAAATATCCCGCAGAATATTATAAATAATACGGCGGGAAACCGTCAGACGAAACAGCTCAGTCTTGCTCACAGCGGTGAGTTCGGCTACAGCGCGGTACTTCGGATCAATATGGATTCGGCTAACGCAGGATTATATGCAAACCTCTTCTATTATAATGAAGGAGCCCGCAGGCTTGAATTTGTCACCGATGACCAGATAGACGGGAATGGTACCGCAGAACTGACATTTACACATGCTTCGGATTATGTCATTGTCATTGATCGTGCCAGCATGGATGATGGATCCGGCGGCTCTGGCGGTGGCAACGGCGGCTCCGACGGTGGCAATGGCGGCTCTGGCGGTGGCAATGGCGGCTCCGGCGGTGGCAACGGCGGTGGATCTGGCGGTAGCGGCGGTTCTGGATCTGGCGGGTCCGGCTCTGGCGGCAGCGGTGATTCCGGCTCCGGCGGTGGCGCTTCCGGCGGCAGCAATTCCGGCGGAACTTCTTCCGGAAACAACAGCGGATCCCCATCTGCTGACGGCACTGGGACACAGGGAACAGAAAAGCGTTCTCCCATGACCGGTGAATTCGATATTGTATTCGGCGGATCCAATGCTGCTGGATCAGAACATAAAGGAAACGATCTGAGTGTTCTGTGGTTGCTTGCGATCGGAACTGCCGGAATGGCAATAACGGTTAGAAAACGGAATAAAATAAGCGGCCGGTAGTCCGCAGGATTCGGAAGAAACAAAATAGATAAAATGAACTGGAGGGGAATGCTTGTGCTGAGGTACAGGCATTTCTTTTGTATATCTATATGCACTCATTCATTTTTAATGTACCGGCAGGTTCCGGAATACTTGAAATCCACCGCCTAATCTGCTATAGTTGTTGCGTATGAAAACGAATGGCTGACAGATCCTCTCAGCAAAGAAATGATCCGGCTTCTAACAGCTTACAATAATCGGCATGAATCCTCGGGCGTTACTTTAATCTGTGAAAAGGCCTGCACCGTCCTGACGGAAGGGGATTGGGAAATGCGGCTGTCGGGTCATCACGACCGCATCATCTTTATTGATGAAGGAAATGCATTTGTACGCTCAAAACGATTTGCCGAACAGGTCAGGCAATCCGATAATTATTTTGTCATTATTTACCGGGACAGCTTATACGAACTTCCCTATAGCATAGAAGAAATCTATGGGCTTCAGGACTCCAGAACCAACCATTCCAGATTGTATTGAATTTTAAAGGAGATAAAAAAATGAGTCATTCACCAAATCAAACCCCAAACATCCAGCAGATCATCGACCTGGTAAAATCCACAAAGGACCTGATCGAAAACCGGGAGATGGCCGGGCACGTCAAAGAGAAGGGCCGGGCGGATTATGTGACCCAGGTGGACCTTGCGGTACAGGATTATCTGAAAGAGAAGCTGTATGCCCTTGCCCCAGAGATCCAGTTTCTCGGGGAGGAGACCGGGCTGCAGGAAATGACTGGGGACAGCTTCTGGATCCTGGACCCGGTGGACGGGACCACCAACCTGATCCACGACTATCAGCACAGCGCCGTTTCCCTTGGGCTCTGCAGGCAGGACGAGATCGTGATGGGAATCATCTATAATCCGTATCACGACGAACTGTTTTCCGCCGATAAAGGGAATGGCAGTTTTCTCAACAGCAGGCCCATCCACGTATCGGAGTCGGAAACACTTTCCGAGACGATCATCGCGCTGGGGACTTATGCTTATCGGCGTGAGTTGGCCGATGCCAATTTTGCCCGGTTCCGCCGTGTATATGACCAGTGCCAGGACATCCGCAGGATCGGCTCCGCCGCGCTGGAGCTGGCATACACTGCCTGCGGACGGCAGGGCGGTTTCTTCGAGCCCTATCTGAATCCGTGGGATTACGCGGCAGGGGTTCTTCTTGTCCGGGAGGCAGGCGGAAGGGTCAGTGATTTTGAGGGCAATCCGCCAAGCCCCAGAAAGGGTGGAAGCATCGTCTCCACAAATGGGCGGATTCATGAGGAACTGCTGGGGCTGCTTTAGACACATCATGTTCAAAAGTGCCCCTGGCCTCTGCACTGTCGTTCGATGCCCGAAAGCTTGGAGCCTCGTCTTCTTCTACAGCAATCAGATCGTCTAAAGAAATATTCAATATATAGCTGCAAGCCTTGATTGATACCAGATAAGGATAAATTTCAGATTGAAAAAAGAATCTGAGGATTGTGGCTATAGCAATCCGATGCTCGCTTCTTGCCATATAAAAAGCAGAGACCACCTAACCACTAAGCTGTCTCTGCTTTTTAAGTCGCTTTATAAGATCGCTAAACACTGCAGATCCTCACCCTTCAACAACCTCCAGCACTTCCCCACCGATTACCTGAATCTGATAATCCCGGTACTCGCTGTCCACCCGGACCTTCACCTGACTGCCTTCCCGTTCTGCAAACACGCGCGTCACCACATGTCCGTCCAGATCCGTAACCTCCGTCTCTGCCTTCCCGTGGTCCTCGGGCAGGTACACCAGCAGCTTTACCCCTTCATAAAACGCATAATCCGGGCGTTCCGTATGGGCTCCCACCGCAAGGATTGATCCCGGCCGCAGCATCAGCGGAAGGGAGAAATAATCGAATTGTTCCTTATGCCATCTGCCGCCCTCTGCCCGGGCTTCGGTCAGCAGGTTGTACCAGGTCCCCTCCGGCAGATAATATTCCGCCTCCCCGGATTCCCTGAACACTGGCGCCACCATCAGGGAATCTCCCAGCATGTACTGCCGGTCCAGGGGCTCGCAGGCGCGGTCCTCCGGAAATTCCAGGAACATGGGCCGCATCATGGGGATGCCGTCCTCGTGGGCCTTCACGGCCTGCCGGTACAGATAAGGCATGAGGGCACATTTTGCCTTAACAAATTTCCGGAGCACGTCGCAGGCCTCCTCGTCAAAGAGCCACGGCACACGGTAGGAGCCGGAACCGTGGAGGCGGCTGTGGGAGCTGAGCATCCCGAACTGGCACCAGCGCTTATACACATCCGCAGAGGCCGTATTTTCAAAGCCGCCCATGTCATGGCTCCAGAACCCGAAGCCTGCGCAGGCCAGGGATAAGCCTGCCCGCAGCGTTTCCGCCATAGACGGGTAGGACGCGGAGCAGTCGCCGCCCCAGTGCGCCGGGAACTGCTGGCCGCCCACCGTCGCGGAGCGGGCAAACAGCACGGCTTCCCCGGTGCCTCGTTCCCGCTCCAACAGCTCAAATACTGCTTTATTATACAAAAAAGGATAATAATTATGCATTTTCACCGGATCCGAGCCGTCAAAATATGCGATATCCCTGACCGGGATCCGCTCGCCGAAGTCCGTCTTGAAACAGTCCACACCCATATCCAGCAGGGTTTTCAGCTTTTCCTGATACCAGGTGACAGCCGCCGGATTGGTAAAATCCACAATCCCCATGCCCGCCTGCCACAGATCCGTCTGCCACACATCGCCGTTTGATCTTTTCAGAAGATATCCTTGCTCCATGCCTTCCCGGAACAGCGGAGATTTCTGGCCGATGTAGGGGTTGATCCAGACACAGATCTTCAAGCCCCTGTCATGATACCGCTTCAGCATTTCCTTCGGCTCCGGAAATGTCCTCGCGTCCCAGGTAAAATTGCACCACTCGTAGGCTTCCATCCAGTAGCAGTCAAAATGGAACACCTGCAGCGGGATATCCCGGTCCGCCATGCCCTGGATGAAGCCGGAGGTGGTCTCCTCATCGTAATCCGTGGTAAATGAGGTGGTCAGCCAGAGCCCGAAGGACCAGGCCGGGGGCAGCGCAGGCTTCCCGGTCAGCTCCGTGTACAGGCTCACGGTCCGCTTCGGATCAGAGCCGTTAATCACATAATAATCCAGCCGTTCCCCTTCCGCGGAAAACTGCAGCCGCTCCACCTTCTCGCTGGCAATCTCAAAGGAAACATCCCCCTCGTTGTCCACCAGCACGCCGTACCCTTTATTGGAAATGTAGAAGGGGATATTTTTGTAGGCAATCTCACTGGCCGTCCCGCCGTCCTCGTTCCACATCTCTACGACCTGTCCGTTTTTCACAAAGGGCGTGAAACGCTCCCCGAAGCCGTAGACGGACTCGCCCACATCCAGGGCAAGCTGCTCCGTCATATAATTTCTGCCCGTGTCGCGGTTCTGCATATAGGCCATATTGCGGTAGCCTGTCTCCGTCAGCTCCCGGTCCCCATCCAGAAAACGGATTCCCCAGGATGCGGGCCGCTTGTCAATAACCGCGCTGGTACGCCCGCTCCGGTAAATGAGTTCCGTATCCGTTTCCTCGATCTGGACCTGGGGATTGGTCTGCCGGATCTCCGCAAAGGGGCCGCGATAGGCAGCGCCTTCAAAATGCCGGACAGAGACCTTGATCACATTTTCCATGGGACTGCTGAGGTAAACGGTCAGCATTCCTAAGTTGAGGGCATCGCCCCGGTCCCCGATATGCTTTGACGGCACATAGACCGCAAGCTCCGTGCCGAAAATACGGTGGTCCGCATATTCCGCGGCATAGAGCGGGGTGATCTCCTTTCGTGTCATCCAATAGCCTGATGTAAATTTCATTTATCAAATCCTCCTGCTTATCAATTCTTGAATATTACATTACATCGTTTATTCAAAATGTCAAGAACCCCACCGTAAAAAGTGGGGTTTACAGCAACACTTCCGGAAAAGTTATCCTTTCACGGCACCCGCCGACACCCCGCCGACAATATACTTCTGTCCCATCACGAACACGATCAGTACTGGGAGCAGCGTCAGCATGATATCCGCCGCCACCAGGTTCCAGGAATTTTGAAACGCGCCGAAGAAATTATACACTGCCAGCGTCATAGGCCACTTCTGCGAGTTGTTCAGATAGTACAGCGGCATAGTAAAGTCATTCCAGATTGCCATAAAATCCAGTACAAACAGCGTGGACACGATCGGCTTGAGCAGCGGCGCGATCACCTGCGTAAACAGCTGCCACGGTGTACAGCCGTCAATGACAGCCGCCTCATCAATTTCCCTCGGGATGGTATCAATAAACCCGTACGCAAGGAACAGGCTCAGCGGGATATTGATCGCCGCGTACAGCAGAATGATCCCGCCCCTTGTATTGATCAGATGAAGCGCCTGCATGACCTTCATCAGAGAAACGTTATTGATCGGCATCGCGATTCCTGAAATAATGAAATAATACAGGAACCTGTTGATACCCTTCATATTTCTTGAGATCACGAAAGCTGCCAGAGACACGACAGCCACGATGATCACCACGCTGCCTGCCGCATACAACAGCCCATTGAAAAATGAGGAGATCAGTTTCCCCTGTTCCACGACGATAGAATAATTTTCAAACACCCATTCCGTGGGCAGGGAAAGCGTCATCTTGTCCGCCTCCGCGGAGGTTTTAAAGGAATTTAAAAGCAGTACCACCAGAGGGATCAGGACGACAAGGCTGATAAAGATCGCAACAATATTTCCAACAATATGTCCCGCTGTTTTTCCTATTTTACCCATTCGCCCTACACCTCCTTATCTTCCATGGACTTGATAATAAAATACAGCAGTGCCAGTACAACAAAGAACAACACACTGGACAGCGTCGTGCCCATCGCCAGGTCGCCCTTGGAAAATTCTTTATAAACCGCCGTGTTGATCACGCCAGTCGCATTTCCCGGGCCGCCGTTGGTCAGCGAGTAAACCATATCAAATACCCGCAGGCCGTAGGTCACGTTCAGCACGGTCGCGTTGACCAGGACCGGCTTGAGCAGCGGGATCGTAATGCTTTTGAGCTGCTGGAAAAAGTTTGCGCCGTCAATGCTCGCCGCCTCATAATATTCCGGAGAAATCGACATGATTCCGGCGATCACGACGACCATGATATATCCCATGCCCTTCCAGGTATCTACAGTCATGACCGTGGGGAATACGATGTTTAAGTCTGTCAGCCAGTTTTTCGCCAGAAAGCCCAGCCCGATATCCTCCAGGAAATTATTTAAAAATCCGGTGGTCGGATGCAGCATGCTCTTAAACACAAGGCCGACTACAAGGTAGGACATGACCTGGGGCGAAAAGATGATCATGCGCTGAAGATTTTTCATTTTGATAAACGGTCTTGTCAGCAATAACGCAAGGGCCAGTCCCACAACCGTTTTCGCAATGGTGGTAAAGACCGTGAATACCAGTGTATTTTTGATATACAGCACATATTCCGAGTTCCCCTCGAAAATCCGTTTATAGTTATCCAACCCCACAAAGCGGATCTCATTGGTAAAATTATTCCAATCCGTAAATGAATAGGCAATTCCTATGATGCCCGGCAGAAAACACAGCAGGAAAAACAGGAGCGCCGCCCCGCTGGCAAAATGCCAGGGATATAATTTTTTTCTGTTCATATGTTACTCTCCTTCCAGAGTTTTGGCCCGTTTTTCGTACGGATAGCGCAGTAAATGCGCTATCCTTTGATGAGGAGGCCGCTTTCTCTACTCCCAGCCCGGATCCCTCTGCAGCTTGGCCTGCTCGTTCCGCCTCTTGGCGATCGTGTCCACCACATCCTTAGGAGTCATGGCGCCCGTGTACATCGCTTCCAGATCCTTTCCTACATCCATCCACTGACTGTCGATATAGTTTACAGAAGTCTGCACGACATTTGCCTTTTCCAGGGAATCAATAAACGCCTGATCCTCCTCCGTATATTTCGTATCTACCTCCGGCCAGCAGAGTGCGTTCAGCTCCGGCTGCCCGGCCAGGCGCTTCTCAAGATTTTCCGGCCTTGCCAGAAATTCAAAGAACTGCTTTGCCTCTTCCGTGTACTTGCTCTCTTTATTGATAAAATAAGCATTGCTCGCCGGATTGACGCCAATCACCTGGTTGTCTCCCCAGGGCATTACGAAGGCGCCCATTTCCTCCGTCGCCTTGAAGTCAGGATAATCCGCTTCCACTTCCCCCCGGAAGCCCATCTCATTGATGATCATGCCGTATTCTCCTGATGCCATCGCGCCCTTCGCATTTTCCATCGTATTGCTCAGGTAATCCGCCCCGAAATACCCTGCCTTCGCGCACTCGTCCAGCTGCTCGATGATGGTCAGCAGATGCGGGATAGATTCCAGCTCGACCTCATTGGCATTCAACTTATCATAGATATCCGGGTCATCCTCCAGCCAGAGCCCGCCTGTCTCGAACAGCGGGAGCACCTGATGCCATCCGTTGGTGGTCGCCTCATAGATCGGCGTATAGCCCGCATCCAGCATCTTCTGGCAGATATCCTTCAATTCATCATAGGTGGTCGGGATATCCAGCTTCAATTCGTCAAAGATCTGTTTGTTATACAGATAGAAATACATCTTCGCGCCGGGAAAAGTGATCCCGTATACCTTGTCGTTGGCGGAAACCGCGGAGCGCGCGCTGTCCTCCATCCGGCTGGTCCAGTCCTGGTCTGTCAGCTCGACGCAGTACTGGTCCATATGGATACTGGATGCCAGGCCGATGGGCGTATCCACACAGATGATGTCAGGCGCTTCGCCGGAATCCAGCTTCACCTTGATCAGGTCTCTCCACTGCGCGTCCGGGGAAATCTGAAAATCAACTTTGATCCCCGTCTCTTCCTCAAATTCCTTTGCCAGATCCTGCACGATCCCCGACGTGGGCAGCCCGCTCTGGTGGCTGCCGAAGGTCAGAGTGACACCCTTTCCCCCGGAGGCTTCCCCTCCGCCTCCATCTCCGTCACTGCCGTCGGAGCCGCAGCCCGCCAGCAATCCGGCTGTCAAAACCGCAGCCATAGAAAGACCAAACACTTTTTTCATCACATTATTTTTCATATTCTTTTCCTCTCTTACATGTAACCAATCTGCCCAGTAGATAGAATGCTTGCATGCGTTTTTTGTCTGTTTTTATAACATTTGCCTGGTATTTTATCGATAAAACAAGGTTTTTTGTATATTTTTATGCTAACACAAGAGTGAGATAGGCACAATGGACAAAACCAAACAGGCGGTTGCATTATTTTGAACTATCTTGTATAATTTTTTTCGTAAGGGGGCGGCAGTTATGAAAAAAATCACCAGACATTATTCACAGACACTCTATCTTTTTGTTATATATGGCTCTTTTATCCTGGTGCTGCTGGGGATTTTTTTTACATATACCTATTCCCATTACCGGGAAAATACACTGGAAGAATCGAAGCGCAGCCTGGAAAATATGTGCGCCTCCATCACAAATTCCGTTGAAGTGCAGTTGGACAGCCTTTCCACCATTTCCATGAATATCGTATATTCCAACATGGTCAAGACAAATTTCCGGGAATTTTCCAGCGCATTTCAGAGGACTGGTAAAGACCAGGCCGAGATCGTTTCCTCCCGCCAGAGCGCAGAGGTCATCCACGATATCGTGACCGCCATGATCGGCGCGTATCAGTCGGCCTCGTATATCCGGCTCTATGACATGGATGGCTCCTGCGTGGAATCCGGGTACTGGATGTCCACCTCCAGAGCAGATCTGGAATCTCTGGCCTGGTATGATGAGGTCATGGAACTGAACGGCTTCAAATATATCAGCGAGCCCAAAACCCGGAAGGATCTGCCCGCCACCGGAAAGAACCGTAATTCCCAGAAGTTTATTTCTCTGATCCGGCTTTTTCTGAATCGGGACGGCGCTCCGGAAGGAATCGCGGAGGTCGCCCAGGACTGCGGGAAGATCTTTGTCCTGGCCTCCCAGTTAGAGGACAGCAACCCGGACATCCGGGTACAGATCTACAATTCCCGAAAGGAGCTGGTTTACCCCTACACGGCATTTGACATGTACGGCTCCGAATCCTATCATAACCTGATCGAAAAAAATGAAATCACGGACGGAATCAGCCAGATCATAAAAAACAGCAGCGGCCAAAATATGCTGGCAACCTGTGAGACCATGGTGAAATATGGCTGGAACGTGGTTCTCCTGCAGTCGGAGTCCTCCATCTACCGGTCCCTGGAGGCTTTTCAGAAAATGTTTTTGAGAATCTCCGCGCTGTCCATCCTGCTCACGCTGCTGATCTGCTTCTACATTTCCAGAAGGTTTACAGTCCCTCTGCAGAAGCTGACGGCTGCCACCAAGAAGATCACCATCGACCGTGTGCTGGATGAAAAGAAGGTCAACCTGACCTCCGCCGACAGCAGCATCCGGGAGCTTTCCATCCTGTGCAATTCGGTCCGCGGCATGTACGATAAACTGCGCTCCACATCCCGGGAAGTCCTGCTTCTGCGCAACGAGGAGACACGGGCCAAGCTGCAGGCGACCCAATCCCTGATCAATCCGCATTTTCTGTATAACAGCCTGACCAACATCAGCGCCATGGCGGAAGAGGACATGAATGACGATATCGTAAAGATCTGCGAAGCGCTGTGCATCCACTTCCGGTACATCTCCGCTTCCGGCGAAATGATTGTCCCCCTGGGGAAGGAGCTGGAAAAATCCAGGTCCTATCTGGAATGCATGCAGCTTCGTTTCACGGAAGAGCTGGAATACACCTTCGATGTACCGGATGTGGTTCGGGAGGTCCCTGTTCCCAAGCTGATCGCCCAGCCTGTTCTGGAAAACGCGTTTAAATACGCGTTTGTATGCCGCCCGCCCTGGAAATTGTCCATCGCGGCCCGGTTGGACGGGGAGCACTGGAAGCTTACGATTGAGGATAACGTGGGGACCATGACCGATGAAAAGAAGCAGGAGCTTCTGCGGCTCTATAAAAATCTGGATCTGAATGATGAGTTAAAGTCCATGAAGATCGGCGGAATGGGACTGAAAAATGTATATCTGCGGCTCCGCCTGCTGTATGGGAAGGACGCAGTTTTTTGCATTGAAAATCGGGAAGGAGCATACACCCGTTTCATTCTGGGCGGCAATATCCATCCAAAGAAAGGGATCGCGCTCCCTGAATCGGCGGATGAACCGGAAGAATGCCTGTAAATCTCTGACAGGCGCTGCCTTTCGGCGGATCGGCTGCTGACCGCTGTTCGGAACAGCTTCGAAGATGAATATCAATGAATGAATCGGCTATACCATTGGGAGGAAATTATGTCAAACGTAAAATACAATTATGTAATCGCGGAGGACGAAAGCCTGATCCGAAGAAATCTGGTCAAGAAGCTGGAAGCTCTGGATCTGCCCTTACAGAAAGCGGGCGAGGCCGCAAACGGAGAGGAAGCCATTCAGCTGATCGAAAGATACTGCCCCCAGCTGGTCATTACGGATATCCGCATGCCCTTGCGCGACGGGCTGGAAGTGGTAAAATATTTATATGACAACCATCCCGGCACCAAGGTTATTATTTTGAGCGGCTACGATGATTTCAGCTATGCCCAGAAAGCGATCCGGTATTCTGTAGAGGATTATCTGCTCAAGCCCGTGTCCCGGGATACGCTGTCCGAATCCATCCGTAAGCTCCTGATCAAGCTGGAAAATGAATCCGGCAGGCTGGGCATTTACAACACGAAGCATACTTCCCTGAGCCCGGAGGCGCTCAGCCAGCTGATCCAGCAGTATCTTCTGGAAAATTACCAGCAGGAGATCTCCTTTCAGGAGCTTGGAGAAAAGTTTGGTTTTACCCCGGAATATCTGGGGAAAATTTTTAAAAAATATGCTGGCGAGACCCCCTCAAAATACCTGACAAAGCTTCGTATGAACGAGGCCAAACGGCTCCTGATCCACGAGCCGGGTATGGAAATCCAGAAGATCGGGGAGCTGGTCGGATATAAGGATGGGTTTTATTTCAGCAGGGTCTTCAAAAGCTATACGGGGATGCAGCCCAGCGAATTTCGGGGCAGGAATATGGGGATGTAGGATCATCCAACCGCACAGCTGGAAATTTTATAGCGTACATTTCCAGCTTACCCAGATCCAGGTCAGGGTATCAAAGAAAGCAGAAATCTGGTAAAATATGAATGACAACGTATAGACTGCAATAGCAATCCCCATTAACGAAGTCAATTTTCATGGGATTGCGGTGTATCTGCGAGAGTAATGAGCAGATGTGAATGGTAGTGTAAAGTATCGTATCAAAAAACAATATGGGAATTGCCCGCATTAGAAATCTGCTTTGCGGATGGCGGGCAAGTAGGCAATCAATTTGCTGCGCAAATTGGTTACATATATGGAGGTATATGGAATGGGAACTTACCTGAACCCAGGCAACAGTGGATTTGAAGCGATCCGAAAAACTTCATATGTAGATAAATCCGGTATGATCAGCCTGATCAACCAGACCATCGGAACCACCCATAAGCTGACCTGCGTCAGCAGGCCCCGGCGATTCGGGAAATCCTTTGCCGCCCAGATGCTCTGTGCGTATTATGACAAAACCTGCGACTCGGCCGCACTGTTTGACGACCTTTCCATAGCCCGGGATCCGCAGTATATGGAACACCTCAACCGATACGATGTCATTTACCTGGACATGACCGGTGTGATCGGGGAGGCATCCGTCGGGGACATTGTGCCATTTGTGAAACGAAATATCATCCGCGAGCTTTCAACCGCTTATCCAAATCTGAAAGAGGAGGAGGGCTTTGTTTCAACCCTGGTCAATGCCGTGGCTCTGGCGGGACGAAGGTTCATCGTGATCATTGATGAATGGGACGCGCCGATCAGGGAAGCCGGATGCGGTCCGCAGGCACAGCAGAACTATCTGGAATTTCTGCGGACATTATTTAAAAACAGCGGAGCGACTTCGCAGATCATTGCCGCCGCTTACATGACAGGGATCCTGCCGATCAAAAAGGACGGCTCCCAGTCCGCAATCTCCGACTTCCAGGAATTTTCTGTCCTTGATCCGGGCAAATACGCCGCGTTTACCGGTTTTACGGAGGCAGAGGTGCGGACATTATGCGAGACTTATCATATGAGCTTTGACGAGGCAAAAAGCTGGTACGACGGATACTGCTTCGACGAGGTTCATTCCATATACAATCCCTATTCCATTATGAGCGCCCTGCAGAGCGGAAAATTTAAATCCTATTGGAAAAAAACTTCTGCGGCGGAAGCGCTTCTGACCTATATTGATATGGATGAGGAAGGGCTTCAGGGGGAGATTGCGAAGCTGGTCAGCGGAGAAGAGATCGAGGTTGACGTAGACGGCTTTGAAAATGAATTCCAGACGTTTAAGGGGAAGGATGACGTATTGACGCTCTTGATCCATCTTGGATACCTGGCATACCGCGAGGAAGAGCAGGGAACAGGAATAGTCCGGATTCCAAATAAAGAGGTGCGGCTTGAGTTTCATCAGATTCTCCGCAAGGGGAAGCACCGGGAGCTGCACCGCCTGATCCGTGAATCCGACCTCCTTCTCGAAAAAACCATACAGGGGGATGCTGACGGGGTAGCAGAGGCGATCGCAAGGATCCACGATTCGAATTACGCGCCCCAGTTTTATAACAATGAACAGGCATTACGGGCTGTAGTAAGGTATGCCTATATTACTTGTATGGATCAGTATGCCAAGATAGAAGAACTGCCCTCCGGGCATGGATGCGCAGACATCGTATTTCTTCCGAAACGGCGTTCCGCCCTGCCCGCTCTGCTCATTGAGCTGAAATGGAATAAAACTGCGTCAGGCGCCATTGCGCAGATCAGGGATCGGAATTATCCAGCCGTGCTGGAAGGGTTCGGTAGCGAGCTAATCCTGGTGGGCGTGAATTATCATGAAAAAACGAAGGTACATTCCTGCGTGATCGAAAAGCAAGGTTTTGGATAGGAATGTCGGAATAAAAAGCGGCAGAGCCCCCTCCCCATCAAGGAAAAGGTCCGTCCTGCCGCTTTCGGAGATGTCTTTTCTGAAGAACTGAGCTGCACTGTAGTCCCTGATTGTTCCGTGGTTCCTAGCTGCGTTGTCATTTCCTGTTGTGTCGAAGAACCGGGATTCTTTATTGTTGAAGAGCTGGAGCTGCTTCCGCCTGTTCCTGGCTTTGAGGGTTTTGTTGGCTCTGAGGGAAGTATGGTTGGTTTCCTATCAGACATCACTTTGATAATTGCTACCGGTGAAAAACTATCTAATGTAAAATACCAATTTCCGTCTTTATCCTTGTCGCATTCGAGGATCTTTCTCCCAGCCCCTTACGGAACAGGTTTGTTCCGGCATGACAACGCACTTCCCGATATTTCCCTTACATTTCTTTCTGAATATCACTTCCTCCTGCACCGCAGATATACCCCCGCCGCCATCAGCACCACCGCTCCCGCGAACAGGAAGTATTTCTCCGTATAGCTTCCGGCGGACATGGAAAATGGATAAAACAGCTTCAGAAACGGATTCGTGCTTCGTATTCCGATCGCGGAAATATAATAGACCATCGCTGCCATATATCCCGCCACAAGGTGATCGGTCAGGCCGTAAAAACCGAGCCCCAGTCCGCCGAAAAACAGCATTTCCGCCAGAGTTCCCAGGAAATATTTTACCGCCGGGAAGCTGCACTGGTTATAGTACAGCATGAAAATATACATCCCCAGTAGACATGCCAGTACAAATACATTTCCCAGAACGCGGACCAGGTAGACGGCCGCGCAGTCCGTATATCTGGCGCTCACCAGCTCCCGCAGGTTTCTATCCTGCTCGGGCAGAAACACGGGGGTGAGCATGACGATGCCGATCAGCGCCGTATACCGCTCCAGTACCTTTGCCGTATCCTCCGCCGACAGGTTCGCCACCCCCATGAGAAGCGGCGAGACGCCGAGCAGCAGCACGCATACAAGAATATGCAGTGGAATATGATATTTTAAATTGACTTTTTCAATCTGCCAATATTTTTCCATGATAAACGATACCGTCCTTTCCTCTTCTGATCATAGATCAGGATTGTAAGCGCAACCAGCACCAGTGACAGCAGCACATACAGGATCCGGTTTGCCGCAAGCTGCGCGAAGGCGCTCTGATACCCGCTCCAGTTCAGCTCCGTATTGTGCCGCGGGATCAGGTTCCAGCCATACATCCCGCCGTGCAGGGTATTTACTCCGCCGAATGTCGCGAAAAACCACCACACTCCCTGCACAAGAACGCCCAGCGCCGTATCCGTCAGCTCCGTAAAAAACATCCCCACAGCCGCGGCGGTCATGATCGTCGGCGTCAGCCACCCGAAGGTATATTTTACAAAGGCAAATGCATCTGCGGAAATGCCTGCCCCGGAGGCATATTTCATACATCGGGAGAAGAACGGCAGGGAGATCAGCAGCACCGGAAGGATCAGCATGACCACCATGGACACATAACGACTGGCAATGATCACGAGGGAGGAGCATTTTCTGGAGCAGATCAGCTCCTGCATGCCGGAGCGCCGATCCCGCAGTTCTCTGGTCACGGTCAGGAATACGGGCAGAAGCCCCAAAAAAATCCCCATGTAATCGGAAAAAAGCCTTGCATAGCCTCCGGTCAGCCGATCCTTTTCTGTCAGCTCCCGATATTCCGTTATTGCGTCCTCGTAGGTCTTGGGAACCTGGGCATTGCTGCTCCGGTAAGATTTACCATAGCTGGAACCGCCTCCCAGGATCGCGTCGGCCTGATCCATCAACTCGGTGAAACGGTCATAGGACAGGCCGGATGCCGGTGCGATCTCCAGATTTTTCATCATGGTCTCCTGGCCGTCCCCTGCTGCGGAGCGCTGTGCCTCATACCAGCTTTCCATGATCTCCTCTGCCTCCTCCTGGCCGGAGATCCCGGTAGTCTCCCGCACGATCTCTCTGATCTGCCGCTCTTCCTTTTCATTTAGCGTGACACTTTTGTAGAAGCCGATGGGATAGGTGGTGTAGCTGCCCCGTATATATTCCTGCACCAGTGCTCCCAGGGTGAATTTCATGATATCCGCCTCATCGCTGCTGGCTTTGTAACCGTAGTCCGCCTGGCCTTTTTGAGGCTCCGTGAGGATATCCATTTCCCCGATCTGTGTCGCAAAGACGAAGATCAGCACCAGGACGATGAGCCAGTAGATCAGGCTTTTGACGGTCTGACGGCATTCCTTGATCAATAGCTGTCCGAACATCCGGCTTCACCTCCCCTTCCCTGCATCAGATACATGTACGCGTCCTCCACGCCCGCGTCGCATGGCTTTGCCAACGCAAAGGGCTTTTCCTCGGAAAGGAACCGCGCCATGACGTTATTTCCCAGAGTCAGCATGCTGGTCACGGTACAGCGCTTTTTCAGGTCCTCCAGCTCCCTTTTGCTGATCTCCGCCTGGTACACGCGGCCCTCCGCCCGGCTGATGAGCTCCGGCACCGTTCCCTGGTAAATGATCTCGCCCCGGTCCAGAACGGCGATGTTTTCGCAGGTTGCCTCGATATCTCCCACGATGTGTGTGGAAAGGATGACGATCCGCCCCTCCGCAAGCTCACACAACAGGTTGCGGAACCGGACACGTTCCTCCGGATCCAGACCGGCTGTGGGCTCATCCACAATAAGCACCCTCGGGTTGTGCAGGATAGCCTGGGCAATGCCCAGCCGACGCTTCATGCCGCCGGAGAGCGCCTTCACCTTTTTCCGCCGGTCGTCCTGCAGGTTCACCCGTTCCAAAAGCTCCGGGATCCGTTCCTTCCGCTGAGCCTTTGAAAGCCCGGAGAGCACGCCCAGATAATCCATTGCTTCATATACGCTCATATTGGGGTACATGGAAAATTCCTGGGGCAGATACCCCGTGATCTTCCGCACCTCCCTGGCGCGCTCCACCGGCCTTTTGCAGATGGAGATCTGCCCTTCCGATTTGGGGAGCAGGGTCGCCAGCACCTTCATCAGCGTGGTCTTTCCTGCCCCGTTCCGCCCCAGAAGGCCGAACATCCCGGTCTCGATGGTGAGACTGACATCCTTTAGAGCCTGTTTTTTTCCATAGTATTGGTTGAGATTTTCTATCTTAATTCTCGCAGCCATAGGGTCCTCCTTTTTTTAAGAACTGTAGGAAAGTGGCCTGAACAGATTGCGCAGGTTCTTTCCATACAGGCAGTACCAGGTTCACTATCTTGCTCTGAACAGACGCAGGATCGTTTCCTGTGTGATAAGTAGAGGATACAATAAAAATATCTATAATTTCCCTACAAAAAATGAAGATTTTTTTAGGAACTTACAAACAATTTTTGTATTGCCTTTTGTAGAAAAGAACCCCTCCTGCCTCAGGTGGGGTTCTTTCCTGTAATTACGCATATTCACGGCTCCGCAGGCGCTCCGGCCAAAAATGAAGCGGTTACGACCGCCCCGCCCCGGATGCTGTTGGCTACGTTCAGCGTGCCGCCGTGCTTTTTACACAGTTCCCGGCAAATATGCAGGCCGATTCCAAAGTGATCATCCGGCCCGCCGTCTTCCGTCTCTTTGTAGTACGGCTTCAGTGCCTTATCCAGCTGCTCCTCGGAAAATCCGGGGCCATCGTCCCGGACGGTCAGGATCCATTCCCGGCTGTCCGCGTCATAATCGGACATGACCTCGATCTGTTTCCCGGCATAGCGTATGGCGTTGGAAAGCATATTTTCCAGCACTTCCATAACCAGGCCGTCGTCGATATAAATAGAAGAATCGGACTGCTGTTCTACCCCGGAACCGCCTGACCCGGCCGGATGCATTTCCCCCGCCAAATATCCTTGATGCGGCAGATCTGCTGTATAAATGATCTTCACATCCCGCACCTGGTTCAGCGCAAATACCACTTCTTCTATTTTCCGACCCATGCTCTGGAATGTGGTTTTTTCCGGGGAGAACGGAACCTCCTCAATGCTGCGGATCCCTTTCATGGTGCGGCTGTAATCCTCAAGCCGTTTCAAGTGTTCCGCCATCAGCCCCAACGTGGACTGCAGCTTTTCCCGGCTGATCTTTCCCTCCGGGATATACCTTGCCAGAAAATCCGTATAACCCCGCAGGACGGTGAGGGGCGTCCGGAGGTCGTGGGCAAACGCGGCGTTCAATTCCTTCTGCCGCTCCATAAGCCGCCACATTTCCTCCTTGTCACGGAGCAGCTCCAGCCGCATGGTTTCCACGGAATCACAGAGCATTCCCAGCTCGTCCCGGCTGTCATAGGACACATGGAAATCCAGGTCATTTCTGCGTATTTTTTCCACGCTGTCTTCCAGGATCGACAGGGGGCGCGCAAGCCGTTTTCTGTAAAATAAAAAAATGGCCAGAATCATGCCGGGAACCGCATAGATCAGCGGGCACCACACCCGCAGAAAATCCAAACATAAAAGAGAGCGTTCCTCTGCCGTATATAAAAAATCATGCTGATAGCTCCACAGCAGTCCTTTTTGATACACGATCAAAGGTAAACTCTCCGTTTTTCCAAGTCTTTCCCATATGCCGATCTCCCAATGCCAGCAGAAGACCATCGTAAGGTAGGACAGCCCCCACACAGCAGCGGAGATCACCAGGATATACGCGACCATTGCTTTGCGGAAGGAAAGATTCCGGATATAGACGCGCAGTTTTTCTGTCTTTTCTTCTAACCAATCCATCGATACCCCACCCCCCATACGGTTTCGATATACGCCCGGTCTGTGTATTGCGCGAGCTTTTTGCGGATCCTGCGGATGTGCTCCGTGACAATGCTGCTGTCGGCATTTCCGTCAAAGCCCCGGACATTTTCGTAGAGCTGCTCCTTGCTGAATACCTGCATGGGATGCAGCGACAAAAAAGCCAGGATCCCATATTCCGTCTTGGTAAATGGGATCGGCTGGTCTCCATAGTAGACTCCCGTTTCTTCATAATGAATGGCAAGCCGGTCAAATATTTTCACGGTACCACCGGATCTTCGGCGGCGCTCCCGCCGCAGATGGGCTTCCACCCTCGCCCCCAGCTCATCAATGCTGAAAGGCTTTAAGATATAGTCGTCGCCGCCGGATAAGAACCCCCGGATCCGATCCGCTTCCTCAATCTTAGCGGTCAGGAAAAGAATTGGGCAGGACACATGCGCCCGGATCCGTTCGCACACCTCAAATCCGTCCAGCATGGGCATACCCACATCCAAGAGGATCAGATCCGGCCCGGCAGGGAGCTTTTCCAGCACCTCGTATCCGTTGGCGGCTTCGATGACCTGGTAGTCCTGCATTTCAAAATAATCCCGGATGAGCTGCAGAATCCCCGGCTCGTCATCGGCGATCAGAAGCTTTCCTTTGGTATGATGTTCCTGATGCATTGATATCCCCGTTCCTTTCCTGTTTTTTTGATTGGCAGCTGCAATTCCTTAATCATTACAGCAGGTAATTATTTTCCTTGTCCGCTGCTGCAGAGCCGCGAGCGTATACGACGCAAATCCCTCAGCATGCCTTGTAATAACACCCTTCGTGACCTTGTTAAATGTTTTTCCCTTTTTGATCAACATCACATATAACCATTTTTCCATGCTCTTACCTCCGCCTTGTCCTGACAAAAATATCAGGCACATTATTCACCATTATATGCGCAATGCTGTACTAGCTGTCTCATTCAATAAAATCTCTTTTAATATAACGTATTTCCATTTAATTTTCAATCAAATCAGTCTGCACCGGCAGAAATGCTTGTAAATATCCCCTCTCTATGTTATCATCATTGCAAAGCATAAGGATTCTAAAGTTCTATTTCCGTTGATTTCTTCTCATTCAACATTTCAGAAAATCTATGCTTACTTCAATACTTTTTAAAACAGCATAGGGTTTCTGGATTGCTGACAGTCTGTTTTTCAGGAACCCGGAAAAGGAGGGTTTTACATGAATGAAAAACAGATATTTGTGAACAAGGAGCACAAGGATAATGTTTTCCGCATCTTATACCGCGATGACAAGAAGCGGCAGATCGAGCTGTATAATGCTGTCAGCGGAAAGAATTATACGGAGGACGCAGATTTGGAGGTCGTCACTTTGAAGCATGCGATCTATATGGGCATGAAAAATGATCTGGCGTTTATCGTATCCGATGATCTCCATTTATATGAGGATCAGTCAACTATAAATCCAAATATGCCGCTGCGTTTTCTGCATTACATTTCGAAAGAATATGAAGGGTTGGTAGAGAGCAGAAAGCTGTACGGAAGTACACCGGTGAAGCTGCAGACGCCTTATTTTACAGTATTTTACAATGGCACCAAAAAATATCCGGAACGTCTTATCCTGAAATTGTCGGACCTGTATAAGATGTGTGAAATGAGTACTGACGGCACGGCGGAAACCGCAGAAGCCGCAGGCATTCCATTTATTGGTTTCGCCGGAAACAATACGGAACATACGTCTGATACCGTCGTCAAAAGAGGCAAAGACACCGAACTCTACAGTGATAGCGGCAAAGCTTCCTGTGAGATCAGCCGGATCCTGCAGCAGGAGTCTCCGCTCCTGGAGCTGAAAGTGCTGGTAATCAATATCAATCCGGGCAATAATAAGGATTTTCTGGAACAGTGTCCGACGCTGCGGGAGTACATGGAATATGTAGAGCGGATCCGCAGGTACTGCAGCGATATGGATTTGAAAGATGCTGTGCAGCGCGCGGTGGACGAGTGCATCAAAGATGGGATTTTAGCGGAATTTCTGAGAATGAACAAAGCGGAGGTGATCGCCATGAGTATCTTTGAATATGACGAAAAAGAAGTGCTGGATTATATCCGGGAAGAGGAACGGACAATGGAAGCTAAAAGATACGGAAGTTTAATCCTTCATCTAACGAATGAAGGAAAAAGTGACCTGATTATTAAGATTGCCACTGACGATGCTTTACGTGAAAGCTTGTATCAGGAATATCAATTGTAAAGCTCATATCCAGAATATGATATGGAGAATTTCGGATTTCCGAAGAAAAAGCGCCTCTCTCTGATGCGGTGTTCCGTGATAATTCGGACTCTGTGTAGCCGTTACGATAAATACAGGCGCGCCCACTTTCTTTCCGTTCACGAAAAATTCCTGCCAGACAATATCCTTCCATCTGGAAAAAGCCTAATCATCTGTATGAGAAACGTACGGCGACAAATCCCGCTTCGGTTCTGTAAGCCGGAAAAAATCATTTTTTCCATAAGTATCCCAGAAACATCCAGATAGGCAGGAACCGGCTGAGCATCCAGGACACGAACATCCGGAGTAAATCCAGCTGTAACGGAAACACGAAAATCCCCTCCTATCTGTGCCTGTCTAAAAATTCCATGATCTGTTCCCGGGCGGGCAGCGCTTCCACTACGCCATATCGGGTAACCGTAACCGCAGAAGCTGCCGATGCATATAATACCGCTTCCCCCGCAACAGCCCCGTACAGGTGGAATAAATTCTATTTTTTATGCGGCGGCATCGTTGATTGACGACAACGCAGAACTGGCAGAAATAGCAGGTGCAGAATTCACCGTTAATTACGCAATGCTGTACTAGTATATAAGCACAAAAATTATTGCTCTGCTCCCCACACTCTTTTTAGCTGGCTCATAAATTCATTGGAAGCCCTTGAAAAAACTTGATACTTTTTCCAGATAATACACAATTCGGCTTCCATACACGGGTATAACGGTCTGAAGCAAAGCTCGCTGTCGCCGGTGGTATTGATGAGTTTATCTAATGCAATTACATAACCGAGTCCTTTCCTTACAAAATGAGAAGCATTATAAATCAGGTCATAAGTCATAACAACATTGAGCTTGCTGACGTCTTTTTTCAGCCACGAAATCATTTCACTGCTGATGGATGCCTGATGGGATAAGATCAGAGGCTTGTCCCACAAATCCTCCGCGCAGACAGATTCCTTTTCAGCCAGCGGGCTGTCTTTTCGCATCAATACGCCCCATGTGTCTGTCAAAGGAAGTCTCATGTAATCATATTTTGTCACATCAAAGGGGCCAATCAATAAACCGAAATCAATCAGCCCTTTATCTATTTTTTCTGTTACGATACCGGCATCGCCGCTGTAAATGTGGTAATGAATCAGTGGGTGTTCCTTCTGCAATGTTGCGGCTGCCTGTGCAAAAAAGGAAATCGCATCGGTTTCACCACCACCGATATAAATTTCTCCGTTGATGTTTTCGTTAGAACTGCTAAGTTCCGCCTTTGTTTTTTCCATAAGGTCAATCATTTCTTCTGCTCGTTTACGCAGCAGCATCCCGTCCTCGGTTAGTGTGACCTTTTTACTCCCCCGGATGAGCAGTTGTTTTCCAACTTCTTCTTCTAAATCTTTCAGTTGTCTGGAAAGCGGCGGCTGCGTCATTTGCAGGGCTTTCGCAGCTTTCGTAATACTTTCTTCCCGCACTACGGCGAGAAAATATTGCAATACCCGAATATCCAAATTTGCGGCCTCCTTTTGGATTGATGTCTCCTATTGTACCAAATCGCTTCGCGATGGCTTGCCAACGTTATCGCTTTATGTTACACTGTCTCTAACATAAATTTCTTGA
>QXWX01000084.1 GCA_009911175.1 Lachnospiraceae bacterium | reverse complement strand
GGCTGTATCCTTCCCACTGCCGGGCGGATTGGGGACTTTCACCCGTTAGAACGTGTGCCCACCGGGCACACCAAAAAAGAGGGCGTTGAGAAAAACGCCCTCCTTTTTCCTGCATCATACAGATTTTAGATTCTAAAAGCTTTCATCAGATTTGTTTTTTTCCTGGCGGATGATCCGCTGGATACTTTTTTCAGCGAGGAAATATTCTTCTGCCAGTTCTTTGACGGAGCTTCCTCTCAAAAAATCGGCATATATTTTTTCATTTCTTCTTGCAAGCTCCTTCTTCGTTGTTGTCTGCTCTCCCCAGGCCTTCTTTTCCTCCTCCTTTTTCGGAATGTAGATCACAGCGCCGTCTGCATATTGCTGTAACTGCTCGATCAATTCCCGCGGCAGGATTTCTACCGCACGTATGTAATCCATCATATGCCTCCCCGGGCGCCGGAAGCATCTTCTGTCCGGGAAGGCGTGAACATAGCGGTGCGCAGAGCCATACGCAGCTTAAGCTCTGCTGCCTCAGCCAGTGTTTTATTGCTGAATACACCCGTCTTATCCGTTTCTTCCTTTTCAAACAGGACATGCTCGCGCGCCTTATTCTTCCGAAGCTTTCCGCCCTTCTGGAAAAACAGATATCTCTCCAGCTCGCTTTTGTAGAGCTCGACTTCCTTTCTGAAGCCTGCTGACTGCAGTTTTTTGTTGTTCTGCTGGAAATACTGTTCAAAATCCATTTTATCGGTCAGATTGCACTGGCTGCTTAAGGTTTCCAGCGGAAAGCTGTAATGAGATTTTATCGCCTGGTCCCCCTGCTTTCCCAGATGCAGGTTCAGAGCAGTCATTTCCGCAAGAGACGCATTTTTCACGTCAATCTCATTCAGACGGATCTTCTGACGGAAAGCATTGCCGTGAATATCAATTCCTTCCGCCAGTATGACGGGATCCTCCTCCGTGGAGCTCTCGTCATAATTCATATATAACTCCTGCCCGCTGACCAGATCCACTGTGTAATACAGATATCCCAGCTTCAGCTGTGCGTCTGCCATCTGTGAAAAAGACCTCTGCGGCTGCTTCCCGGATGGCTGCGCAGGCTTTGCCAAATAAACTGCTCCCCTTCCATAATTCGTATTTTGTAGCTCTGTCATGTTCATATGATTTCATTTTGCCTTATGCACGGATTGAATCATCCGGCTCAGTTAATCTGTCGTTCATAACTGATGTTATTCTCAAAAACAGCGGCAGACGGCAGGTACGGCTGCGGCCTGCTGCCGAAAGAGTCCATAACCACAGGCAGATTTCAACAATCCCGCATTCCTTTCTTTTTTCATTGTATCAGGCGCGGTCCGCCTGAATTAAGAAATAAACGTAAGTGCAGATCCGGACTATAGAAAGCCAGTTGTATATTTCCGGTTTGAGTTGATCTGTTTTTTCCTCTCCATCGGAATCCCCCTTCCTCATATTTTATGTGAGCAGAAATTTAAATTCTAATCCCCCACTTTTTTATTGTATCACGATTCAAGGGAAAGCGCAGAACATATTTCTTTAAAATTAAAATTGTGCCGCAAAGAAAGGAGCCGCTCATCAAGCGGCCCCTGCTCCTGTCCCGGCAGGTCTCCAGGGTTCACATCAATGATCACTTCCATGTCCCATTTTTCTGCAGACAGCACAGTCTCCAGGTTTTCTTTCAGTGCAGCACTTCTCTTCTTTTTAAAAAGACGAATCCCGAAAGACCCGTCTTTTTTTCAACACTACCTGTAAATTTTATTTCTCTATCACCGCAATTGCTTCTATTTCTATTGCCATTCCTCCATTAAATTTTCCAACCTGCATCGTAGAACGCGCAGGGGGATTTTCCGGAAAATACTGCTTATAGGTTTCGTTGAAAATTGAAAACTGATCGATATCGGCAACAAATACCAGTGTTTTGAATACATGCTCCAGATCTGTTCCGGCAGCTTCCAGGATCGCCTTCATGTTCTTCATAATCTGATGTGTCTGAGCCTGGATATCGTCCGGACCAACCAGCTTCCCGGTTTCCGGATCTGTTCCCGTTATTCCGGCTGTAAAAACAAAATCTCCGACTTGAAACCCCTGGGAATACCATCCTCCAGGCTGTGCAGCCCGATCTGTTGAAATCAATTCCTTTTTCAAAATCGTTTCCTCCCCCTATCTGGCCTGTGCCTGCTTTTTCTTATTTTTGTGTTCAAAATAATAGTATGCCGGAAGTCCTGTTACGAGAGCAACAACACCAGCGATCAAGGATGCTCCCGGCGCCCAGAGGAACGTGGAAACCAAAAGGATTCCATTTGCAAAAATGGCTATGATCGTCATAATCTTCCACGCAGGACATTTCCATCCCGGATTATAGGACGCTTTGCTGCGGTGTACAAACATCGTACAGAATACCAGCATGTTTTTCACAAGGCAGATTACGGTAAAGTATCCAAGAAGGTCATTGATTCCTGACAGGAATACCAGCAAAATAGCGTATACCGCCTGCGCGCCGAGCGCAAAGGACGGCGTGTTATATTCCGGATGAACCTCTGCAAAACGACTGTACCATAAGCCGTCTTTGGCCATCGCATATTCCAGTCTCGGCTGATACATTGTTGCGCCGGACATAGAGCCGGTTATTACAAGAATCGCCAGAAGCGCCGTCACGATGCCTGCCGCCTTTCCGATCATAGGAATTTCTGAAAATGCAAGTGCAATCGGTGTATCCGTAGCTGCAAGCTCTCCGATCGGTATCAGCCCTGCCGCTATCGTCGAGAGTCCTCCGTATAGTAAAATCACGATCGCAATACATCCAATCATAACCTTCGGCATCGTCTTTGACGGATCTTTTACTTCCCCTGTCATATAGCATGCGCCGATTGCACCGTCATAAGACCATGTTGTAGCGGAAACGCCTGCCAAAAGTGCCGCAATGCCGACCGGCGCGCCAACGATAGCAGGTTCTGCCAACTGGGAGCCATTCATAAAGAACAGTCCGACGATGATCAGCAGAAAGAATGGAAGCATCTTCAGGCTTGTGATAAGCTCCTGGAATTTTGCACCTGCTTCTACGGATCTATAGTGCAGATATGTAAAAGCCAGAATGATGCATACTGCCATGATTTTAATCGGAAATCCCTGAAGAGACGGAATAAAAAAGGCAACATAACTGGCAATAGAAAGTGACATAACTGAGCAGGTACATGGATCTGTTGCCCAAAAAGCCAGCCATCCGTTCAAAAATGCGATAGGTCTCCAATTCGCCTCCTTTAACCATGTAAACTGTCCCCCATCTTCAGGATATGCGGACGACAATTCTGCGTAAAGCATATTCTGCGGAATCATTATCAAACCGCCGATAATAAAGCTTGCAATCATCATAGCTGCCGAACCGGATGCGCCTGCCACTTCAGCAAGCGAAGTAAAAATTCCTGAGCCAACCGTTGTCCCGACCGCAATTGCCAATGCCGCTCCGACACCTAATTTACGCTTTAATTCACCCTGTTTCTTTTCCGTATTTGACATTTTCTTTCCTCCTGAACTATTGTGCGGTGTATCCTCCATCAACCATCAGATGTGTTCCCGTGATAAATGAGGCTTCTTCACTTGCTAAAAATGCGACTGCTCGTGCAATATCAATCGGCTGTCCCAATCGATGCAGCGGATAGCTTGCAATCAGCCTTGCGCATTCTCCTTCGTAATCCCCGGAACGCGACATATCTTTTACAAATGCCGGGGTCTCTGTACCAGACGGGCACACAGCGTTGACACGGATACCAAACGGTGCAAGTTCCAGTGCAAGGCTCTTCGCGAACTGGATAATTCCGCCTTTGGATGTATTGTATGCAAGCGACTCCACACACCCTACGATTCCCAGTTCACTTCCGGTACATACAATCGCTCCATGGGAACTTTTCTTCAATAGTGGGAGCGCATATTTTGCGCATAAAAAATATCCTTTCAAATTCACCGTCATTACCTGATCCCAGTCCTCTTCCGTCGTATCCCACAATGTTTTGCTCAGCGAATATGCCGCATTGTTGAACAGGACATCCAAAACTCCAAATTTTTCCTCTGTCATCCGGAACATTTTTTCCACCTGTTCGGACTTGCTCACATCTACTTTGCAGAATACGGCGTTTGGAGCCAGTTCACTTTCAATCTTCCTGCCTCTCTCCTCATCCAGATCCGCAATTACAACTTTCGCGCCTCTTTCAACAAACAAACGCGCTGTAGCTTCCCCAATTCCGCTCGCCCCTCCGGTGATCAATGCCACATAGTTTTCTAATCTCATGTTCTCCTCCTTTACTTATCTATTTACTAATACGTTTTAATTGTTTGTTTAATTTTATTATTTATATACGCGAATGTCAATAGAAAAATGAAATAAATTAATTTTTTATTGAAAAAGAGAATGCAAAAAACTTGAAATTTTACACCTCTGAACGTATAATATTATTAATAAATATTAGTAATGAGGTATCCTTATGAAGAGAGCAACTTCCAAAGACGTAGCAAAACTGGCCGGCGTTTCACAGACTACCGTGTCGTTTGTTTTAAACAATACCCCCGGCATCTCCTTATCCGATGAGACACGGCGGAAAGTATTAGATGCGGCCAGAGAGCTGAACTACATACCAAATTCCTTTGCAAAGGGGTTAAAAACAAGCCGCTCTAAACTGCTGGGAATTTTTCTGCCTACAATGGCCAACCCATTTTATCAGAAGCTTATGCAATATATCGAAAATTATACGGCTGAGCTCGGATATAACGTGATGCTTTGCTGTACCTATCGAAATGCAGAACGAGAAAAATCTTATCTGGATTTATGTGTCGAACACCAGGTAGATGGGATCATCTATCTCTTTACACCCAACTGGGTCAAGCAGATTACCAGGATTTCTCACAATATCCCGGTTATTTTGATCAGTGAAAAGTCTGAGGATATTTCAATAAATACCATCAGCCTGAATGGATTCCAATGCGGAAAGATTCTGACAGAACATTTATTGCAGCTGGGGCATAAAAATATTGCCTATGTAATGAGCCCTGTCACCTCAGTTTCATTGACCCGGCAGATGCGTCTGCAGGGAATCAAGGCCGCCGTCCAGAATGCGGGTCTGGGTGAAGATGCTTTAGAAGTCATTACAAATCCCGTTGTCGCTTCCGATAATCTGGAGGCAAACGCCGGATTTGCCGCTATGGAATCTATATTGAAAAAAAAGCGGAACACTGCCGTTATCGGTGTAAATGACCTGGTATCATTTGGACTTTTATCAAAAGCGCTTAACATGGACGGTATCCGTATCCCGGAGGATATTTCGATCTGTGGTTTTGATAATACTTATCTGGCTCATATGGCCCATCCAACACTGACAACTGTTGAATACTGTACAGAGCCTCTCTGCAGGCTTGCCGTTGATATGCTGCTAAATAACAACAGTATCGATGTGTTGAAATTATCCGGCGAGCCAAAACTGATTATCGGTGAATCAACCGGGCCTGCGCCGCTTTAATCATTCGGTCACTTATCAGGCTGTCGGAAAATGGCTGACAATATATTGCAGTAGTATTCCGTGAACCACCTACTATATCGTCAGCCATTTTTACAACTCCATATAAACCGAATTTTTCTATACCGAGATATATCGTCCGTATCCCGGTTCTTTTTTTATTCTTCCGTTTTCAAAGATTACATTTCCTCGCAGATATGTGCTTACAATCCTGGAGCTTAATGCTTTTCCTTCATGTGCAAATCTGCAGACTTTGCTCTTTGAAAAAGTGTTTTTTCTGCTGCAGATCCATCCGGCATTCAGATCGGCAATATAAAAGTCGGCATCCGAGCCAACCATAATCGCTCCTTTTTTCGGATAGAGTCGAAACCTCTTAGCCGCATTTGCAGCGGTAAATGCAGCAAACCTCTGCAATGACATGTTTCTCCTTTTTACACCTTCATCGAGCAGCAGAGGGATTGCTATATCAATTTCCGGCGCGCCGCACATAGCGTTCCTCAGATTCCCATCCCCAGGCAGCTTTTCCTCTTCCAGATAAGGGGCGTGATCCGTCCCCAAGTAGTCAATCGTGCCGTCCAGCACAAATTCCCAAAGACGGTTCATACGTTCCCGGCTTCGAAGAGGAGGATTGATCCTTGCGAATGTACCGTATTCCGCATGGTCCTCATAATTCAGTGTAAGATAATGAGAGCAGGTCTCTGCCGTCACATCGATGCCTTTCATCTTTGCTTCCGCTATAAGCCGGGCTCCCTCCGGTATTGACATATGACAAATATGCAGACTGCATCCCGTACATCCGGCATACAGCAGCAGTGTATGAATCGCTGTAAGTTCCGCCTGCCACGGTCTCTCCGCATCGTGGACTTCCAGGCTCCATTCCCTACTGATATTTTTTTCTGAAAACCGTTTTACCATACCGGGATTTTCGGCATGCGCTCCATATATACATCCCAGTTCAGCCAGTTTTTCCATTTCTCTGAACTGGTCATATTCGTCCGACCACATAAAATCCGGCCCCGCATCAATTGTAAAAGCCTTAAATGCTATGCAGCCTAATTCTTTTAATACTTCAAACTCATGGATATTGTCCGGCATTGCCGAACCCCAAAAAGCAAAATCAATCAGAGAATTTTCCTTTGCTCTCTGCATTTTCAGTTCGAATGTTTTCCGGTCCTTGACCGGAGGAGTTGTATTAGGCATATCCAAAACCGTCGTAAATCCGCCGCTTGCCGCCGCCCTTGTTCCATGTCTGAAGTCTTCCCGCCATTCGGCCCCGGGATCAAAAAAATGCGGATGAGTATCTATAGCTCCTGGTAAAATATAATTACCGCCGGCATCTTCCATTTCTTTTGCATCCATCTCAGGTCTTCCCTCTCCGATAACCGCAAATTTTCCGTTTTCAATCCCAATAAATCCTGAAATTGTTTTTTCTTCTGTCACAATATTGGCATTATAAATGATCAAATCCATTGATATCCAAACACCTCCTACAACTCCCCATTTTCCATCATTTCACGCAGCGGTGTATCCGGAATCCTGGAAAATGGTCCTTCCGCTGCTTTTGCTACTCTGAATGCCGCCTCCTGCGCATCTCTGACTACCTTCCCTTCATCAACGGATACTACTTTAAAGCCGTCAATCAATACCTTTCCATCCACCAGAACCATCTCAACTTCACTGCCTTTTGCTGAGTAAACCAGATTCGGAACTATGTTCCGTACCGGATAATGAATGATCGGCGCCAGGCATGGCTGTGTAAAGTCAACCATAATGATATCTGCTTTCTTTCCGACCTCAATAGAACCTGTTTCCTCTCCGAGGCCGATTGCACGGGCAGCTTCAATGGTTGCCATTCTTAGTACTTTCCATGCAGGAAAAATGCTTGGATTTCCGGATTTACACTTATTCAATATTGCGGTAAACTTCATTTCGTTAAACATATTGTTGCAATTATTGCCCGGAGCCTGATCTGATCCCAGTGCCAGCCGACCGCTGACTTCCAGGAAAGCGGCGGCCGGCGGAACAATTCCATCAATGATTGCGATGCTTCCGCTGCACAAAACCATTCCTGCGCCGCGGCCGGCCAGAAATCTGGTCTCTTCCTCTGTTGCCTCTGTCAAATGTACTGCCATCAATTGTTCATCCAGATAACCGACTTCTTCCAAGAACGGAATTGTACGCATACCATATCTTTTTATCATTTGGTCAATCTCACGGTCGCCCTGGGACACATGCATATGGATTCCGGTTTTCCGATGATCCGCTGCGGATTTTATTTCCAGAAGCAATTCCTTACTGAGCATGTCCGCTCCCTGTGGTCCGAACATACACGTGATTCTTCCATTCTCCTGTCCATGCCACCGTTCAAAAAGTTTCTTACATCTTTCAAATTTTGCATTTCCTTCTGCCGGGTCAAATTCATATAATTCACCGATAGCCGTCTTGTTTTCTTTCGGAAGTTCGCTGATCAGCTCCGTTACCCGTGCTCTGGTTCCCAGCTTGACATGATTCTCTACTATTTTAGTCATCGGTGTATCAAAATCGCAGAATGTGGTAGTTCCTGCTTTCAATGCTTCCATAATATTCATGAGCGAGCCTTTGATAACCGCATCTTCATCCTGGCGCAGCGCCTGCTCAAATGGCCAGATCCCGTGCTGCATCCAATGATTTAGATCCTGAGCTGTTCCGCGGATCAGTCCGTCCCCTGAATGGATATGTGCATCAATCAATCCCGGCATGATCACTTTATGATTCGCGGCATCAATCAGCCGCTCAGCCACATAGCCAGAAGCTTCTTCGCTGCTGCCGACGAATGTAATCCTGGTTCCTTTTACGCCGACCGCCCCGTCTTCTATGATCCCAGCCCCATTTCCCCGCATCGTAATCACTATCGCATGTAAAAATAAAATGTCCAGTTTATTCTCCATTTTACTTACTCCCTATGTTCCATCAATCATAAAATATCTACGGCAGCCATTTGCAAAAGCGTATTTGCTAACAACCGGGTTCCTTTTACCATATCCTCCTTTGTTGTAAACTCCTCAGGACAATGGCTGACTCCGCCGTTAGAGCTTCGTAAAAAAATCATTCCCATCGGCATAATACGGGAAATATTCATTGCATCATGTGCCGGAAAGCTGATCATGGAATTATGTACTATATTTAACTTATCCGCTGTATTGTCCATCAATTGTCTGAGTTCTTCCCTGCAAGGAGCCGGCTCCAGATTGCATGTATAATGCACAGACCAGGTCAATCCTCTTTTTTCACACTCCCGGTCTGTAAACAGCATAAGATCATCATACATTTTTTTCCATTTTTCCAGGTCGGCTTCTCGAAAATCAACCGGCATGATACATTTTTCAGCTATAATATTATGTTCTCCCGGATGTGTTTCTATGTATCCAACGGTTCCGCGCGCATCAGCACTGATTGTATGGGCGAGCCTTTCCACTTCTGTTGTGATCGCCGCTGCCGCCGCCATTGCGTCGTGGCGGTCTTTCATGGCCATTCCTCCGGCATGCGCGGCTTCCCCGTTGATCGTTATGTAAAACTGTTTGATTCCTGCAACGGCCTGTACTACAGATAATGGAATGTCCTTATCCAGCAGATAGCGCCCCTGCTCAATATGCATCTCAATAAATGCATAGTATGCTTTCGGGTTGATAATGCTCCCCTCAATATTATCCGGGTCCAGTCCAAAACCATATTCTTTCATCGCATCGCTTAAGAGCTGATTTGTCCGTCTGTGCCGGAGTTGATATGCATAATCATGGGGGAGCATTCCGCACATGGCCTTACTGCCAAACGTACCGCCGAGAAATTGACTTGCTTCTTCATTGATAAAAGCCACCATTTCTATCGGCCTCTTGTGGGGAATCCCGGATTCTTTGATCGCAACCAATGATTCCAGTGCCCCCATTACTCCTGCGAGACCATCGAAATATCCCCCCTGGGGAACGGTATCAAAATGAGAACCGCTCAGTACCGTCTGTTCACCCGGCTCTTCTCCTTCTAACCGCGCATAAACATTTCCAACCGTATCTATACGGTAGCTTAAGCCCTCCTTCTCAATCCATCCTGTCATCATTTTCACTGCCTCTTTGTAAGATGGCTCCCATGCAAAGCGGTTAATGCCGCCTCTCGCATCCGTACCAACTGCGCCCACCTGATTTAAACGGGACCATAAGCGTTCTCCATTGATATCAATTAAGCGGCCCATTTTATTCCTCCTTTTTCAAAGATCGCCAGTCATTTTTGATTTACAAAAATAAAACTTATCTTTTCAGTAAAATTAAACAATTAAACGTAATAGCAAATAATATATGATTAATACGTTTTAATTATATATTAGTTTTGTTTTCACGTCAATAAGAAAATGAAACTTTTCCTGGGCTTTGAAGCCTTTTGAGACATATCAGAACAGTTGAAAGAAGAATGCCGGGGCAGAATCGGCGATAATTTGAGGTAGTCAGGACTATCATTGACAGAGATGGTTTTTATGGTTGCTATTCACAGACATTTCACTCACATGCACAAATTGAATAATGCTCTCGAAAAGGAATATAGCCAGCAAGCAAATATGCTTTTCTACTACTATATGATATCTTACATCACATTAACAATATTATCATTTTTATTGATCTTGTCTTTTAAAAGAAACTAAAGCTCCAATAAATCCGATTATCCCACAAACTGTTATAGTAATCGTGCATATTCTCCAATACTGCGTTCCCCAACCCACCATACCGGAAATGGATACTGCCGTCCAAGGGCATATACAAGCTGGCAATATTAGTTCTTCTGATACTTGCAGTCCTGCCGCCTGCAATACTGCGCTTCCCAATGTTGCAAGCATGGACGGATAAAACAATGCCTGCTGTTTCACGCATATCAAAAGAATAGGAATCCCCACAATAAAAGAGAAGAAATTATTCTGGGTAAATAAAGATAAAGCATACCTCATATTCCTTGTTGTAAATTCAACGGGAAAAAGGATATAACAGCCTGCTATCACTATCACCTCAGACAAACAAAATGATATTAAATACCACAAAAACCACACAACTAATTTAGCTGTCAGGAATTTTTCTCTCGATACTGGAGCGGTCAGGACATTACGTATTGTTCTGTCCTGATATTCCCTTTGCATATTCGAAGTGATTACAAATCCATTTACGATAGGTAATATGAGAGTATTTAACATGAGTACGCTCATCAACCATTCCATATATTCTCTCTGTGGGTCAATAACCAAACGATTCCATATCATAAAAAGCGGAATTGTAGCAATGATCAAAGTTCCCACCCATGCCATTTTATTCCTGCGGAATTTTATAATTTCAGAACAAACTGCATTATGCAATGCCAGCACCTCCTGTCAATTCCTTAAAATAATCTTCCAGACTGTTTTGGCACTTAGAAATCTCAACCACTGCAAGACCAGCAGCAAAGAGTCTGCTGTTTAATTCCAAAGTACCGTATTTCAAATCATAAATCTCTATGACAGATGCTTCTGGTCTCTTAATATTTTCGATTGAAAGAGTTTTTTTCAAGTATTCATATACCTGCTCCGGTTCTTTCACAATTAATCGGATATAGGAATGTCTATTTTCCTCTAGCTGTTGATAAGAACATTCTTCCAACATCCTGCCTTCATGGATAATTCCAATCCAGTCCACCATCTGCTCCATCTCCGAAAGCTGGTGGCTGGATATTAAAATAGTTTTCCCACACTCATGACTCAACCGCCGGATAAGCATCCTCATCTCTGCTATACCAATCGGATCAAGCCCATTTGTCGGCTCGTCTAAAATAAGCAGTTCCGGGTCATTTTTTATTGCATTGGCAATTGCTAGTCGTTGTTTCATTCCTAATGAATATTTGGAAAATATCTTTTTATCTTGATAAGGAAGTCCTACGACACCAAGTGCATCACATATTTTATTTTCATTCACTTTTCCCCTAAGTCTTGAGAAAACTAAGAGATTTTCCGTTGCTGTCAGATTAGAATAAAAGCTGGGAGATTCAATCGTGCTTCCAATACGGGCATAAATCCCACTCTGATAACCTGCCATTTCCTGATTAAATAATGTTACAGATCCGGAATCTTTTTTCACCAGTCCAAGTACCATTTTCATAATTGTAGTTTTACCAGCTCCATTCCTGCCTAACAGTCCATATATCTGTCCTTTTGGAACGTGCATGGATACATTCTGGACAACAGAATAACCGCCATATTTTTTGCTTAATCCATAAGTCTGTATCGTATATTCCAATTCTGTCACCTGCTTTCATATATTATTCCAGATGTCGGAGAACCTGCCGGACGGTCCCATGACCGCAGCAAATTCACCTCTGTCCATTTCCATGCTGACCGCACAGGATAGGTATTCCCTTTTGTAACGTAAGATTTTTGCAATCCTGATACAGATAGTATTTTTTCCATGTACGAATACTCCTTCACAAGTTATTTTCTGGAGAAATAAAAACTCTCCTTAGTAATACAAGGAGAGTGTAAATGAAAAATATCACAAAAGTATCTACTTTTCCAACAAAAATGAAAATTGTACTCTGGCACCCGAATCCGGTGTATTGCTGATTGCAATGCCTCCACCATGTTTTTCACATAGGATTTTACAGATATTCAATCCAATACCCAAATGCGAGGGTTCAGATTGTCCAGAAGTATAAAAGGGATTTAGTGCCTTTTCCAGCGCTTCCGGGCTAAATCCTGCCCCATCATCAATCATTTCAAAAGAAAGGAAATGGTTCTGCTCATACAGACGCACAAAAACTTTGTTTTCAGAATATCGGCAGGCATTTCTCATAACATTTTCCAACACCCTGAAAATCAGGGAAATATCCCCCCTAACCTCCTGTAGATCAGCTTCATTTGTGACGGAAATATCTTTCCCATATTCCTTAGCTGTTAATTTTATGTTGTCATCTAACATATTTATAAAACTGCCTATTGGAACAGTCTGTATTTTCACTGGTGTATCCTCTAATTTTTGGATTGTGTTCATAACTTCGACATAATCTGCCAAACGCTTAATATAGTATGCCATCATGTGGTTCGTTTCCATAAGTTTTACATCTTCTTTTTCTGAAAACAGGATATATTCTTCCAAAAAATCCGTATATCCCTGCAATACCGTGAGCGGTGTACGTAAATCATGCGCAAAGGCTGCATTGAGTTTTCTGCGTTCTTCTGCCATTCGCCATATCTTCTTATAATTATTCTGCAATTCATTCTTCATCCGTTCAAAAGCCCCGCAGAGTGTTCCTAATTCATCTTCTGAATCGTACTGTATCGAAAAATCCAGATTATCTACGGCTATCTGCTCTATTCCCTCCGTTAATACTTTTAAAGGATCGGAAAGTTTTAACTTATAAAAAAAATAGGGACCTGCAATAATTACCACAGACACATAAATACCTGTAATTGATATAGAAAGGAAATCATGCCAATACAAAATCGGGTTTTCTGGATTTTCCGTTATAATGGCATAATAGCTTGGACGTGTTGCCAATAATATCGCCATTGCCCCTAAAAAAGCGATAAAAAGAGAAACCACGATTGTAATGGTCAAAGCCTTTTTCAAAGAAAGATTTTTATAAACTGTTTTTAATTTTCCCATTTATACCCTATCCCCCAGACCGTTTCGATATAAGTTTTCTCCGTATACTCCATAAATTTTTTTCTAATCCTCCGCATATGTTCTACTATAATGGAACTATTCCCCTCACTATCATATCCCCAGATAACTTCATAGATTCTTTCTTTATCAAAAACCTGTCCCGAATTCCTTGTAAGTAATTCAATAATATCAAATTCTTTTTTGGTAAACGGTATCACTTTGTCTTGGTAAGACACCTGCCTTTTGTCATAATTTATGGTAAGGTTTTCAAAAAATTTTGCTGAAAAACCAGAACCCCCTCGGCTTTCACGACGTAAATGCGCTTCTACCCTTGCTCCTAACTCGCCTAACTTAAAGGGCTTTACCACATAATCATCTCCACCTGACTGAAACCCAATAATTGCATCCACTTCTTCTATTCTTGCAGTCAAAAAAATAATAGGGCATGCTACATGATCTCTGATTGTTCTGCATACTTCAAGCCCATCCATGCCAGGCATATTTATATCAAGCAGAATAATATCAGGTTTAGAATTGATTTCCTTAAGAGCTTCTGTTCCACTCATAGCTGTATTTACCAGATATCCATGAAATTGAAAATAATCCTTCAACATAGTGACAATGCCCTGCTCATCATCAACTATTAAAATCTTATATCTTTCCATAAAAATCTCCGTTTCTTTGCCTTTGGCTGCAATCAAACTAAAAAAAGGTGGTTACAGTTCTCGGCCCACCTCGGAAAGATTGCCTGCGCCGGTACCGGCTTCTACTTCGACGACATCCCCACGGACACGATTGAAGCCCCTTATGTGGAAGGCGCTTACTGCAGCAAAAACAAACGATCTGACCGCGGATGTGGCGGCGCCCCCGGCTGGATTATTGAAATCATTTCCCCCAATAGGACAACCGCAGACTATCCCTACTCGTTCTAATCTGACTAAGAGAATTATAGCACGTTATGCGAATAATGCTATAAAAGATTTGCGTTAATCACTCTGCCGCTTCCAATGCCCCCTGCAAATTCCGCATCGTTCATGACTTCCAATTTCCCCAAGACCTGTCCGGCAGGCTCTGCCAGCTCTTCCTTTATGGAAATTCTGCCTGTCTATTTTTCCTCCTTTTTTTAAGCAGTATAGCAGAAAATCAGATTTTACACACTACGGTAAGTTTTGAATCGCTTACGTAAATCACGAAAAAAATCTGCGTAATTTACTCATTCTTTTTTACAGCCCCCCAAATTATAATACTGTTATCAAAAAAGCAAAGGAGAATAAAAGAAATGGCTGCATTATTGGAAGCGAAAAATGTAACAAAAATTTATGCGAAGTCACAGCGCCCAAGCCTTAATAAAGTATCGTTCAGCGTAACGGACGGCGAATTTATCGCCATTATGGGGGCTTCTGGATCAGGAAAGACCACATTGCTTAATGTTCTTTCTACGATTGATACACCCTCGAGCGGCAGCATTACAATAAACGGTATCCATCTTAAAAATCTGACTGATTCCAAAGCAGCGGATTTCCGCAGGGATAATCTGGGTTTTATTTTTCAAGAATATCTGCTGTTAGACAGCCTTACTATTTTGGAGAATATCGCTGTTCCACTGACTTTGCAGAAACTCCCGCCTAAAAAAATAGAAAACATGATACGGAGCCTGGCGAAAAGCTTTGGTATTGACGCACAGTTATATAAATATCCAAGCGAGCTTTCAGGCGGGCAAAGGCAGCGTGCTTCTGCTCTAAGGGCTATTGTGAAACGTCCCAGCATTTTATTTGCGGACGAACCGACTGGGGCATTGGATTCAAGTTCCGCAACAGATTTGCTGAACACTTTAAAGGAATCAAACGAAAGTCTCCATACTACGATACTAATGGTCACACATGATGCTTATGCCGCAAGTTTTGCAGACCGTATCCTGATTTTTAAAGACGGCTGCATCATTCAGGAATTATTGAAACAAAATGCTGACAGGCGTGCATTCTATGAATCCATTGCACAGACAACCGCAAAATTAGACACAGAAAGGTAGGGAAGTACCCATGAACCATTTATCTATGGCACTTAAGAACCTAAAAAATAATTTTTCCTTTTATGCCCTCTATTTATTATCCATTTCCTTTGTGATCACTATTTTTTTTGCTTTCACTTCGTTTTCCATGAATAAAATCATGCTGGAAAAAATATCAGGCGACGGGCGGGTAGAAACCATGTGCAACACGATTTCTATATTCCTTATGGCATTCGTTATTTTTTATATGTCATATTCAAACCGTTTCTTCCTGCGCCGGCGCACAAAGGAATTAGGTATTTATGCATTATTAGGATACCGGAAATCCACGATACTGTCCCTGCTTACAGCAGAAAATCTGCTCTCCTGTTTCGGGGCTTTCGTGATTGGAATCCTTTTGGGCGGTCTGTTTCATAAAGGTATTGTGTTTGGCATTACAAAATTATTGAACTTGACACTCAACAATTCAGAAATACCGTTTTTTAACTTGAATGCTATGGTCAAAACGGCATGTTTTGTTTTTGCCATTATTATCATTTTATCGCTGTCCAACAGCAGATTTCTTTTTAAATCTTCCCTGATGGATTTAGTGCGGTTTGAAAAAAGCGCGGAAAAGCAGACAAAGTTTCATCTCGTTCCTTCCATAATCGGGTTTGTATCTGTCATTTTGGGATACTGTATTGCCCTTGACATCTTACGGGGCGACAAATCTGTCTGGTTTTCAGTCGGGTTTTATGCTGTTGGAATGCTTACATTTACACTCATTCTTTTTGGAACAGTGCTTTTTATTGCATCTTTTCTCCCTTATGCGGTACAGGCTGGCAAGAAAAATAAGAAGAAATTTTATACGGAAACAAGAATCATCACTTCACCGGGTTTTATATACCGGATGCGCTCCAATTCAAAAACGCTGATCATGCTCACATTACTGTCAGCCGCAACTCTGACTGTTTCAAGTGTTATGGCTCTAACCCTGTATTATCCGATTGCGGCAATATCCCGCATTGCGCCGTCAGAAATTGAGTGCCGTATTGAAAAAGAGAACGATCTGTCCGCAATCATGGAGATCGTGAATAACGATTCATCCGGAGATGATATTACATTTCTGCAGACCGATATTTATAAAGTTACTTCTACTGCCAGGCAGCTTCCCATGGAATACAGTGTCGGAACTTCCAAGGGAGATGCTGACAACGAAAAAATCCTTCGGAATGCAGGTTTTGAATGTATCTCATATTCTGACTATACTGCCATTCTGAAAGCGCAAGGGCGGCAAAAGACTTTGGAGCAATTTACAGCACTAAACAACAATGAGTGTATTTTTGTAAGATACCAGCCGGCTTCCGGCAAAGACGAAACAGGCAGCACTTATCCACTGCTCATAAACAATACTGAAATACCTGTCACTGTGACTATGACCACATTAGATAATCCTATTTCATTCGCAAACAGTGTTGGTACTTTAATTGTAAGTGACAGTTTATACAAAATGATATCTGAACATGCTGCCCCCGAAACAAAAGTCTTAAGTATAAATGGAAGTTCCATAACAGGTAACGAGGAACTATTTCAGGCTTTGTCTGCATATTTGGATAAAAGCCCTTACCTGCAGGGCAATTCCCACAGAATACATGAAGTGGTTTCCCTGAGCAGCTCTACTTTCCTGTTGATAGGCTTTCTTGTGGTATTATTCTTTATAGCAACAGGAAGCATCCTGTATTTTAATAACATTTCAGCGATAGCCGATTCAAAATCCGATTACGATATCCTTACAAAAATGGGATATACGAACAGGACGATTAAAAAAATTATCAGGAAACAGGCAATCACATTTTTTAGCATTCCGTTCCTGTTTGGGCTGGCAGACTGTATCTTTGCCACCTTAGTATATAAAACAGCGCTTATGCAGAACCTTTTGGCGAACAGCATTGTTTTATACGCCCCTACGATATTAGCTATTGCGCTGACACTAATTATTTACCTGATTTATTACTGTATGACTGTCCATACCTGCTGTAAAATGGTTTTGGGAAAATTAAAGATTATGCGAAAATTTTAGTTGTATGCACACAGATAAATGATATAATTTAGGCATGGATAAGGGGGAAAAATATGAAGCGCATTAATCTTAAGCTTTTGCTTTTTATAAACTCTACCCTGCTTATAATATATATGGGGCTGGAAATAAACATTCAGATGCCGTGCAGCATCAGCAAAATCGTATCATTATTCCTGTCATCATTGATGTTGATAGACGCTACTTATGTGAGTTCCTGCAACATCAGAGATAATAAAGCGATCTCTTTGTTTTGCGGTCTGCTGGCATTAGACGGTTGGTATATGCTCCTTTCCGTTTCGGACAACACTATAGCAGATATTGCTTTTTATGCCTTAAGTCCAATTATTTGGTGCATTTTCATAAATTTTATACTTATGTTTTTATTTCAGGGGAGCGGTTATAAATTCAAAAAAGCAGCAAATCTCTGCCTGACCGGAACCTGTATCTGCTCCCTTATGGGCATTTTAATATCAGATAATGTGTTTGCTTTGTTGTATGACATCCAGTTTTTGCTAAGCTGGCTTTGCTTCGTTTTTGTTGTCGCTTACCATAGAAAAAGAACTGCTTTTGTCCTTAAAGCAGAATGGAAATCCATTCTGTTCTCTCTTGTGGTAATCATCATTTTATTCATTGCATACTGTCTTACCACAATGGGAATAAAAGGAAATCTTTCAAACTTTGGAGTGTATATCCCTGTCCTGCTGTTCTCCATGAGTATTCATAGTATTATACTGAAAGAGCATCACAGTTTTCCATTGTCTGCCATATTTAGCAGATTCCAGTTAATGTTGATCCTGCTTTTCGGTGTTACCATTTGTGGTCTGATTACAATGACTCTGGGGATCGGCTGGTTATCCTTCCTTCTTATGTTGGACGCTATGTTTGTATTTATCTATGTCTGCAATATCATTCTGGATTTTAATTTAAGGCAGGGAGGAGGCAACATGGTTATGGAAAGTAAATACAATGCAGCATTGGCACAGTTACAGCAGGAAGAGCAGATAAATCTTGAATTTTCAAATTTTCTTCATGATAATATACTTCAAGACCTGCTTTCCATAAAAAATTTGATGTATAAATCAACAAACCCTGATATACAGAAAATAATCACAGAAACTCTTGATAGTATGAATATCTATATCCGTGAGCAGATGCAGAATTACCATCCTGTATTACTGTCAAAACTTACTATAAAAGAGAATTACCAAAACTTGCTTGCCTATATTGCGCAATCATTTCCTGAGCGCCGCATCAGCATTGTTTTTGACTGTCCAGACTCTTTATTTTTAGTTCCGCCATATGATATTTTCATATATCGGCTTTTAAAAGAGCTCGTCACGAATGTTTATAAACACTCTACAGGAGAAAAAGCATGGATAACACTTACACAGGATCATGGAATGATCGTATTATGCGTAAAAGATAATGGGAATGCTGATGCCGGCAGCCTCACCCATGCAGACTCATCAAAACACAGAGGTCTTGCATTAAGCACTGACCGTGTGCAAAGCATGGATGGCACTATAAGTATAACCCCAAATTTCCCACGTGGAATCTGCGTCTGTATCAACCTGCCAATGAAAGGAGATGCTTCTTATCAATATTTTATTAGTCGATGACCACGTTCTATTTTCCAAAAGTCTGGAGATTGCATTATCAGACTACCCGGATATAAAAACCTTTAAAAGTATCAATGATATTTCCCTATTGGATAAATTCATTGAAGAAGATGCCCCGGACATCCTGCTCATGGATATCAATTTAAAAAATATAACATCTGAAGATGGTCTGGAATTGGCAAAGCAGATATTACACCGTCATCCGGAGCAGAAAATTGTTATCCTGTCCGGATACGATCTTCCAGTATACCGCAACGAAGCCAAAAAAATCGGGGCAAAAGGATTTATCAACAAAAATACAGAACCGGAAATGCTGATCGCTTATCTTTCACAGATCATGCAGGGAAAATTTATCTTCAACAGTTCGGTTCCGTTTTTAGAAGAATTAACTGACTGTGAAAAACAGATTTTGCAGCTTATAGCTAACGGCAGAAAGCGGAAAGAGATTGCAGGCACACTTTATATCAGCGAGCGTACCCTCTCCAACCATTTACAGCATATATTTGAAAAACTTGATGTTTCCTCCTCTGTCGAAGCTGTAACCAAGGCGATTCAATTAGGATACCTCCCGCCGATTTGTTAATTTCTCATCTCCTTCTGTTCTTTTAAAAGCAGTATAGCAGAAAATCAGATTATATTACACTACGGTAAGTTTTGAATCGCTTACCTATAATATCCTGTCCAATCGCAGCATCATTATTGAATTGTTCCGCGCCACTTTTCAGATTATCCGCAAAAGAGTCCAATCCTGAACAAGCTGTGCGGCAAAATATAATCCCGATAACCAGCATCAGCAATAAGGCGCTGATAATTGTAGAGATAATATTTATCAGGCTCCGGCTTTCATTATTTTTAACACAGATGATGGACAGGCACAGCCCCATGATGACACAGGCAATATTGACACCGCCCCAAACTGTACGCAATCCATCGGGCAATACGATTTGCAGAAATACGGGAATCAGCGTCGCAAAGGGCAGCACACTGATAATAAGGGCTGCAACACTTATATTTTGTAATTTTTTCTTTTCCATAAGTTTACCTCATTTCTTTCTTACCAAATCTTTTAACAGCCAACAAAAGAGCTAATATAAAAACCACTATTGCACATGGCAAAAACGGAAATACTGAAAATGCTGTGCCTGTGCCTTCTGCCGTAAAATCATGCAGCGAACAAGATACCAGATAACCACTATAGCAGTAAGGATACGCAATCCAAAGCGGTGTATTGGCTATTAAAACGCCAGGAATAACAAGAAACAGATTAAGTCCTACGGAAAGCAATGCTTTTTCAAACAATACTGTAATCGCCCACATAGCCGCTATACATGGCAGCATCGTAAGGAATAATCCTACACACCACTTTACAAGATAAAATACTGGTAAGGTATCTGTAATCCCTGCCATGTGTGTAGCAACGATACCTGTAATCAAAAACACAATGAGGAAAACTACCATTTCCATAAACAGGTAAAACATCAAAATCCCGAATTTTGCCAGAGATAAGGCATAACGGCTAACTGGCAATGCCAGCATCTTCAGAATACCATTATGCTGCGTTTCACGCCCCGCAATCATTACACATACAACAATCATGGAAAATGGCAATAGATAATAGGCGTAAACTAATGCACTCTGGATAAACATGGCAGACCACGCATTTGTATATTCTGGGGAAAAATACCTGCTTAAATTGGCAACTCCCGATATTACTACTAACAAAGGCGCAATAAATATCAAAGGAACGATTTTCGACCGCTTTACCTTCTTAAATTCAATCTTTAATAAATCCAAAAAATTCACACAAATCCCTCCTATTCATAACGCAAATGTTTCGCCATCCATAAGCCTATTCCTAACAACAAAGATGTTTCTGCCATAGCTATAATAGCTATCCCATTGTCTGGCTGCGCGCTCATAGCAACAGCAGGCTTTAACATGACAACGAATGGGTGAACCAATAGCAAACTAACATTTGAACCTGCTAAGGCCATTCCGCTTAAAAATCCGGCGACTCCAATTCCAAGTGGCATCCACATATTTTCAAAGCGAGAGGAAACCAAAACCATAAAAGATAATGTCGGCATAGAAGTAATAAAGGAATATGCTGTAAATTTAAGCAAAGTGTCCATTTCAAAAGTACCTTTCGGCAAGTCACTGATACCAATTTTTAATAAAGCTAAATTCTGTAACACAATCGCTGTCAAAAGTAACACTGTTAGAATAAAAAACTTGCACAGATACATTTTAGGAACACTAATCGGCAGCATATACATCTTTTTGATTGCAGTTCCTTTAAATTCCATGTTGTAAACCATACAGGCGGCCACAACGATGCCAAACATGTTCAAAACCATAATCATTCCGTAAAGCTGTGTTAGAAGAACGTCCATCGGAGCTAACGGAAGGTTCAGTAATGTATCCTTGCGCACAATAAAATTGATAAACGCATAGGCTGCTCCCAAGATACCAACTAATAACAACAACGGAATAACACCAGTCCTTTTTTCTTTCCGAAGTTCAATGATAAGTGTTTTCATAATTGCGCCCTCTGCTTTCTGGCTGCATTATCCTTATCAATCATGGAAAGGAACATATCTTCCAAATTAGCGGAACTAATCTTATTATCCGCCGCGAAACCTGCCTGTACTGCATTCTGCCTAAGTTCATCAAGACTTCCCTCGAACAGCAGCCGGCCATGATTAAGAATACCGATGTCATCTGCCATCAATTCTATTTCCGACAGCATATGAGAAGATATTAGGACGGTGCAATCATAAAGGCTCGGCAATGACTTTATCAGATTACGGATTTCATGAATGCCGGAAGGGTCAAGACCATTTGTAGGTTCGTCTAAAATCAGGATTGGCGGACGTCCAAGCAAAGCTCCCGCAAGCCCAAGGCGCTGTTTCATACCCAACGAATATTTTTTGGCAAGCCGGTTACCAAACTCTGCCAATCCAACTAAGTCTAACGCATCATTCACCGCACTTTCTGGCAGCCCCAAAATTCTGCGGATAATATCAAGGTTTTCCCAGCCTGTCAGATTTGCGTAAAAAGACGGGGATTCGATAAATGAACCTACTTTCTTTAAAATGCTGATCCGGTCATCTGGAAAATGACCTCCGTCAACCGTGAATCTTCCGCCTGTAGGCGATGTAAGCCCTAACAGCATCTTCATTGTAGTAGATTTTCCTGCTCCATTAGGGCCAAGGAAACCGTAGATACTGCCTTTCTGAATGTGCATGGAAACCTTATTGACCGAAATAAAATTTTTATATTTCTTTGTTAACCGCTCCGTTGTGATAATATAGTCCATAAAAAACTCTCCTTTCTTTTTTCTTTAGTTTACATCCCCAATCTGACATTAACTTTCTCGTATCCTTACTTTTACCTTACTTTTTTGCCATAGGATTCCGAAAACCGTTCCGCTATGCTATAATAGGAATTGCGTTGATGCGCAAGCAGGTCATCAATTTTCCGCGAAAATTGGTGACTAATTATAATATTACTGCTGTTATTAATAGATTTTTGAAAGGTGTAGACAAATGGAACAATCATTTTTGCATGCAAAAAAAATCCTGTTGGTTGATGATGAGCCAGAACTGCGTAAATTAGTAATTGACATCCTATCCGATGACGGATTCTCAAATATCATTGATGCAGGAACTGTCCAAACCGGACTTGTCTTTGCCAGGCAGGAAAAACCCGACCTTGCAGTCCTTGATGTCATGCTGCCGGACGGGGACGGATTTTCTCTTATGAAGAAATTACGGGCATTTACGAATATTCCAGTTATATTTCTGACAGCAAAAGATGAAGCGTCTGATAAACTTGCCGGCTTAGGACTTGGGGCAGATGATTATGTGGTAAAACCTTTTTTGCCGCAGGAACTATTATTGCGTGTCCATGCAGTTTTACGCCGATGCTATAAAGCAGATTCCCCATTATTAGAGCTGGAAGGCTGCACGATAGATTTCAGTCGTGCCGAAGTCAATAAAAATGGAATTATAGTTGCCCTGACTGCCAAAGAACATGCGCTGTTAGAAACATTATCCCGCAGTGAGGGAAGAATCGTAAGCATAGACGCCTTATGTGAAGCATTATGGGGCGATAATCCTTTTGGATATGAAAACAGCCTGAATGCCCATATCCGGCGTATACGGGAAAAAATTGAAACTGATCCTTCAAAGCCTGTATCACTCATAACCGTTAAAGGACTCGGTTATAAATTAAACGCAAGGAAGTGAAGCCATGAAAGTATTCAGCAGATATATCTCAAAACACTTACTGTCTTTTATTGGACTTATTCTGGCTCTCGTTATATTGAACATAACTGCATTTGCTTTTACATTTTACAATACAGTATCAAAAAACTTTGGAAGTATCTCTCCGCAGAATATGCTAAAACAGGTGGCAGCGGCTTCCTCTTCCAATAGCATAACGTATGAAGCGGAAAAATTGATAATAACCCACTCTTTATGGGCAATGTATCTGAATATGGAAGGCTCCTGCAATTGGACTGTTAATCTGCCAGAGGAAATTCCAACTGAATATTCGATTCAGGATATTGCAGTATTTTCCAAAGGATATTTGAAAGATTATCCCGTATTTGTATGGAGTGATGTGAATGGCTTATTAGTGATTGGTTATCCCAAAAACAGCTATATGAAAATCACCAGCAATTATTATCCTATTGACATGGTTCGTAAAATCCCCCTCTTTTTTCTTGGCATCATTGTATTCGACCTGCTGGTTCTGTTCCTTGCCTATTCACGTTCCAAAGCACAAATCAGCAAAAATACAGAACCAATTATTTCCTCAATTGCCATCTTGTCAGAAGGGAAAAGTATAAACCTTTCTGTAAGCGGCGAACTGTCAGAAATAGCTGACAGTATAAATAAAGCGGCTAATATCATCAGCCGCCAGAATACTGCGCGGGCAAATTGGATCAGCGGTGTATCCCACGACATTCGTACTCCATTATCCATGATTATGGGATATGCGGATAGAATTGTTAATGACGAAAATGCCAGTAACCGGATTAAGGAACAGGCGGCTGTTATATCCCGGCAAAGCATCAAAATGAAAGATTTAGTGCAAGATTTGAATCTCGTATCAAAGCTTGAATATGAAATGCAGCCTCTGCGGAAAGAAAATATCCGGCTTTCAAAACTGTTACGTTCCTATGCTGTAGACCTGATAAATAGCGGTCTGCCGGATTTCTATTCTTTAGAGGTAAATATTTCTCCTGACTCTGAAAACAGCATGATAGAATGCGATACAAAACTGATTACACGAGCCGTCAATAATCTGGTCCAAAACAGCATTCACAGCAATCCCAAAGGCTGCACAATTATTTTGTCATTACAGATAATAGAAAGCAAACTTCTTTTAACCGTTCAGGATAATGGCATTGGTATTTCTGCTGAAAAGTTAGAAGAACTGAAAAACAAGCCACATTACATGGAGAGTACCGATGACCGCTTAGATCTCCGTCATGGCTTAGGACTTCTTTTAGTACAACAGATTGTTGAAGCGCACCAAGGAACAATAGAAATAGAAAGCAGGCCACACGAAGGATATAAAACAAACATATGCTTCTCAGATATATCAAAACCATGACCAAATCGCAAAACTGCGTCATGGAAATGTGCATAACTGGCTATCCTTTGCTCCCATCGGCTGACAGCTATTAGTTATCCATGGAATCAATCACATTGTAAACCGCTTTTACCGTATCTGCCGCTTCCGGACATTTATCGTGCCGCAAGGCATAGATGATTCCCCCCCTTCTCCCACAGGGGGCTGTGTATGCTTTACGGTTGCATTTATAATTCAAAGAGCGGTGGCTCTTTAGGCTGTTGCTCTTTGATTATCTATTGCTGTCGGCTGATTTAATTACTTTGGCGGCTATTCAATCAGAGGGATATATATATCGTCTGCTCATAGCACTTACAATCCCGAAATAGCAAATATAAAAAACTACAATACACGCCCCAAACTCACCAGTTAATTTGAGCAGAATATTATTCAAAGAAGCCGGCAATATTAGGTTCATTTTTCCATTCAGTAACGGTATGCAGAATAAAATAATCAATAAAGCCATTATCATTGGAGAGGACAATTTCATTGCTATCTGCTGATTCACAAGTCTTGCTATCTGCTGATCGCTTTTTCCCATACAGCGCATTATCTGATTGCTTTTTGAATTTTGCCTGACCTCTATCATCTGCTGCAATGATAATATCGAAAAATAAATAACCAGAAACACGATACAGATGCTTATTTGTGAAGTACCCATCCACTGGCGCATAGCCGTATCAAAAAGCTGAAATTCCGGCTGCAATATCAGTATTCCAGTTACAAAAGCAGCCCCAGAAAACAAAAAGCATATGCAAAAAACAGAATTAACCATAGCAGCCGTTTTGAAATTTGATGTTACATTTGCCATAATATATAGCCTGTCTTTTTGATATATCCTAACGGATTTCATTCGCCTGTACGCATATAAATAGCCAAACACGCATTTGTAAAAAGCAAAAACAGATATTAGCAAAGGGATTGCTGTAACAGATACGGGATAAACAATGTAAACTTCCGGCAAAAAAACAATGCCACAAACGCAACCAATGAAGCACACAAAACACAAAAAGAAAATGATGCCCCATTTTTTATAGTTTCCTATATTTTTTACGCCTTGATTGCGATTTCTTTCATACATTAGTTCCCTTATTTGCAGCTTGTCTAAATGTTGCTTCAATCGAAATGAACACACTGTTTCAATAAGGCAAAAAAACAGAAACGTATATAACATACTTTCACCATAAAGGAATCCGCAATGTTTCATTTCGCGCAATGGCTCACGGAAATACCAAAATCCATATATGGAAAAACCTATTGTTGTTCCCGCTATATAGCAGCAAAAGCCAATCAACAAGACTTCGCATAGGAACAGCCGGGTTAATCTCTTTTTTTCCATACCCAATAATAAATAGCTTGCAAATTCTTTTGCCCGCTGCTTTAGCATGAAAGTGTCTATATATCCGACTAAAACTATTTGAATAACTGCTATTAGCAATGGTAGAGAAATCACTTGAAAGCCGGCTGATTCTCCTATAATGGTTATACAATTAGATACCTCTATAATCGCCAAAAGGACGGTCATGGTAACAACATATAAAAGATAATTTATAAATGACCGCTTGGCATTACGGATTGACAGCTTCAAGTACATCATGGCTTTCTCCTTCTATCCATTCTATTTTTTTCAAAATATCCGCGAAAAAGGTCTGCTTGTTTTCCTGTTCTCGGTTTAAGGCAACTTTTATTTCTCCGTCTTTCATAAACAGAATCCTGTCGCAATAGCTGGCTGCCATGACGTCATGCGTGACCATCAATATTGTTGCGCCGTACTCTCTACAAATCATAGCAAGGGTATCTAAAAGCTGTCTGGCAGCATGGGAATCTAATGCCCCGGTAGGCTCGTCCGCAAGTATAATATCTGGATTTACCACAATAGCACGGGCGCAGGCGCAGCGTTGCCGTTGTCCTCCCGATACCTCATATGGAAATTTATCTAATATTGCTGATATATCCAGCTTTTCAGACAAACTTTGAATTGTTGGACGAATGCTTTCTTTGGAAACCTCTTTAATTGTCAAAGCAAGCGCAATATTTTCATAGATAGTCAAAGTTTCAAGTAAATTGTATTCTTGGAAAACAAAGCCTAAATGTCTGCGGCGAAATTCTGCGGTGGCTTCGTCTGGTATATCCACTATATTCTGTCCGCTTATTCGTATCGTCCCATTTGATGGCTTGTCTATTGTGGCTATTAAATTAAGCAATGTTGTTTTTCCAGAACCGGAAGCCCCCATAATTCCAACAAAGCTGCCATGTGGTATCTGAAAACTTACATCATTTACAGCTAATACTGAATTATTTTCTGTTTCATAGAGTTTGGAAACATTTTCAACTTCCAAAACATTTTCGGGGATTGTATCACTTTCTTTTGATTCCCATTTATCGTGTCCTAGCCAATTTGTAATCACGTCCATAAGTACCTCATCTGCTTTTTCTTTCAATTTTTCTTCTGCAATACACTCACCCGCAAACAGTTCATTCAAAGTAACGTCTAAAAGAGTGCATAAAGGCATAAATAAAGACAAATCTGGCATAGACCGTCCTGTTTCCCATTTTGAAATAGCCTTATCGGTTATTTCCAGTTTTTCTGCCAACTGGCTTTGCGTCCAGCCTTTTGCTTTCCGGCGTTCGGAAATAAAAGCTCCAATCTTAATTTGATTCATTATTCAGCCCTCCTGCTTGCGGTAAATTATATAAATCCAACATAAAAATGAACACCTACCAACGGTAGAGTTGGATAAAACGTGGCTTTTTAACTCTACTGATAGTATAGTTCTGAACGGAATTTGACAAAATATAAGGAAATATGTACATTCAGATTATATCATCCCGCTATCTCTAAATCTATCTTGTTTTCGGTTGCTTGCTTCTTTACCGTACATAAGCATTTGCGCCCAGATTATGGTACTTTGGCAGGAGTAAGTCAATCTCGTCCGTCCCGGCTTTGCCTAAAGCGTAATCCTCATAGAGTTTGGCAATGACTTTCTCGACCTCCCCCAGACGCTTTTCAATGGAAAGCTTTTTCTCATTGGCGTCGCCAGTGTACGCCCTGTTCCTGTTTTCATGCTCCATAACTTTTTCAAAGACTGCCTTCTCGTCCTTCAGCGCCAGCTTCGCCCACTCCCGTATGTCCTTTAAGACCGCATCATGCAAATCCTGTTCGTAGATACGGTGCGGCGCGCATCCCTGACTGCCGATCTTTTACAAAGGATTTGCCGACCTTGAAGATGAATGTCCGCCTCTGCGCCACAAGGTTCCCGATATAGACTGCTGTTACCCCGTGATTATCCACAAATAAAGCAGGGCGGAATTATCCATGGTGACGCAAATCGGCGTTCATTTTTACCATTGACTTGTCAAAATCATTCTTGTTATTTCATCAATCCCTTTTTCTTAGCGTAATCACAAATGAAGGAAACAAATGCCAATATCAAAAATATAAAGATAGATATCATATCCCATACATCAAAAACAGGTTCCTCTATCACTTTTGATAGTATTACATTGACAATAATCATCCATGGAATAGTTAATAAAAAAGTTGTTCCTAAAGCAACTAACCTCCTTCCAATACGCTTAAACACTGCAACTATTATCCACAAGAATACGATTGAAGCCACCGCTATCATTGCACCAACTGAAAATACTTCTTTCGTTTTTAATAAACTACCCAAAAAGAACAAATAAGGAATGGTAAAAACACTGAATGATATTAAACTTACGATCATCCCTTTTTTCCAAAAAATAATACTTGGAAAAGATATTACCCATGCGAATGCAATAGAGCTGACCGGAATCAATGACCATGTTAAATTGCCAGATATTGCAATGTCGCAAATAAGACATACCATAATCCCTATCAATAGTGTTGCTGAAAAAAGCATTGAAATAATAACATTCCTTGTCATGTTATTTTCGTCTTTCCTTTTTAAAGAAATCAAGTTTTCATCTGCCTTTTTTTCATAACTTTCCATGTCAATTTCCTCCCCACTTAACAACTCGTTTACTGTGATTCCCAGTATTTCGCATAGTTCTAACATTATAGATGAATCGGGCATACTTTTTCCTGTTTCCCATTTGGATACTGCCCTATCTGTAATGTTCAGTTTTTCTGCCAACTGTGCTTGAGTTAGTTTTTTCTCTTTCCGACATTTGGCAATAAATTTTCCAATCTCTGTCTGATTCATCATTTTTTCTCCTTTCGCCTTGAACGATACATCTAACTGTATGTTTTTCACATGAACCAACGGTTGGTTTGGGGAGATTCAACCATTAGTTGGGAAGCCTTTTTTGTCGTTTTCTGAATCATTTTAGCATACGGCTGTGAATTTTTCTATCTTGTGCTTTTGACATAAAAAAGAATGAGAGGGATTCCGTAGTAGTCGGCATTGGTGGTAAAATCTAAACTTTTGAATTTTCCCACAATGCCGAAGGCGACGGAATCCCACCCACTCCCTACATTTTATCTCAATATCCTTTTGGCATAAGTATTAATCTGGCTTATGCTCAATGCGGTGATAATCGGATATGATGTTTCCTAATGTGATGCTTTCTAAACTTTGGCATAGGTCATTTCTTATTTTCTCATAAGAGCAGTCCAATACATTATGGATATTTTTTCCTATGGGGCATAGCTGCGAAGGCAGTGAATGAATGCCTATAAGTTTGGAACTAAAGGCTGGCTCTATCGCTTTACATATACGGTATAAGGTCACTTCATCCGGCGGACAGTTCAGTGTTGTTCCGCCTGTCCCGAATTTCACAGATATTATGCCATCCTTTTTCAATGAACTTATAATATTGCGGATTGTGACAGGATTGATCCCGGTTGATAACGCCAGAAGTTCACTGGTTACCTTCTGCTTATCCCCATATTCATAAATAAAAATAAGGCAATGAATCGCAACCGAACATTTTGTACTGATATGCATGACATTACTCCTTTCCACGTTAGATTGTAGCATATATTTTTATTGCTGTAAATCTTGACACTACACCATCAGCTTTAAAAGGTGATTTTGAGTTAGTTTTGTCTAATTGCGTATATATTCATTGTCAGCCAATTTTTCAAAGTT
>QXWX01000083.1 GCA_009911175.1 Lachnospiraceae bacterium | reverse complement strand
TCTTTCACTTGTCAGTCAAAAAGATTATCCCACAGATTTTAGAATATGTAAAACCGGCAGGTTATTCATCGCTTACCAGCAGGAAAAGCAGGAGCAGGCTCTTTGTGCCTTTGTCGTTCTTCGGCTTCTCCGGCTCGGCTTCGGTTTCCGGCTCGGTTTCTTTCTCTGTCCCGGTGCAGGAATTACGGTTGTTAAGGCACACGGGGCAGCCCTCGTTGACCGCCCCGGCTTCGCATTTTTCCTTGCAGGTGCAGGTCTGCGGCATGACAGTTGTTTCCTCTTTCTCCCCGTCCTCAATCAGTGCCATAAGGTCGGCTTCGTCCACCATGTTAAGGAAATGCACGGTGTTCTCGCCCTCGGCGGCACGGTCTATGAGGATATAGAAATAATTCCCGTTCTTGGTGGTTACTGTGATGAGCTGCTTGTTCTCTCCCCAAATATCATCAACAAGGGTTGCGTTCCCCTCCGGGGTCAGCGGGTCGCTTGGGGTCGCTGTTTCCTCCGGCTCTGGTGCGGGCGTGGGTTCTTCCGTTTCGTATTCCTCCCCGCCGCCTGCGTAGGCGGTCATGGAAAAGCCGCCCGTAAGGATAAGGGCGGCGGCAAGTGCAAATAAGGTATGTAAGATTTTTTTACTCATTCTCGGTGTCCTCCTGTCTTGAAAAAAGGCTGCTGTTTGCGGCTGCTGTGGTAGTGGCTGCGGCGTTGTCCGGCTTGCCCTGTAAAAAGGTGGAAAGCTCTGCCGGGGTCATGCGTAACGCCCTTACCATTTGTACGATTTGCAGGTTTTCAACCTCGGTTTTCTGCGCTTCCAGTTCCCTAAGTTTTGCCTGCTGTTTGGAGATTGTTTCTTTTGTTTTCTCAATCTCCGCAATGATACGTTCCAGTTTCATCATAAAAAATAATTCCTCCTGTTCAGATTTTTTGTCATGGAAGCCGCCCGTAGGCGTAGAAATGTGACTGCCAGTAGGGGGTGTTGACGGAAGCGTAGGAGATAGGGTTGCCGCAATGTATCATCATGCCGTTTCCTACATAAATCCCCACATGGCTAACCGCCGAACCGCTGTCATACGTCCCCGTGAAAAAGATAATGTCCCCCGGCTTGGCTTCGCTTGGTGCTATGGGTGTGGTGTGGTTGAAAATGCCCTGCGCCGTTGTCCTGCCGACACTCCCAACGCCGGAATGGTTGATTACCCAACACACAAAGCCCGAACAGTCAAAGGACGTTGACGGGGAGCTGCCGCCCCATACATAGGGATAGCCTAAGTATTTTTCCGCTTCCGCAATCATGGCGGCAAAGCGTTCATCAGAGAGGGCTTCCGGGGGTATCTCGTAGTCCGTGTATTCCCCGCTGCCCGGCGTTCCCGTTGCGTAATCCTCCCCGAACACGTCCGGCTTGTTGCCTTTGGTTTCCATGTAAACGTCAAACATTTCTTTCTGCTCCGGGGTAAGGAGTTCCCCGGCAAGGGTTTCAATGTTCTTATTTGTCAGCGTCACATGGAGAATGTAATAGTCATAGGGGATTTCCTCGGTGGTGGTTTCCCCGGTTTCCGGGTCGGTGGTGGTTTCCGTGCGGTAGCGTGTCTGTATTTCTTCCCGCAGGGTAAGGGTGTACTGCTTTTCAAATAATGCCTGTATCTCTGCCTGTGCTTCCTCCCGTGTATAGTCATAGAGCTTTGCTGTCAGATAGGACGCAAGCGCAAAGGGGTCATGCCCGATTTCGTCTAAATGGTACTGGTATTCGTCATAGTCCGGGTAGTCCGTTTCTATGTCTGCGATTTCCTCACGCAAGCCGCTTTCCAGTTCCTTGTAGTCGGCTTCCACTTCCCGGATTGCTTCGTCCTCGGCGGTGTAGGAAGTGCCTAAGACAGAGGAAACGCCGCCCTGTATGATTGCGGCGCAGGAAGATAGCCCTGTGAATATCATCACGATAAGGAGCAGGAACACGCCCACGGTCAGTATGCCTTTCCAGTGGCGGGCGATAAAGTCCGTTGTCTTTTTCGTGGCTTCCCCGGCTTTCTGTGCCGTTTTTCGGGTGTTCTTGGCTGCGCCTGCGGTCTTTCCGGCTGTCGCCCCGGCTTTCTGCGCCGCCCGTAAATCCTTTGCGTACTGTTTTTTAATCTGCTGTTTTTGGTGGAAACGGGAGAGGGGGTTGCTCGCAAGCTCCGGGTTCTCTTTTAGCGTCTTGTGGTAGAGATAGTTTGTATCTGCTTTCTGTGACGCTGCTTCCGCTTTGGCGGCTTTTCGGTAGGGCTTTAGCTTATGGCTGTGGTAGCCCTCTTTTAATTTCCGGCTTGCGTAGCTGCCCGCCCGTTCCGCAACCTTTTCCGACTTGTGCGCCCCCTCAACGCCGGAATTGTCTTTCTCAACCTCGCTTACTTTCCCATGCACATAATTCTTGATCTCACGCACGGGGCGGTCAGCCGGGTTGTGGTGCAGCTTCCCGTTCGGTGGCTTGTCGGTCTTTTCAAAATAAAGGCGGGTCTTTGCCCGCCCGGTGGCTTCGTCAAATTCCCTCGCCGCCTTAATGCGTTTCTGCTTGGGTATCTTTTCCCTTGCCGCTTCCAGTCGGTCAGCGGCTTTCTCGGATTTCTTCACATACTTTGCAAGCTCCGGGTCGGTGCGCTCTGCTTCGGAAAATTGCAGGCGGGTTGTCTGCTTCCCCGTGGCTTCCTGTGCTTTTTTAACGGCTTTATTTGCCTTTTTCCTGCGTTTCTTCGCCTTGTGGTGCTGCCTTTCGGCGGCGGCACGGTCAAGGGCTTTCCCGGTCATGTTTTCCGCTGTGTCCCCGGAAAAATCGTCCGTTTCCCTTTGGCTCTTTTTGGTCTGCTCCCCGGTGGCTTGGTTGGTTTCCACAACGCCGTCACGGGTCATTTTCTGCGTGGTCTTAGCAGTTGCCTTAAATTCCTGCAAGCCCTGTTACCTCCTTTCTGCCTGCCCGTACTGCTGCGGGTTGTAGCGGCACACGTCCCGGTCAAAGAGGGGCGGCGGTATCTGCCTGTACTGCCTTTGCCCTGTACGGACGGCAAAATATAAATCCCTGTCTTTGGGGTAGGGCATGGCGTTATACTGCGGGTAGCCGTTCAAGGTTTTCTTTGCTTCCCCGGTCAGCGGAAAGATGTAGCGGAACATTCGCCCGTTGATTTTCTCAATCCCCTTTGCGGCGCAGAAGTCATGGGTCAGCCAGTTCTTTTTTGCAACGCCCTCCAACGCCGCATTTTCTGCTAAAAGCTGCCCGGCACTCCGGGGGTGTATCTTCTCCCCGGTGGCGGTGTCACGGTAAACGCTTGTCGTGAAATGCCCCAGATAGCGGAAATTCGCCGCTTGGTACACATACCCGCATTTCCCCATAATGCCGTCCGCAAGGGTGTAAAGGAAAAGGCAGCCCGTGTTGTCCCGTACCCACTTTATGAGTGCGGAGAGCGCAAGGCTGCCGAAATACCCGGTGTGGTTCAGTTCCGGGAGAAAGCACATTTTTCCGATTTCCAAATAGTCAGAGGTCAGAAAGCCGTGCCGTGGGAAAATCTTTCTTATCGTCTGTAAAGGCTGCGTCCCCCAACCTAAGAGGACAACGCCGGAAAGCTGCCCGCCCCGGTAAATGCCTAAGTAATGGCGGGTAAGGCGGGGCAGCACTTTTGAATAGTGGTATCTTCGGATAAACGCAACCGCCGTTTCCGGGTCAGTCCTTTGTACAATAAGGGCGGTTTTCTTATCCATTGGCAAGTTCCTCCGGGCGGGTCGTCATTATGCGGTAAAGCTCGGTGTCTGCCGGGAAGCGGTCTACAAAGGGGAGTATCACGTTGCCGTAGAAGATAAGCCCCTGCCCGGCTTCGGAGTGGGTCACATAGGAAAGCTGCTTATTGGAAATGCCTAACTGCTTCGCCAAAATCTGCCTGTCGCCGCCCGCTTGGTTCAGCATATAAATAAAATCGCTGTTTTCAAAAATGTTTTCGATTTCCCGGCTTGCAAGCAAATCTTTGACGTTCTGTGTTATGCCCGTGGGTATGCCGCCCCATTTTCTGAAACGCTTCCAGATTTCCACGCTGTAAGCCGCCGTCTGTTCCTCTTTCAGCAGTAAGTGAAATTCGTCTGAATAGTACCATGTGTTAGCGTGGCGTTCCCGGTTCTCGGTCACACGTCCCCAAACTTGGTCTTGTATGATGAGCATACCTAACTTTTTGAGCTGCTTTCCTAATTCCTTAATGTCAAAGCAGACAAGGCGGTTATGTATGTCTATGTTGGTGCGGTGGTTGAACACGTTAAGGCTTCCATGCACATACAGTTCAAGGGCTGCGGCTACCCGTGCGGCTTCCGCTTCCGGCTGTTTCTTTAGTGCGTTGTATAAATCTTCCAGTATCGGCATTTTCGCCGGGTCGGGGTCGGCAAGGTACTCACGGTAAACCTCCCGCACGGCACGGTCAATCACGGTCTTTTCGATAGGCTCTAAGCCGCTTTTGCCGCCAACGACAAGCTCACAAAGGGAAAGGATAAAGTCGCTTTTCAGTGACAGGGGGCTTTCGTCCTCGGAATAATTGAGGTTCAAGTCCATAGGGTTCACAAAATCCCGGCTTGTGGGAGAGATTTTCACTACCTGCCCGCCTAACCGGTTGACAAGGGGTGCGTACTCTGCTTCGGGGTCGCATATCAAGATACAGTCCTTTTTGTCCGCAACAAGGAATACGTTTGTGATTTCACGCTTTGCGGAAAAACTCTTGCCGCTGCCCGGTGTCCCTAAAATCAAGCCGTTAGGGTTTTTGAGCTTCTTCCTGTCCGCAAGTATCATGTTGTTAGAAAGTGCGTTCAAGCCGTAGTAGAGGGCTTCCCCGTTCTGGAAAAGCTCCTGCGTGGTAAACGGCACGAAAATAGCCGTGCTTGACGTGGTAAGCCCCCGCTGTATGGGGATTTCGTTCAGTCCCAAAGGCAGGGACGACATAAGCCCGGCTTCCTGCTGATAGTCAAGGCGCACAAGGGAACAGTTGGCTTTCTGCGCCACGCCCGCCGTCTGGAATATCTGGTTGTCAAGCTGCTGTTTATTGTCCGCAAGGTTTACCACAAGCAGGGTAAGGAGAAACATTCGCTCGTTGCGGCTCTGCAAGTCCCGCAGCAGGTCTTTTGCGTCCCCGCCGTAGGTGGCAAGGTCAGACGGTATTATATCCATGTCGTACCCGCTGCGTACCGCCTTTTTCTGCTCGGCTATCTTCATTGCGTCAAGGTCGGTTATCTTGCGTTTAATGGTCTTTATGGCTTCGCTCTGGTCGATACTGCGGATATGCAGGTTTACCAGTAAATGCCCGTCTACGTTCAAGAGGTCGGCAAGCAGGCGGTCATTCAGTTCCGGCGCAAGTATCTGCAAGAACGATACCGCCCCGGTCTTGTCGCCCATGCCGAACATACGCCCATTCTTGAAAGCGAATGAGGGCGGCGCAATGAAATCTTTCGTGGAAAGCCCGGACGGTACAAGCCATTTCCAGTTGAATAAAAATTTCCTGTCCCCGTCCGGGTGGAAAATGCCGTGCAGCACTTCAAGCCGTTCTTTCCCGTCAAGGGGTCGGTTCGCCGCCCCTAAGATTTTGAGGTGGTTCAATATATCCGTTTCCAGTCGGTTCAGCCGGGACTTTGCATTTTTAAGGCTGTCGGCTTCCAGTGTGAAAGTAAGGTATTTATGCTTCACAAGCCCGTTATTGCCCTTTGCAAGCTGGTTTTGGAGCATGGCGGCGTATTCCTCCCGCACATCATCAAAACCGTCCTGCTGCGGCGGTATGGCGATACTCTTTGAGAAGTCCCCCTGCCCGGCGACACGGTTCACAAAGGTAAGCTGCAAGCCTACGGAGCTGTCAAGGGAGTTGTAGAAGTCGCAAAGGGCTTCAAAGGTGGCGGTCTTGTCGTCCGGCTGTGCAAGCTGATAGTTGATGTCGGAAAACTCAACGCTTTTTGAGAAAAGATTGTCCTTTACCCGGCATATCCCGTCCGGGTACATCTGCAAGTAGGGGATTGTCTGCTGTGCGGTGTGCTTTTTCCCGTCCCCCTTTGCCTGCCGCATAAGGGCGGCTATCTGCTTTTTTTCTGCCCGTGTGAGCCGGATTTTCTCTTTTGCCTGCTGATTTTGCGGTCTGTCTTTGATAGCTTTTTTTCGCAATGGCTGTTACCTCCTTGTTAAGTTTCCGTTGCTTCGCTAAGACGGCATAATAGTTTTCCGTCTGGTAGGGGCGTTCCTTTGGCGTGAGGAAAAACACTCTGATAATGTTACCTAACACTTTTTCAAGCGGCTGCCCGTGCTTCTCGTACATGGCGAACAGGAAAAACGGGAGCATGGCAAGAACCATGAGAAAGGTCGCTGCGGTCTGCGGGACGCTGCCCTTTATGAGAAAGAACAGGGGAACGCCCACGGCTGCCGCCATGCTGAAACACACAAGCTGCCGCTTGGTAAGGTTCAGCGCAACTTTGGTCTTTACTTTTGTAAGGTCTTTGGGTACTGTGACATACGCCATTGATAACCTCCTTTCTGCCCGCATGGGGCGTTGTCTGAAATCTAATGTGCGTGGAAAATGCTTTTTGCAAGGCTTCCCGTCTTAAAGAGGGAAAAGCAGAGTATCACGGTGTAGGCGGCTATGCTGAAAATGGCACTGTGCAGGTTGGAAGCGATAACCATTTCATTCACAAGTACGGCATAAATCCCAACGCATACCATGATGAAAAAGCCCTGTACGCCCAATGCGAACAAGCCTTTGAGGTAGTTGTTCCCAATGCTTCCCCATTCCCTGTTAGTCATGGTGGCAAAGGGGATAGGGGCAACGGAGCAGGTCAAATATATCTCTATCATTCTTCCGTAGAGGATAACCGTAATCAGCACGGACATAATCTTCATGCACATACTAACAAGGGCGGTTTCCATTACAAGCAAAAGCAGTTCGGGGACTTCCATTGTTTCCATGTTGGCGGTCATTGCGGCAAGGGCGCTTTCCACGTCAATAGCGGTGTCGGAGCTTATCACGCCCGCCGCACTGTTGACTAAATGCTGCCCCACGTCAAAGACCGCCATAGTAATGTCAAAAACGTGGGTAACAAGGTAGACGGCTACCCACGCTTTGAATACATACTTAAAGAACATGAAAGTGTCAATGTCATGCAGGCTGTTCTTGTCCGTAACCATGCTGATTAGTTCCACGCATAGCACATAAGTAATGACAAGCCCCGCAATGGGGAGAATGACGGTCTGTGAAAGGTTCTGTATCATGGAAAACACGCCGCCATTCCACCCCTGCGGGGTCTGCCCTGCCTGCGCCGCTATCGTGCCGACTTTCTCGTTCACGTCCCCGAACATATTTGACAGGTTTCCGTTAATCGCCCCGATTAAAAGCTCCTTTAGCCATTCGTTAATGGCTTCAAATATGCTCTCCATAAGCGGCTACCTCCCCGGATTATCCGAACAGCCCGGAAAGCAGCGGGATTAAGGTTGTGCCGATAAGCGCAACGCCGCCGCCCGCCATAAGCTGTTTTATCCCCAATTAGGTGTAAAAACTCTGCTCGATGGCGGGCGGCGGCGTACAAAAAATCTATATGGTGTTGTTAAGAGAACCGTCCCGGCGGGACAGGTCAGGCAGTGACCTGTTCCACCTCCGGGATGGGTTTGAGATTAAAATGAATTTCGATAGAAATGTGTCTTGTTTTATTTTCGTCAATGCGCTCATGCACGACGATTTCTTTGATTAAGCGGTTGAGGGTGGCTGCGTCCAGCTCTGTGATGTTGGCGTATTCCTGAATGGCTTCCACCCATTGTTTTGCGTCATTGGCAAGCTGGACTTCATCGGACAGCCGCTTCCTGCCCTCGGACACTTTTGTTTTAAGCTCCGTCTGCTCGGTCTGTGTCCTTTCCAGCATGGTGTTGAAGTTCTGCTCACTGATACGCCCTGCAATCATATCCTCATAAAGCCGCATTACCATTTTGTCCAGAACCTCAATCCGTTCCTCGTCCCTTGTAAGGGAGCGTTCCATTGCTTCCCGCTGTTCCCGCTGCTCGGCTTCACAGGTATTGGTCAGGCGGTCGGCAACCGCTTCCCCGTCCATCAGGGCAGCTCTGGCACATTCCCGTATTTTCCGCAGCACATGGCTGTAAAGGGTGTCATAATCAATCCGGTGCTGGGTGCAGTGGTTCTTTCCAAAGGCATTGTAGGTCTTGCAGGAGTATATCCGCTGGGGATGTTTTGCGTTTGTGTAGCGTATCGTCAGCGACTTCCCACACTCGCCGCATTTTAGCAGTCCGGCAAACAGGCTGATTTCATTGGTCTGCCCCGGACGCTGGCGGGATTTCAGCTTGTTCTGCACAATGTCAAAACTCATGCGGTCAATCAGCGGTTCATGCTGTCCCTCCACCACAATCCAGTCCTCCGGCTTCTTTTCCCCAATCGTGCCGATTTTGAAGCGGTAGTCTTTTTTCTGGGAAGCAATCGCCCCGGTGTAGACGGGATTCATCAAAAGGTCTTTGATAACGGAGAAGTCCCACATATACCGCCCGTTTTCCGGGTCTTTCTTTTCCCATTTGGTGCGGGTATTGCGAAGCCCCCGTTCCCGATTCCACCATGTGGGGCAGGGGATTTTTTCTTCCTCCAGCCGTCTGCGGATATAGTTCGGACCATGACCGTTCAGGGCATATCCGAAAATCAGCCGCACAATCGGGGCGGTTTCCTCGTCAATGAGCAGATGGTTTTTGTCCTCCGGGTCTTTCCGATACCCAAACGGGGCAAGACACCCGGTAAACTGTCCTTTCTGCGCTTTCAGAAGATAAGAGGAATGGACTTTCTTGGAAATATCCTTGCTGTACATCTCGTTCAGGATATTTTTGAACGGGGCGATGTCGTTGTTATCCCGCAGGGTGTCGATACCATCATTCATGGCGATATAGCGGACACCGTTTCTTGGGAAAAAGTCCTCAATCAAATGCCCGGTTTGCAGATAGTTCCGCCCCAGTCGGCTGAGGTCTTTCGTGATAACAAGGTTGATTTGCCTTCGCTCAATGGCTCTCAACATCCTCTGTAAATCAGGACGCTCCATGTTAAGACCTGTGAAGCCATCGTCCTGATAGACTGCCACAACCTCCCATCCCTGCTTTTCGCAGTATTTTTCCAGCATATCACGCTGGTTTGCGATACTGGCACTTTCGCCTTGCAGGTCATCGTCCTTTGACAGCCTGCAATAGACCGCCGCACGATAGCCCCCGGCAAGTGCCTTTCCGATTGTTCTGTATTCCATTTCGTTCATCATAGCCATTTACCCACACAATCCAGACGGTATCTGGCTCTTTTGAACCTCATCTTCATTATAGCCCATATCTTTCTTTTTAGCAAGATATTCTTTCGTATTTATCTTTCCGTATTTCTGGGAAATCAGGCTGACGAACACATCAGTGGCGTCCAGTTCTCCGTCAAACACAGTAGTCACATGAATCTCTGTTTTGTTTTTTGCCATAGGCAGTTATCCTCCATACATGAAAATAGCCAGACAGAGGGTGTCGGCAACGAAGTCCGGCAACGGGCTTCAAAAGACCTTGCAAACAATCTCAATCTGGCACTACTTACTATTTATACTTTTCTTTTATTTTTCTGTTGTTTTGGTTGTTATAAGGGAGAAAAGCCCGGAAATAAGGGATTTTCCCCGGCAACCGGCTCGGCAACGGGATAGCAACAGGAGGTGCAACGGGCTGTCATTCTCAGAATGGAAGCTCCATCTGTTCTGTGACCTCCACAAAACCGTCCATCGTTTTTTCAGACGGGTTGCCGGAGTCCGTTGCCGGGTTTTCACGCTCCCAGCCCTTTTGTCTGCCATATTCTGAAAACATTCTTGGGTTCGGGAAGTACCGCCAGCCGGAAATGCACTGGTTCATAATCTCGTTGATTTCCCGGATTTCCCATTGCTTCGGCTCGTCAAAGGCATGGTTCAAGGCTTCCTTGTAAAGCTGCTTGGAGCAGACCATGCTCCCGGTGTACTTATCAAGATACGCCTGTATCATTCCGGCTTTGGTGTCCTCCGGCATAAAATCCCGCTGGTGTTCTTTGAGATACCGCTGCATGGCGGGGCTGAAAGCCAGCTTGAACCTGCCGCTTCGGTAAATCTCCATCGCTTCCGCCCACATCTGCCCGATATAGGCTCTGGAAGCAGTTTCGTCCTCCAAAATGTGAACCTCGGCTTGCTCCGGGTACACCATGACCGGGATAAAGCGGCGGTTGCCGGAACGGTCAAGGGGCAGGAAGTCAAGGGCATTGGAAGTGCCGCCAAACACGCACTGACGGGGGCGGTCTGCCGGGTGGGTTTCATAGGGTATCTTGTAAACCTCTTTCTGCCGGCTTAAAAACGACTTGATTTCCTCAATGCTCTTGGCGTTGGCGGTTGCCATCATTTCCGACATTTCGATAATCCAGTGACCTTGCAGCTTACGGTACACATTGTCATCGTCCAGCTTCCGCAAATCATCGGAGAACCACTCGTCCCGGACTGCCAGCAGACGGAAGAAGGTGGACTTGCCAGCCCCCTGACCTCCGACCAGACAGAGCATGATTTCAAACTTGCACCCCGGCTGAAAGGCTCGTGAGATAGCGCCCATCAGGAACAGCTTCAACGCTTCATAGGTGTAATCATCTGCGTCAGCTCCCAGAAAGTGCCGTAGGCAGAAGCGGATTCGTTCCTTCCCGTCCCACACAAGGGAACTTAAATAATCCCGGATGGGATGATACTTGTTTTCATTCGCCACAATCCCGATGGCGTTATCAATCTTTTTCTCATTGGTAAGCCCGTAGGTTTCTTCCAGATAGAGAAGCAGATACTTCATGTCCGTATCGTTCAGGGCGGTGCTTTCCCTTTGAAAACCGATGGGCTTTATAATATCTTTGCGGTCGGTCAGGATGTTGTATGCGATAGCTCCGGAAAGCAGCGGGTCACGCTGGAATACGGTCAGGCAGTTCCGTATACTCTGACGGACGCCGCCTTTCTCGGTGGTTTCCAGCCCCGCCTTGATTTCCTCAATGCTCTGGGGCGGCTGCATGGCGTTCATGGTGTTTTTTAGTTCTTGCTGCGTCTGTGGCTGCAAGCTCTGCCATTCGCTGTTCAAGCTGTATCACATCCTTTCCGTAGTCCGTAATCAAAGCCGCTTTTTCCTCCGTCTCCCCAAACAGCAGCACATCCAGCAGATATTCCACATGGGCTTGCTTCTGTAAGGCTTCCACAAACCGGGGATGAAAGGCTTCCTCCGGGGAGTGCGGGGCGTAGTCCATTCTCCATGCCATCAGCAAGTGAAGATAATCGGCAAGGGTACGGAAGCAGCGGCTCTTTGCTTCCTGAAACTGTTCCTCCGGGGATTTCAGCCGGGGCTTGGGCTTTTTTGCCTTTCCCGGCGGTTTCCAGTCCTCATAGGAAAGCCCGAAGTCCTGTGCCAGTTGTACGGCGGCTTCTTTCTTTCCCAGCCCATACAGGGCGGCGGCAAAATCAATCACATCCCCATCCGCACCGCAGCCGAAGCAGTGGTAACGCCTATCCAGCTTCATGCTTGGGGTTTTATCGTGATGGAACGGGCAGCAAGCCATCCCGTTCCGACCTATATGGATTCCATAATGCTCCGCAGCCTGTCTGGTTGTGACGGACTGCTTCACAGCTTCAAATAAATTCAAATCTATCCCTCCTTAAAAAGAAAAAAGCACCTGACATTCTCTGCTTGAAAATGGCAAGTGCCTGTTAAAGTTCCATATCCTGTTGTCTGTGTTTCGTCTGCGCCGGGGCGGTTCTTTGTGCTTTTTTCTCGTCTGCCTTATCCTGCAAGACTTCCTTGATAGGCTGCTTCTTGGGCGGCTCTTTGCTTTCCTCTGTGCCGGGTGTGGCTTTCCGTACCCAGTAGCGGATGTCCCGCAGCTTCTTCAAATCCTCCTGTACCTCGGTCAGCGGTACTTTCAGCTCTGCGATTTCGCTAAGAAGCGTTTCCCGCTCCTGTTGCAGCTCATTTTTCGTTTTATCCTTATCGTCCGGGTGCTTGGCAAGATAGGCAGCGGCTTTCGCATATCGGGCAACCTCCGGGTGTTCCTGTTTGAATTTCTCCTTTGTTTTCTTGAAAAATATCTTCTGGTACTTCTCATAGACAGGCTTACATTCCTTGCAGTCTGTCCGGCTGGCAAGAATCCCATCAATCACTTTGCTGCGGGTTTCCTTTGGCTTCATCTGACTGCGGTAATCGGCGGCTGATTTCCCGGAAGATTCCAGAAACGCTTCTAAGTCCTCCACAGTGGAAAGCCCCTTTTTCCGGAGATAGGACAGGGCTTCGCTGACTGCCTTTAAGTCCTGTGAAGTCCCCCGGTTCTGTCCAGCCCTTGTCCAGTCCTTCCGTTCTTCCTTTCGTATCTCCATATACTTCATCAGCAGATTGGGAAGAAGTGTTGCCTCCTCCGCCGCCTTTTGTGCAAGCAGCTCTTTCCGTTTTTCGCCCAGCTCGGTAATCCAGCCTTTGAGGTTTTGGATAAGCTGCCAGATAGACTTCATCAGATTGTTGGCGGCTTTGATTTCCCGGTTCAGGCTGCCGATATTCGTCTGAATACCACGCTTTTCCATCTGACGGACAGCAGCCCCCTCATGGACAGTAGGGATAATATCAAGCCCCTGTCTGGCATAGGAACGCAAGTCCACACGCTCCGGGCGGTCATTGGCTTCCAGATAGCGGTTCTGGATGACCTCCCATTCATGCCGCCAGATTTCGCAATACTTCTGGTCGTTCCAGTCCACCGTATCCTCCTTGTGGCTTTTCCACCTGCCAGACGGAAGTTTGATCCGTTCCCCGTTTTCGTCAAGGTCATAAACTTTGCGGCTCTTGGGAAGCCATTTCCCATGTTCGTCCATTGCCCGCATGGTCAGCAGGACATGGGCGTGGGGATTATGTCCCGGCGGATGGGGGTCATGGATAGCAAAATCAGCAATCATGCCTTTGGAAACAAACTGCTTCTGGCAAAACTCCCGGACAAGGACAGCGTACTGGTCGGGCGGTATTTCTCTGGGGATGGTAAGCACCCACCGCCTTGCAAGCTGAGAGTTCCATTGCTTCTCCACCGCTTCGGCGGCGTTCCATAAGGTATTGCGGTCTGCATATTCCTGTGGGGCATTTGCCGGGAGCAGGATTTCATTGTGGACGATACCACGCTTTTCTGGGTAGTGCTTCACTTGCTGGTCGTATTCACAGAACAGCTTTTCGCCACTCTGGTAAGCAGCGGCGGCAACCGCAGACTGCCGCTGGCTGCGCTGAACAATCGTGATTTCGTTGTGTGGACAGGGCATTTCGTGTCCCTCCTTTCGGTAATTGGTGGATGGGGTGGCGTTTTACCACCTCATTTGGGGCAGAAAAAAAGCAGGAGACCTTTTCAGATTTCCTGCTCGGTGTGCCGCTGTGTGGGCGGCGGGTATTTAGTTGTAAAAGTTCGGGGCAAGTTGACCCGATGTATAAGAAATAATAAACCAGAAGTTTACAAGCTAAATTTGTTACAACAAAAATGTAAATACTCTTTAACCGATATTTCTTTGCTATTCAAAATTCCAATAGCAACAAATATAACTTCTGCAACTGTAAGATAGCAGTCTTTCAAATCAAAAATAAAAAGGGTAGGTATCTGCAAAAAATCTAAACTTCCACCCCAAAACAGCTTATCAATCAAGCTACATAAACATCCCGATATGCCACAAATCATTATTATTTTTACCCAAAAACTTATATGTGCTCTTTTTGCCTGATATAGCATATATCCTGAAAAAAAGAGGAACAAAACAAACACATTCAATAAAATGGTAACAAACGGACTTGATAATAATTCGAAGAAATTTCCAGCATAAGATAAACGAGTATTTAGTTCTGGATTAAATCTTAAAACTTTGGCTATTATATCAAATTCGCATTTCATAAATACTTTTGAAATTACTATTTTAACCGTCTGGTCAATTAAAACCAATAATGCCACAGGTATAATAAACGGCTTAAACTTTTCCATCAGTAACACTTCCTCTCAAATTATTATTTTATTATTTCTTCTTTTTCGATTTAGGGGTAGGCAATTCCTCATACATAGCATTAAACAATCCTGTCAAAAACTCTTTATTATCAACTTCATCTACCAACAACATTTCTTTTGCTCCCTCGTAAGGTAACTCATACGAAACCGTTGGCATATAACTTATTGCTGATTTTACTGGTTTAACAAGTAATCTATCATCATAGATACCGCCTACAATCTTACCACGATAATAAATGACAAATTCGCCCATCATAGCTCGATAGGTAATTTCATTCAAGCCAGATAACTGACCTAAAATAAATTCTAAATATTCTTTGCTGGATGCCATAACTTTACCTCAATTTCTAAATTTATTACTGACTTCATTATACTTTATTGCTTATCGAAAAGATAGCATATTTTATGAAACTTGTCGGCTGGGAACAGCTTGCATTGCAAGGTGTCCCCAGATGGCAAGTCCACAAAAGGGTAGCTGGCGGCAGCCAGCGCAGGGGAAGCGTAGCGTCCCCTGTTTGATTTGGAGCAGACCTTGACTGCGGAAAATCACAGCCCTCCGGCGAGGAGCCTTCGGAGAACGCAATGCACCAACCTCTGGGTGGTGTATAATTGCGCCCTATCCAAGAACTCGGATAGGGCGCATTATCCGAGATTTCCAATTATCCGAAGTAACTCTCAAAGCTGCCGATATGAAAGGCTTTCAAAGAAATTACCTCGGATAATTATTTATGAAAAGAGCAACTGCCATTTCAAAAATTATCAGAGGCAAAGGTGTGATTTACCCAATTATCTCGGATAAGTACAAATCACCCACAATTGAAAGCGGGGTTAATTATCCGAGATAATCGTTTTCAAATGCTGTATTCATCGGATTTAATCAATTTACCTCGGATAAGTTTTTATCTCGGATAATGCGCCCTTAGTAAACTAAGGGGTTTACGGCTTCTCTCGTTCCAGAAGTTTTTTCAATAGTTCCTGCGTGTCCTGCCTGTGAAAAATGAGTTTCAACAACAGCATGACATCATCATCGGTCAGGCGTTCCGGCTCTTGCAGATAACTTTCCAGCATGCCGCCACGAGTACAGAGCCGGTGTGTCCGTTCCTTTCGGGTAAGCTGCTTTAACTGGTGCTGCAATGCCTTTTCATCATTGATGGCTTTCCGCAGTTTCTTTTCGCTTTTTTCCAGCTCCCGGTTGAGCTTTTCCAGCTTTGAGGTATCAGGCAAGGGCAGCGTCCTCCTTTCCCGGTATCAGCACATAAATCCGGTTTGGTTCTCCCACGCCCTGACGCACCCGCATGATAAGTCCGGCGGTTTCCAGTTCATTCAGAGAACGCTTGACCGTCATGGGGCTGCGGGACAGGACTGCGGCAATGGCTGTGACAGGGAAGCAGACAAACAGGATTCCGTTCTCGTCCTCCTGCCCTTTGGAGAGCATAGCGTCCAGCATCCGGCAGTACATGACCTTTGCGGTGCTGCTGACTGGAAATCCTGTCAACGCCCTGGGAAAAGGCATACAGGGCGGCAAGGGTGTGTCTATCGTCATAAATTCAAAATTCATTCGGTGTGTTCCTCCTTTTTCTTTGCTCGTTTGGATAAATAACGGGGGCAGTCAATCACAACCGCCCGGAAGCTCTGCTTGCACCCATGCTGGCATTTCCGGCATAATTCGTTGTAAGTGACACGCCCCCGGTCATTGAGGTAAAAGGAAAGCTCATGCTTCCTCTTTTTGCTCATTCTCGGCATATTGCGCTTCCTCCCGTTTTAGTGTATGGTTTCAGGGCGATTTTCGGCAAAATTACGCTCATAGAGCCGCTTAAAATCTCCCGAAGTATCAGCGATAGGGTAGACTATCCTCCTATCAGATTGTCGCGTTTCGGTATCATTTCGGTGTCAGTTCGCCAGTTCTCCCCGGTGTCGTTCCTCCCCTGAATCTCACAGCGGCGTATCGCTCCCTTTGGTATGCTCGTTTCGGTCAGGGTTCCTCCACATCCCTGCCAAAAGTCATGGCACTACATCGCCGGGGAAGCATATCCCACACAGGCTGGTCATTCGATTGGAATAATCCATCGATGAACTACCTGTATCATAGAACATTTTTGTGCCCTGTGCCGTATGTCCACAAAGTAGGAATTACGGGTAAAAAGCGGAAATTTCCACGATTGCGGAAAGTATGATATAATCCAGTTAAGCGGTAGCAATGCAACCGCCGGAAAGGAGCGTGTGCCCATGAAAGGAGCAACAAGCATACAGGAACGCCTTTGGGAACTCCGCAAGGACAAAGGCTTAAATCTGGAAGAACTATCAAAGCTGACGGACATTTCTAAATCAGCTCTTGGAAGTTATGAAAAAGAGAATGTTAAGGAAATCAATCATGGCTATCTTGTCACGCTGGCAGACTTCTATGGGGTTTCCGTTGATTATCTGCTGTGCCGGACAGAGAACCGGGAGCAGATCAACACGCCACTAACAGAGCTGCATTTGAATGATGAGATGGTGGCACTTCTGAAAAGCGGTCGGATTAACAACCGCCTGCTCTGTGAGCTTGTCACCCATAAGGATTTTATCAAGTTTCTTGCGGATATTGAGATTTATGTGGATGGGATTGCCACCATGCAGATTCAAAACCTCAACGCCCTTGTCGATACTGTCCGGCATGAAATCATTGAACGGTATCGCCCCGGCGAAGATGACCCGCATTTGAAAGTGCTACAAGCTGCCCATATCAGCGATGATGAATATTTCAGCCACATGGTTCTGGATGACCTCAATCTCATTATCCGGGATATTCGGGAAGCTCACAAAAAGGACAGTGAGAGTGCGCCCCAGACCACCGTTGCCGATGAACTGAAAGAAAATCTGGAAGCGGTCGAAAATTTCAAGGGCAGTCGGTATGAAAAGCTCGTTGTCCTTTACTGCAAGCAGCTCGGTATCAACTATAAAAATCTGTCAGACGAAGAATTTCGCTGGCTGATTCGGATTCTCAAAAAATCAAAGAAAATGGGAACGCCTATCAGCCAGAGGAAAAAACGGTAAAGAAAAAACCGATGTTGCATGGTTTGTTGGCTCCCATGTAGCGGCGGTTTATGCTGTGGTTATTCAATTAAAATTTCAAAGTGACAAACTTAAACTTCTTCAACATCAATAACATTATATCCTCTTTGCTTTAATGCCTTCGCAAAAAATCCCATTCCAGAAATTAGTTTTCCAGTAAAGCTACCATCGTATATTTGATTTACACCACAAGTAGGACTTCTGGATTGTAATATAACCAAATCAATATCTTCATTTTGAATTTTTGATAATGCCATTGACACTGCTTTATTATATTCAGAATTAACATCATTTCCATTTTCATCTACTACAATCCCATTCACAATTTCTGCACAAGGTCTAGGAATTTTCATGCCAGCTAATATTTCTGGGCAAATAGAAATAACTTCTTTATCCTTTAAGAAATTGATAACTGCTAAATTTTTATTGTTTTTTCCGTTATATTTACAGTTTGTTCCCATAATACAGGCACTAACTAATACCTTCATATTTATCACCCCAAATCAAATTTATTTACATAATCATTCTACCACACCGTTATGAATAAATCATCTCATGCAAAACAATTTCTTCTGCCTGGTTATGGATGTTATTACATCGTTGTACCCATTCCATTTGACAGGTACGCTTTAATTCCTCTGTCACGCCCTCGGTAGCTTTCAGCTGTTCCATGATAGTGTCTAACCGTTCCTGTGCCTGTTCGTTCAGGTCTGCAAGATATGTCCACAATTCTCCGGTCAGTATCAATGTGTTCAATCTGGCTGGGTGGGCTTCTCTTAAATATTCCCGGTGTATCCGTCCGTACTTTCCGATAGGGCGGTGTTCCTCCGGCAGCTTCAAATCCGGGATATAGTAATCTCCAACAAGGATATAATCAATTCCGTTTTCCGTTATTCTTGGTTTCAATTCGCTCATGTTCCTTACCTCCTGTGGAAGCAGGCTCGTCTGGTACTAACTCAATCACATCGGTAATCTCACAATTCAGCGTTTCGCAGATACGGGCTAATGTATCCATACTGATGTGCTTTCCCTCTTTACTCATGTTGGCAATCATATTTGTTGTCATACCAGCGGCAAGCCTTAAATCCTCTTTTCTCATATTACGCTCTAACAGTGTGTGCCAGAGTGGTTTATAGCTGATGTGCATATTGTTTTCCTGCCTTTCTACCCATACCACCGGGGCGGCTGCCCCGGCAGGAACTTTTCTCTTATTATAACACCAATCTTGTGTAATCACAATTTATTCTTGTATCTTGCCGCTGATACCGTCTGGATTGTGCTTTTCCTTTCTTTTTGTTCCCTTTAATTAGCCATGAACTGCTTCATGCCTTGACTTTTTGCTCATGTGAGATAAAGAAGTAAAAGAAGTGTAAAAAATTTTGCCGTTCCCTGTCCGGCTGACTGCCGGACGGGTCGGGCTTTAGTCGGGCAATTCTACCTTGCCGACAAAAGAGTAATAGATTTCGATTTCCTGTCTGCGGAGCTTCCCCCGGCGTTTCCCGTCCAGTGCTTCCGATTCGTGGATTACGATTTTCTCCACAAACTCCCGCAACAGGGTAGGGGTGAGTTCCTCAAAGCTGGTGTACTTGCGGACAACTTTCATAAACTTTTCAGCGTTTGCCGTGGCTTCCAGCGTCCTTGAAAGCTCGCCCTGCAGAACGGCGGCACGCTCTTTCAGTTCCTTTTGCTCGGCTTCGTAGTCTGCCGAAAGCTCCGTGAAACGCTCGTCCGATATGCGCCCGGTCACGCTGTCCTCATACAGCCGCTTGAAGATAGCGGAGAGTTCCGCAATCCTTTTTTCTGCCGCTTCCAGCTCTTTCTTCTTGGCGGCGTTCCGGCGTTTGCTCCCGTCCTCGGTCTGCTCGGTCAACAGCTTCATAAACCGGGCTTCGTGCTTGGCTGCGTAGCTGGTGACTTTCCGTAGGTTTTCGGTCACTCCCTCGGTCAAAAGGTCGGTGCGGATAAAGTGCGCCGTACAGTCACGGGTGCGCTTCTTGTAGCTGCCGCATATGTAGCAGTCCTGCCGCCGCTTGTCCGTCTGATACCTCTGCTGGTACATGACGCTGCCGCAATCCGCACAAAAGAGTATGCCGGAGAACAAGCCCACTTCATCATAGCGGTTGGGGCGTTTGCGCTGCTTGCGTAGCTCCTGCACACGCTCCCATGTGTCACGGTCTATGATTGGCTCGTGGTGGTTCTCAAAGATTACCTGCTTTTCTTCGGGGTTCTCCTTGCTCTGCTTTACCTTGTAGGACACTTTCTCGGTCTTGAAGTTCACAAGGCAGCCCGTGTATTCCCGGTTTTCAAGGATATGCGCCACGGTGTTAGTCGCCCACCTGCACTCATAGCCGGGGTGGTAGCGGCGGGTGCTTCCCGTCCGGCGGTATTCCAGCGTTCCCGGCGTGGGTGTCTGCTGCTCCGTGAGCATACGGGCTATCTTGGTCGGACCGTTCCCGGCAAGGCAAAGGCTGTAAATCTGCTTCACCACGGGGGCGGCTTCTTCGTCAATGATGAAATTTTCGTCCTCGTCCATGAGGTAGCCGTAAACAGGCTTGCTTGTGACGGGCTTCCCACTCATGCCCTTTGAGCGTTTTACCGCCCGGATTTTCTTGCTCGTATCTCTCACCAGCCATTCGTTGAAAATGTTACGCAAGGGGGCAAAATCGTTGTCGCCCTGTGCGCTGTCAACGCCGTCATTGATAGCAATGAAACGGACGTTTTTCTGTGGGAAAATCATTTCGGTGTACATTCCCACTTGTAAGTAGTTTCGCCCTAACCGTGACATATCCTTGACTATGACTGTGCCAACAAGCCCCGCTTCAATGTCGGCAAGCATGGACTGGAAGCCGGGTCTTTGGAAATTCGCCCCGGAATAACCGTCGTCCGTGTACCATTTCAGATTGCCGAAACCGTTCTGTTTTGCGTAGTTTTCAAGGATTCGCTTCTGGTTGCTTATGGAATTGCTCTCGCCTTGCAGCTCGTCCTCGTGGGATAATCTCGGATAAAGGGCGGTGATTTTTTGGGTGGTCTGTCTTAACATGGTTTCCTCCGTTTCCGACAGCCAGCCCACTATTCCGTATGTTTATTATACCATAGGGCGGGGCTGGCTGTACAGTCCTTTTTGCTACTTTATGGCACATAATGTCGAATAAATTTCAGTAGGGAATGTCACTTTATATGGCGTGGGCGGCTCGTTCCCCGGCTGCGCTTTCGGCTTCCAGCACTTTCATCATCTTGTCGGCGGCGGTGGCGGTAGTGCCTTGCTTGAAGTAGCCGGAAACCACAAGGACGGTGTTCCCTCTGCGTACCTCGGTCACGCAATCCGGGCGGCGGGCGGTAGTGGCGGTGCTTCTTTTGGGGGTGTCGGTCATAGGCTCTCCTTTCTGTTCAGCAGCGTTTTAAGCTGTTCCATTTTTTCCCTTGCTCTGGCTTTTCTGAAATTCTCCCCAGTAATGCGGACGGGGGTACACATTTCTGTAAGGCGGTCATATATCCGGGCATGGGCGGTGTCCTCCGGGTTCTGCAATTCCTCCAGCGTCAAGTTTGTTGTCACGATTAAGGGCTTGCCGCTTCGGTATCGGCTGTCAATCACGTTGTAAACCTGTTCAAGCCCGTATTCTGTGCCACGCTCCATGCCGAAATCGTCAAGGATAAGCAGAGGGAAGCTGCAAAGGCGGGAGATGTATTCGTTGCGGTCTTTGTAGCTGGCGGCAAGGTCATTGAGAATAAGGGCAAAGTTTGTCATGCACACGGAAACTTCTTGCTCCATGAGAGCGTTGGCGATACACCCGGCGAAATAGCTTTTGCCTGTGCCTACCATGCCCCATAACAGATAGCCGATATTCCCGGCTTTCATTTCCTCCCAACACTCTACATAGGCATGGGCTTTGTGCATTTGGGGGCATTTCCCGTTGTCGTTTTCAAACGTCCATTCCCGCATAGCCGGGTCGGTGAAGCCTATTCTTTTCAGCCGTTCCACTTCCTCCCGGTGCTTGTATTCCCGGTGGCTGGCTTCCAGCGTTTCCCGGCGTTTTCTCTGGCAGTCACATTCTTTGGGGTGTCGGTCACGTCCGAAAAAGGTTTTGCCCTCCGGGAAGTAGGCTTCTTTGGGCTGGCGGCAACTCCCGCAATATAAAAGCCCGTCCTCCCCGGTGTAGTCCTCCGGCTCTGCTTCCTGTGCCGTGGCAAGCCGGAAAATGGCGTTATCGTAATCACTCATAAAATCGTCCTCCTTGTTCATGGTCTTTTACGCCCTGTTTACGGGGCGTTGTGTCTATGCGGTCAAAGGCTCTCGCCCTCCTTGTAGGAATAATCGGGGATTCCCTTTTTCGGGTTCTCCTTTTTCTCCCGGTTTAACCAGCGGCGCAATGCGGCGGCATGGCACACATAATCATTCCCGGTGGCAGCTATGAACTCGCTCATTTCCTCAATGAGCCGTTCCAGCCTGTCCGGGTATTCCTCTTTCAGCTCCGCATATTCGCTTTCAGAGAGTAAAACATTCTGGTATCTGCCAAACGGGGCGGGCGGCTTCTCACTCGCTCCTTTTAGTTGGTTCTCTTTTAGTTTGTTTATAGTAAGTTGGTTAGGGGTCGGTTTTCCGTCCAACGCAAAGGTCGGTTTTCCGCCCTTATGAGGGTCGCTTTTCCGGCTATCAGAGGGTCGGTTTTCCGACTGTATGGCGGTCATATGGTCGGAAAACTGTACCACTGGCACTTGCGGCACTTTCACATAAAGGCGGTTCGGTGCGGAAAAGCCCCGGCGTTCCCTCACCAGAAGCCCGGCAGCGTCCAGCTCGTTCAGTGCGGCTTTTATGGCGGTGCTGCCTTTATCCAGCATTTCCGCTATCTCCGAAACAGGATAGACAATGTATGTCCTGCCCTCATTGTCCTGCCAGCCGTTCTTCTGTGAGAGTTCGGAACGGTCTAACAGCAGCGAATAAAGCAGCTTTGCGGTCTGTGACAAGTCCATTTTCAGCAGAAAACGTGGGTATCGGAAAAATGGCGGCATGATGGTGTCGGCTGTGATGTATTCGGTTATGGTTCTCACCTCCTGTCTGTGGCTTCGTGTTACGCATTTAAAACGCTGTTTTCGGGGGTAAAGGATAAATGTATCGCCTACCCGCCCAGGGCGGTCAAAAAAGCCTTGATTTACGGGGGTCTGGAATATCCTAAAGCGTGACATTTATCCCTCTGTTTCCGCTTGCGCTGTGTAGCTTTGATTCTTTTCATGCGTCCGGCGCAATCCGGGCAGTATTTCCCCCGGTTTGACTTGGGGAGAAAATACCCGCCGCACTCGGTACAGCGTTTCCTGTCTGCCCGGTGGAGTAGGGCGGCTTCCAGTTTCCCGTCCAATGGCAGCACGGCTATCCGAAACCAGCGGCAGATAAGCGAATAGCTGATACTCTGGACGCATACGCAAGGCTCGCCGTTATCCAGCAAGATACAGTTGCCGTTATCGTAGTTGCAACACTCATGCACAAGACGGCGGGCGGCTCTGTACTGTGGGTAGTCCATGTAGGGGCGTTTACCGTTCATTTTCCCGCCCCTTTCCCCGTTCCGGCTCCCGGCGCAATATTTTGTCAAGGTTGCCCTTTACGGTCTGCAATTCCCGGACGTTCTCTTTCTTCTCCCGGTACTCGTTGTAAAGGGCATTTTTCTCTTTGGTAAGCTGCTCAATCTCGGTCTGTAATGCTTTGGTTGCTGGCAGCTTTTGGATTCCCTGTGCCTTGAAATACCGGGCGGCAGATTCGGAAATGATAAACTCGCTTTCGTGCTGCTCCCGGTAGGCTCTCCGGGCTTTCTCGGTTTTCTGCGCCCGCAATCCGTCACGGGCTGGCTTGGTCTTGATGTACGCCAATAGCTGTTTCTGCAAGTCCTTTTTTTCCCGCAAAGTGCTTTCCACGGCTTTCAGTTCCGCATGGACGTTTGACAGCTCTGCGCTGGCGGCGGCAAGGGCGGCTTCCAGTTCTTCCGGGGAAGAAAAGCCAGATTCCTCGTAAATGCTCATGGTCGCCGCCATTTGCTTCAGATTGTGCAAACTCGCCCACTTCTCGTAGCCTTTCCCTTTGCCCTCGGCTCTCTTGGCGGCTATGTCTACCATGCGTTGTACTCCGTCACTTTTCGGGGCGTTTATGGCGGCTTTGTTGCGCTGTAAACGGTCTTTTATGCTGCGGGGGTGTTCCTGTTTGGGTAGGGGCTTTACGGCGGCTCTGGCGGCGTTCTGTGCGTTTTGGGTGAGTGTTTCCAGTACGGCGGCACGGTCAAAATCATCACCCAGTTTCCGGGCGGTGATTGGCTTCGTCCTGTCCGGCGTGAGATACGACAACCTCCCCCGGCTCTCCTTGACGGTCACGCCCTGTTGTAGCAGCTTCCCGGAGAAGTCCTCAAAAGAGATAGCAGAGGACAGGGCGGCGCGGATCGTGCGCCGTAGCTTCTCCTTGTCCGTTTCAAACTTGGTCTGTTTGGGCGGCTCTCCTGTGGCGGCAAGGGAAGCATTTTCTTTATCCAGCGCAGCTTGTCCTTTCCGTTTCGCCCAATACTCACGCTCGGTAACACGGTTTTTGCTCCCATGCAATAAATCAATCTGATAGAGGTTTTCCCGGTGGCACATCTCCATGACTTCCGCTTTGAAATACTCCATAGCAGCGTCCGTGCAGCGGTGCTTGCAGCCCTCCCTTGTGTCCGCTGGTCTTTCCATGTAGGGCAATAGCGGCACTTCGGCAATCCGCAAGCTGTTTATGACGATATGCACATGAATGTTGCCGCTGTGGTTATGCCCGTCCGGGTGGGTGCATACAAGGGCTTGGTGTCCGGGAAAATGCGTCTTGCAAAATTCCTCGCCCAACGCTTGCGCCCGGTCTACGGTCAAGCCGTTGTCTGGTGCGTCACGGGGGTCAAAGCTGATAATATAATGGTGGCTTTTCACGTCCTCCCGTTTCTGGTTCTTGCCGTATCGGAGATTGGAACGCATACAGGCGATTGCAAAATCTTCATCACCGCAATTCAGAGAAGAAATGCGGTAATCGCCCCGGAGAACAAGCCGCCCATTTTTATCAAGCGTGGGTTTCATGGTAAATTCGTCATGCTCAAAAGTTAGGTACTGCTCGGCAGCTCCATAGTCGGCATTTTTAGAGCTGATATGTTTGAATGTTGCCAACGGCTTCACCTACTTTCTGCAAGACTTCAAACTTCAAGGCGGCAAGCTCCGCTGTGGCGGCTCGTACCTCTTTTGAGAGGGAGTTATAGGGTGCGCCGTACTCGTTCAGACAGCGGGCAATCTGGTTCAAGTTGCCGCCAATTTTCCCGTATTCGGCTGTGAGTTTTCCAACGGCAGAGAGTAATTCATCATTGACCGGGGAAACGGTAATGACCGGGCGTATGCTTGATTTGATAAGGGCTTGCCGGATAAACTCGGCTTGGCTCATTTTGCAGAGGGTGACACGCTCGGAAAACCCGGCGTATTCTTCCTCGGTCAAGCGTGTCTTGATTACCCGGTGGCGGTGGGGCGTGTTGTATTTTTTCATGGCTGTGAACCTCCTTTCGTGGGTGGATTTTTTCAAGCGGCGCAAGCCGCAAAAAGGCGGGCTTGGGGTGGCAACCCCAACAAGATTCCCATAGGACAAAATGAGCTGGTAGGCGAAATTTGGTACTGTGGTAGAATCTTGCTCTAAGAAACTGCGCTGTGTGGTCTGTTCGCTTACTATCCGGCTATTGGCGGCTGGTTTGTTGCGTTCCGGCGAAAATATCTTATGGAATTTTCTGATACCCTCGACGGACGGGGCGGGGATTCTGCCAAAGCTGCGGAAACATTTCTCCCCCTAATACCTACAAACCCACAAAATGCAAAATGGACGTTGATTTGCGGAAATTTCCCCTCATTCCTTACAAAACCACACAAGCCCAAATAGGCGGGAATTTTGAAAAATTTCTTCATTTTCCTTTCATTCCCCACACCACCGAAAATTGAAAACTGCCAAACAAAGAGCGTGTCATGTTTCCCTTTTCGTGGGGCAATACGGCGGTTTTTCAAAAATGCCAAAAATAAACGCAAAAAAACAGGAAACCTTTTTATGATTTCCTGTCTTGGTGTGCCGTTCTATGTGGCGGCGGTTATTCAGTTTTGGAGTATGGCTGTTCATCAAAGCGGAACTGGAACAGGGCAGCGATAAGCCGCCGTTTGATGTTGTCCTCTGTGTCTTTGTTGACCTGTCCGTTTTCAAGGGAAGCAATTCGGATTCGCTTGCTGTAATGCCGTAAAACTTCGTCAACGGCTTCCGGCTCTCCGCTGGTCGCTCGGATAATGGTTTCATACGGTACAAGTTTAGGATTCCTCACGAAAAAGCACCTCCATTTCTTCATACAGCATTTGCAAAGCACTGTGTATGTGATGCCACGCCGTACTCCGGCAGCGTCCGTATAATTCCCCGATTTCCTGCTGTGTGTAATGTCCGAAAAAATAAAGGTAAATGATTTCCCTCTTTTTCTCCGGCAGAGAGGACAAGGCTTCGGCAAGCTCTCCATTTGAGAGGATAACTCTCTGACCGCATATAGTGATTGGGTATTGCTTGTAGGGGTCTGTAAAATATTTATCTGACGTACTGAACGGGTAAAACTTTTCTTCTGTGAGGTATTCAAAGGATATTTCCCTCAGCCGCCGTTTATCCCTGTCACGCCATGCGTTGATAGCAGCATAGCGTATGACTACTCTGCAAAAGGCGTTAAATGTGTATTCGATATGCTCCTTGTATGCTTCTGTACAAGTCATGAGAAATCCCCCCTTGACTACCACTGGAAAAATAGAAATGCACAAACTATTGCTTCAATTTGATGCAATTTCTATATATGATAAAATGTATTTTGCTATCTCCTCTGACACTTGATAATGTGTTATAATATCTCCCCGATCACTATATTCACCCGGAATTATTTCCTCAATGTAGTAATTACCATCGCTTTTATAAAGTATCTGGGTATCCATTTCTTTTAACTCTTTTTTATTATCCCTTGATAACATAAATCTAACAATTTGACATTCAACTTCTCCGGGTTTTGGTGCATTATCTGCATATTCCCACTGATCCAGAGCCAACCCGTTTAGATATTGCGCTATTTCAGAAATATCGTCTATTTCATTCAGCAACGTATTTTGGTCTGCTCCGTAAAACTGTATCTTCTGCTCTTTAGAAGTCTTGCGCAGTTCCTTTTCTGTAAATGATGTTTTTCCTTGATAATATCGGGCAGTTTCTATTATTTTTTCAATATCACTTTCAATATCACTATTTGGCACATAAAAATCAAGTCCCCACCCATCCAGTATGTCCTTCGCTGTTATATTCTTATTTAGCTCTAAATCTTCTGGCGCATTGAGAAAGCGTCCCGCCTTTTCTGATATTCTGGCTATTGTTTCTATTTCTTGATTATAATCTCGTATAATATATTCACCTTTACTGGAAATATAAAATTCTAAGGTACTCTTATTAACTAACGGTATTCCATCCTGTAAAAATATAGGTTCATCAATTACCTCATATGATATATAGCTATATACCAAGTCTATATCTTCTGGCAACTGTTCCATATAATTCCAAGATTTAATATCCAGTTGTTTTACGAACCTTTCTATTTCTTTATTATTGTCAATGATACCAATCATCTCACCAGAAGCTGAAATAATTTCAGTAAATTGTTTTTTTTCTTCATCGTTTCCAAAAATATCTGTGGCAGCTTCCATGAATGATTTCTTTTCATTAGCAATAGAGGGGGCGGCGTATGCACCAGTTGCAAAAAAGCAAATACAAACGGCAACCGTGAAAATAACAGTAATGGCAATAATCACTTTTGATTTTTTCCTAAATTTCATAATCGCACCTAACCTTTCTTTTAACTGTTCTGCTCCCTCTGTCAAAGTGACGGACGCTAAAGAACTTTTGTAGAGATTGTTTGACTTCAAAAAGGAAATTAGTATATCTCCATACTCACGTCTTGCGGTATCGTCAAGTACAGATATGACTTTTTCATCACATGACAATTCACAAGATTTATTCACTTCCTTTTCCAGCAGATATACAAAAGGATTGAACCAATGGACGCACACAACAATCTGTATCAGCCATTTATAAAACATATCCCTCTGCTTGTAGTGAATCAGCTCATGCACAAAGATATAAGACAACTCTTTATCTTCCCATTCGCCAACGGGCAAAATGATTCTTGGTCGAAAGAAACCAATCAGCATAGGGGAAGCAAGCAGCGGATTACCGGATAATTCTACCCTTGTCTTAATTTTCAGTTTTTCTTCACAATCAGATAGCAGATTCAAGATTTTTATATCTGATACTTCTTTATTTCCTGCTTTGATGTATTGAATAAAGCCTTGATAAACCGTTACTTTGCGGACAAATAAAACCAGTGTCAATGCTGACCAGATAAAAAACAGGTAGACATATTTGTCAACTGGCTCACGCATGGTAGCGGTGGTTATTTCCCGGTTTGGCTGTATCGGCTCTGCTTTGTTGTTACCCGTATCTGCGGGAACGGGTACATTGGGGTTTGTAGGGATTTCATTTGTTATTGCTGTTGTGTCGAATTTTTCAAACAGACTTCCAATAATCGTAGTGTCGGGAGTAAAGGGAAGCAGAAAACGCAAAGCAACAACTATCCAGATATAATACTGCCAACGCTTACTGAATTTGTTTTTATACAGCGGCTTCAATCCCAAAATGAGAAGCAGTACCAGTGCGCCGGAAACAGACAGCGACAATAATATTTTTATAAATTCACTCATTTTCTTCTCTCCAAAATGTTTCAATCTCTTTCAATTCGTCTGCCGAAAGAATATCCTGCCGCAACAAGGTTGATACTAAGTTTTTCACATTCCCGCCATAGACTTTATCAAGAAAGCTGTGGGTCTGCATGGTCTGGTATTCAGCTTCTGTTACCGTAGCCACATACTCATTTTTCCTGCCGATTTTTTTGACTTTCAAGAACTTTTTTTCTCCTAAACGGGAAAGCAGCGTGAGTACGGTGTTGTTCTTCCATTCGTTTTTATCTTTTTCCAATTCCTCCATGATGAGGGAGTATAAAGCTGCCCCTCCATTCTTCCAGATGATTTTCATTAGTACCAATTCGGATTCAGAAATTTGCTGTGCCATTTTGTCCTCCTTTTATCTTAACGCCTTGTGGGTATGTATATATCTTAACGCTTTGTAGGTGACAATGCAATACCCTTAATGAAAATTTAAGAATTTTTAAAAAGATATGAAAGACAGGGGGGATTCCGTAGTAGTCGGCATTGTGGGAATGTGTATAACTGGCTGTCTTATGGAGTTGTGGGTAACTCTGTTTGCAGGACGTGGGAAAGCGGCTCTTTCGCTTTTCCATGTGCTGTGAATAGAGTTATCCATGACGGAATAGCCTGTTATGCACATTTCCATAATGCTTGTCTTTTGGTCTTTGGCTTCTTTGGTTCGGAATAGTGTGGTGCTGGCGGTCTATCTCTTGTTTTCGGTTGCTTGCTTCTTTACCGTACATGAGCATTCGCCCCCGGATTGTCGTTGCCGTAACCCTCTAAGAGATTGATAACGCCCCATACGCCCAGACCTGCGCCCAATGCGATAACAAGTGTCTGCAATACGTTTACTGCGCTGTTAAAAAATGCCATATAGCCCTCGCTTTCTGCCGTTTCCTGCGGCTTGGAAAATGGTTTCTGGGTATGAAAAAAGCCGCCAGTCTTGGCGGCTGTCCCCACGCTGCGTAGGTGCTGCGGCGTGGCGGTATTCAGTTGTAAAGGGGTGGTGCGCCCTCTGGTGGGCGCACGAACCATGTACCCGGTGTTTACGTTTCTGATAGGCTTTTCCCCTCCTTTCCGTTGCGGGCGGTGCTTTTTCTTAGACTTGCCGGAAGCGGGCAGCCTGCTTACAGGGTGTCCGCTTCCGGCAAGTACACAAAGGGGTAGCTGCCGCAAAGCTGCGTAGGGGAAGTGTAGCTTCCCCTGTCCTGTCGGTTTCAATATTGTTACTGCTGCGGGATAAGCCCCCGGCGTGTGACATACTCCGTTGCATAAATGCGGTTCTCGGCGTCCCGTTCCTGCCAGTATTCCCGCAATGCGTTTTCTGCGGTTTCCGCAACATTCATCAGAAATTTTTCAAGCTGTTTTTCTTTTGTTTCAGCGTTACGTTTTTTCATGGTCTGTGTCCTCCTGCAAATCTGCCCCGTCAATCTCGTAGAGGTCGAACGGTTCTTCCGGCTTGATAACTGCCGGGCGGCGTTTTAGATACTTCTCAATGTCAAATACATTCTTCTTGTCAAAATCGGAGAGGAATTTATATCTTGGGTGCTTGGTTATATCGAACTTGTCACTGAAAAAGGGGCGTGCGCCCCTTACCTGCAAGATACATTTGCCGCCGTCCATGACGGAAAGCTCGTCTTGTGTCATAAGCTCCTTGCCTAATTTCTGATAATTCAGCCCGTAGGTCTTTTCCTTTCCCCGGTTCTCGGAAGTGTTGTATAAATCATGAGGTAAGCGCCTCGTGGACGCTCCCTCCCGAACCGTGCGGGCACCTCTCAATGCACACGGCTCTCCATATGC
>QXWX01000082.1 GCA_009911175.1 Lachnospiraceae bacterium | reverse complement strand
TATATATCAAGATATTGAATTTTAGAAGCATGCCAAAGTATTACTTTAAACGAAGTTCACGGATTCAGGTATAATTTTTTAATTCTTTCTTTTGGAATTGCATATAGAACAGCATCAATGGGAAATGGCTGATGACATCTAAAATAATAATTATAATCCTCTACCAAACTATCAACATAATAAAAAATATTAATTATATCTCCTTTTCTGTGATAGGCACAAATCATCAGCATAGGTCTATTTTTTATAATCGTGTTTTTAGCTCCTTTTAATGCTTTCATTTCGGAACCTTCAATATCCATTTTTATTATTGTTACATTTTGTGTACTAAATAAATTGTCAATTGTTTCTACTTGTATCTCTACTTCTCCATTATCACTTATTTTAGACAACTGATTCCCTGTGGATGTAAATCTTAGTATTCCTTTTTCTTCCCCTACTCCAATCTTATACGGAATAACATTTTTCCATCCATTTTCTCTAATATTTTTTAACAAATGCCCATACACTTTTTCATCTGGTTCACATGCAATAATCTTTTTGTATTTACCTACATTTTCTATAAAGTCTTTGATACTATCGCCGTCATAGGCTCCACAATCGATTAATACTTCATCATCTTTTAAATTCCAAGGTGCATTTTCAAAAAAGTATTGCGGCAAAACTATATATGGTATAATCAGTTTATGATCTCCTTCTATTTTTTCACGCAAATATGCTTTTAAAGATTTTTTTGAAATCTCATCACAAAGTGCATTAATCACGTTTTCAAATTCAAACTTTTTTTCATTATAATATTCTTCTGTTATTGGCTCGACAATGTTCAATTCAAATATGTCTGGGAACCAAAAAACATTTTTACAGCCTTTCCAATGAGCTTTCACATATGCTTCATCCTTATAAAGCAAGCCTTTATATCCACAAACAATATTATAAGCAGAATAATTTTTTTCTACTTCACTATATGTTAATACGCTTTGATTTGAAAAGTTTATATCAGAACCATATTGGTCATCAACAGCCAAGGCTGTAACTGTTATATCTTTACTTTCCAAATATTCCAAAACCATTTTTGCTCCTTTTGCCCCCCCCAAATAAATATTGGCAAATCACTGTTCTTCAATGCCTCACAATTATTTTCCGTAACTTTCATAGTTTTTTCCTTCCATTTTATTATTTTCTTCCTCCGTCAATCCGAATAATTTCTCCATTAATAAAAGACGATTGATCCGTAGACAAAAAATAGATTACATTTGCGATTTCATCTACTGACCCTAGTCTACCTAATGCCGAATTTTGCTCAACTAACTCCTTTTTTAGTTTTGTTATATGTACAGTATTTAGCAAATCAGTATCAACTGGACCAGGAGCAACCGCATTGACACGAATTCCAACCTTCCCCACTTCAGCAGCTACATCTTTTGTCAAAATATTCAGCGCAGCTTTTGAAGCGCCATACACACTGTCTCCTTGATTTGCATCTAAAGAGGCTATGGATGAAACATTTGTAATACTGCCCTTTTTCTGATTCATCATTTTTCGAAGAACATACTGCATAATTTGATATGATGCCCAAAAATTAACGTCAAAAATCTCTTTTGCCTGTTCAATAGAAATTCTCTGAAACAATTCATAATTTCCCACACCAGCATTATTTACCAGAGCATCAATTGATTGTTTATATGAAAAAATTTCTTTTATTCCTTTTTTAATCTGACAACAATCTCTCATATCAAAATAAATCGGCTTTATCCAAACATCATATCTATTTTGTATATCAAAAAGCAACTCTTCGAACTCTTTATTTTTTCTTCTACTGCATGCCCATATATTCCATCCTTTTGATGCAAATTTAAAAAGTAATGCTTTTCCAATTCCCCGATTTGAACCTGTGATTATCACATTTCCCATTCTATCTCTCCAATTCTTTCATAATTCTATCTGCAATTTTTTCTACGCTCAAATTGCAGCAGTCTAAGAGATATCTATAATCCCCGGCTTTTGGTACAAAATCGCTAATACCTAAAATTATTTGTCGAGGTCTATTTTCAACCTCGGCCAAAACCTCAGCTATTGCTGATCCCAAACCGCCTATAATATTATGCTCTTCTACTGACACTATCAGCTTATGATGCAGGTTAGAAAGCAATGTTTCTTGGTCGAGAGGTTTAATTGTATGCATGTTAGTAATTGTTGCAGTAATTCCATAGTTTTGTAATACTTTTTCGACTTCAAGACATTCGTGCAACAAATTTCCACATCCAACTATCAAAACGTCTTCACCTTTCTTCAATATATTTGCCTTCCCAATTTCGAAATAATAATTTGAGGGATCATTAATAATCGGAAGGTAATCCCCTCCTGTCAGTCTGATATATGTGGGTCTATCATTGCGCATTGCCACATCAATGGCACGGTAAATTTCTATTCCATCGCTTGGTGTTATCACATCTATGCCAGGAATTGACCGCATGAGTGCAATGTCTCCTATTCCATAATGTGATCCTCCAAATCGTGGAATTGCAAGCCCGCTTCCCATCCCCACAAGTTTTATATTCGACTGCATTAATCCCATAAAAATTCTTACCTGATCTGCACAACGGTAACTTGCAAAGGCTCCCCATGAAGTCCCAATTACTGGGATTCCTTTATTTGATAATCCTGCAGCAACAGATACAAGGCTTTGTTCTGCTATTCCAACATTAATAAACTTCTCAGGATATTTTACGGAAAATCTTGAAAATCCAGATGCAACTCCCAGATCGGCTGAAACCACATAGAAGTCTTTTTGAAAAGATAAATCATAAACAGCTTGTCCTAATGACCCTTGAGCCCCCAAATGTGACAAAAAACTCGCATTCCTTTTATTATATTGTAACACTGTTTAGCCCCACCTCCTCCTTTGCCTTTTGTAATAAGTCTTTATTCAGTACTTGATCATGCCAAGAAAAGTCGTTTTCCATAAATGATATTCCTTTTCCTTTTATAGTTTCAGCAATCACAACGGATGGAACTTTACTTTTCTCTATTAATGCCAAGCGCAACTCCTCGAAGTTATGTCCATTCACTTTTCTCGTCTTCCACCCAAAGGCATTAAATATTGCTTCAATTCCGCTCCAGTCAATAATCTTCTTTGTTTCCCCATCAGCCTGTAATCCATTGAGATCAATAATTAGAGTCAAATTGTCTAGTTTTAACTGTGATGCAAGCATTATGGCCTCCCATATTGAGCCTTCATCGCATTCACCATCCCCTACAAGACAAAAGATTCTTTTCATATCCCCTTTTCTCTTCCCCTGAATTGCTACGCCAACTGCATATGGTAAACCAATTCCTAGACTTCCTGTAGAACATTCAATGTTTAAGCTCTCATCTTTTACAAGTTCCTCTGGATATTTGGATCCATTCTTTTGATAATCTGCTATAAAATTTCCCTCAAGTAATCCGCACTCCTCCATTACCGCATAATATGCGAGTGCGGCGTGACCTTTACTGACTATAATTATATCTCTGTCATTATTTTCTACATTTTTCTTAGTCAGATTTGATACATCAGACATTAAACTTAAAAGAATTTCTACACATGATAGCGAACTGCCCCAATGTACCTTTTCATTGCAATAATCTGCCGCAGATATAATTCTCTGTCTCACATGCATTGCCTGCTTTTTTAAAAATAAAAAATCTTTCATTCGTATTAACTCCATAATAAAATTTTTATTCAGCCATGGGAAATATTTTTCCAAACATTATAGATATGATACAATTCTTGAAAGATGGCTAATGATATCAAAACCGTCCCATACTAAAGAAAGTTCTTGTGCATGTCCCATAGGAACGATCCGATCAACTCCTCTGACTCCACTTTTTGCAACCAACGCTCGTATATTCTCTGATTCTATTCCATAATAGCAGATTGTCTGACATGAATTTCTCAATAATGGAACTATTTCCACAAGACTCTGAATCGTGTATTCAAAAAAGTAACCCATGTTTGATTTATAATCAAGTACATTTTCAAAAAGTTCATTCAGCTCGACCCGCACCAGTTTGTTATCATCAGCAGTTCTACTTATGTTCTTATGATCTTGGGCAAAAATGCAGTACTGCAATAGTTTTTCACTTCCTGCCATCGGCGATAGATCATATCCCCTAAGTTCCATTTTCAATGAATTCCAGAAAATATTTCTTGCTTCTTCTACCTTTTTTCCCATCCAAATTACAATTCTTGGTGAACTACATGCATTTTGATCTACAGAATACGTATCATTATAGAAATCCTTAGCCAAAATATCATGTCTTGCTTCAAGATATTTATCTGCATTTATGATTACAATTGAATCTCTATCCGCAAAGCACAATTCCACTGTACGCGGCTTTGTCTTAAATTTTCTCATATTGTAAATTGTATTGTCACCACCCCATATTAATCTGACATCAGATATGCTTGACAAATATTCAGTCACCTCATCATCATGTCCGTAGCGGATAACACATATATACGAACGAACTGCTTCAAATTCTTCAGTTGATAAAATTTTGTTTATTGCATTGCATAAAATATCTACTTCCTCAAATTCTTTATCAGATAACCTCACTATATTAGTGTTTCCAGAAAGCATTCCATAAACTAAAGAAACCGCAAACTGAATAGGAATATTAGACGGCGTAATATGAAAAGCCAATCCTCTCCCAAGTCTCAACACATCACTTTGATATTTATTTGCGACATTTTCCATTCCTTTTTTTCTAATCCAAAAAGCAAATGCGGCTATATCCGGATGCGACCTGATGAATTGACTTGATAACAAACTCTTTGATAATGTATCTAAGAAGTTTAAAATTTTTTTGTCAAAAATAGGTAATGACTTTACAGATAATATTTTGTCCAGAGTTTTTCGACTTCCAATACAAAATCTGATATTTCTATCTTCCAGCTGCATAAGTATCACTACACCCCCTTATTTCCGCACTTTTTATACGTCCAACTATTTTAACATATTTTCCCTTTCTTCCACATGGGCAGTCATCTTCACCTAGTACCATTCCCTCATCCTCTGTCAGTAACGAATTGCCTGGATAAGAATGAGGAAGAACGGAAAGGACCTGAATAATACCTTTCTCTCCAATCTCACATGGGGAAAAGTCCTCTGTTTTCCTGGGAATGATATCGGAATAAACACTTGCATGCATATGTCCATATTCGCATTCGGCATATATACATCCCGACTGCTCTGCCATACTGTAATGATCCATATAACGTCTTATCCTGCCAATTCTATACCCATATTCTTTAAATTTTTCTTCTGTGACAGCCTCAGACTGAAGCTTTTTCCATCCTCCAGCCGTAAGAAGGTATCCTTTTGAAAAATCGATATCTATATCTTTTTTTTCAAGTTCTTTAAAAAAAGAATCCCATACCATAAACGTAAAACCAAAAATCAGGAAATCGTATTCGCCGTATTCTCTCATAAAAGCTTTAACTAATTCAACATTTAATGTCATATCATCATTTAAGGCAAATACCATCTTCCGTGCCGCAAAATCCAATCCCATGATTGTAGCACCTCTTGCAGTAAACATTTTACGATCTCGTATAACCTGGGGCGTATCAATAATAAGCATGGGCAATCTCTTTTTTCCTACAAAATCACCAAGAAGACGTAATAATACTTTCTGTTGCAGTATTGCCGTTTTTTTATCGAGATATATTTTAGATTGTCTCTGTCCTGTAGTGCCTGATGACTTCATGACTTTAAATATCTCCTCATCAGGTATACTTTTCAGTTCCATTTCTTTAAATATACGAACAGGTAGATATGGAATCTCTTTAATATCTTTTATCTCTTTTATTCGATTTTCATCATATCCAAGAGCATAAAGTATGTTGCCATATTTTTTACAATTCTCTATATGGTACAAAAGCAATTCTTTTAGTTCTTTCACAAGTATTCTGTTCTTTGCATCTGCTTCTAATGAATATGGGGGAATATTATGAAAATCGTCGATCATACGAACATACCTCCCTTAAGCACCTCATCCTTTTTAATTACACAGATGGTCTTTTTTCCAATAATATCCTCATATTGTTCAGGTGATATGCCATCCCCAGGACGTTTTGAATCCAAATCATTTATACTAATAATATGTCCCTTCTCCAAGTCACATTTTGCGACAATGCTTCTGCGCATTTTTACTCTCTGTTCCAACTCCTCTTTAGAAACTACTCTCTCAGGTACTCCTAAAGCGTCATATACACTCCAACAGTTCTGAATAAGATTCTTCATCTCTTCAGGCTCCATTGCCATCTGGTTATCCCACCCGATTTTGCTATTATCCAATGTAAAATGCTTTTCAATTATTGCCGCTCCAAATGCTACAGCTGCACAAGCCACCTCACTTCCAATTGTATGGTCTGAAAAACCTATAGGATAATCCGGAAATTCCTGTTTAAGCATTCTCATATTATTAAGATTAACATTGTTTGAATCCACCGGATATATAGAAACACAGTGCAAAATACAAATTTGATTGTTTCCGGTCTTCTCTATCGCATCAACAGCTTTATGTATTTCATCCAAAGTTCCCATTCCTGTTGAGAGTACAATCGGAAGCCCTTTTTCACCAATATATTTTAAAAATAATAAGTTATTTAAATCCATAGACGCAACTTTTATATAGGGAACCCGCAGTTTCACAAGTACGTCTACCTCTTCATTAGAATAAGGGGTTGAGGAAAAATCAATATGTTTTTCTCTACAATAATCAGCAATAATCTTTAGCGCCTCTTCACTCAATGCAAATTTTCCAACCATCCTTTTTGCAATGGGATTTTTCGAGTAATAGGATTCTGAATATAAAGATTCCGCAGACCACGACTGAAATTTAACGGCATTACACCCTGCCTTACTTGCTGCATCAATCATCTTTTTTGCTGTTTCAATGTTTCCATTGTGACTGGAATTCATTTCAGCTACAAAATATGGTTTTTTGTAATCACCAATTTTTCGTCCTGTACGAAGCTGTATAGCTGCCATTATGCTATCCTCCCTCCATCTATGATCAAATTAGTACCTGTTATATATGATGCGTCATCTCCCGCCAAAAATATAACCGCCCGTGCGATATCCTCCGTTCTGCCTTGTCTTTGAATCGGTGTTTCTGCAAGAACCTTTTCCTTAAGTGCTTTATCCCTATTTTTCCATAAATCAGTATCAATAAATCCTGGGCTTATAGAATTTACTCTGATTCCATATTGTCCTAGTTCCATAGCTAACGTCCTGGTTGAAAATATCAAGGCCGCCTTACTGCTTCCATATGCAAGTCTTCCAATTTCATTCTGTATTCCAGAAACTGATGCAATATTTATGATACTCCCAGAGCTATTCTTTCTCATATAGCGAATAACAATCTGTGTCAAGCCAAGAAGTGAAAAGAAATTAACATCAAACAATTCTTTCATTTTCTCAATTGAAGTCATTAAAAAAAGTGATTCAGTACAAATACCTGCATTATTTACTAAGATATCGATCGATCCCGATTCTTTATAAATATTCATAACTGCATTCTTGACTGACGTGGAGTCTCTGATATCAAAATATATTGGTCTGACTGCTGTCCCCGTTTGCTTTGACAGATCATACAATTTTTCTTCAAAATCTGTCGTTTGTTTTCTTGCACATGCCCACACGTTAATATGATTCCTGGCCAATTCTTCAATAATTCCTAATCCAATCCCTCGATTTGTTCCAGTTACAATTGCTGTTTTCAATAGAGATTTCTCCCTTCTTTTGCATTTCAGATAAGTCTGACATATATTTTATTTTTGCAGCGCAGCCATAATCCCCCGAATCCGCTCAACCGCATCAAAAAATCCCCTGTACTCTTCCGATGCCCATTTTTCCCTTATCCTCTGCTGTACTCCGGAAGGTCCGACCACAGACGGAACCGAAAGCGCAACGTCCCTCACACCATGCTCCCCCTGCAATGTAGAACTGACAGAAACAATCGTTGGACGCTGGTTTATGATCGCATCCGCAAGATTACATACACAGGTCGCAATCCCGTACTGTGTTTTTCCCTTTGCCTTAATGATTTCCGATCCCATCCTCCTGGTATGCTCCGCAATGGAATTTTTCACTTCCTGATTCCATTCGAGATTTACATTTTCACAATACTCCCTGATCGGTATCCCGCCGACCGTGACGTGGCTCCATACCGGCACCTGGGCATCGCCATGCTCACCAACTACATATCCGTTGATCACCCCTGTATTCAGATCAAGATAATCCGCAATGCTCCTTACAAATCTGCTGGAATCCAGCATACATCCGGAGCCAAATACCATTCCGTCGGCCAGCCTCATCCATTCCGTCACTTTATAGGTCATGATATCTACAGGATTCGAAATGATCAGAACAACCCCGCGTATATAATACTTCCCGATACTGTCAATCACGGAATGCATGATCTTTAGATTCTCGTTCGTAAGATCAAGTCTGGACTCTCCCGCCCTTCTGCCCCGGCCTGCCGTAACAATGATCAGATCACAGTCCGCACAGTCCTGATAATCCCCTGCATACAGATCCACTGTTCCCATGGATGGAATACCATGGCGGATATCCTGAGCCTCGCCATTCGTTTTTTCATGGTTGATATCGACCAGTACAATTTCACGAGCGATATCACGGATTGCAAGCGCATAAGCAATAGATGCCCCGACAAATCCCGCGCCTATGATCGCGACTTTCCTGTTTCCTACTATATAGTTGGTCTTTCTTTGAAGCAGCCTCTTGTTCAATCCTCTGTCTCCATTCTTCAAATTGCATTTTTGATATTCTCGAGCGGATAACTCAGCAAAATTACTATCCTGTCAGTTGAGTAGAGATTCCCCTTACAGGGAGTGCCTACTCAGCCATCCTGCTTTGGCAATGAATCACTGTCATAGTAAATGATCCTTGTCAGCTGTGAAAGCAGGTCGTATCCGTCCCAGATCAGTTGAAAATCCATCGTTTTTCCTATCGGTACAACACGGTCCACACCTTGGATTCCCGATATAAGCAAAGGGAATAGCTCCGTTTTATCTCCCAAAAAGCCAATCGTCTGACACCGTTTATCATCGCATACCATTTTCAAATCTAAAATATCATCGCAGTCATATTCAAAGAAAAATCCGCTGTTATCCTTCCATTCCATAAGCTGCCTTGTTACTTTAGGAACCTTTACCCGTGTGATCAGGTTATCATGATGTGGTTCCATGACTGTTCCTTCCATTGCGGCGGCTGTCAGATAGCTGCCTGTCAGCTTATTTACGCCCTGGATATCCTGAAATGTATATTTTCTCTTTACAAGCTCATACAGTTCATTCCAAAACAATTTTTTTGCTTTTGTTTTCTCTTTTCCTGTCCATACCACAAACCTTGGGCTTGTACAGGCATTCTGGTCGGAAAAGTAGGTATCATTATAAAAATCTTCCGCAATCTTTACCTTATCCTCACAGGCAATATAATAATCCGCGTCTATAACAGCCAAGGAATAGCGATCCGCAAAGGTAATCTCGCTGCTTCTCGCCGGCAGCTCAGACTTCCGCAATTCCGCAATTGTCACGTCACCACCCCATACAACACGTGTATCCGCGATAGACGACAAGGCATCATTTATTTCTTTGTTTCTTCCATATCTCACGAGAATCATATAAGGAACAAGCTGTTCATATTGCTTTAATACCTCTTTTATACAATCCGCAATTATTTTAACCTGCGGAAACTCTTTCGAAGGAACGCGAACAATATTACGATTTCCCGCCAAAAGCCCTGTAACCAGACTATATGCAAAGTTCACAGGAACATTGGACGGTGCGATATGAAAAACAGTCCCTCTTCCTAAATGGATATGCCCATCCCGCTTTTCGTATTGTTCCTTCATACGGATTGTAGATGCCTTTCTGATCCAGAAAGCAAACGTTACAATATCTGAATATGACCGGCTTTGCGGATGCTTCATAATTGACTTTGACAACACATTCAGAAACTCGATCAAGTCGTCATGAAAGGGTTCTCTGGCCGGTACATGATATAAAGATCTGACCACCCCCGCATCACCTACAAGATATACCATTTTATCCAATGCCATTTTCTCATCTAAATTTTGTCGCATAAGTATCACTGCAGCCTCTCAATTCCGCATTTTTTATTCGCCCGATTATTTTAAAATATTTTCCTTTCCTTCCGCATGGACAATCATCTTCACCTAAAATGATCCCTTCATCCTCGGTGATCAGGCTGTGTCCCGGATAAGATTCGGGTATCACAGATACGACCTGTATGATCCCCTTTTCTCCAATTTCACATTCCGAAAAATCAATCGGCCTTCTTGTGATCACGTCAGAAAAAACGCTGGCATGCAAATGGCCGTATTCACACTGCATATAAATGCATCCTGTCTGCTCTACCATTCCATAATAGTCATGGATATTGTCAAGTCCGCAGGCGTCTTTGAGCCTGTCATGAAATTCCTCCGGGCTGACTGCTTCCCCTGCAAGCTTTTTCCAGCCGCCACCATGTATGAGAATGCCATTGGACAGATCAAACGAAATTCCTTCTTTTTTTAACCGCAACAGTTCTTTGTAGAAATGCTGCCAGATCATAAATGTAAAGCCAAATAGAAATATCTTTTCTCCTCGATACTTTTCCAACAGTTCCGTCATGGCATCCATATTCAGATGCATTTCATCATCCAGAATATATGCTTTTTTTGCCCCAAATATGGAAAAGCCCAGAATTCCTGCGCCCCGGGCGCTGAACATCGCCCTGTTCTTCACCACGCTTGGAGAATCAATGATCAGCATCGGCATACGGCTGGAGCCCGTAAACTCCGACACGATTTTCACCATTGCTTTCTGCTGGTTGGAAGCTGTTGCCCTGTCAAGAAATATCCTGCTGACTGCCTGTCCTGTCGTTCCGGATGAGGTCATGGTTTTGACCACATCTTCCCGCGAAACAGACTTAAGCTCCAGCTCCTTAAACATTCTTACCGGAAGGAACGGCAGCTCTTTGTATGATCTGCATTTCTCTTCACAAAAACCAATACTGTCAAGTATCCTTCCATACTCCGGGCAATGTTGCCTGTGAAGTCTGGTAAGCTCCGTCAACCGCTCCGTAAGAACCTCTTCCTTCTTTTCTTTATCCAAAGAATATGGGGGAATTTCAAGAATTTCCTCAAATGTCATTGCATTTTACCATCCTACATATAAATCTTCAGGTGTTCGTTTATAATACGCGCTATCTCTTCATAATGCTGATTGATAAAAAAATGGTTGTGTCCCATCTCATAATAGTCCACCTTGCCGTCTGTCATACTTTCCCATTCTGTTATTCCATCCGACAAGCTGTCTTTACTACAATATATTGCCGTTATGTCACAGGGGAGCTTCTGATTCTTTTCGCAATATGTAAACTGACTCCATATTTTATAATCAGCCTTTACTGGCCGCATATAAATATCCAGAAATCTTTTATTATTTAATATGCGTTCATCCATTCCTCCGAGCTCCTCCATTTTTTGAAGGAATTCCTGCCCTGAAAGATCCGCAAACAATTGACTCTTTGATGTTGTTTTTAAGGAGCCTCTTGCACACATAAACGCATGGATCGGCTGTGTCTTCAAGCATCTTTTTGCGATCAGATCATAAGCAATTGCCGCCCCTATGCTGTACCCCAAAATTGCGAATTGTCTGGTTTCAACATATTCATTTATCTGCCTCGCCGCATCTTCCAGAAACAGATCATAGTCCTCTATCAACGGCTCACCGCTCCTTTTTCCTCGTCCTGCATATTCCACAGGCACCACTTCTACCTGTGTTGAAATGTAAGGCAGCAGCTTACGAAAGGAAGCCGAACTTCCTCCTGCAAATGGTAAAAGAAATAGCTGTATTTTTTTTAATTCACTCATAGTATTTTGTTAATTCTTTGTATAGTGTCTTACCGGAATCATTCTTTGGGATTTCATCTATTACAATGGCCTGGAAGGCTGCCGGATTTAATTTTGTCTTTTCTACAACATATTCCTTAACCTGATCTGCATAAGCAGGATTGGTAAGAAATATGTACATATGGTCGTCCACTCCTGTACATGCCGTATCCAACTCGAATTTTCCCTTGATCAGCCTGTCCATTTCATCCAGATTCACACGGTTTCCATAAATTTTCAAAAAGCGTTTTTTTCGGCCTACGATAAAATAATATCCGTCCTCGTCAAACTGTGCCATATCTCCTGTCACCAGGATCCCATTCCTTTCGTCGCCTTTTATAAGGTCTTCTCCACATTCCGCATATCCCATTGTTACGTTCCTGCCTTTATAGACCAGCTCGCCTGTGGTATACGGCGCCCGTATTTCTTTTCCTTCCGTATCAATGAGTTTAAATTTTCCACCGGGGATCGCAATGCCCATGGAACCTCTCTTCTCTACCGCTTTCTCTGCCGGCAGATACCCCATCCTCGCTGTTGCTTCACATTGGCCATACATAACCACAAACTTCCTGTTTGTCTCAGCCGCAAATGCGGCAAATTTTTCGTGCAGTTCCAAAGTCAATTTCCCGCCAGCCTGCGTCATGGTACGAAGCGACGGAAGATCCATCCTCATAAAACGGAGCTTGTCAAGCATTTCAAATGTATAGGGCACACCGCCGAATGAGGTTGCTTCCTGCTCCTTAAAAAATTTCCAGAATTCTTTTTGCATCAATGACTTTTCTGTAAGCAGCAGCACAGCGCCGACGAGCAAATGGGAATTGATGATCGACAGCCCATATGTATAATTCATCGGCAGTGTGGTGATCGGCCGCTCAGACGCGTCCAGTTCAAGATACTCCGCGATCGACCTTGCGTTATCAAAAATATTCTCATAGCTCTGTCTTACAAATTTGGGGCTGCCTGTGGAACCTGAGGTTGTAAGAAGTAATGCTAAGTCCTCATTTAAGCTATATTCCTGTTCGTACTTTGTCTTTAGAAGCACATAGCCAAATGCTTCGTAGACACAGATTAAATGTTTGAATTCCTCTTCTTGTTCTTTCGGCATCCACAGATAGGATGGACAGTAGGTACTCAAAAGGTTATCCAGCAGTTCCTGTTCCAAATGCCGGTTCACCATGACAGGAACGATATGATTGTTTAAAGCCGCAATATAGCCTATTGCAGAACCTATCGTATTTTCACATAGGATGAATATCAGGCAGCGTTCTTTTATGGCATTCGCCAGCTTTCCGCATTCAGCGTCCAACTGCTCATATGTGAGCTCTTTGCCATTTTCATCAACTAGAGCTGTGTTCTTGTTGTATTTTTCTAAATTCCATAGTCTGTCCACTTTTTATCTTCACTCCTTGTTCATTATTCAATCTGCTTTGAGTATTTATAATAATCATAAATAGACTTCACCACATATTTTACTTCATCTGCCTTCAATCCATAGTACAATGGCAGTCGTAGTAATCTCTCACTCTCCTTTGTTGTATACTGATCTTTGCCGCAAAATTCACCGAACCTCTTTCCCGCAGGTGATGTATGCAATGGAATATAATGAAAAACAGCACATATATTTTTACCTCTCAAATAATGTATCAGCATCGTACGTTCTTCCATATTTTTTAGTTTTATATAAAACATATGCGCATTATGTATACAGTCATCTGGTATATTTGGACATTCTATCATACCTTTAATTTCAAGTTCTTTTAACAGCTCATAATACAGATTCCATGAAGCCATACGATCATTATAAATCTCAGTACTTCTTTCCAGCTGTGCCCATAAATACGCCGCATTCAATTCACTTGGTAAATAAGATGAGCCTGCTTCCATCCATGTATATTTACTTATTTCTTTACGGAAAAACTGACTTCTGTTTGTTCCTTTTTCTCGAATAATCTCTGCATTTAGAAAATCCTTCTCATTTTTAAGGAGTAATGCACCGCCTTCCCCCATACTATAATTTTTTGTCTCATGAAAACTAAAACATCCAAAATCTCCGATTGCCCCTAATGCTCTACCTTTATACGAGGACATCATTCCCTGTGCTGCATCTTCAATAACATACAAACTGTATTTTTCCGCTATTTTACAGATTTCGTCCATTTTGCAAGATACCCCTGCATAATGCACGGGAACGATTGCTTTCGTCTTTTTTGTAATTGCATTTTCAATCAGTCTTTCATCAATATTCATTGACTCTGGACGTATATCTACAAAAATAACTTTTGCACCTCTTAGGACAAATGCATTTGCCGTGGATACAAAAGTATAGGAGGGCATGATCACTTCGTCTCCCGGCTGAATATTTGCCAAAATTGCAGCCATTTCTGTTGCATGTGTACAGGATGTTGTAAGAAGTACTTTACCTGATTGAGTATGTTTTTCCAGCCAGCCAGAACATTTGCGGGTAAACTCTCCATCACCGCATATTTTTCGCGATCTGATTGCTTCTTCAACGTATGTCAATTCTCTTCCAATAAACGGAGGTATATTAAAGCTTATCAATTTGCGTTTCTCCTTCAAATCTTTTGTATTTTAATTATCTTTTTTGTCTTCTATAGGAGCATAAATACAATAATACTCATCTTGATATATCATTTTATACTTTTCACTTTTTGAAGCGAACTCCATAACCATGTTGATTTTTTCTTGTGACCGATATATCCTTGTTTGATAAACATCCGCCAATACGATTACTGGATATATTTGTTGCTCCTGTTTTTTTTCCAATTCCTTCTGAAATTTTTCTATACCAAAACTCGTTAAATCCGGCCACGATGATGAAAAAAAAGGAACCATATCTGTAATAACATATCCAATAGCAAAATCTCCCAATGCTATCAGTTGGTATTCACTATATGGGTCCAGTATTCTGACTAACTTTTTCAGATATTCTGCTCGTTCTTTTGACGTTCTAATTCCCTTATATTCTTTTATGCTTACTTCATAATCCAAAAGGTTCTTCGTTGCATCACGATAGACATATGTATCGTAGTACTGATATCCTTCTATACTTAATAAACCAATCAGCGCAACTGTAATAATATTTTTACAGCTCCTTTTTACACGACCAAATCTGTAACTTAAGCTTTTCCGCAATGCACAAATTGTAACGGCCGTTGGAAATCCCATAAAAACAACATAAAAACTTGTCCCGTTATTCGTTCCGATTGTTAAAATCAATTCCATAAGTACACAGCCCAGGCAAATTGTACTTAACATAATATCCTTTTTCCTAAGATAAATTGCTGAAGCCGTGCATATTACAACAGCATTTGTATACATGATTTCCAAAATTGAAACATAGGATAATTTTGAGGATAATACTAATCCCCAAAGAATCATAAAAATCATACTTGAATTTTCTGCTATTTTATAACATCTAATTCTTGTTTGTTCAGGAATATTTTTTTTATTTTCAATAAAAATGTTCAACAAAATAAGCAAAGCAATTACACAAAAAACTATAAGAATTTCATATCTTGCAGTATTTCTGATCCCATCATTTATCCCTTCAAAAAAACGCCTGACAATAGCAGCAGCTCCATGTGAACTGGAGCGATCTCCCAAACTTCTCATCGTATCAGAAAGCAAACTTATAATACCGGAATATCCCAGTACAATACCTCCTAAACAAATGCCAAGCAAACCACCTGAACATACTCCTATCGCATATTGCCTTACATAGTTCAATATTGTTTTTCTATGATTCTTTATGTCATCTCCAAAATACCAGACAATCAGTATTCCAAAAGAAAGCTGCAAAATATTCGGCAGCCTTACAAAAATATTAAGCCCCTGGATAACCCCGCTCAAAAGAACTAATCTTTTGCTTTTTCTGTCCAGTCCCTTTATTAACAGTGAAAAGCCTAATACCTGAAAAAACATAGAAAATGTATTATAATGTAATACATGAATAAAGGCGATTGAAAAAAGACTGCCCCCAATCAGGATGATAATTAAAAGGATTTCATTCAAATATTCTCGTAAAAGCTGTAAACTTAATAAAGCAATTCCACAGTTTAGGGCCCAACAGGCTATGGATATAAGAAATACCTGTCCTCCCGGTACTGCATGATATAGGATACCGCCCATAATATCTGTGATAATGATAGAAAAATCATTAATTGGAATCTCCTGGTCAAAAACATATTTGTATCGCGCCAGCATATATGCCATATCTGTCAGATCAATTCCTTTCAGCATATCAGGAATCAATAATACAAATACACCAATTAACAGTACATAAATAAAATTTTTCCTTGAAACCATTCTTTTTAAATGAATGTTTTTCATCTCATTTCCTCTTATACAGCATTCAGGAATTCCTTAATACAACCCATCACCTTTTCCTGTTCTTCCATCATCATATAAGGATGTAGAGGTAATGCCAAAATCCGTTGACAGATTTGCTCAGTCACTGACAGATCTACTTTTCTACAATCATAGTCTTTAAACGCAGTCTGACAGCTCATCGGTTTCGAATAATAAATCATCGTCGGGATACCTTTATCCTTTAAATATGCTTGCAGCTTGTCTCTGGTATTTTCGTCTTCTAATAAAATTGAATACTGCGCCCAGCCGGAATGAAATCCCTCCCTTATTTCCGGAATCTGCACAAATTCCCGAAGACCTCGTGTATATCTTTCTGCAACCTGATTAACCGCAGCTAACTCATATTCTTTAAATGCCCGCAGCTTCACCTGCAGCACAGCAGCCTGCAAAGTATCCAGCCTTGAGTTAATCCCTATACGCACATTATCATATTTATCTTTCCCTTTTCCGTGAACACGGTATGACCTAAACAATTCTGCCCATTCATCATGATCTGTAAATACTGCCCCGCCATCGCCATAACATCCTAATGGCTTTGCCGGGAAAAACGACGTTGTGGAAATGTCTCCAAAACTACATGCCCGCCGTGTTCCGATTCTTCCGCCAAATCCCTGTGCTCCATCTTCCAGAAGCAGTAAATTGTATTTTTCCGCTACTTTCTTAATTTCCGGATAATTCGCCGGCTGTCCGAAAAGATCCACTGCTATAATCACCTTTGGATTCAGCTTTCCTTCTTCCTTTACTTTTATAATTGCATGTTCCAGCGATATTGGTGATATATTAAAAGTATCTTCTTCCACATCTACAAAAACAGGAACCGCACCTCTATAAGCTGGAGTTTCACCAGAAGCAAAAAAAGTAAAATCTGGAACAAAGACCGCATCTCCCGCCCCCACATTCCACACCATTAGAGCCAAAGATAACGCATCTGTACCATTTCCGCAGGATATACAATGCTTTGCTCCTACATACTCAGCCAATTGTTTTTCTAACTCTTCCACCTGATCACCAGAGATATAATTTCCATCCGCCAATACACGTAGGATTGCCTCATCCATATCCGCTTTCAATATCTGATATTGTTTTCTCAAATCCCTGAACTGCATAGCTGTTTTTCTCCTGATTTTCTTTTCAATATAGGATGTTTGATTTTTATGTCACACTTACTCTAATTCACCTTCGTAATAAGGGAGCATATTCATCTAAGTCTGATACATCTAATAATTTTCCCAGTTCAATCTGTGATGTACGTGTTTGCTTGTAAAAAGGTGTAAACGTCAATTCGCCAAATATAGGATGCTCTTCTCCATCATATAAATCTACCCGTACATACGGAAAATCTTTCGATAAGATCTTTGCAATCTCCAGCATTTCATCATAGCATTTGGGCGGATCGATCGTTCCTGGGGATGCCTCTCCTTCCAGATCATGGCGATCTTGAAAATCCATATCTACAAATGCACTCGTATAATTGCTGGTATTATGCCGGTCTTTTATACATTCAATGAACATCGGTTTCCCATGAAAACAATGAAACTTATAATCTTCCGGCGCTGATCGTCCTAATCTGGAATAAAGCATTTTTTCACATATAATATGCTGTTTTGTTCCCCCAACAAAAAGATTTCCAATATTCATATAATAATAGCTATACTTCTTCTTTATTTTTTTCAGCTGCTTTTTTGCGGACTTAATGTTAAATTCCTGATCTCTTCGTTTAAAAACGTGATTCCCATATCCATTGGAAATTTTCATCACATATTCCCCCGGCAAAGTGTCCCACGGAATATCATTGATCGATTCCCAGACTCCGTATAATTCATTCAATATATGCCCCAGCCCTTTGCTGATTATATAATCCCTTACCTCATACTTGTTATAGCACTGTGCGATTAATGGACTTTTATTATAAATATAATACGTAAGCCATAAAGTTTTTTCGTGAAAATATACCGGTTCTCGTAAATTCACAGGTCGAATCAGATCTTGTTTTTGCCTTTTCATTTCGTACATTGCATGTTTTTCAGGATTCGTTTGAACCATATTCAGCCAATAGCGAGATAATATCCAATCTTTATAATCTAAAACGGTTCTACCTGCTTTTCTGATTGGTTGAGGTAAATTGCTCATATCTTATTCCTTTCTGCAACATCTCTTTATGATAACACTTTCTTTTTGAGGTAAACCCAGTAGCATAGTCCTGTTATAAGGTAAACAGTACATCCAGCCACTGCAACACCGTTGATCCCCATATTCAGAATACAAAAATAGTCTATTATCATATGAATCACACAGGCCACAACAGACATCAAAACATTAAACTTTGTATAACCCAATGCTGGAAGTATATTCATTGGAAGCATTCTAAAACCAGCATTCAATGAATGCATGATCCACAACAGCGTTGTCAAATTACCTATATCTGAATATTGATTTCCATAAACAACCCGAATCAAAATGGGAGATATAAGGATTCCAAATATGGAAATCGCCACAATTAGCTCAAAGGTAAATACTCCTATTTTCTTTGACTTTTTCCATATCTCCTTTTTATCATTCATTCTTGCAAAATATGGAAAATAATAAGTCACAAGGGCAGATGTCACAAAGCTTACTTGTTGCGGTATCAGATTTGCCACTTTGTAATTCGCAGATATCGTTGTATCTCTGATTAAATTATTTACTAAAAATCCTTCATTGATTGGCATAATCATAGAAAACACATTTGCAAGCAACATGGAAAATCCAAAAAAGAGAAGCTCTTTCGCTTCTCTGCCAGTTACTCTATGTGATGATATATTTTTTAATTCCGGCGCCACTACTTTTATTCCCCAGCAAATCACTATAATCAACGCCGTATATCGGGCTATGATCACACTAAATGCGCCTGTTGGGAAAACAAGTGCCAAGCTTATGCCTAATACGATTCCTGTCTGTAGAATTCCCATATATGCGTATTCCCGATTCTTAAGCCTGGCGCGCATAAATGCTTGAAGTACCATGCTCAAAAAATAGAGGAACGGATATCCCCCTAATAGATACATATAAATTTTTGCATCTGGAAAAGGAATTGGAAATATATTGATAAAGGCTAATATCATTCCAACAACTAATATTTGAACCAGCATTCCATATTTTAAAGAAAATTTAAAATAGGATTTGTTCTTTTCTTTATTATCACTGACACAATATTTCAGAATTGCTGAATCTAAGCCTAGACCTGTAATCAGATAAACATACGAATATATATTATCCGAATAAGCTAAATATGCATATTCCGTCTTCTCTACAAATCTTACAATAATGATACTTGAAAAAAAGGCAATCACTTTGGAAAGTGTACCGCCCAATAAAATATGAAAAAAACCATTATGGAATAAGGATTTTATTTGATATTTAATTTCATCTATATTTTTCATTCGATTATTTTTTATGTCATTTCTCATTTTCTACTACGATGATTCAGCTACCAATTCTAAAAGCAGTGCCAGTCCAATTGCAATAATAAAAGTAGCATTGTAAAAAATATCAACAAATCCTCCTTCTACAATTGTAATAAACATCAATGTCATTTCTACATAAATCAATACTGTAACAGGATTTTTTTTTAGTTTAGGCAAAGTATATGCCACAATCCCGATCACAACGCCAAAAATAATCGGAGCCATGATGACTCCCACCATTCCAAAATTGGCATAAGCCTCTCCTACAAAAATCGTATTCATAACTCCTGCAGTATTTGCTTCAATTCCTTCCGGATTAAAAGCTGCCATGACAACTCTTCCGGATCGCACTCCCGATGCCGCTGGAAACACAAATCGAAACCAACGTACGAAGCTTGCTCCCCAAAGATATGGATGATATGTAGGGAATAGCTGAACGTGTAAAAATAAAGTGGCAATCTGTGAGAAAATTATCCTTCCAATCGGTCCTGTGTAAATTGATAAGAGTGAATGCTTTGCATCCAGCATGAGCACGTAATACATTAGAATAATTGCTGCCCCCAGTAGAACAAGCACCAAAAATCTCTTTCTGTTTTGTATCTTCCCTATCATCACATCAACCAAATATAACCCTAAAAAATAATTAATAATTGGAGCCTTTGAAAGGTCATATGTCACGACAAATACACTCATCACAAAAAGGACTGCAAAAATCTTCTTCCATGATTTTAGCCCTGTTGAGCGCATTTTTATATATGCATAATAGGATAGATAAGGCGGCATCCATACCATAATGATGTTCTTTATATATACGTTTCCATGAAAATTTCTATTAGATGCCTGAGCCAGTATATCAACATCTGCATTCCCTTTTAATGCTTCGATAAGAGGTATATACCCAATTGTAACTGTAACATAGAAAATTGCAGATAAACACAATACTATAAGCATTATCACAGCCAATTGTGTTCCTACAGAGTTCATGTCATAAGATACTCTTTTTTCTCTATATTGTTCCATCCTTTTTACAAAGGATTTTGAAATGACGTTCTTCATAAAAAGAAGTACCGCAGGAAACATTATAACCGTATATGCAAGAATATAGTAGGTTGTATTTATAACAGATTCTTTACGGATATTCTGAATCATATAGTGTTCCCGCATTCCAAGATATATCAGTGTCCCGCCAATTAAATTAAAACCTAAAATATAATAATAAATTGCACTTATCATATTCAACTTCATGAAATCTAAAGTTCCGGCTGCTTTCTTAAATAAGAGAGTTGTCAGACCCAAAACTATTACTGCAATCGCTAACTTCATTTTTCGTACACAACCTGTTCTTTTTCATTAATCTGGCATAAATCTTTTTCAATTTTTTTTGCTCTATTAATCCATGTGTTTTGAGCCGCCAAAATTCTGCTTTTTGATTTTTTTTCTGATACTTCCTTATGATCATTCAACAGCTTTCGTAAAAGTTTATACAGACAGACCTCATCATACGGAATTGTCCATCCTACATTTTTTTCTTTTACGTAATCCCCTACGGCCAATTTATCACTTGAAATCATTGGTATACCATGGCCAAGATATTCAAATACTTTATAAGGCATGGCAATCTCCATATATCTGTCAAATTCAAAATATACTAATCCAATATCTGCTATTTTATATAGCTTATCCAACCCGCTCCCTTTTTCATGGCAAATATGAATATTTTTTTGTAGAAATCGTTCATAGTTTTCTTTTTCCTGCTCCCACTCATTCTCCCGGCAACATACGATTAATTCTATTTCTGGAATTTTTGAAACAGCCTCCAAGACTTTATGTATACGATACTGTCCTCCAAGACCTCCTACATATAATAACGTTAAGGAGTCCTCTTTTTCTTTATGTTCTATCCATTTGCTCTCATCATATTCACATCCAGATGGTAAGATGTCTATCAGTCTTTCAGGCATTTCCTGATTTAAATATTGATACATCCTTTTTGTTGGTATATAAAACTTATCTAACAATTTCCTATATATACTTAAATCATACCGATACATTAAAACAGCTGCCTTATATTTTATCCCGGTTACTGTTTTTCTGTATTCTGGAAACTTCCAATAAATATCCCTATAAAATAATCCGATTTTAATTCCCCTTTTTTTGATGTACTTCATAAATCCAAAGTCTAAAAACGGATAAATGGGTATATGTTTTTTTTCTGTCAGAAGTGTTGGCATCGTGCTGCTTTCAGAATATAAGAATGCATAATCAAATCCATTTTTTATATTTTTCTTTATCTCGTCTACCTGTTTTTTTCGTTCTTTTCCATACCCCTGTATTACATCAACTTTATAGCCAATCTCTTCAAATGCTTTTATCATCTTCCTGGGCCGGATCTGCGATGCCGATGCTCTATTGGGGTCTAAATGATTTGGTATATGAAAAATACACCTTTTTTCCATCCTTACCTCCATTTTTATGAAGTATTGATAGTACTCTTATATAGTATGCTTATCTTTTGTTTTTATTTTCATATATGAATGGATCATCGTATCAACACATTGATTCCAATCATAGAGTTTTTCTACTCTATTCCTTCCATTACGTCCTATTTCATCACGTAATCCTTTATCGCGATATAGCTTTAGCATATAAGCGGCCATTGTTTCCGTATCTCCATAAGAAACAAGATAACCAGTCTTTCCGTCCTCCACTACCTCTTTATAACCAGCTGCTTTCGTTGCTATAACCGGAATACTGCACGACATTGCCTCAACCGCTGCCACGCCAAAGCTTTCTTGTTTGCTTCCAAAGCAGATAATATCCATTTCATTCAAGGCGTCCGGAACCTGAGTATTCGGTATATATCCTTCAAAATGAACCTTTTCCATAATGCCGAGTGTTTTGCAGAGGTGCACCAGCTCGTTTCTTTGACTTCCTTCCCCAAAAATAACCAATTGAACATCTTCTATATCATCCAATTGATCCGAAAAAAGATAGAAAGCTTTAATAATCATGTCAATTCCATATTTGGACGACAATGTTTTCACACTTCCTATGGTAAAGCAGCCATTCTTTTTTTCAGCATATTTTCTAAATCTTTCAGTATCAACTCCGAAGGGGGTGATAACCATTTCCCTTTTCCCAATTATTTTTTCCGTTTGTCTTGCCATACAATAGCTGGTTGATGCAATAAGTGCTGCATAATTGAGATTTTTTTTCAATATCTTTTCCTTTGTTCTGCTTTCATATGGGAACTCATAAACATCGCTCCCCCATACTGACAGCAATACATCCGGCAGTCTTGCAATACGCGCTAAAGTACCGTATCCGCTGGCATAATGGGCGTTAACCACATCAACATGCTCCAACATATATATAACTTTTAAAAAAAACGCATTAAGATAATATCCTTTTTTTCCTTTTACAGGCAGGTATATTGTCTTTACTTTGGTCGAAATCCAATCCATTTCAACCCTGTGGTCTTTTTGTGACACGAGAATCACTTCATGTCCTCTATCTGCGATTGAATTAACCCAGCGAACGGTATGCGCACTATTTGCTGCTGATAAGAATAGAATCCGCATTTTAATCCCTGTTCTTTCTTCTCTCTTTCTGATTTCCCTCTTCATCCACGCTTCCTATCACCTTTGCTGGAACGCCAGCCACCAGCATATAATCCGGAACATCCCTGGTAACCACCGCACCGGCAGCAACCATGGCAAACCTCCCAATTGTATGTCCGCATACGATCGTGGCATTCGCCCCAATACTGGCTCCCTCTTTCACAACTGTCTTTTTATAACCGGCATTGCCTTTTGGAAACCTTGCTCTGGGTGTCAGATCGTTCGTAAATACACAGGATGGTCCGCAAAATACTCCATCTTCCAGCTCAACCCCTTCATAAATGGATACATTGTTCTGCACTTTACAAAAATCTCCAATGACCACATTATTGGAAACATTCACGTTTTGCCCCAGAGTACAGCTCACCCCGATTTTTGCTCCTGACTGTATATGGCAAAAATGCCATATCTTTGTTCCTTCTCCTATTTCAACATTGTCATCTATATAACTCGAAGGATGAACATAATAATTCTTCATTTTATAAACCGATCCTTAAAATCTAACGTACCGCAGTTTTCTAAAGGTAATTTAACAGATTTTCCTTCTGATGCTGACTTATAAATAGCAAGCACAAGTTCTAAGGCTCTTTTTCCTGCTTCAGCATTCACATATGGTTCACGGTCCTGTTGAATTGCATCAATGATGTCAGCATATAGCGGTGTATGACCAAATCCATAGACGTTTGGAGGATTCTCTGCAAATTCGGCAATGATTTCTTCTGATTTATCCAATCCATCTGAGAATCTCCATTCTTCAATTCGGTTTACACTTTCCCCGCCTGCCTTAACAGTGCCTTTTTCTCCGAATAAATAAAGCGTCTCCTCCAAATTTCTCGGATATAAATCTGTGGTTCCCTCTATAATTCCATAGGACCCATTCTTAAATCTGATAAGTGCGATCCCCAAATCTTCTGCTTCGATATAATCATGGTTCAGTCTGTCTGTCATCCCCACGACTTCTTCAATTTCATCCCCCATCATCCAACGTAAAAGATCTATATTATGGATGCACTGGTTCATCAATGCGCCTCCATCCTGCTCCCAGGTTCCCCGCCATTTTGCCTTTGAATAATATTGAGCATCTCTGCACCAACGTATATGAGCTGTTCCATAAAACATCCGGCCAAAACGTTCCTCTTCCAATGCCTGACGAATTTTTTGAATGGATTTATTGAAACGGTTCTGATGGCTTGCGCAAACTTTTACCCTCTTTTCTTTTGCCTTATCTATAATTGCATCCGCATCAGCAATGGATAATGCAATCGGTTTTTCAATAATGAGATTACATCCGGCCTCTATGCAATCCAAAGCAATCTGCGCATGCTTGCCTGATTCCGTGGCAATTGCCACGAGTTCTGGTTTTTCCGTTTCCAGCATTTTATGATAATCCAAATATTGAGGTACCGCATCCAGTTTAAATCTCAGTGCTTTATCCCTTAGCATCTCCTGATCAATATCACAGAGCCCCACAAATTCCAGATGATTGCTTTTTGCCGCCGCAATATGATTCACTGATATTCTTCCACAGCCAATTAATGCATATCTCATCCTATTCTCCTCCCAGTTATTTTTTTCATTGTCAAAGCACCTCAATGTTATTGCGTTCTTTTATTTCCTTCATAACATTTTTTGTATCAAAGATTGCTTTCGCATTTTTCTGTACCATTTCATAATCTACATTGTGATGCGCTGCCGTTACTATGACTAGATCATATTCAGTCACAGTCTCTGGAGTCAAATTCTCAATACTCTTACCGCTTTGTCCATACATATTTTTGAACTCTGGAACCCATGGATCATAATATTCCACATTTGCTCCAACATTCTGTAATTCTTTCATTACACGGATAGCCGGAGATTCTCTGTAATCGTCTATATCATTTTTATACGATACACCAAGCATCAAAATCCTTGCACCGTTCATCGCTTTCTTGTGACGGTTTAAGATGTGCATTGCCCGTTCCACACAATATTCGGGTTGTCCATCGTTAATGACCATAGAGTTCTCAATCAATGTTGTGTGAAAACCATATTCTCTTGCTTTCCATGTGAGATAATACGGGTCAAGCGGAATACAATGTCCTCCAAGCCCTGGTCCTGGATAAAAAGGTTGAAAGCCATACGGTTTTGTCTTTGCGGCATCAATCACTTCCCAGACAGAGATTCCCATCTCGTTGCATAATCGGCCTATTTCATTAATCAGTCCTATATTTACATTCCGATATGTGTTCTCTAATATTTTTTCCATTTCTGCTACTGACGGAGAGGAAACTGTAAATACTTCACCATCCAGAACAGCCCGATACATTGTGCTGATGACCTCTGCACCGTCTGAACTGCAGGCACCTACAACTTTCGGAGTATTTTTCGTTTTGTATATCAGATTTCCCGGATCTACTCTCTCCGGACTAAATCCCAAGTAAAAATCCAGGCCGCATCGAAGCCCGGATCCTTGTTCCAAAATCGGTTTAATTAATTCCTCTGTTGTTCCAGGATAAGTTGTCGATTCCAAGACTACCATCGTTCCTGATGTCAGATACTTCGAAAGTTCCGTAACCGAATTTTTAACATAACTGATATCTGGCTCCTGATGTTCGTCAAGCGGTGTCGGTACACAGATTGCTATGAAATCTACATCTTTTATAAACGAAAAATCAGTAGTTGCGCTAAGCAGTCCTGTATTGACCAAATCAGCCAAATCCGAATCAACCACATCACCTATATAATTATGCCCTTGATTCACCATATCAACTTTTGATGATTGAACGTCAAAGCCAATTGTTTTGAATCCTGCTTTTGCCTTTTCTACCGCTAACGGAAGCCCAACATAACCAAGCCCAACTACTCCGGCTACGATTTCTCTATTCTTGATTTTCTTAAGCAATTCTTCTTTCATTTCACGTATCTCCTTTTATCATCACTACAGCCAATTTACTCCTTTGCATATTGCGAAAGTTTCTTATATATAAACTGACTGCGTATCATAAATCTGAACAATGGCTTTTATCTTCTCTGATTACTGAGATATCTGATTCTCTGACCTGCAAAAGTATCCAGAGGATATGTAGAAGACGTAATAATTACATCTGGAGCGCATTCCTTTATAATCCGCCTCGCATGAAGCCATAATTTACCGACAAATTCAAACATCGTCATCGCACGTTTTATGCCATTTCCGTCATATCGATTCGTATGAATCCAATGATAAGTAATCCCATCTATATTCTCTGTTTGAAAGTCTTTTTTAGGAGATGGATTTTTTCTTCTTAAATGAGAATAATCCGCAGCTATAATATCTACACGATGTCCCATTTTGACCCACTCTCTGGCCATATAGTATGTTCGAAAACTCATCCCCATTTCCGGCGACCCTGCATAGTGATTGATTAATACAATATTTTTTTTACCTTCTCCAAACAAATCAGCTGCTTTTCTACTCAAATCCCTATACAAAAAATGGTCTTTTACTGCCTGTCTGCCCCTCTCCCCCATCTCTGCGCGTTCCTGATCCGGCATCTCTTTGATTTTCTTTATAGAACTGCAAATACCTGCAATGTCCCCAGACTCTACCGTATAACCGCAATTAAAGTCTTTAATTAATGTTGAAGGAGCCGTAACGCTGAGAATCACCGGTTTTCCTGACATCATAGAGTCAAACATTTTATTAAAACTAATTCCAAAACGATACAATGTCGTTTCATGTGCCCCCATATAGATGCAGTCATAATAATTTACCAGAGTCGGAATGCTTTTTTTAGGTACTGCCGGGAGGAAAATCGCATTATCAATATTCTCATCTTTTTTCCTAGCCATCAATCTCTTCTTCTCGACTCCATCCCCTACCAAAACAAAAACAGTTTCTTTATCTTCGCAATTTTTCGCTACATCAAGCAATATATCCAAAGCATTATTTAATGCATGTCCTCCAAAGTAACCGACTATGAATTTTCCTTCTTCTTTTAGGGAATTCAATACTTTTTCGTGCTTTTTAGGAATTGCTTCTTTGGACTTCCATTCGCCTTCAATGATTCCATTCGGGATATAATGCCACTTTTCTTCTGCCAGCCCATGCCTTTTCATATACCTTTTTGTATATGGAAGGAGTGAAATCAACTCATCACAGGTTCTATATGCACTATCCTCTGCTTTCTGTATTGCCCAAACAAATGGATGCTTTCTTGACATTCCGCCAATCTCAACTAAAGTTGCCGGCCACATATCATGTACTTCGTGTATCAATATTGTAGGCATTTTTCTTCTTCCTTTTCTGCACATACTCTTTTTTTCTGATGTATAATCTGTCACCAGCTCATACTGTATCCATATATAATAATATCTAAACGTCCACTATTATTTAGTCAAAATTCCTGTTCCACCTTCGACAACACCGTCATGCCTCAAAACGCTAATCACAGTTCCAATAAAACACTTCACATCAAAAGTAAATGCTTTTATACTCTCCTGTTTCAGCCTCTTCACATATTCTCCATCATATTGCGCTTTGATTGGAATTTCCAATTCATCTCTGCCTTTAATCTGCGCAAGCCCGGTAAGCCCTGGAAAGACTGCATTCGCACCATACTTTTCTCTCTCGTCTATTAAATCTTTCTGATTCCACAGTGCAGGGCGTGGTCCTATGATGCTCATTTTTCCACGGAAGATATCCCAAATCTGAGGCAATTCATCTAAACTTGTCTTTCGCAGCACCCGACCGACACGAGTGATATATTTTTCAGGATTTTTCAATTGATGGGTTGGAACATCATGAGGTGTAGACATACACATGGAACGATATTTATGCAAATAGAAAAAATGCTTATCCTTGCCAACACGTTTCTGTGTAAAGAATACAGGTCCTGGATTATCTATGTAAATCGCAAGTGATATCAGTCCATACAATGGACTCAGCACTATTAATCCAACGAAAGCCAATAATTTATCCAAAATCAGCTTTACCTTGCCCTCATATGTATTCTGTACTATATTATATTTTTCACTGCTTTCCTCATTCTTTATATAAGGATTATCTGAATCAATATCTGTTGCCTCAATCCTATTCTTTGCTATTGTGTCCAATGTGATATATATTCCCAAAAGAACAGCACCAATTTCAAATATTCTTTTCCACTTTCTATTCATTTTAATTCTTTCCTAAAAACAGCAGCTATGGAAAATTCCATAGCTGCTGTTTTTATTATTATTTCTATATTATTAAATTTAGTTTTCAGTAAATTCTAGAATCATCACTTTATTTGTGAAAGATATGGATGAATTTGCTAATTCTTTCAACAAATTTTAAAGTATATACCCCAAAATAAGTATGCTTCGCCATACCGGTACAATTTTAATTTTATACTGGCAGGCAAATCATTTTGTCCGTTATCTCCTGCATAGCGCGCGAAACGTCAAATGCATTCCATAACTTCATGTAAAATTCTTGTAATAATTCTCTGTTTATTCTTAATCGTATCGCATTAAATTTTTTTAATAACTCCTAATCCCAATGTAACTTCCACAGTCTGACCCAGTAATGAAAACTCCATCACCACCAACCTCTTATGCCTCAAGATCTTTTTAACTTTCCCTTCAAAATCCTTCAGCGCCCCCGAAGTCACCACTAGCTTATCCCCTTCGATATACCCTTCCGAGTACTTCACCACATGCTCATCCCCGCCCAGCTTCCTCAGATACTCTTCCTCTTCCTTCTGAATCGGCGTCATTTCATCCCCGGTTCTGAGCACCCTTGTCATCGCATAAATCCGGTTCAGCCGTTTATGGAAATCCTCAATCCTATTCGTCTCAATAAACACATACCCCGGAAATAGCCTCGACGTGATCAGTGTCCTCTCCCCGCGGATCTTTGTCCACCGTTCCGCCAGCGGAACGAACACATCCTCGCCCTCATCCGCCACCCTGTCGCGGCACTGCTGGGCGATCTCCAGTTCCTTGCCGGTGTAGACCTGTATGACATACCACATATCAGCTCTTCTCCGTGATTTCCAGGCCCACGCCTACGAGCTTCTCCTGATCATCAATCCGCATACTGAGAAACCCTTTGCGCTTATGCCTGTCAATCTTCTTGATCCTGGATTCCATCCCGGTCAAGACCCCGGATCTAACTTTCAGATTTCCTTTCTCGATAACTCCATAGGACATCCCAATCTCATCCTTCCCGTTGGTCAGCCGAATCAGAAGCTCCTCCTCTTCCGGGCGGATCGGGCAGAAGCTGCTGCCAGTTCCAAGAAGCCTGGTAAATTCTGTCATCCGGTTCAGAGCTTTTGAAACAGGTTCCGGGTCGTTTGTTATGAGAAACATATATCCCGGCAGGAGGCGCTCCCGCTCCTCATGCCACTGGCCCAGATATTTTTTCTTTTTTATATAATACAGAACCTTGCAGTCCTCATAGGAATCCACCGGAAGCATTTTTTCCACACGCTGCCGCATGGGCTCTTCCTGGCCTGTTTTCGTCTGTATCACATACCACATCTCTACCAGCTCCTTTGTCCACAGGTACTTTTAGAAAATATATCGTTACCCTTCATGGTGCTTTTCCTCTTGTCACAAGGCATTCGACTGATGTAGCTGCGGTTACGTATATCCATTCCCTCTTTTAACAACTTTTCATTGGATTGGATATGTTGCAATTTGCAGCCAGTCAGACCATAAGCAACGATTTATCCCCGTTTTTCCCTGCCCCTCCGGCGCGTTGCCGACATTGGAAAAGCCCGTAGATTCGGTGTTTCCAATGCTTTCAGGTGGGGAAGAAACCAT
>QXWX01000008.1 GCA_009911175.1 Lachnospiraceae bacterium | reverse complement strand
GGTGGTTTTTTGTTTCGCACGCCTCCATTTTTCGGAACACGAAAAACTCCGTCGTACTCAACCGGCTAAAGCCGATAGTAAAATGTTACAGGTCACACCTTGACCAGGCGTGCCCTGTAACTCAGGCCGTCATTTTAAATTGACTGCGGCAATGGACGGCCTGAATCCCAGCTTTTATGTGCATCCTCCTGACCAATCAGCGTAGTGATTGGTCGGTGTGTGGCATGTAACAGTAAAATAGCGGCTGCAGTAATCGGATATGTTTTAGAAAAGATTCCACCTGTACGGTTGGATGCTAATCCGAAGTCGCATTTTCATTGCAAACTGCATAAAAATGTGATTTCGGATTGCAACCGTACAGGTGGAAAAGATTTATTTGAAGGGATTGCAAAATGTGTCATTCCCCCTGATTCTCCGCGTACGCAATGATCAGATCCACCATCCTCCCATAGCTCTTCACGCCTTCGCTCTGCCCGTTCGCTTTCAGATAGGTATCATTCACCTTATCGGAAACCTCCGCCACTGCCCCATCATAAGAATCCCAAAACCGGGAATTTTCCCGCAGATCCGCTTCCACCGCTTCGTCCAGTCCTTCCCGGACCGCCTGCCACTCTTCTGTATCCGCCCGGCGCAGCGCATTCATGCAGTACACCCACCCCATCAGATATCCGCTGTATTCAAAATCCTGTTTTCCGGATCCGACGCAAGCCAGAAACGCGATAAAATTCGCTTCTTCCTCCTGCATAAATCCCCGCAGATGGGATAATTCATGGCACAGCGTAAAAGGAATATTATAGTCGATCATATCTGCATTAAAATTCGCTTCCATCGTAAACGGAGAATATACCCCGGACAGGTTCTGATAGGACAAGATTTCCGATATACAGACAGGCTTTGGATGAGGATAGTACCCATTTAGATCCAGATATTCCTCCGCCAGTTTTTTCATCGCCTGTACAGCATCCTGTTCCTTCTCCGCAGACATTGTCAGAATCATTGTCCCACTGTCACCGCGCTCCACCTGCCCCGCCAGGCTGTTGACCTCCTCTGTCAGCCACAGGCAGACTGTCTTCAATTCCTCCGTCGTATACTGCTTTGCCTCCAGCCCGGACTTCTCCGAAAAGGATTCCCTCTGGTAATTCACTCCGCAATTGGTCATATACAAAAACAGCAGCAGTGAAACCGTAAGAAATATTCCTGACGCCCACCTAAGCGCATTTTCTCCGCCATGTCCGAAACGCACGGACTTCACAACAGCACGCACTCCTGTCACCGGAAGCAGGATCAGCAGCACATAGAGTCCGATCTCTACAACAGAAAAAGGCGCCAGTCCCGTCACCCTTCCCACAACCGCAGTCAGCTTCTGATAAATATGTACCGCATACCACTCCGCAAATCTCGGTATCTGCCTTGCGCACACCAGCAAAATCCCTGCAGCAGCCAAAAAAACGCAGGCCGCGATCAGCCTTTTTTCTGTTGTTCCCAGTTTCTTTTTTTCTTTCATCTTACAGTTTCCGTCCTCAATCGTTGTCTAAAGATCTGTAGAAAAAGAACTGATACAGATTGCGCAGGATGTGTCAGTTCTTTTCCTACAGATCCTAACTATGATTATATCCGATTTTCCCGGCCCTCTCAATATGGCATCCTCTGGAAATGCTGAAAAAAATATTAGTAACTCAAACTTCGCACTTGAATAAGCGCCTATGCACCTTGAAAATCCAATAAAAACTGGCAATAAAATAGCATGAAACACTCTGTTTTTGGTATAATTGAATTGTCCAGAAAACAACATACCAACGGAGGCTCATGCTATGAATAACAGTATAACACAAGACAACCAGAATGATAACCAGATTTCTAAAACTATCAAAAGATTTTTCGCCAGATTCCATGTGACGTCTGCCCTGAAAACGGCGGGCGCTTATCATAAGAAAGGTACACCTGTAACACAGATTTTTCAGTATCTGTTTCTCCTGATCTTTTCAAACAGAAGCATGTACATGAATCTGCTGTCGGGAAGAAATACGCCGGCTTTTGCTAAAGATACGGTATACCGCTTTATGAAATCAACACAGATCAACTGGATCAGGTTCACAACGATTCTTGCATCAAGAATTATCAAGGATGCTGTTGTCCCATTGAATCATGCAGACAGGGAAAATGTTCTCTGCATTGATGATTCTATGTTTGAAAGAAACCGCTCCAAGAAGGTGGAACTCCTTGCAAAAACTTACGACCATGCAAAACATGCCTATAAGTTTGGGTTCCGTATGCTAACCCTGGGATGGACTGACGGAAGTACGTTTCTTCCGGTCAACAGTATCCTTTTATCCACGGATAATAAGAAAAACCGTGTGAATGAAGCCGTCAGTCTCGATAAAAGAACCGTCGGTTATAAGCGCCGCAAGCTTTCTATGACCAAAGGGACGGAAGCTATGTTGGAACTTCTGAAAGCCGCTAAAACACTGGGGATTCCTGCAAAATATGTCCTCTTTGACAGCTGGTTTTCTTCTCCCAAAACGCTTCATGCTGTAAAAAATCTTGGCTATGAAGTGATTGGAATGATTAAGAAAACCCCAAAAATGTTCTTCCGATACAATGGAGAAGAACTCTCCCTTATCGATATCTACAAGAGGAACACAAAACGCAGGGGACGTTCCAGATACCTCTTATCGGTGGATGTGGAAGTCATCAAAGACGGGGAAGCGATTCCGGCTAGGGTTGTATATGTCCGCAATCGGAATAAGCGCAAGGAATACATCTGCCTTATCACAACAGATACATCCTTATGTGAAGATGAAATCATCCGCCTTTATGGAAAACGCTGGGATATCGAAGTATTCTTTTCAAGGTGCATAGCTAAAATCTATGTGCGAAGTTTGAGTTAGTAAATTAATGCTCACGCGATGCCATACATCTTGATTATGGCTGAATGAGTTGGATGATAAGGTAACCATCTCCATTGTAGCAGGCCTGTTTGTGTCTGGAATTGTTACTTTAGAAAAAGCCGCAGAGCTGGCCGGAAAAAACATCTGGGATTTTATGGATTTTCTAAAAGCACATGATATTCCATGGAGCAGATACTCAGAAGAAGAAATGCAGATGGATGAACTCGCAATTGCTAATTTATCAGGGGAATAATATGAAAAGCGAAAGAGTCATATGCGAACCAGCCCAATCATAGGGCTGCTATCAATAGGAAGATTATCCCTCTTATGGGAGTTATTTGATGAAATCATTCTTCCTGATGCCGTATTCAGAGAACTCTGCGCCGGTTCATCCGTTCATCAGAAAGGGATTATTGAAATCAAGGAATATGTTTCAAAAGGATATTTGAAAATCTATAAAGTAAAGAACGCCGCAGTGGTTAAAAGCATGTATGGGAAGCTTCATTTCGGCGAGTTGGAAGTAATTCATAAGCATATGTCACGCCGGACTGGTTTTTGTATTTTACAATAGCCATAGAACACTCTGGTATTGGGGCCGAAAACCACCCGATTCGGATTTCTTTTTTCCGGAATTCCGCGTCAGACGGATAAAATGTCTCATTAAAACTTAAAGTACGCCTGATCCGTAAAGAAACTTTTCCATAGATCATTTGGGAATGTCTGACAATCAATGACAGCAGCAGACCATATCCCCTGTATCGAATGCTATCCTAAATGAAAATGGGGATTCCCTTGATCCAGATGAATGATTTGTCCCATGTTTGATCTCCCTTGCCGGAACAGAGGCTCTTTAGAGCATCCAACCGTACAGTTGGAAAAATTTCCCGCCTCTTTACCAAACCGTCTTAATGTCTTTAAATAACGTATGATTTCAAAACAAAACATATTGAAGCGTCGGAGCTGTTGAAGTTAGACAGAATTTTTATTGTTACATGTCACACCCTGACCAATCACTACGCTGATTGGTCAGGAGGATGCG
>QXWX01000007.1 GCA_009911175.1 Lachnospiraceae bacterium | reverse complement strand
CCGTCCATTGCCGTAGGCAATTTTAAATGACGGCCTGAGTTACAGGGCACGCCTGGTCAAGGTGTGACCTGTAACTTTTTATTGACGATGTTCCAAAGTCTGGCTATAATAATACTACGGTTTAGTTTAGACGAATGCATTTATCCAAATTGCTTATACCCAAAGGGCATCCCATTATGGCCATTCGGCCGTTTCACAAAGTACTGTAATGGAAGGGAGCGATTATCATGGCATATATTAAACGAGCTGCAGAAGATACGATTACACAGATTTCTAAAATGTTTCCCGTACTGTTGGTGACCGGCCCAAGGCAGGTGGGAAAAACGACTCTGCTGCAAAGACTGGCAGAAGCGCAGCGAAGCACAGGGATAGAACGAAAATATGTAACCCTGGATGATCCTGATGTAAGATATTTGGCAAAACGTGACCCGGCGTTATTTTTACAGAGATATTCTCCTCCGGTATTGATTGATGAAATTCAGTACGCAACGGAATTGCTGCCCCATATTAAAATGAGCGTAGACTGTACCAAAAGAAAAGGCGATTTCTGGATTACGGGATCGCAGGTCTTTCGTTTGATGAAAAATGTAAGCGAAAGTCTTGCGGGACGGGTCGGCATTGTGAATTTATTGGGATTGTCCGATGCGGAAATTTATCAGGAGCCAAGTGAACCGTTCCAAACGGATGCGTCACACTTGATGAACCGTTTATCTGTAAGGACACAGAAGGGATTAAATGAAATTTACTGCAGAATTTTCAAAGGCTCCATGCCGGAGCTTTATGCAGACGAAAATGTGGACTGGGAGACCTATTACCGTTCCTATGTGAACACATACCTGCAGAGAGATATCCGCGATCTTGCACAGGTTGCCGATGAGATGCAGTTTTATAATTTCATGACGGTCGTAGCCGCACATACCTCAAAACCTGTTGTCTATGAGGAATTGGCAAATGCCGCCGGTATTTCGGCGCCAACGGCGAAAAAATGGCTGTCTATTTTGGTATCGTCCCATATTATCGCCCTTGTACAGCCATACCACAATCATGCACTGAAACGGGTTGTGAAAATGCCTCTCCTTCATTTTTTAGATACTGGTCTGGCAGCTTATCTCCTAAAATGGGGAAATCCCGAAGCATTGGAAAGAGGGGCCATGTCCGGGGTGTTCTTTGAGAGCTATGTGTTTTCAGAAATCTATAAAAGCTATCTGAACGCGGGAAAGGAGCCGCCTATCTTTTATTACAGGGATAAAGACCAGAAGGAAATTGATCTGCTGCTTTATCAAAACGGGATTCTTTCTCCGATAGAGATCAAAAAGGCAGCGTCCCCTGGCAAAACAGCAATTAAGAATTTCAACGTGTTAGAGCCCGTGATGCGCGAGGGGGCCTTCGAAGGTTTGGAATCTCTAAAAGTAGAGATCGGGACAGGAAGTGTGATCTGCATGGCAAACGACTTATTGCCTGTGGATGAAAAAAACTGGTTTGTTCCGGTTTGGTTAGTTTAGTCCCCAAGCGAGGCAGAGCGTTCGGTGCGTGCAGCGTGCCACGAGTCTTTGCGTGACTTGAAACTGCCGATACGGATCAAAACCCGTATCGGCAGTTTTCTTTTTTCAGCCATGCTTATGATTTGATTTCTCAGACTCCCGAATACGCCGCAAACCCCGCGTCGATCGGCAGCACCACCCCTGTGATCGCGCTCGCCGCCCTGTCGTCGCACAGGAAGAACACGCCGCCCAGCAATTCCTCGCTGTCCACAAACCGCCTGGTGGGTGTCCCGTTCAGAATCTTCTCGGAACGCGCTGTCGGCGTCCCGTCCTCGTTGAACAGCAGCGCCCGGTTCTGGTTGGACACCAGGAAGCCCGGCGCGATCGCATTGCATCGGATCCCGGTTCCCGCGAAATGTGTCGCCAGCCATTGTGTAAAGTTGGAGATCGCTGCCTTCGCTCCGGAATACGCCGGAATCTTGGTCAGCGGAATATATGCGTTCATGGAGGAAATATTCAGGATGCACCCGGATTTTTTCTCCACCATGTCCTTTGCGAAAGCCTGCGTCGGGAGCAGCGTCCCCTGGAAATTCAGCTTAAACACAAAGTCCACGCCGCCCGCATCCAGATCGAAGAAAGTCTTCTGTCCTTCCTTCGCCTCATGCTGGTATTCATTGTCCGTGGTCGCCCTCGGATTATTTCCGCCCGCGCCGTTTACCAGGATGTCGCACGGCCCCAGATCCTTCAACACCTGAGCATGAACTGCCTCCAGTGCCTCTGGCTCCAGCACGTTTGCCTTATAGCCCTCGCAGATGAAGCCCTCTGCCTTACATTCCTCCGCCAGCTTCTTCACCGCGTCCTCATTCAGATCCAGCGCCGCCACCTTCGCTCCCGCCTGCGCAAATGCTTTCGCCATTGTACCGCAGAGTACGCCGCCTGCTCCTGTCACAACTACAACTTTTCCCGTAAAATCGATATTCAAAGGTAAATTCATTCTGCTCCTCCAATCTTCTTGCAGAGCATTCCTGGACTTTTCAAGAATACTCCATCATAACCTGTCCTTATCAAAAGTATGTCCGTTTCTGCTTTTATCTATCCTGAGCTCTTATGAAACTCCGAATCCAAAAAACACATTCGTATTATGAAAACAGATATCCTCCACGATCCGCGTGAGCTGCTTCTTATCCTCCGGGTACTGTCCGCTTTCCACCCATTCCCCGATCAGTTCACAGAGAATGCGCCGGAAATACTCATGCCTCGTGTAGCTTAAGAATGATCTGGAATCCGTCAGCATTCCCACAAAGCATCCCAGCATCCCGTTATTTGCAAGCTCCGTGAGCTGGCTGCGCATGCCGCCGCGATTGTCATTGAACCACCAGCCGCTTCCGTGCTGCATCCGGCCCACGATGCCGTCTCCCTGGAAGCATCCCGCGATTGTCACAAGGGCGGTATTGTCATTGGGATTCAGGGAATACAGGATCATCCTCGGCAGTCCCTCATTTTCCTGAAACGCGTTCAGAAGCGGAGCCACATTTTCCACGCCGGACTGGCTGTTCACCGCGTCATATCCGGTATCCGGCCCCAGCTTTGCGAACTGCGGCTTGTTATTGTCGCGCAGGCATCCGAAATGGATCTGCATCACCCAGCCCAACTCCGTATATTTTTTCGCGCAGGCAATGGTCGCCAGCGTCTTGTATGCATCCGCATCCGCTTTTTCCGGGCGATCACCCTTCATTGCCGCCGCAAATGCAGCCTCAGCCCGCTCTGGATCCGGCTTCTCATACATACAGTAGTCCAGTCCGTGATCTGCGCACAGACAGCCGTGCTCCGCAAAGTAATCAATTCTGGCCAGGAGCGCTTTCACCGCGTCCCCGGCACTGCGGATTTCGAACCCGCAGACTGACGACAGCTTTCCGATATATTCCGCAAAGCCCGCTTTTTCAATATTGATCCCCTTATCCGGGCGGAACGCAGGCAGCACCTTGATCTCCATCGTCTCGTCCGCCGCGATCACGTCATGCCAGTGCAGATCATCGCAGGGATCGTCCGTGGTGCAGATCGCTTTCACATTGAATTTGCGCATCAGCTCCCGGGCCGATACATGCGCCAGCACCTCATTACATTTGTCATAGATCTCATCTGCGTTCTCTTCCGTCAAAGGCTCTGTGATCCCGAATACGCGCCGCAGCTCCAGATGGCTCCAGTGATACATGGGATTCCCGATCAGCCTGGGCAGTACGGACGCGAACGCCCGGAACTTTTCCCTCGGGTCCGCGTCCCCGGTAATGATCTCCTCCGGGATCCCGCCGAACCGCATCTGCCTCCATTTATAATGGTCGCCGCCCAGCCAGACCTGTGTGATATTGTCAAACTTCCTATCCTCCGCGATCTCCTGCGGATTGATATGGCAGTGGTAGTCGATGATTGGCATATGCTCCGCCGCCTCATGATAAAGCCATTTTGCCGTATCCGTGGACAGCAGAAAATCCTGATCCATAAATTTTTTCATCATGCCCTCCTTTTCGTTACTGTTCCCGATGCCCTGAGCCCGGGCATCGTCAAGGCTTCATGACCTGCCTCGCGATTACTTTGCCACTTTCCCTTCGGTCCGCTCCAGCATGTCCCAGCAGCCCCACAGGTACATGATCCCCAGAGCCCGGTCATACAGCCCATACCCCGGCCGGCACTTCTCGCCCCAGATATGCCGCCCGTGGTCTGGACGCACATAGCCGGTATAGCCGCAGTCATGGTAAGCCCTTACGATCTCCAGGATTCCCGTATCCCCGTCGCAGTCCCGGTGGGAAGCCTCGGTAAAGTCCCCGTTGGGATAATGGCGTACGTTTCGGATATGCGCAAACGCGATCCGGCCGCAGTAAGTACGCACAATATCCGCCACATTATTTTCCTTATTCGCACCCAAAGACCCGGAACACAGGCAAAGGCAGTTGTACTCGTCGTCCACCATACTCAGGAACCGCCCGATGGACTCTTTGTCGCAGAGCAGGCGCGGAATCCCGAAAATATCCCACGGCGGATCATCCTGATGGATCGCCATCTTGATCCCTGTCTCGTGGCAGGTCGGCATGATCGCTTCCAGGAAATATTTCAGGTTTTCCCACAGCTTTTCCTTGGTCACCGGGCGGTATGCCTCGAACAGTTCGTCCAGCTTCGCCATCCGCTCCGGCTCCCATCCCGGAAATGTCATTCCGTGCAGATTGTTCAGGATGTAGTCCGCCATTTCCTTATAATCATCCTGAATTCGGTCCTTCTCGTAGAACAGCGCCGTTGAGCCGTCCTCCAGCGGATGGAACAGGTCTGTCCTTGTCCAGTCAAAAATGGGCATAAAGTTGTAAGTCACGACCTTCACGCCGAACTTCGCCAGATTGCGCAGCGTGGTCTTATAGTTTTCGATATACTGGTCTCTGGTAGGAAGCCCGATCTTGATATCGTCATGCACGTTTACGCTTTCCACCACGTCCATGTTGAAGCCCGCACCCTCGATCTGGCGTCTTGCCTCCTCGATCTCTTCCACCTCCCAGACCTCTCCGGCCTGCTTGTCATGCAGCGCCCAGACCAGCCCGGTCACTCCCGGGATCTGTTTGATCATCTCTGGGGTGATGCTGTCGTTTCCCTCGCCGTACCAGCGAAATGTCATTTGCATAATGTTGTCCTCCTTTATTTTCAGGAATTGCCGCAAGCAGCTCCTTGCAGCATTCCCTGTTTACTTTGCCCGCAGCGCAGATTTTTATAAAAAGTATGCGTCCTGACCCGCACCCGTGCCGAAACGCGGCTGCGGCAGCAGCCATTTTCCTGCGCTGCCCGTTTATATGAGTCCCGCCGCCGTCGGCAGTCCGATCAGAATCGCGACATAATACCAGAGCATGTACGGTATCGTCTTGGCCAGCTGAACCATGTCTGTCTGGGAACCAAGCAGCTCGCTCGGATAGACTTCTACGTTATATTTATCTCCCAGTTTTTCCTCGATATACTCTTCAAAGGCCATTAGCGCAATATTGGTTGGATGGTCTGTAGCCTGATTATGCCCTATCCGGATGATCTGCCTCTTGTCTCCCCCACCTGCGCCGCAGCCGGAAAGCGCTGCTGCCACGAGTCCTGTGCTGACAAGCACAGCAAGCACTCTGCGACATTGTCTCATATTTTACTTCCTTCTTTTTTATTTTTGTAACTTTAGAACAGCCGATTCATCTGTGATCTTCTGTTCCGGAGCATTATTTTTTGTAATTTTGGAACAGCCGATCCATCTGTGATTTTCTGTTCCAGAGCATTACACTTTTGTAACAAAACGCGTCTGCCGGGATAGACATTGCTGATTGGAACGCCGTCCGCTCCATGCTCTGCGCTTCTGCGGCCCGGGCTTTTTCAGCAACTGTTCTGTTGATATATATAGTATATCAAACCGCTGTTTTTTTTACGTGGTAGTTACTGCTTGAAACCTGGTAAATATTGCCATATAATATTAGTATAAAAATGTGTTTTTATGTATATTAACTGATTTTAGAAAGGTATTTTTGTGAACAATGTACAAAGAGCAATTTAATCCAAGCCAGATTATGACGGAACGCTACTACGAATTTCACCACAGTTACAACGAGGACCCTCCTGTAGTCGAATTTCACCAGCATCCTTTTTATGAGATTTTTTTCTTTTTATCCGGAAATGTAACGTATATTATAGAAGGACGAAGCTACAAGCTCCGCCCGGGAGATATCCTGTTGACCAGCAGCTCCGACATTCACCGCCCCGACATCCGCCCCGGCAGACCCTACGAGCGGATCGTGATCTGGCTGGCGGATGATTTTTTTGAGCGGCTGCAGGATTTTTTTGATGAAGACTTTACTGCCTGCTTTACGGACGCCGCCCTCAAGGATTATCGTCTGATCCGGCCTGACAGCCAGAATATCGCCCATTTAAAGCAGCTCTGCAACGAGATGTCCAAAGCCAAGCACAGCAGCGAGATGGGAAGCCTGGCCCTGGCTTCCGCATACCTGACGGAGTTTCTGGTATACGTCAGCCGGGCCTACTACGATGCCCCCGATTCGGTCAAGAATGACATTACGGAAAATGAAAAGGTCAATCAGATCATTACCTATATCAATGAAAATCTGACCGAAGAATTATCCTTAGACCAGCTTGCCGCCGAATTTTACATCAGTAAATATTACCTCAGCCGACAGTTCAAACAGTTTACCGGATTATCCCTGTATCAGTATATCATGAAAAAGCGACTCATCTCCGCCCGGAATATGCTAAAAGCAGGCAGTCCTGTGATGGATGCCTGCCTCTGCTGCGGTTTCAGCGATTACTCTAACTTCCTGAAAGCCTTTAAACGGGAATTCGGACAGAATCCGAGCAAATATTCCAGGGGATAGCCACATATATATGAAGGAACTGTGGAAAAATAATCTTGCTGTTTTGCGCGGTTCCTAAGCTTTGATATCCCCGTCGTCAAACGGATCGCCGCATTCCGGACAGAATTTCGGCGGTTTCGCTGGGTCTTCCGGCTCCCATCCGCATTTGTCACATTTGTACTGCGGAACTCCTGCCGGTTTCGGGCGGCCGCATTCGGAACAGAATTTTCCTTTATTCACCGTGCCGCAGGCACAGGTCCAGCCATCCGCCGCAGGTTTGGGCGCTCCGCACTCCGTACAGAACTTCCCGGTGTTTCCTGCTTTTCCGCAGGAGCAGGTCCAGCCTGACGCGGCGGATGCCTCGCTTGGCACGTCGCCGGATGACTGCTGCCGGGGTTGATTTTCCTGCCCTGTATGCATACCGCCCGATGGTTGTTGATTCGGCTGACCCGCATACGCGCCATCCTGCGACGACTGTCCCACATGCGCGCTATCCTGCGACGGCTGTCCCACATAGGCGCCGCCCGGCATCGGCTGATTCGGCTGCTGCCTTCCCATCTCATACAGTCCTTGTATCCCTGCGCCTCCGGCCTGCTGCGCCATGCCCATTCCCATAAATCCGGTCATCGCGCCGGCCGTGTTCGCCGCCGCCGTACGCATGGCGTCCGCCTGCGCCCCGGCCAGCGTTGCCGCAGCCATCCCCGGATCCCGCATCACTGCGGATTTCTGGAGCTGCTTGATCATGTCCTCATCCTCTTTGGGCGCAGTCACGCTGTTCATCCCGAAGGAGTAGATCTGGATTCCCCGAAGCTCCGTCCATTTCTTAGACAGCACCTCATTCAGAGCGTCCGAAAGCTCCATCGTATGCCCCGGCAGGGCACTGTAACGGATGCCCATCTCCGAAATCCTCGCAAACGCAGGCTGCAGCGCAGTCAGTAATTCCGATTTCAGCATAGAATCAATCTGATCCCTGGTATACACATTTCCCACATTTCCGCAGACATTTGCATAGAACGCCATCGGGTTCACGATCCGGTAAGAGTATTCTCCATTGCAGCGGATGGAAATATCCACATCCAGTCCGATATTCCGATCCACCACCCGAAACGGTACCGGATTCGGCGTACCATATTTATTTCCCGGTATCTCTTTAATATTCACATAATAGACCCGCTGATTTTTCCCTGCGCCCCCGCCGAACTGAAAACGCTCCCAAGCCTCCTTCGCAATCCCTCTCAGCCCTTCCATAAATGAACCGCCGAACACCGACGGGCTCGTGCCCATGTCGTAGGTATACGCTCCCGGCTCCGCACACGCGTCCATCACCCTGCCGTCTTCCACGATGATCATACACTGGCCGTCCGCCACTGCGATATGCGAACCGTCGGTAATGATGTTGTCATCGCCCCTCCGGTTGGAGGAACGCCCCGACACATTCCGCACGCCTCTCGCCACCAACACATCCGCATCCAGAGCATCACAGTAAAAATATTCCTTCCACTGATCCGCCAGTGTCCCTCTGACCGCATTCGATGCCGCTCTTATCAATCCCATAATGTTCTCCTTTCCGCAAATGCCTTTCATTTTATGTTCTTTATAATCTTATTAGATAAATGTCGATCTGAAATCGCTCTCAGAACTTCCCGCTGGTCCCCGAGCTGTCCGAGCGCATGCTTCCGCTACCGCCGGAAGAATGCTGTTCCGGTTTCTTCGTCCGGCTGACCGTATGATACAGGAACAGATCCGACCGATTCGACAGATAAAAGCTCCCTGCCTTCAGATATTCCATTGCGCCATTCTGACGTACCCTGGTATTCATCCCTTTCCTCCAGGCGATCACAACTGCCGCAGAGATTCCCATCGACAGCAGAAATGACACTCCAAGGATCACCGGAATTCTCCATCCTTCCCGATATCGATGCTGCTCCGTATAAGGCGTTCCCTCCTCTGCCGCCGCCAGATAATCATCCGCAATCGACAGATATCCGGAAAATGCCTCATAAAATTCTCCGTCCGACAGATCATCCAGGATCAAGCTGCCCAGCCGTTCCCTTGCATATGTAGAAAATGCTTCCTGCGCAGAGCCGAATCCCACCAGCCCCCAGTCGCGCTCCGCCATACTGATTGCCAACATCACGCCGCGACCGTCACAGTCCGCTCCCAGGCCATACTGGGAAAAGATCCGTCTCTGCCAGTCCTTAATATCTCCCCCGCCAAAATTCGGCGTAGTCACAATGTAGAGCCCTGTGCCGTATATTTTGAACAAGCGCCTGCATTCTGACTCCAGCGCCTTTTCCTCATCCGATGTCAAAAGCCCCGCGTCATCCTGCACCCAGCCGTCAAAGTAAGGAGCCTGATCTGCCGCAGCATCCCAGGACTGGCCTTCTGTATCCGATATTTTATCTGCAGCCGCCGCTTCCGGCAGATTCCCCGGATTCAGGACGGATACACAGACCAACAGCAGCATAATTGCTGTTTTACACACTGCATTCTTCCATTTTGTACCGCAGCCCCGCAAAGCCTCCTCCTTACATATTCTCTTACGTATTCTCATATATCGTTTCTTACATGATCTCTTTCCTATCTTCCTCACAGCTCCTCTCTCCATCCCATCCGCATGTCTATCACATTGCATCATCACAGCACACCCCCGAACAATAAGATTCCAAGGATGGAGCAAATCGCCGTCCCAATCGCCGTGAATCCGCATAAATATTTCCAAAACGCCCCCCGGTCCACCGGCAGCTCCCCGACCATCTTTCCCGTCTGCCCGTTGATCGCAAACTGATACTTCTTTCCGTTATAAACTGTCTCAAACATCCAGACCGGGAGCAATGCATAATGCACCTTTCCGTTTTTTGCGTCCAGATACCGGTGCTTCACTGTCACCGTATCATACCCGCTGACCGTGCCGCGCATAACCTGCTCCGCGCTCCGGTACAGCCGCTCCTTCGCCCTGCCCTCTGCCGCTTTCGCGTCCACATCATATTTGTCCGTCTCATATCCCGCAAGATATGCCGGATTAAATTCCGTCAAGGCACCGTAATCAAAGGGCTCTATGGATTCCGTCGTGTCATCGTCCATCTCCGTACTCCCATCCACAGGCACATGGTAAAATTCCATTCCCCCCGCCCGGTTCACCAGATAATAGGACGTCTCCAGATAATCATATTCCGAATCGCTCCATGCCCTGGTTCTCGTTGCGTTAAAGCTCATCTCCGCACTCGCGTCACAGTCAAACAGCCAATAAGGCACATAATACCCTTTCAGATTTTTCAAATAGCTCCTGTCCCGGAAATTTTTCGGAAGCAGACGCTTTCCCCTGCAAAAGTTCTCCAGCATCTGCCGCGCCTGATCTCCCTTGATTTGGAACGGGATCATCACATCCGGTTCATATTCCCCCGATGCGGACGCCCGGATCACGACCACATTATCACAATAGGGACAGGTCGTGCTGACCGTGTTCTCATCCGCCTCAATCTCCGCCCCGCAGGAAGGGCAGATATACTTCCCGTCCTCCGTCCGCTTGGCTCCCTGGGCTTCCCTCTGGTATTCCCAGTTCAGCTCCTGTTCCTCTTCTCTTCCGCTGCCCCGTTCTTCCTCCTGCTCATACTGCCGCAGAGTTTCCAGGTCATATTCATTGCCGCAACTCCCGCAGGACAGCTTCTGCGCCCCCGGCGAAAACCGAAGCGCCGCCCCGCAGCAGGGACATTTATATTGTACAAAATCCATATTGATCTCCTTTTTCTTTCAATTTTTCAAATGTAAGAGTGCCTCAGCACACAAATGGTTCTATTTCTATGTCATACTAATATCATTATATATGATGCTTTTAGCAATAGCAAAACATTTTTCCGCTTACGATTATTTAGATTAGGCTTTTCAAATGGAAAATATCTGTTATAATGGAAACATGGTATTTTTGCCCGCCCACAGAAAGGGCGATCTTAAAAACAAAGGAGGCTGACAGATATGCAGTTCAAACCCAAGGGAGTATGTTCACAGTTGATTCAGTTTGACATTGAGAACAATAAAATACGAAACGTTGGTTTTGTCGGCGGGTGTAGCGGAAACCTGCAGGGAATCTCCCGCCTGGTTGAAGGCATGGACGTAGACGAAGCAATCTCCCGCATTGAAGGAATCCATTGCGGCTACAAATCCACATCCTGCCCAGATCAGCTTGCAAAAGCGCTAAAAGAAGCAACCGGAAAATAACTTCCGGCTGCTTTTGAGTGAATGCCTTTAGATTTTAATTTCCAATTTGGTTATTCTGATATTTTTTCATCGGTATAACCGATGGTCACCGTGCGCTTCTCAACGCACTATTTGTTTTGAACAGTAACTTGATAATCACATCCTCCTTTGAGCAATGAGAGCAGCCACCGATATGTATCGCATTTAAGTTAGTGGCGCTTCTATGGTACAGGCAAACCTATTCTCTTTCTTATTTTATTCTAAGTTAATGGGTTACTCTGCAAAAATACAACACGGTGGCTGCTCTCATTGCTCAAAAGGTACTGGTGGGTTACGTGGGGTTATGGGATCCAGATTCCATCGGTAAAGGAAACCGTGTCATCATAAAATTCTTCATCGTCATTTCCCGCAAAATGTTCACACCGTACTCTATAAAAATATCCTCTATCTACCTGCAATGTTTTTGTTGAAACAACGTAATATGTATCACGGGCTTCTTTCACTCGCGCATCTATTTGCCCCCATAGTCCGTCAGATTTATCATATCTGTCAACATACACTAAAACCGCCAAGAAATCCACATCATGATCCGCTGTTGTCTGGCCGTATGTATAGATTCTTCCATTCCCTGTCTTTGTAATTATGCTATCACCAGACATTAAATGTTCGCCTCTAAGCATAGAATTTTTCGATGTTCCATAGGCACAATCTTCATATAAAAGCCGAGATCCATCTACCATGATTTCTTCATCTATAAGCCCCTCCGCCTTTACACATGTTTCTATGCTTAATAGCATACCACACAAGACAAGAATAAAACCAATAGAATTTATAATTCTTTTCCTCATATTTAACAATATTTTTCCTCTCTCCTTTATTAAGTAAACAACTGATCTTTAAAAATCTTACGCTTTTTTTAAAAAAAATATAAATTTTTTAAAATTTTCTCACATTCAGCCTTTTTCATCACTCCTATTAGCTGGTATTCAACCCCTTTATACTTAAACTTAGCCACATATCGATTGTCTGCGCATTTCGGTTTTTCAAATTCTTCCACTTTTATTTCTATGTTATTTACTAAGAGTGTATATTCATCTAATTTATCGTCCTCTTCTTTGTCTCCCCAAGAAGAATCCGCATCATTAACGTATAAAATATATCTTACAACATCATTTTGATATTTATATAATAATTGCGCAGTTAACATTTCTTCATATATTTCATAGTCAACTAACTTCATATCATCCGGTTTATAAAAAATTCTTACAGGCTCTACATTTAATTTTTCTTTTATCTCTCTATATGCCGTTATTTCATCAATATCTTCTGAATCTTGTTTTTCCATATCCTCCACATTTATAACATTCATAGGTGTATCATCGACAAATATTTCTCTTATCATCTTCCAATACGACTTACTCCCCACACTATTCACTCCAACCCCCAATACGATCAAAAGCACCGCCACCAGAGAAACCACCCAATACTTCGCCTTTTTCCTCCGATAACACACCTTTTCCTTCCGCTCTCCGTCTTCTCCGACAGCCTCTATCGCTTTTCCAACGTCCCCAGCCGCCCTTCTGGCCAAGGATATCCTCGTCAGATCCGGCACAAGCTCCTCCGAAAATTCCACGGAATGCTCCGAAGTCCGGAACTTCTCCGACCTGTCTCCCACATTCTCCCCGTCAGCGCCAACTGAACAGTCGGAATCCCCACGAACCGCAGAGTTCTCCCGCAACCGCAGAAAATCATCCCCTGTATTTTCCACGGACATTCTTCTCTCTTCCAGTTCTTTCTCATAGGCTTCGATCTCTTCCAATAGAGCTCTGTCCATCTCTTCTGTTACCTGAAGCCCGTCAAGTTCAGGATGCCTTGCCATTTCTTCTTCAATTTCTCGTACTTCTCGTTCTATTTCCTGGTGCAATGATAGTATTGTTGATGATTCATTCTGTTTTCGCATTCTCTTGCCCCTTATATATTTTTATTCATCTTTCATTTGCTAAAACACACCCGGGTTCAATCCCTGTTTCGGACAAAAATACCCTCCCCATATCCGTTTAGGACTTGACTTTTCTTCAAATAAGTTTAATATGAATCTATAGTTTATATGCGTTTTTTGAGACATTTTTTCATCTGGAGGTTTTTTATGAAACGAATCATACTCACCGGCGGGGGTACCGCCGGGCATGTCACTCCGAATATTGCCTTAATCCCCCGGCTGCAGGAACTTGGCTATGATATCCAATATATCGGTTCTTATACCGGTATTGAAAAGGAACTGATCGAAGCTTTCGGCATCCCCTACCATGGAATCTCTTCCGGAAAGCTGCGCCGATACTTTAGCCTCCAAAACTTCACCGATCCTTTCCGTGTATTAAAAGGTCTGGGTGAAGCGAAAAAGCTGGTCCGGGAGCTAAAGCCCGATGTCATCTTTTCCAAAGGCGGATTTGTATCCGTTCCGGTCGTCCTTGCCGGAAAGGGCGCAAAGGTTCCGGTCATCATCCATGAATCTGATATGACTCCAGGCCTTGCCAACAAGCTTGCGATTCCTTCCGCCACAAAGGTCTGCTGTAATTTCCCGGAAACTCTGGAAAATCTGCCGAAAGAAAAAGCCCTTTTGACCGGTTCTCCCATCCGCCAGGAATTATTATCCGGCAACAAGATTGCCGCAATGGAGATGTGTGGTTTTTCCACAGATAAGCCCGTTATCCTTGTAATTGGCGGCAGCCTTGGTTCCGTTGCCGTCAATACCGCAGTCCGCGCCGCCCTTCCGGAGCTCCTGGAGCATTTCCAGGTCGTACATCTCTGCGGAAAAGGAAAGCTCGATGAATCTCTGGTCGATACGAAAGGCTACAAGCAGTTTGAATATGTAAAAAATGAACTCCGTGACATTTTTGCAATGTCTTCCCTGGTGATATCCCGTGCCGGCGCTAATGCCATCTGTGAGCTTCTTGCACTGAGAAAACCGAATCTCCTCATTCCTCTCTCTGCAAATGCCAGCCGCGGCGACCAGATCCTGAATGCCCGTTCTTTTGAACGCCAAGGCTTCAGCCTTGTACTCGAAGAGGAAGAAGTGACGAAAGAATCTCTCCTTGACGCGGTCAACAAGCTTTATCAGGACCGCGTGGCCTACATAGATGCCATGCGCAATTCCGGTCAGCAGGATTCCATCCGCACGATCATTCAATTGATCGAGGACGTCAGTAAATCCTGAATGCGGCAAGTGTTTACGAAAGCACATCAACCTCTGGTTTGCATGTGCTTTCGTATCTGTCCGCCCCGTTACAGACGCCCCTTCAAAAGCGGTTCAATTCTTCGTATTCTACGCCAAACTTCTTGTGGATCCATTTTCTCGCTCTGTGCATCATCGCATAAAATGCATTCTCAGACATGCCAAGCCTGCTGGCCGCTTCAGCCGTCGGAATCTCCAGGTAGCCTGTCATCATAATGGCTTCGTGCCATCTCGGATTCTTCTTGATCAGCGCGGCAAAGATGCGTTCATGCAGCTCCGCACGCTCTTCTTCCGCTATCCTGCCAAAGTACTCTGATTCCAGGCTTTCACTAACCGGCTCTTCTATCACATCGGATCCCTCAAGCGCATCTGCCGAAATAGTCCGCGCCGCCTTTTTACCATAGTTCAAAGCCATATGCTTTGCAGTGGTGTATAACCAGGATTTGATATTGGAATATTCCTTTTCACTTTCAATCTCTTTTTCTGTCATGTCCTTGTATAATGCCAGAAACGTATCTTGCGTAATGTCTTCCGCCGTGTCCAGATCATCCACATATATGTGCGCTGCCTTCAGAACAAGATTTTTATAGTTGCTGTAAATCTCATTAAATGCTAGCTTCTCAGTCAATGTTCTTTCTCCGGTGATTACTTTACACTGTTCAGGATTTCTTCCTTATCTTTCTCCTTCAGTTCCCCCATGTGCCATCCAATCCCTACTTTATCTCCCTGATATCTCGGGATCATATGCATATGAAAATGAAAGACTGTCTGTCCAGCCGCTTCCTCATTGTTCTGAACAATATTGTAGCCATCACATCCAAGCACGTCTTTCAGTCTGACAATCATTTTCTTTGCCAGCACAAGTGCTTTTGACGCAAGACCGTCATCCAGCTCGTATAAGTTCCGATAATGTTCTTTCGGAAGAATCAAGGCATGTCCTTTGGACGCAGGACTTACATCCAGAATCACCCGAAAATCATCATCCTCATACAACGTTGCTGACGGAATCTCGCCAGCCGCAATCTTACAAAAAATACAGTTTTCCTCTCTCATAACTTTATCCTCTTTCTTTTTTTCATCTGTGTCCCAGTTATTCTATGTAGTATACCTCATTTTTACGGAAAAGAGAACACCCAAATCTGAAAAAGTCGTTTTGTCGAAAAAAGTCATATTGAATCTATTGAATGCATCTTTCGGACGTGTTAGACTACAAGTAAATCACAGGAGGTAGAAGAACCATGATGCAAAATATCGATATTAACCAAATGAACAGGCTGATGGAAGAAAACAAAGAAGCAAAACAGATCATCAGCCAGCTTCTGGAGAACCATCAGGAAACAGTATCCACCATCGCACACGAAATCCGCAATCCGCTGACTCTGGTTTCTTCCGCTCTTCAGATCATTCAGGTCCAGCATCCGGAAGTAAAAGAGTTTGCTCATTGGAATCAGACCATGGATGATATCGCTTTCATGCGCCAGCTCCTGGAAGAGCTTTCTACCTTCAACAATGGGAACACCCTGCATTATTCCGTATTTTCTATTGAACATCTTCTGAAAAATATTGCTGTCTCATTTGCCATTTCTCTGGATGAAGAAGAATCTGATATCGAATTCGTCTCTTCCATCCCTGAAAATTTGGGTAAATTCACAGGCGACAAGATCAAGCTGGAAGAAGTGCTCCTGAATCTTTTGAAAAACGCAAAGGAAGCTGTCTCGGACAATGGGATGATCCGACTCACTGTCGGGCGGAAAAAGGACATTCTGTCCATTCAGATTCAGGATAATGGCTGTGGAATCCCTGATGAGCATATGGAGACCATTTTTGAGCCCTTCAAAACATACAAGCAGGGCGGTACAGGTCTTGGGCTTTCTCTTTCCAGGCGAATTGTGGAAGCACACGACGGTTCGATTTCCGTGACCTCCACAGAAGGAAGGGGTACCATTTTCACAGTAAAGCTTCCAATATAAAAGCTTCTGAATTTAATCATTCCAGATTTTTTTCTAAAAGCTTCCGGATTTAATCGTTCCAGGTTTCATTACTCTGTGTTTTGGAAGCCCTCCGCTTAACGCTGGCCAGCAGAGCCTCCAGCACAAAGCCGCAGGCCAGCCCTCCGATATGCGCGGCATTATCCACACCCTGCTCTGACAGTCCAACGTAGATGCTGAACACTGCCAGGATAAGCATTCCCTTTTTGTTCAGCCGGCCAATGCGTCCTTTTTTCCGGATCACCGCACAAAGCAACGCTCCCATCAGACCGAATACGGCACCCGAAGCGCCCGCAGAAACCACAACATCTCCAAGGCTGACATTGAGCAGAAGGGAACAGATATTTCCTCCGATCCCGCTAATAATATAAACCAGAAGAAAACGTACTTTCCCAATCTCCGGCTCCAGATTAAAGCCAAGCGCGCCAAGCATCACCATATTATTCAGCAGATGTTCAATCCCAAAGTGGAGAAACATGCTGGTAAACAGCCGATAGTACTCGTGTCCTTCCGTCACATACGGCTCGTACATAGCACCATATTGCCGCATAAACAGCACATCATCTGATTTCCCCAATAATGTAAAGATCATAAAAACACCTATATTGATTACGATCAATCCGGTTGTACAGATTGCGGTCTGCCCCTTCTTCTGCTCCATAGCTGCTCATCCTCCATCTGCTCTTATTATAATCAGCTTTCCTCCTCCTGTCCATCGGTTTCTAAAATCAGATCATCCCAGCTTCCCCAGCGCTTCCTGCGGATACCGTTTGCGGCCTTCCGCCAGGATTTCCACCATCCTCCCGCACCATCCTCACGAATTGTATCAGCCCCGTATAATTCATCTTTATTTTCATTGGAAACATGTTTCCCTTTCGATTCCTGTTCCTCTTCGTCATCTATACTGAATATATTCCCATAGCTTCCGTAATCTGCCTCCTCCTGTTCATTTTTCCAGTTACTATACCCCTTGTTTTCCGGATATCGGCCGCCATATCCATACACCGTATTTTCCAGATTCCTTACTGCGTCTCCCGCGTCTCGCTGATCTCTATATCCTATCCCTGTACCGCTCTGATTTCCGCAGCCGCATCCCGTTCTCTCCTTACTTTCAGCTCCGCCAGATTCCTCCTTCTTTCCATATATTCCGTCTCCGTTTCCCACTTTTTTGGATGCATTGCCTTCGCTGCCCGGCTTCCTGCGCATACTCCCTTTATTTGATTTTATTCTCATCCCCTTCTGCTTGTCCCTCACAAACTTTTTCCGTTCTGCTTCCCTGCCCTTATACTCTTTCATGATCAGTTCCAGATCATAGTGCTCCTGAAGGGTTGCTTTATGCAGCTCATACGCAAGGAAAATACCCTCCGTATCCTCATAGTCCAGCATTTTGACGAAGTATTCTGTCAATTCATGGAATATCTTGCACAAATCCTCGTCCATACCCGGAAAATAGCAGAAAAACCATTGTCCTTCCTTATAAAATATGTATTCCGGTTTCAGAACAAGGCAGTTGGGATCCAGCATATATCTCTGTAATGTCTCCGTCACCTCAAGGATCCGTGCTATCACGGCCTCAATCTCCTGCTTTTTTATACTGGCATTCTCATACATATTTTTCATGGAAGTCAGACCACTGATCTCATAAGTATATCTGGCCTTTCCGTCCACCTCACAGCCTTCTACTTCCAGAATTCCCGCCAATCGGTTCTGCCGCAGCATAGGCATCTGATAATCCTCTTCATAGCGTTCTTCCTTATATATATGCAGACAGCTTCTGTTCAGCTTGGTCTCAAATTCCGCCAGCCGCATTTCAAACACCTCCTCTTCCTGCATTCAGCACGGCCTTTCAGCCTTCGTACCTTGTATTACGGCCAAACGGCCGACATGCGATCCCCTACTTACTCTCTGCAGCAGTACCTGCTCCTTTCTGACCGATTTGCTTCTGATTCGAATTGCCATCCTCAATTTTAACAGTATTGTCCTCCGAGTCATCCGTATCCCCGGCTCCCCCTGATTTCGCCTCTTTCGCCGCATCCACTGCTTTCTCCAGCATCCATAGCCTTCGAATCGCCGTTTCCGGATCCGCCAACGGAGCACGCTGAACTACATTGAGCCGCATCTTCCCTCGTTCCGCATAGGCGCTTACCTCCACCCATTTCCTTGTGATATTCACAGAGGCTTGTGCTCCAGAAAATAAAATCAGCTTTCCCCGGATCCTCTCCTGATAAAATCCTGACAGATCCGTCTTTCCGTTTTCATCAGGCTTTCGCTCTAACTGTGCTCCCACCACAGCGGTTTCGCTGGCTGCTCCGATCAATATATTTTTGTCATGGTAATAAAATGTCACATAAACCACCATCAGAAATATCATAAGTATCATAGGAAGCAGGTAAGAAAGCTCCACTGTTATAACACCTTTCAATCCCCGCTGATCACAGTCTTGCCTATCGTTCTCATATTTCATCTTAAAACAGCCTGGCCAGAAGCAGCACAACATATGCGGCTCCGAAAAACGGGACAAACGGCATCGTGGTAGTCCTTTGAAAATTCTGCCTTTTCATCATCACCATGGAAAATATAGCTGACAGCCCAAATGCCGCCATCAGCAGATAAAGCAATTTCCAAAGCCCCAGAAACAAGCCGAGGGCAATGATCAGAATGCTGTCTCCATATCCGAACGCCTCGTCCGTCACCTTACTGATCCACAAAAAACCAACACCGACCGCCGCTCCTGCCAGTCCCAGTAAAAACGGTCCGAATCCCCAGAATATTCTCAACGCAGCCACTCCCGCCGCAATTCCGACTCCGGCTGCCAGCAGTCCTTCCGGCAGCCTTCGCTTTTGAATGTCCAATACGGACAGATAACATAAATATCCCACACAACATAATTGACCAAATGAATACATTATTTTTCTCCTCTCTTTTATCATGCTAATCTCCGCACCTGCTGCACGGCGCCTTCCCATAAACCTTTGACTTTTTCACCGCTCGTATGGAACGCTTCAGTCCGCTGCAGTTCAGCGAATTGTGGTAGCGGCTCCCGCTGTCTGTAACATAGACACCCGCCATGGCGCTCCCATGGACACATTTTTCGCAGGACCGGTATCTGGCTCCTCCCAGATTGCGTATTCCAGACAGGCCGGTGGATGGAAGAAAACGGATCGACAGCTGCAGATACGAACACTGATAGTTCGTATGATATACGGTGCCGGTGTCTGTGACGTAGACAATCTTTCCGTCTTCCTCTTCCACATCCGGCTTTTGATAACCTGTCCACGCCTTTACAATAAATCGGTCTCTCTGCCGTACTCCTATGTGTGTAAATCCCGGAAAAGGCAGTCTGATTTTATAAGATACATAAACATGGATCTCGCCTGTACTCGGATAATAGATGGATCCCAGACAAGAGATCCCTGATTGTCCTCCTTCTATGATACTTCCTTCCAGCCGTTCAGAGCTGATCATCTTAACCATATCGCTTTTAAACTTAAACAGATTCAGCACTGGAATGGTCACAATATCCTCCGCCGCGTTTTTTGCCGCTCCCTGAGCGGCAGAATGAACACTGATCCGGATTGCCTGCACCTCCAGCAAATAGATCAGGCAGAGTACGGCAAATAAGAATGCCGGAATCGTAAGCGCCGCTTCTACTGTCATGCTTCCTTTTGGGCCTGGCCCAGATGCCTGTTCCCTGTCAGAATTTACACGATATGTTTGTTCCTGCGGATAAGCCATCTTCAATATTTTCCTTTCCTCTTTTATTGGGTTCTGCCTGTATGAACGCAGGCAGTTCCAGGATGAGCAGGCATCTGGGCCAGGCCCAAAAGTTTGCCGCCATGGATAATTCTTCTCTTACAGATATCCATAATACAGCGGGAACGAATAGGTTGTTCCGTTCCATATATCCGCCGTATTGTACACCTTTATTTTTGTCACGCAGGCATCCGCGCGGAAAAACGGCAGTTCTTTTTCCTGGATCAGGTTCTGTTCCACCCGATCCAGCGTCCGCATCGTCAGTTTTTCATCATTTCTTAATAGGATCAAAATGTGGAGACATTGCTGATATGTAATTCCTGATTCTGCGTCCTGCCCCTCCTGCGTATCTTCCTCTTCTCCCTTTCCCAGCTTCGACAGGTTGCTTAGCTGGAGCTGCCAGTTTTCATTGTTTTTCGTAATGGGAACCTTCTTTCCCGCAAGCAATGCCCGTACATCCACGACACTTTCTCCCATGCTCCACAGAGCCAAAAGCGCCTGCTTGAGCACCGGTTCCAGCGCCGGATTCGCAAATGCGATAGAAAGGGCTGTCGCCATGGCTTCCACTTCCCCCTGCCTCTTTGTATCAGACATCAGATACGTGTAATTGACAGGAAAGCGAACCAGCAGCAATTGATTTACTACGGCTTTCAGGTTCTCCGCATCGCTTTCTTTTCCGCACAAAATATATTCCACTTCATAATCCAGATTCCGGTTTTCGCTTTTTGGCTCCAAAGCAGAGCTGAATTTTTCCATGATATAAAATTCAAAAAGCGCCTTCGCGTCTATCCGGCTTGTGCTTTTCCGTTCCGGAAAGCTGCCCCGGCCTGTCCGGCAGGACCGCCCGGAAACCTGTTCCTCCGGGCGGATCGTCTTGCCGGAAAGACGGAAGTCCTTTGGCAGTACTACCGAAAGAAGCCCGCCCTTTTTTGCCTGTATCAGCCCGCCGAGCTCTTCGGAAAGCATCTCTCCGCTTTCCTCGATCACGTCATCCAGCTCTTGAGATATCTCCTCTCCCTGGATCTCCTGCTCTTCCCATCGTGACGCCATTCCTGTCAGATTCTGTGCCAGCGAGATTCCGGCGCGTGTTTCCATATACTTCAACACCTGCTCCCGAAACGCCTGTCCGTCATTGTCTGTCAGAAGCTGGATGTCCGTAATCTCCTGATGGATCCCCATGCTTCCATAATAGGACATTCTGTCCAGAAGCAGCCCTTCCTCATACTGGCCGGTTTCGTACGTGCCGTCAATGGCAAATACACCGTATTCGTCCGTCAGATCTTTCTGATATTCCCCAAAAAGGGAAAATACTGCCCGGTCCACATCCAGCCGCTTTAAGTTTTTTGCCGTCTGGATCACCGTGCATTCCATCATAGCCAGTATAAATGACACCAAAAGCACGAAGATCAGGCTCAAAAATGCCGTAATTTCCCCTTTTTGCGTCCGCTTCATCTTAAATCTGACCGCTCTCACTAGTGATCTTGTCAAAAATAGTATTCACCAGATCCGTAAGTTTGTCTTTAAAAATCAGGATCAGCGCAATGATCACGACCAGGATCAGCAGTAATTCAATCACAGACATTCCGGAATCTCTCCGAAGCACCTGGATACCGTAGTACACCTTCTGTCGGATCTTCCAGGTAACGTTCCTTGCAAATTTTTTGATAGTATCTAATTTATTCATCCTTTTCTCCTCTCAATATATGTAACCAATTTGCGCAGCAAATTGATTGCCTGCTTGCCCGCCATCTGCGAAGCAGATCTCTAATGCGGGCAATTCCCGTATCGTTTTTTCATACGATACATTACACTGCCCAATTTTTCCGCCCGCCATCCATCAGATCTGTATGGAGAAGAATGCCGGCACTACGATCATGACCAACACCACTGCCAGCATTAAAAACATCGGAATCAGCAATTTTGTTCCCGCTTCTTCTCCCAGCCGCTTTGCGAGACTCTTTCGTTCTTCAAAGGCATTGTCCGCCTCCTGTCTCAGCAGGGGCGCCAGCCCTTTTGTTCCTTTTTTCAGATTTTGGGAGAGCATGGCTCCGAACTTTTTATATACCGGAAGCGCGCACCGTTCTCCAAATTTCTCGTAGCACTCCCCTTCTGAGCCGCCTCCCTGGATCTCGTGCATGGTATAGACCATTTCTTCATAGACCTCTCTTCTTCCTTTTTCTTCTTTCTGGTTTTCATAGTCATCCGCAATCCGATACCATGCCTTTCGAACCGTCATCCCTGCTCCCAGGTAGAGCGTCAGCTTACTGACCATCTGCGGATAATCCAGAGCCATCTGCAGTTCCCGCTTCTTTTTCTGTTCCTTCTGCTTTTCCTGTTCTGCCGCATACAGGAATAGTGCCATGGCCGCGCCAAGCAGCATCAGTCCTGCCGCCCGAAAATCGGTTCCGTATTTCCAGATCACCGGTATACCGTCCACCTCTGTCGGCAGCGTCAGGTATTTCTCATCTTTCGTCTCCTCATCCAGCCGTTCCATCTCCGCATCCAGTTTTTTCAAAAGCTTGTCAGTCTGATTCAATTTGGGCGGATAAAGCCTTGCAAAAAATGTATTTTCCGCCGTTTCTTCCTTATAGCTCAGTACTGCGGTGAGCTTCACCAGCGTTCCTTCATCCGTCAGGTTTTCTGTTTTCAGTTCCCCTTGTTGGTTCATCGCCGCATGGTTATCTATTTCCCAGGATACGCTGATCCCGGTATCCTGAATTGCGGTGACCAGATTTAAACCGCTCCTCACCTCATCCAGACTCTCATTGTCCCCCAGTACAAGCTTTTCCAGTTGTTCACCCGCGTCTCGAAAAACCTGTTCCAACTGTTCCTGGGTATATTCCTGTTCCTTGACCATAACGGACAGCTCTTCTTCCGTATCACCGATCCTGACCTTCAGTTCTTCCTCCCGTTCGCCTTCGCCCTGGTCGTTCCGTCTTACAATACTGACACCGTTATCATCACTGGGAAAAGGCTTTGTGTTATCTGCCCAGAAAACCAGCAATGCCGCTGCGCTGACAGTCAGAAAGATGAGTCCCATTTTCACATAGAGCGGATTCCATTTTGCTTCTGCCCGTGACAGGATTTCCGGCTTTTTTCTCTGCTGTTTTTTTGTTTTATTTCCTGCTATGTTCATTCCGCCCGCCTTGTATGCTCTGCCGTATGTAAACATCGGCATTTCTTCCCTTTATACTTCAATCTGTATCATTTTTGTGCCCAATCTCCAGGCCAATCCGTACACAACAAGACATACACTCATCAGGATCACGCCTACAATGTTTCCATACAGCACGATCAAAAATTCCGGGAATGCCATTCTCATATACAGAACCATCCCCAGTGGAATGATGCACATCATGTTAAATTCCATTTTTTTCGCCGCAAGCATGGTCTGGATCTCCCGCTCCACCTCGATCTTTTCACCTATCATCTGCACCGTATTTTTCAAAATGGAAATACTGTCTCCGCCCGTGCGCTTGGCTGTCGCAAATACCATTACGAAGTTGTCCACATCCTCCTGCCGGATGCGCCTTGCCATATCCTTGAGCACCTGCTCCGCAGTCAGATTCATATTCAATTCATGGATCATCCGGTTAAACTCCCTGCGGATCCGGCTGTCCTTTGAGTAGAGCGGACGCAGGTCCTTTTCCGTTTCCCTGACTGCGTTTTCCACGGAATATCCAGCTTTTAATGAGGATGAAAGAATCTGCATTCCGTTTTGGAACTGTTCCCTGAATTCCTGCTCTTTTTTATGGCAATAGTCCTCCCTCCACTGGTGCAGGTAAAAGATACTCACCGGAACCAGTGCAATTGCGGCCACCCAGGTATTATAAAAAAGGTATGCCAGCAGTCCGTCCAGAAGAATCGCTTTTACAGCAGCCAGCATGTATTCGTTACGCCGGATATCCTGCTGCCAGCAGCTTGTCCCGATGAACCAGTTCTTCCACCTTCACAATTGCTCCCTGTACTTTTTCATTCTTGCAGCCCTCCTCTCTGAATTCGTAAAGTGTCTGCATCTGTATCTTTCCGTCTTCATATCCGAGTACTTCCACGATCGACAACAGCTTTCTGGTCTTATCCCGAAGCCGTCCCAGATGGATGATGATATCGATCGCGGAGGCGACCTGCCGCTGGATTGCCACAAGCGGCAGATCAATCCCCATCATCATCATGGTTTCCAGGCGATGCAGCATATCCGCCGGATTGTTCGAATGTCCGGTAGACATAGAACCGCTATGCCCATTGAGCATGGCAGACGAGATCATATCCACGGTCTCGTCTCCACGCACTTCCCCGACGATAATTCTGTCCGGACGCATTCGCAGGGCCGACTTGATCAGATCCCGGATCGTAACTGCACCCTCCCCTTCCAGGTTAGCATTGCGCGCCTCCAGGCGTACCAGATTGGGCACTCCTCTGATCTGCAGCTCCGCATTGTCTTCAATGGTAATGATCCGCTCATCCTTCGGAATATAATCGGACATTGCATTTAAAAATGTGGTTTTTCCGGAGCCTGTACCGCCGCTGACAAAAATGTTATATTTTGCCTTTACGATCATTTTTACAAATTCTACAACCTCTTGTGTAACACTCCCCCAGGAGATCAGCTGATCCATGGTGACCGTATCCTTCGGAAATTTCCGTATGGTCATGATCGGTCCGTTCAGTGCCACAGGCTTTAAGACGACGTTTACTCTGGAACCGTCCTCCAGCCTGGCATCCACGATCGGCGACAATTCATTGACATAACGGTTTGTTCCGGCTACGATCTGCTGGATCACGTCCTCCAGCTTTTCGATGGACATGAATTTTCGGTCCGACTGGATGATGCGGCCTTCCCGCTCCAAAAATATTTCATCCGTACCGTTGATCATGATCTCCGTAATCGTTTCATCCTCTACCAACTCCTGCAGAACGTCCAGCTTTCGGAATGAATGAAATAGCTGTCTACTGAGCCGAATCTGTTCCTGCAGCGGCATGTACTCTGCTTCGGCAGCTTCACGGATCACTTCATGGATCATATCCATCAGTTCTTCGTCACCGATATCTCTAGTCAGATCCATCTTATCCATGACCTGGTCATATAGCTGTTCCTCTCTCATTTTCCTGCCATCGGACAATTCCTCCTTTGTTTGATTATTTTCGGCTCGTTCTTTTATCTCTGCTTTAACTTTTTCTGAATCGTTCTTTCCAGCACTTGTTCTCTTCCTGTTTTCCTGAGATTTTCCGCATATTGGTTGAGCTTCGCGCGGGCCGCTCCATCCTCAATATATGGAGTATACACCGTGTGGCAGGCTTCCAGAATCTGAAACAATCCATCCACACTGTCCCCCAGATCGAGAATCACCTTCTGATAAATACAGTTTTCTAGAATCTGTCCGAACAGCCCCAGCCACTCTTCCCCGGATATCCCCTGCATATCCTGTACATAGGGCATCGGGAGAATATAGTCCAGCGCGCCGTCCTGCCCCGCCATGGTGCTGATACGAAGTCCCAGGTTTCCCTTTTCCTGCCGGGAATAATAGAGCAGATCTGCCAATGTCTGGCCGGTCTGATCGGGAAAATAGTAGCTGCCCCCGGCATATTCCTCCAGATTCAGATACAGGACCGGCTCTTTTTTCGCCATTTCCCGTCCCAATTCCAGCGCAAATCTGGTCTTGCCGATCCGATGAACCGGTGAATAAACTCCGATCAGTTCTCCTTTTGTACCCGTGCTGAATCCGGCTGAGGCCTTCTGTTTCCTCCCATCCGGCTTCGGTTCTGGTAATTCATCCGGATCCGGATCTGTCTTCGGATCATGCCGCGCTTGTCTTCTTTCATCTGTGTTCGCTTTTGTTAAGCTGTTCCCCCTTTCATCTGTTCCAGAATTTTGTTGCTTTTTCCTCCTTTCACCGGTGCCCGGCTTCTCTGATTCACTCGTCCTGCCGTCCTGGGCCTCCGCTGGTTCGTGACGCATCTGCAGCCAGATTGCTTCTGCCGACTGGTATCGATAAACGCCTTCCTCATTTTCTGCCAATGGGTCCTGCCTGCTCGTGATCAGTACATATCGTTCTGCCGCCGGAATCTGCTCCCGCAGTTCCGGCGGATATTCTTTGTCGATCAGAAGCGTGTGTACCGGCTTTTGCTCCGCGAACCTTTCCACTTCCTCCACGGTGTGAAAAAGGTACATCTGAATGCCAGCCTCTCTGTTCCGCGCAAACATCTGCAAGAGATTTCTGGCATACTGTTGTTCCTGATCACAAATCACAAGATTTCCTTCATGCAACGTATCCCTCCTTTTTTGGAGCCATATAAGCGTACCCTGGAAATGCATAAAAAGCCGACGCTTATGGCCGTAAAAATATACTTGCTTTCTAATCGTGTTGTCCCACGGTTTGAAAACTTTGCCGCGAATATGCAGCGTGAATAACTTGATGATCGGTAATTTGGACTACTCGATCTGCAGATATATCCTCCCATCCAGAATGACGTAGGATAAAACAACAGACATGAGATCTGCTGCGTAGGTTGTATTATAAACACACTTTTTCAAAATGTCCAGTACAAATTTCAAAATCAAAAAATTTTGTGCAACTTTTACAAATTTTGGTAGATCAAAATGCCGTAAAGAAGGCAAACCCCAGGAATACCAAGGGTTCCGCTTGTCAAAAAGGAAACGGCATTCAGCCCCACCTTCCAGGCTGTCTCCTGGGGAATGATATACTGGTTAACGAAAAAAATCAGTCCCATTCCTATAATTGCACGCATAATAAATTTCACTAAAAAAGATACCGGCTTCTGTTCCATACATCATCCCTCCATCCGTATGTTACATTCTATTCTCCCGGTATCTATTTTATGTCTACAGCCGGATCGTAACTTCCCGATCCGTCTTCTGATAAAGATGATACTTCACCCCTGCCGCATCCATCATACGCTTGGACGCAATCACACTGGGGGTATCGGAATATTTATCCTCGGCATAGATCACTTCACGGATCCCGCACTGAATGATCGCCTTCGCGCACTCGTTGCACGGAAACAGGGATACGTACAGCCGCGCTCCCACAAGGCTTCCTCCGCTGTAATTCAGGATCGCATTCAGTTCGCTGTGAGTAGAATATACATATTTTGTTTCCAAAGGGTCCTCCCCGTCCCTTGCCCAGGGAAATTCATCGTCGGAGCAGCCCATGGGGAACCCGTTATACCCCATGGAAAGGATCTTATTATCCTGACTCACAATGCAGCAGCCTACCTGCGTGCTCGGATCCTTTGAGCGCATCCCGGAAAGCATCGCTACTCCCATAAAATACTCATCCCACGAAAGGTAATCCTTTCTTTTTTCAGACATTTTCCGTACCTCCTGTCATTCTGTAAACGAATTTAATTCTTCTGACAACCTTTGAATTGACCCTGATATATTTTCCAGGCATTCCCCATATGCCTGCAGTGATTTTCCATATGGACTTTCAAACTCTTTTTCTTCCCCGATAAATTCATAGATCGTATAGACATTTTCCGGGTTTCCATATTCTGCAATGATCTTTTCCTTCTGCTTCTGTTCAAAGGTCAGGATCAGGATGTCTTCCCCGATCTCCGATTCTGAGAATGCGTGTGCGGTATGCTTCTCAAGGGTCAGCTGCATGCTTTTCATCACAGCCTCGGCCTTTTGATTTGCCGGCTCCGGAAAAAGAACCACCATGCCTCGGGATTCGATGACATATTCCTGCTTCAGTTCCTTTTGACGGAGCAGCTCGGCGGCCATAGGGCCCCGGCAGGTATCGAACTGACTGACAAATACGATCCTGTGAAAGCGCTGCCGCTTCACAACCGCTGCCGCAGAAATCCTCAGATGTCCGGCCGCTTTTTCCAGGCGGTTCATAATGGCCCTTCCCATCCCCTGCCGCGCAAATGACTCACTGTAGATCTCGTCCACATCTTCCTCGTCAAATTCTCTCAGGATGGCATACAGATTCTTTGCAATTGTCTTTTCATTCTCCCGGGAGCCAATGTTCTTTACCAGTCCATGGGTATAAAAGTCCGCCGTTTCACTGGAAGCGATGATTCCGATTCTTCTTCCTTCCCGTGCCGCCTCATATGCAAGCTGCCGGATCGCCAAGGTCTCTTCCCGGATATTGCCCTCCACGATGACCAGCTTTGCCTTCGGCGCATAATGGCGGTACTTCATTCCCGGGGCCTTCGGCGGAATGTCGCTTTCATTTCCCAGGATGGTCTGATCCACGCTGACATCTCCGATCACTTCCTCCAGCATGTCCAGTGTAACAGCGCCCGGCCTGAGGATCATCGGCGGGCTCACTGTCATGTCCAGGATCGTGGATTCCAGGCCGATCTCCACGCTGCCTCCGTCCAGGATCATGGATATCTTGCCATCCAGATCCTGCCGGACATGCTCCGCTGTCGTAGGACTTGGACGCCCTGATATGTTGGCGCTCGGCGCTGATACATAACCGCCGGCAGCCAGGATCAGCTCCCGTGCCGCCAGATTGCTGGGCATCCGAACCGCAACCGTATCCAGCCCTCCCGTAGTTCCATATGGAACCGCAGGGCTTTTCTCCAGGATCAGTGTGAGAGGTCCCGGCCAGAAATGCTCCGCCAGATCTTCCACCGCTGCCGGAATATTGACCGCAATCTCCTCCAGCGCCTGCACATCGGCAATATGTACGATCAGCGGATTATCCGACGGCCTGCCCTTGGCGGCATAGGTCTTCTTTGCCGCCTCCTCATCCAGAGCATTGGCCCCCAATCCATACACAGTCTCCGTTGGGAACGCCACAAGGCCGCCCTTTTTCAAAATAGAACCTGCCTCCTGTATGGTCCGTATGTCTATTTTTTTCGCATCAATCTCTTTTACAATCGTCTTCACAGGTATCACCCCAATTGAATGGAAAATTTTTCTTTACAGTGAGTTCTATTATACCACCAAATGTCACAAAGTAAAAGATGCAAGATATTCTTGTATGCCTTTTGCTACGGATGCAGCCATTTTCTCCTGATAATCGTCTGTAACCAACAGGCTGGCCTCCCCCTGATTGCTTAAAAATCCGCATTCCACGATGACTGTGGTGCCTTTTGTTTTTTTGAGCAGATAGTATGTATCATTAGCTTTGGCCTGCCTGGTGTTATTTGGATCCGCTTCGAGCATTGCGTCCTGCAGGACTTTGGCAGCCTGTTCCCCGCTCTTGGAATGTGTAAAATAAAAAACCTGGGCACCATGGATGCTCTCCTGTGAATAGCTGTTCTGGTGGATGCTTACCGCAATGGACGGCTCTTTTTCATTGATCATTGTAACCCTTGTTTTCAAGTCCTCCACCTTGGAGTCGGCAAGCGCATCCTCGGTTTCTCTTGTCATGATGACACGGAAGCCCATCTCTTCCAGACGCTTCTTAATTTTCTGAGACAAAACCAGGTTGATGTCTTTTTCCAGCGCTCCGTTGATCCCAATCTTTCCCGGATCAAATCCGCCGTGCCCGGGATCCAGAATGACCAGCGCACCGTCTTCTTTTTCAGCCCCCTTACCGTTTCGCTCTGTGTTCTCTGTTTTTCCTGTTTTTGAACGATCATCGCCTGCTTTCGCATTTCCCGCAGTCTCTGCCGTTCCGACATCAGCATGTTCATTTCCTGCCGCTCCCGCACCTGCTTCCGGATTTCCCGCCGCTCCTGTATCTGCCTCCGAGTTTTCCGCTGCTCCTGTATCTGCCTCCGGATTTCCCACTGGTTCTTCACCTGCCTCCGGGTTTTCCGCTGCTCCTGCTTTCCCATCGAATTTTTCTTCCCCTGCTTTATCTGCCGCGCTCTCATTCGCCCGCGCATACAGCCGCTCTCCCAGCATCTGACTTTCCGCCACTACGCCTGCGAGCATCGCCATCATAAGAATGATGATTATTTTTTTCCGCAAAAAAACATCCCCTTTCGCATATATGTTCATATATATGCAAACAGGGGATGTCTCTAGTACAATGTTGCATTAATTTTGAAGTAATAAGCGTTCGATGTTCATGTCAGTACAAGGCGGAGGAAGGAGGCGATGCCGGTAGCATCGTTGACTGACTCCAACGCAGTAATGGCATGGACAGCGAGCGCTTATTACTTAATTATTAATGCAACATTGTACTAGTATAACTCACGATAATTACCGCTACCTTACACGCAGGATAAATTTTCATGTACAAGGAGGCTGATAGCGCTCTGGAAAAGCTTTTAGCTGTTTTCCAGAACGGTCAATTCACATATTGCAGGATCAGATCCCATATTCCGGAATTTTCCATGCCAAGCGACCATTCTGCCACGCCTGCCAGATTCTCAGCCTTGATCAGCTTCATCTTCTCTTCCAGAGAAGCCGCGTCCTCCAGCCAGATTTTATAAACAGTGCCGTCCACTTCCCATTGTGCGTAATTCTGCTTAGTATTATTATCCCAGTTTGCCTGGACCTGATTCTGCTCCAGCGTCTGCTGTGCCTGATCCATGCTCATAGCCGTACTGGTCACGCTTTTAGAATACAGTGCGGCCTCTGTGCCTTCCTCCTGGGAAATCTGCTCCGCCGTCTTATCTGTCTCCTGCCAGAGCCTGGTATAAAACGGAATACCTACCACCAGCTTCTCCTTCGGGACAAGCTCCAGCGCATCCTCGATTCCTGTCTTCACATATCCGTAGGACGATACCGAACCCGACTCATAGGAGCCTTCCGTATGTTCGTCGTAACCCATGATCATAATATAATCGGCCACGATACCCTGCTCCTTCAGGTCACGGTGCTCGTTGTAAGGCTGCGGAACGTAGTTGTCAACAGAAAATACCAGCCCGTTCTGCCTGCATTTTACGGATAATTCACGTACAAACTGAATATAATGCTCTCCGCACTCCGTAGAAACCAGCTCAAAATCCAGATTGATTCCATCCAGACCGGTCTGGAGCGCTTCCGCAATCACCTGATTGATCAGGTTTTCCCGCTTGGATGTATAACTCAATACCTGGTAAGTCTCATCATAAGAATTGATCCCGCCGTGGAAATCCCTCAGCACACCCCATACGTCCAGATTGGACTGGTGCGCGTAGTTCACATACTCCGACGACGCAATAGAAGTCATATTGCCGTCCGTATCGCTAATGCTGAACCAGGTGGGAGCGATCGTCGTCAGTCCCTTCGTATTCGCAACGGTTTCCAGCATAAAACTGTTGGCGTCCGGATTATCCACATTGTGCCATGCCATATTGATAGTATGGTTCACTGACATATTGCTGTACTCCGGCTCCATAAAATTGCCTGTTATCGTCTCCGAAACCTGCTTTCTCAGTGTATTCGTCTTTACATAGCCTACAAACCCGTCTGTGGTTGCTACCTTCTTCCAGTCTCCTTCATCCTCCAGCACGGTTACCTTATCCGACTTTTTCACCTCTGTCAGAATGGGGCTCTTCACTCCGCCCTGGTAGCGCACTTCCGTATTTTTCTTCAGGGCGGCTGTCTGAATCTCGCCCCACCTGCATGTGATCGCAGCTCTGCCTGGTTTTTCATAAACGCTGAAATCCATGCCTGTATACTCCTGAATAAACGGAAGCGCGATATATGCGGTTCTGCCTTCTGTCTTCAGGATCACATAGTTTTCACTTTTCTTTTCGTTGATCTCCGTATATTCTTTGCTGCCGACTGCCACGGATACGTTGCCGTTCGGCAATGTGTAAAGCATGATGCTCTCGTTGGGATCCCAGTAAAATCTTTCATTGATATAATGTCTGACTACGGAATACTCCACATAAGGCTGTCCATCAATCAGCTTGCCGACAGGCGCGCCGCCTTCTTCTCTCCGGATCACTTCATTATTAATGATCACTGCAAGGTCGTTCTCATTTTCCAGCCCATAATATGCTTTCAAATCGGCTTCCTCTTTTGATGGACCGTACTTTTGCCAGAAAATAGCCCCTCCCGCAATCATGATCACCAATACTACAAGCAATGCCAGCCGGAAGATCAGGCTCCTACGCCTTCTCCTGGCGCGGCTGCTTCTCCTCATCCCCCGTCCGCCCGGACGCTGTCTGCCCGGCGCTCTTGCTGCTCTGATATTCCTTGCGTCCTCGCTGCGCGCTCTTCCGTTATCCTGCATGGGATCCGCACCGGAAGCCTTCGCTTCCCGGCCTCCGTCGGTATCAAATCCTTCCGATTTCCTTCCGCCGTCAGGTCTTACAGCCTTGCTCCCCGGCCTGCGGACGCCGCTGTCCGCGGATGTCCTTCTTCCCGGGGCGCCTTCACCTACGGATACTCTTCCACTCTGCGATACGCCGTTACCCGGCGTTCTTGTCCCCTGTGAAGCGCCGGCTGCCCTTGCTCTCCGGATATCGTCTATTCCCGGAATCCTCACATTGTTTCCCTCTGCGGAGCTGCCTGCTCCTGCTTTACGCATATCCCCCATCTGGGCTCTGCCTACTTTACGCAGACTTTCAATCTCTAATTTTTTAATACGACGAACTCTTGCCGGGCCTTCCGGTGCACTGCCGTTTTCCGTGCCCCTTGACGGCCTGTCCTGATTCTGACCGGACCATTGATTTGTGGTATCTAACCCTGTTCCTTGTCTTTCGTCCATTCCTTACCTCCTGTCCGGACTTCTGCCACATAAGAAACTTTTTCGGGCTTCCCCGTATGAACCGATTCCATACCGCAGACTGACCCGCAGCAGGCAATACGCACCGTTCCTGTATGGCATTTCTCACGTGACCATTATACCACATTTTTTTTATACGTCATCAGTATTTTAGGAAATTGGCAAAATTTTAATCTTTTAGAGATATTTTTTTATATACGGAGCTTGAATTTCAGTCCGGATCATGGGGTTTTGACTGGTCTTCTCTCTCTTTCTTCTTTTTTTTCCTGTTATCAATGTTAATAAATGAAAGCGTCTCTATGTGTCCGTCCTGGTCCACTTCGTAGTCCCGCATATAGGCGCCTTCCTCGCGGACCATATGCGCCCTCACCACCTGCAGCGGGCTTGCGTGGCTTCCGTCCAGCAGAAGGCATACCCCGTTTTGTTCAAATCCCTCCAGTTCTGTGTAAAACTTTTGATATGACATTCTTTTCTTTCTCATTTGTTCCGCTCCTCTCTCTGCGGGTATTGATAAATAAGCTCTTGTCCGCATGACCGGCAGACGGAGGTGCATGTGACATACCGCCGCTCGCGCAGACGGAAGATAGTATAGACCACGCAGGGGTTTCCTTTTTTCTCAGAATCCGTTCCCGAATCCGGAACCTTGACTAAATATGACCATAAGAATAGATAAAAAGATCATAAGGTTAAGATGCTGCTTATCCGGGCGTGTGCAGGACGCCCTTCTAAAAATGTTTTTTTGATATGCCTCCTTTCATGAGCATGGATTATTTATCACGGAATACTATCCTCTGTACCTGCCATTATACGGAGCCCTAAAAGTAATTTCAATGTGTTTATTGTTCATAAACAGTGTAGATTTGTTTAAAACCTGCCGAATCCCCTGTACAAAGTCCATATTTCCAAATATTTTATGATATTTTTTCTTTACATATCCACAGATATTGTTTATACTAAGGTTGAGAAAGATATATGGGTTGCCCTTTGGGTATATGTATACGGAAAAGTTCTGCATACATTATAATATATCAATTCAGAAGGATGTGATCATATGAAAATCGAAAAACTGAATGAAAATCAAATTCGTTGCACTTTGACACATGCTGATCTGGCGGCCCGCCATTTAAAATTGAGTGAACTGGCTTATGGTACGGAAAATGCAAAGTCTCTTTTTCGTGATATGATGCAGCAGGCGTCATTTGACTTTGGTTTCGAAGCTGATGATATACCTTTGATGATTGAGGCTATTCCGGCTTCCGCAGATTCTATCGTACTGATCATTACCAAGGTAGAGGATCCGGAAGAACTGGATACGAGATTTTCAAAGTTTACTCCTTTTGGCGAATCGGATACTGTACATGAATCCCCGTTCAGCAAGCTGGAGGGTGCCGAAGAATTCCTTGATCTGCTGAACAAGGTCAAGGAAGCGGCGGCAGGCGCTACACAGGCCCTGGAAGAAAAAAAGGCCTCGCAGGACCCGGCTCCCGCAAAGCTGTTCTCATTCGAGAATATTGACCGTGTGATACAGGCAGCACGTCTGATCGCTCAGATGTATCAGGGACGTAATACATTATATCGTGATCCCGGGAATGATGATATCTATATCCTGGCCCTTACGCAATCAGAACATACGAGTAACGAATTTAACAAGATCTGCAATATGCTTTCGGAATACGGCACCCTGGAGAGAGTTTCAGGTTCCGTACTTGCGTTTTTAGAGGAGCATTGCGAGACAGTGATCTCGACAGATGCCGTACAGCGGCTGACAGAGATTTAAAAAAATCCGCCCTGGATATCCGGGCGGAATTTTTTTGCCTTATAATAGGAAGTAATCGCAGTTCAAAACACTATGCTGATCGCTGCCGCAAATACTTACCGGAATATTATTTTCCCGCGGCTGCCATGGCTGCGTTGATCTTTTCCACAAGCAGATCGGAATCAATCCCATGGACCATGGCTGCTTCTGCAAGGGATTCGCCCTGTGCGGACGGGCATCCCAGACAGTGCATACCGATCTCCATCAAAATAGGCGCCGCCTCCGGAAATACATTCAGCAGTTCTCCGATTGTTGTATCTTTAGAAATCTGTGCCATTTCTCTTATCCTCCTTTTTATTGTGTATCTCGTACCTGTTCGGAACAGTTACAGTGCTATTTATTATAATCCCAAATTCCTAAATTATCAACCGCTGTGCATATTTTTATGGGAAAAATCTTTTTATAGAAAGATTTTTTCATCAAATTTTCAGAATTGTTTTTCCGCTCTAAAAACTTTTTTGACTACTTAAAAGTCAACATATTTTTCTCTTTTTTTCGACAAATTCCTAATTTCATCATAACTCACCAAAACGTTCGTTCTTTTTTGCAGCAAAGTAATTCACATAAAAGGGGTAATTCTATGTGGATAATGTGGATAACTTTTCACAATTCTATGTTTTTCCACGTTTTTTAGTGATTCGAGTGTGGATAAGTTGAAAACTCCTATTTTTCTGTATTCGACAATATTTTACATTTTTGTGCATTTTGTATATCATATATCTACAATTTTCGCATTTTTCCAGGCGAACAGGGGGCTGGCCTTAGTCTAAATTGCCTGTCTATTTAAAAAGCAGGGATAAAATATGTATTCAGTATCGTCTTTTTCCTGACAAAAGCGCAGCAGTCCGAAGCGAAAGCTTTTGGGAAACGTTTCTGCATACTCAGGTATTCTAAAAAGTTTCTTATGAAAGATACTGGGTTCTCAATCATCCTGTGTCTACGGATCGAAGCAAGAAAAAAAAGGAAAGATATCTGTTAATTTGTCAGATATCTTTCCCAACCTTTTCGACACAATTCTATGCTGCTCTCCGGCTGACCGACAGGCAGCGGTCCCGCTTCCCAATTTCGCCCCTTCTGCTACAGAACACGACGGATTGTAACAATCGGAGCATAAGTGGCGGTGCAGATTCCGATGCCCTGGGCCTCGTTCATTGCGTTTACGATCGTTCCGTCACCCATATACAGCCCTACGTGTCCGTCATATAATACCAAATCTCCCGGAAGAGCCTGATCGTAGGTGACTTCGTACCCTACGTTTACCATGTCGTAGGTGGTTCGCGGAAGGGATATTCCGAAGTTCGCATATACGGACTGTACAAACCCGGAGCAATCAGCGCCGTTTGTCAGGCTGGTGCCTCCCCATACATAGGGATTTCCAATGAACTGGCAGGCAAAGTCGATGACTGCCTGTCCGGCATATTGCTGGGAATCAACAACTTCAGCTTCCTGCGCCTCGGCCGCGCCGTCCGCCTGCTGTGTCTCATCCGCCTGACCGCGGGTTTCGTCTGTTCCCTGACCCTGCATTCCATTTCCGTCGAACTGGGGTCTTCCCATACTGTCTACGCTGACTCCGCCGGCTGCGCTGTCTGTCTGTGCTCCGTTCGCCTGGGTCCCGGCTGTTTCATTCGCCTGAATTCCATTTTCACTGCCGCTCTGCACTCCGGATGCTCCGTTCGCCTGGATTCCGGCCTCATTGCCGCTCTGCACTCCGGATACTCCGTTCGCCTGAATTCCGGCTTCATTGCCGATCTGCGCTCCGGATGCTCCGTTTGCCTGGATTCCGGCCTCATTGCCGCTCTGCGCTCCGGATACTCCGTTCGCCTGAATTCCGGCTTCATTGCCGCTCTGCGCTCCGGATGCTCCGTTTGTCTGGATTCCGGCTTCGCTGCCTGACTGGGCAGCACCATTCGCCTGGGTCTCGTTCGACTGTACCCCGGCCGCTTTTCCTGCCTGAGTTCCGCTTCCTGAATTGCGTGTGTCTGTACCGTTGCCCTGCGTCCGGGTTTCGGCAGTTCCATTCCGCTGTGTCCGGTTCCCGGCGGCGTCGCCTGTACGCGCGGTCCTTATGGTTCCCCGGACCTGCGGATCTGTTTCTCCCAATGCCAGGCGCTGTTCTTCCTCTTCCTTTGACTCCGCATAGGAAAATGTGGTCTCGGCTTCCACATATTCCCCGCAGACCCAGCCGTCGAATCCATCGACCTTCACCGGATACCAGCCATTTACCGGTTCACCGGTTGCCTCATACTGCTGTCGGAACATCACCTGTGTCAAAATCTCATTTTCTGTCCCCTGGCCGCTGCGTACATTAAGAACGTCTGCCAGGACTGTCACCACATCTGTCTCGTAGTCTTTTGCATGTTTTTTTGCTTCATCTCCTGTATATAGCGCATCGGCAGGTACATAGCCCTGTACGTTCCCGGAACGGATCTTCGTCCAATCCCCCTTGTATTCCAGAACGGTGACTGTGGAATCGTCGTAGAGCTTACCTGTCCATTCGCTTTCCTCGTTGGGGGCATTCCTAACGTAAGAAAAATCTTTTACATTAGAAAATGCCCGGTTTAAATACTCGCCCTCTTTTGTTTGGATCAAATACAGATCAATGTTGTCTTTCACATTTGTCTCAAGGCACTCTGTCAGCACAGATTCGATTCCTGCGACGGGCACCGGCGACGTACTCTCTGTCTTGCTGTCAGCCGCTTTCGCCCGGATCACACTCCCCGGAATCATGATGGCTCCTGCCAGCGCAGAAAGCATCACTTTTCGCCTCACATGTGTTACCTTCATATAAAACCTCCTTAAGAAATCTATGACTTTATCTTTTGTAGGAAGTTCTAAATGTTACACAAATGTTAAATTTTGTTACGATGTTATTGTAACAGTATATCAATTGCATGTCAATCATTTTTACAGACTTTTCATATGCAAACTCTGACATATTATAACAATTCCTTCTATATTATATACATTTTCAGCTAATATTTTGTCAGAAAACAAATTTCAAAAACTTTCAATTTACCCATTGACTTTTTGAGAAAAATGATTTATAGTCTTGATTGTAGTAATTATTACTATTATTAATTTTAAAGGAGGATTTTTTTGGCAGCGTTAAAGTACAGCCGGCAGCGAGAGTCCATCAAGAATTACCTGTTGTCAACCAACGAGCACCCCTCCGCTGATATTGTTTACCAGCATGTGAGGGAGGATTTTCCCAATATCAGCCTCGGAACCGTATATCGGAATCTGAAGCTGCTGACCGAGATCGGGGAGGCGGTCAAGATCTCTTCCCCTGACGGGATTGACAGGTTTGATGGCTTTATCCAGCCGCACAATCATTTTTTCTGCACATGCTGCAGACGGATCCTGGATCTGGATCTGGACATGGCAGAGATTACCAGGCTGAATCAATCGGCCGCAGAGAACTTTGACGGCCTGATAGAATCCAGCAACACCATTTTTTATGGGACATGCGGTGACTGCTCTGAAGTGTCACAGGGGATCTGAAAGAAATGAGGATTCCAAGTTCGCAGCGTATAGACTGCGGTACGCCGCAAACGGCGAAAAACATTTTCTAAGAAAAGGAGATTTTTAAAAATGAAAAAATTTGTTTGTACAGTATGTGGTTATGTTCATGAGGGAGATTCTGCACCGGAAAAATGTCCGGTATGCGGCGTTGGCGCTGAGAAGTTCAAAGAGCAGGCAGGCGAGAGAGAATGGGCTGCTGAGCACGTAGTAGGTGTTGCACAGGGCGTAAGCGAGGATATCATCAAGGATCTGAGGGCGAACTTCGAGGGTGAGTGCTCTGAGGTCGGTATGTATCTTGCAATGGCAAGAGTTGCTCACAGAGAGGGTTATCCGGAGATCGGCCTGTACTGGGAGAAGGCTGCTTACGAGGAAGCGGAGCATGCGGCGAAGTTTGCTGAACTGTTAGGCGAGGTTGTAACTGACAGCACCAAGAAGAACCTGGAGATGAGAGTTGACGCTGAGAACGGCGCTACCGCTGGTAAGTTTGACCTTGCTAAGAGAGCGAAGGCTGCGAACCTGGATGCGATCCATGATACAGTTCATGAGATGGCTAGAGATGAGGCTCGACACGGCAAGGCATTTGAAGGACTTCTTAAGAGATACTTCGGCTAAGATGAAAACGGCATAAAATAAGGCTTTTTAAGAGGAATGGGTGGACAAGCACTCATTTCTCTTTTTTGGTTATTTACACCTTTTTTGCCCCTTCATGTGTCATGATTGTGATATAGGAAATAGCAAAAGTGGAAACATATCATTATAAATTTAGTTGGTTCTTTTCTTCATCCCCTTCAAAATTCAATAGCGTGCCTCCTTAAAATATGGCTATAATTTTTTTGTGATAGCTATAACTTGTCTATTTGCTTTAAATCTTCATCCGTTATCGCTACACCATGTTTTTGATAATCTTCCATCTGGTCGCCGTAGGCAGATAAGATATCCACAAGATTTAATAATACTTTCTCTGATAAATCCTTTACCGCCGCTCTGGTTCTTTAATGTCTGCTTTGGCACATTCATTCTGGTGGATAGGGTTACTGGAACACCCAAAGGGTGTGAACAGTAATGAGCAGGAAAGGCGTATGAATGTTATTTTAAAGCAAATAGACAAGTTCTGCTAATTATGATAACATATGAATTAATTGGAGTATATTTTTGAATACAGAAAAGGGGTAATCTGTTGAATTTTGAATAGGATGAAGAAAAGGGCCAACTGTATTTGAAAAAGCATGGAATTGATTTTGAAACAGCCTGACTCTATAGATGTTGGAGCTCAAATGAATATTACCGGCTATGTTTTTGCTAAGGAGAAATACCAATGAATTATACGTATATCGTGAAATGCCGTGACAGCAGTCTGTATACCGGCTGGACCAATGACCTGGAGCGGCGCGTTCGGGAGCACAATGCAGGAAAAGGCGCAAAATATACAAAATCCAGAAGACCGGTCGCGCTCGCCTATTTTGAAGCATTTGAGACCAGGCAGGAAGCCATGAGCCGGGAATACGCCATCAAGCGCCTGAAAAGAGCAGACAAGTTAAAACTCTTGGAATCAGAAGACAATCCAGTCAAAAGCAGGCAGTAACCTTAATCCTTTCAAAAATCATTTTGCAGGTACAAAGAAGCAGAAAAACTGAAATGATGTAAAGTAAAAAAAGAACCAGGCTTTCACAGGTCATCCTGAAAAGTCTGGTTCTTCCGCCTGCTATTCTGAATCTCTGCAGCAGATCACCCTTCTATAAAATCCAGCGGGTTGACCGGTACCTCGTCTTTGAGGATCTCAAAATAGAGATTCGGCCCTTCCATGGAAAAATATTTGGTCGGCTCGCTTAAATATCCGATGGTTGCTCCGGTATCAACATAGTCGCCGATCTGCACCGGCACTTCTTTCAACTGTCCATATACGGCAGTATACCCATTTCCCATATCCAGCGTAACGGTCAGGCCGGTCTGCGCGTCCTGCTCCACATTTGTCACGATTCCGGGCGCTGAGGCCGCGATCGTCTCTCCCACCTCGCCGCCGATGATCAGCGCTGGATTGTATTTATACTGTTCCAGTGTGGAAAAATATACGGTCTGGTCCATGCTGTAATTGATCAGCACCGAACCGCTTGCAGGCCAGTTCAAGATACTCTCCTCTCCAAACCAGACATCTGCGGTGTAGCCGGATGCGGTCACATCCCCTGTATTGCTCTCTTCTGTTTCCGCCTTAGATGTTTCATCCTCAGCCTCTTCTGTTTCATCCTCTTCCTCTTCTGTATCGGATGTATTGCGTTCTGCTTCTGGAAGCACGATGTCGTTTGTCGTCGTTGCTTCACTTTCCTCTTTTGTGAGATCCTCAGTCTGCTCCTCTGCTTCGGCTAACTGCTGTTCCATGCTCTTCTGGTAATTGTTGTAGGTAAATGCTCCAACCATCGCGATCACAGATGCAAAGCAAAGCACCAGAGCGACTGCCGCGCCCTTTCCTTTTAGGAATGACATCTTTTCATTGTTATTCATTTTCATCACCTCTGGCTTATATTTTTACCAGAAATGTGATGGCTTATTCTATTTTCATCGGATTTCTTAATCTAATTTTTCTTTCACAGGGCCGCCGTCCTTCAGGGTGGTGCCTTCGAAGAAAAACTGCAGGATTTCTTCATAGCTTTTTCCTGCCTTTGCCATTTTCTGGGCGGTCCATTGGCTCAGGCCGAGCCCGTGCCCCTTCCCCATCGTCGTAATCCGGAGTTTTCCGTCTGAGTCCTTGATGGAAAATGCACTCGAAGCCAGGGACAATGCATCCCGGAACTGATCGCCGGTGCAGACAGTCTCCCCAATGCGCAGCTGCAGCACATAGCCTGCGGAATCATGGGAAATAATCTCGAAATCGGAGAATTGATAGGTTTTATTTGCGTCCGCCTCTGCCACTGCTACGAGAAATGATTTGCATTTTGATTGTATATCTTTGTACTCAAAGGTCGTGATCTGCATCTCGCAGTCCGCCTCCTTATCCAACGGGCAGTCCCGCACGGCAAGGTAGGGGCAGTTATCCACCCCCAGTACCTCCTGGGCGCTCCGGGTCTGGCCGTTGCTCGACTGATGGAAAGGGGCAAGGGCATAGGTGTCCTGATAAAAAAGGACCTGGTTTTCGGTTTCCCGCATTGCCCGGACCAGATTTTCATAGTAGGAATCCACCTCGGATGTACCGGCTTTTTCTTCCAGCTCATGGCGGGTCAGATAATCCTCTTCCAAAACCTTTTGCTCCGGGACTGGGGCTTCCTGCGGCGGCTGAATGTCATTTTCCTGAGCCGCCTGTGATGGCTGAGCGTCATTTTCCCCGGCGGCTGGCGGCTGGGTGCTGGCTTCCCCGGCTGGTGACGGCTGGGCGCTGGTCTCTCCGGCGGACGGCTGGGCGCTGGCCTCTCCGGCTGGCGGCGGCTGGGCGCTGGCCTCTCCGGCTGGCGGCGGCTGGGCGCTGTTTGTCTCCTGGGCATCCAGTTCCTGATAGAGCTTGGTACGGAGTAGTACGGCCTGTGCTTTTAAGAGTTCCATTTCCGCATCCGCAGGAATCTCTTTTCCCATAATACCGATGAAATATTCTTCCCATGGGACCTGCACGATCTCTGTTTCTGGTTCCCGGTCCTCCTGACCGTACCATGCGCCGGAAACATTTTCGGCAGCATTTGTCTCTATTGTGCCGGACTTGTTTTGCAGCTGAGACAGGCCGGACGAAGCTTTCGGTTTTTTAACATTTACGTATACTTCTTCCTTCTTTCCAAGGGATTCAAAATCTTTTCCGTGGACAAATACCGTGACAATATAGGGAAGCAGAAGCATGATCAGACAAAAGGAACCGAATGTTTTCAGCTTCTGCCACGTTGCTCTTTGTCTCATAAAAACAGTCCTCCATATCATATGATATGAGGGACTGTCCTAAAATATTCCAATTATATGAATAAAAGATTTCTTAATATGGCAAAAGATTACCGGTCAGCTCCAAAAATCCTTATTTTCTTGCTCCGGTAACGTAAAATTCACCGGAGATTCCGGTTTGGCTTCGGATGTCTCTTCGGAAGCTTCCGCCTTCGGGGCAGATATATTTTCCGCAATTCCATTGCTTTCCATATTCGGCGAATGGATCCCAAAGTCAAAATTCTCCTGCATCGGCGGCGCCGTGGGAGAGTCTCCGTAATTTTCTCCCATCGGTGATACCGGCGGGGCTGGTGGAACCGATGGGGTTGGCGGAACCGTCGGGACTGGCGGGACCGATGGGGCTGGCGGGACTGGCGAAACCGGCGGCTCCGGCGGCGGGACCGGTCCCCTGTAATATGTATCCGGCGGTGGAGACTGCATAAACGGCCGCGGCGCGGGCGGTTCCATTCCCGGGTTGAAGGGATGGTTGCGCATCACGAAAAAGCAGATGGATTCGTAGAGCGGAATCATTGTGCTCAATACCGCATGTACAATGGACATATTTTTCGTCGTAAAGCGCTCCAAAATCTGATGGTTCACTAATACTCCAAAGGTCTTGTAAACCGCGGTATATCCTAAGCTGACTACTGAGAATATCAGAACCAGCACTACGATTCCCATAACAGCGCCTCCGCTCAGGTTCACCCGTCCGTAGGGCAAAAAGGCGCTCTGAAATATTTTGGTCATGGAGCCGACTCCTACAAACCACAGGATCGCATTTAATAAGGAAGATACTGCTCCGTAAAGGAACGGGAGGGCTAAAAGCCAGATCCCCGGATTCTGGATGCTTTTATTTTTGAGGCGGATGCTTCCGGCCAGTTCTCCGTGAAGGTATGTCCTTGCAAATGGAATAAACGCCAGCCATGCATAGTCCATACCCTGGCGCTTCGCCATCGTATACATCCCAATGCCTTTTAATATGTAGCTGAGCAGCGCGAAGATGGCACATACGAGCATTATAATGAAAAGAATCATCATAATGCCGATCAGCGTTGACTCCATGTAGGGGCTGCTGTAATCGTAATAATCATTCATATTGTAGTATTTCATAGTTTCCTCCTGTCTGCTGGTTTAACAACAATGCTTTTTTATTTTATCACAGTTTGGGGCTTTAATCTATAATAAATGTCATATTACCTGCATTCACGATATATAAATATGTTCCAGCTGTGCGGTTGGAATATGTTTTAAATCAGTTAATACCGTAAATTGGGCTTTTTCATACGGAAAAATTATTCAGATTCTGCTTGACATTATCCTCAGAAATGGTACTATTAATAATGAAATATTATCTCAAAAAACGATAGAGGAGGAGTAAAAGAACCATGAAGAAACAAAAATGCGGATTCAGGCAGAAGCTGGGAATCGTTCTGGCGGCAGGAATGATTATCAGTAATGTGAATTTTGCTGTGTTGTCTGTGTCCGCAACGGATTTAGCGGATGACCCGAATGGTCCAGCGCAGGAAAATATTATGCCCATAGATCCTGAAGTACAGGAAGTATTGAATGCGGTTAACAGCTTGCCTTCACTTGAAGTGGTTAAAGGCAAGTCATTCGAAGATCAGATTACCATTCGGGACGAAGTAGAAATTATCGCTACAGCAGTAGCGGACTTGAATGCAAAAAAGAAATATTTGCCTGAAAGTGCTAGAGAGACAGTAGATACATTGCAGGAGTATTTTACTACATTAGCAGAAACAGGCATAAATCCTATTGAAGACGATGGACAGCCAGCAGAGTTAGTTGCAGATAAAAAAACTTCTATTGTAAATACTGTATCTGATTATCTGGCAGAAGAAATCAAAAAAATTGCCGCAGGAACTCGTACAAGCACTGAGATTGATGTGTTTAATCTTATCTATACCGGTTCCAATGCTGATGATGTGTCTCTCCTTTTTGAGGAAATAAAAGCCAAAAGTAATGAAATGTTTCAATCGTTGTTGATCACATATCAAAACGATTTATACTGGTTTGACAAGTCGTATAAGGACGCTACTACTCAGGGGGGATTTTCCTTTTCTGGTAACTATAGTATAACTGATACAGCAGTAACAGGATCTGCGGTTTTCAGGTTTGTAGTTTCACCGGAGTATCGAGTAAGCGCTGACAATCTTTACACTTTAGATACTACAAAAATCAATTCCGCTAACACCGCTTTAGCAAAAGCGCAGGCGATTGTAGATGCCAATGCCGGCAAGTCAGACTATGAAAAGCTGCTTGCATATAAGAATGCAATCTGCGAAATGACAAGTTATAATCATGATGCCGCCTCAGACAGTTACAGCGGTACAAACGAACCATGGCAGATGGTTTCTGTATTTGAAGGCAAACCAGTCGTCTGCGAAGGTTATTCCAAAGCGTTCCAGTACCTTTGTGACCTGTCTACTTTTAAGAATGCAAAATGCTATACTGTCACAGGCCAAATGGCTGGCGGAACTGGCGCAGGTGGACATATGTGGAATATTGTTTCCATCGGCAGCAACAATTATCTGGTTGATGTGACCAACTGTGATGAAGGTTCGATCGGTGCTCCGGACAAACTGTTCATGGCAATTCCTTCCAGCGGCGCCTGGAATGGAACATATGCATTTGCTTTGTCTCGTACTATCAGCTATGTATATGATCCCAGTCAGATCTCATACTACGGTGAAAGCATCTTAAAGCTGTCAACCACTCCTTACGATCCCACCAAGGACCCGGTTGTAGATGATCCCACCGATAAGCCCGGTACGGACAATCCTGACGATAACAAGCCCAACAAGCCAAATCGGCCGAGCAAACCAACCACGCCGAGTAAGCCCAGCAGCAAGCCCGGAAGCAGCAGTTCCGGCAGCGCCTCAGGCAATCAGACTGGAGATAACACAAGCACTCAGACAACGCCGACAACAATCTGGGCAGTTGAGACAAGCCCCTCCGACCAGAACAATTACCGTCTGGAGGTGCGCAGCGCGATTGAAGTTCCTGCCGAGCTTGCAGGCAACGATACGCTGAATACGCCGCAGAAAATTGAAAGTCAGATTCGGAGCAGCCTCACAGCCAAAGGCATTTCCAATGACAATATCAGGGTTTATGATGTTGCTCTGCAGGTTTATGCAAATGGCACATGGCAGGATGTAAGCGCGGAGAATTTCCCGGCAGAGGGTGTTACGGTTACCGTACCTTATCCGTCAGGAACCGACAGTACATATAACTTTGTTGCAAGCCATTTGTTCACAAAGAGTATGAACGGCTTCCCCGCAGGACATATTGAGACATTCCCGGAAAGCGGTGTGATCACGAAATCATCCGCAGGTATTTCCTTTACCGTACACGGGCTGTCACCTATTTCTGTTGGATGGAGCAAGGCAGCTGCCGGCACATCCACGAATGTAAGCCCGAAAACCGGGGATCAGAGTACGATCCTGCTGTATATGGTTTTGATGATCTTTGCTGCCGCAGTGATGGGAACTGTATATGTAAAACAGATTCGTGTGAAAAAGAAATAATCTGATCGTATTTAAAGGAGGGTAAATCATTTACTTTCCAATTTAGGGACTGTCGATAAATGACCGTATAACTACAATATGTTGCTGTGATTCACCAAATCTTACAACAATATATTGCAGACAAACCGTATTTACCGACAGTCCCTTTTTCTAAAGAATGGTCTCATACTCTATGGCTCTTCCGTCTCCGAAGCGACAGCTTCTACCGCCCCCGCCTGCTCTTCCGGCTGCTTCCAGGCGCCATATAAAAATACGGCCGGGACGACGATCCCCAGCAGATAGGAGATGTTAAAACCTGTTCTTACTATATTATATAGGATACCCACCACACAGACTGCCATGACGATTATGCCTGCGGTCAGCAACGTTTTGCGGGTTCTTGCCAGTAGGCCAAACGCCCCGATGACTACATAGAGCAGCGCGCCGAAGATTGCGGTCAGATACATGCTGACAGGTACGCCTTCGATGCCGAGCGCGGCTGCCTTTGCGTTTAAGTCGGCGCTCCCCGCAAACATAAGTAGAGCCGTGACCAGTGATATTCCGTTTATTATGAGCATCACGATTGCCGCAATCCTTAATACAATATTTTTTTCTTTGATTCTGTCTATCATCACTTTCCCTCCTCATTTACTGGTCCATCTTTCCGAAATAGAACAGCACCTTTCCTTTGATCTCTTCTGTTTTGACTGCTCCGAAGTGTCTGGAATCTTCTGAATTTTCCCGGTTGTCGCCGATGACAAATACTTCCTTGTCCCCCAGCCGCAGAGGGTACTCGATGCCGCTGTCCGGGACAATGGTCTTGCCTGCCGCAGATTCGATGACGCATTCCCGGCCGTTCACATAGAGACTGCCGTCCTGGATGCTGACCGTGTCCCCGGCTACCGCAGCCACACGCTTGATAAAGATCCCGTCCTCCTGTCTGTCGAGAACGACCACATCCCCTTTTGCAATGTCCTTTTCCAGCCGGTAGTAAACTGCCCTGTCTCCATCATGCAGCGTCGGATACATGGACATGCCGTCCACCGTTCCGATTCCCCATATGAATTGGAACGCAAGAAAAATGACCGCAATAATAGAAATAAATTCTATCAGCGTCTGAATCATCACGCGGATGATTCTTTTGCGTTTTTTCTTTCGTGAAGGCGGATCCACGTCCTCGAGTACCCTCTGTTTGATTTCATCCATATCCATGACCAATACCTCTTCCGATGGATTTTATACACAGAAAACCTGCCATCGGCAGGTTTCCGCTATCATTCATTTTCAGGCATAAAATGCCGTTCCATCATTTTCACCTCTGTTCGAAACAGCAGGCTGTCCGCTGTTGTTCCGAAGGATCATCCATTTCTCTCTGCTTCTACCGCCGCGTCTGCATACAGATCAGACAGCTGGTCTTCCAGATCCTTTTCTTCTTCCTTCCGTTTACGGTTTTTCATGAAGAAATAAACTGCAACGCCGGCTAATACAAGCAGCGCTGGGAGATCCCACCAGCAAAAGCCAAGTATTGTATGTTCTAAAATATATGACATTTCCGTTTCCTCCTTCTGCTGTCAGCCGGGTCATGGCTAATTAGAGGTAATCAAAAGAGGAAAGGAAAAGCACAATCCAGACGGAACCGGCGATACTATCAAGAAATATTTGTGAGTTAGCAAGAATCCTGATATAATGGGTATAAACGCCCATCCGGGGCAGAAAGGCAGGGAGAAACATGCACATCAGTTACAAACCGCTCTGGCACACGCTGATAGAGCGCAACATGAGGAAAGAGGATTTAAGGCTTGCCGCTGGACTGACCACAAATATAATTGCCAACATGGGAAAAGGGAAGCATATCAGTATGGAAACACTGACAAAAATTTGTGAAACATTAGATTGTGACATTTCAGATGTGATACAGTTGGAGCGTGAAGAAAATTGTACTGTTTCGACAGGCAATAACTGAATTTGTGACGCTCAACTAAGCGTTTACTATTGAATCAACGCTTAATATGTTCTAAATAGATTCTCTTTTTGATATACTGCGGTCACAAATATAGCAAAGGAGATTTATTGTATGGATCAGAAAAGAATAGGAGCATTTATTGCACAGTGTAGAAAAGAAAAAAATCTGACACAAATGCAGCTTGCAGAAACTTTAGGGATTACCAATCAGGCAGTTTCTAAATGGGAAAACGGAAGAGGAATGCCGGATGTGTCGCTTTTACAGCCTTTGTGCGATGTTCTGGGTATTAGTTTGAATGAGCTTTTTTCGGGAGAGCATATATCAGCGGAGGAATACAAAGGAAAAGCGGAAGAAAATATTTCCAAGCTTTTTAAAGAAAAACAGATTGCTAATTTTAAGCCTGTAAAAAATGTATTCTCCATATGTGCTAATGTCACTTTATTTGTAGCCGTGACTGAATTAGCTATTGGTCTTGTTGGGAATTTTTTAAATTCAACTATATTGAAAGCTATGTTAATCAATGCTTCTGTATGGTTAATATTATTTTTGGCTTCAATAAGTAAAGTGGCTTATGACAAGAAAAAATTAAAGACTCTGAAATATTCAGGTATTTGTATGGACTGTGAAATAGAGGACATGATTCCGGCAGTCTGGATTAGAGTAGCAAACTACGTCAGTTGCAAAATAGTCTGTCGGTTTATTTATGAGGGTAAAGAACACAAAGCGGTAAGTAACTATTATGTTTTGTCACCATTTAAGCGAAAAGAAGATTTATATGCGAATGTTTATATCGACAAAGATAATCCTGACAAATACAGTGTAGAGCTTTTTCAAACAGGCTGATAATTCAGGCATCTTTAAAAATCATATATACCTATCCAAAACTGCCATTGTAAGAACGCCCATTCCCACAACGGCAGTTTTCATTTACGCTTTTTTCTCTGGCTGACATAGCTTTTGAAGAATTTCGATTTTTCAAGGATATGTACAAGCTGCCGGAACTCCACATCAGACAGCTTGTTATAATTGATACCCAGCTGCTTGCAGTAAAGCGCAGCCTGCTTTTCAAGGGGGCTTCCCTTGAAATTTGCGACATCCTCTAAATCCTGCTTCAATTCTTCTGCAATGGTAGTTGGCAGCGCACTCTCACTGTCAGACTTGTGTGCGGCACGGATGTCACGGACGATTGCGCTTATATCGTCCTGTATCATGTGGCTGAAATATTCGTCATCCTCAATGTGTGCAGCCTGTAAAATCCGGAGGTGCGGGTCATCTTCTCCTGGGCGGTAGCGTTCTATTATTTCGTGCCGGACAGTATCAACAAGGGAGTTGAGGTTTTGAATCTGCATGGAAGCAATCCCATCCACATAAACCTCAATGTCAGCCAGAAACTTTATAAAATCCTTGTGGGTGGCAAGTTCACACAGCAGGCGGTTGTTAATCCGGCCGCTTTTCAGAAGCGCAACCATTTCATCACTCAAATGCAGTTCTGATAAAGGCGTGTTGGCCTGCTCCCTGTTCTCTGTCAGGCACAGGATATAATCCACAGATACACCATAAAACTTTGCCAGCTTCAAAAGGCTCCCGTGGTTGATTTCTTTATTGTTGTTCTTATCATTTTCATAGCTTCCGAGAGCCGAGCTTGAAATACCAGTGGCCGCTTCCAGCTCTTCCAGCTTCAAATGCCGCTCCACCCGTAAATCCTTCAGCCGTTCCTGAATTGTGGTAGCCCCTTTCATATTCCCTTATTCCCCTTTCCTGCGGCCAGCCTGCCGCAACAGAACCATTGTACCAAATTGCTTCGCAATGGCTTGCGTACGTTATCCTATTATGTTACACTATCTCTAACGTAGTATTATCAAAAAATTTTCTGTCAATTCAAAGAATTGTTTCTCAAAACATTGCAATTACATAATGAATTGTCAGAAAATATTTCCGCAATCTGGTACA
>QXWX01000006.1 GCA_009911175.1 Lachnospiraceae bacterium | reverse complement strand
GAAATCATCAGATTCAAAGCAGGTTTTCCCCTGCTTTTTTTGTTCGATGAATCAGATGCTTTCCTTATTAATTATACCACATTCATTCCACAATCGTGGAAATTTTCGGATTTCGGGCTTGATTCCTACTTTGTGGACATACGGCACAGGGTACAAAAATGTCCTATGATATAGGCAGTTCATCGATGGATTATTCCAATCGAATGTCCGGCCTGTATGGGATATGCTCCCCGGCGATGTAACGCAACGACTTCCGGCAGGGAAACGGAGGAACCCTGACCGCAACGAGCGTACCAAGCGGAGCGAAACGCCGCCAAGGAGGAGGCAGGAACGACAGCAGAAGGAACCGGCAAAAATGAACACCGAAACGATACCGAAACACAACAATCTCACAGGACATAGTCTGCCCTGTCCGTAATACCAAGGGGGATTTTAGGGCGGCTCTACGGCTGTATTTCCCTTGAAAATCACCCCGAAACGCTACACAAAAAAACACTATCCGTCCATTCCGGCTGTTACTGCTGAATCGGGCGGTTTTTCTATGAAGGAGGCACTATGCCGAGAATGTCAAAGAAGTTGAAAAAAGAGTTTGCTTTCTTCTTAAACGACCGGGGGCGCAGAAGCTACAACGGACTCTGCCGGAAATGCCAGCATGAGTGGCAAGCAGAGTTTCCGGGCTGTCATGATCGACTGCCCCCGTTACCAATCCAAACGAGCCAAAAGGAGGACACCACCTAATGAATGGTGAATTTATGATAGCCAGTACGCCCCTGCCGCCCTGTATGCCGCTCCCCCAAGGCAATGCTCCGGCTGCCGGTCAGCAATACGGCAAAGGTTATGTACGCCCGCCTGCTGGGTGAAATCCTAACAAAAGGAACCGAGGACAGCAACGGGATTCTGTTCATCCGCTTCCCCGTCATGGAAATAGCGGCGGCACTCTCCCGAAGCCCCCAGACCCGCAAGCGTTCCCTGAACGAGCTGGAACAGGCCGGGATGATTATGCGTGTCCGTCAGGGAATCGGGGAAGTCAGTCATATGTATATCCTGCTCCCCAGGGAGGACGCTGCCCGTGAATGAGAAGCTGGAAAAACTGAATCAGGAGATTGAAAAGACCGAAGCCAGACTGCGGCGGGCGCAGCATAAGGAGAAAATGCTGGAACACCAGATAAAGACTTTGAACCGAAAGGAACGGACGCACCGGCTCTGCACCAGAGGGGCAATGCTGGAAAGCTATCTCCCCCATCCGGAATCCGTGACGGACGAGCAGGTCAGCACCATCTTAAAAGTATTGTTCCACCGGGGCGACACGAAGCGTCTTGTAGCACAGGTTCTTACCGAAAACCGGAAGGAGGACACAGAATGAAATTTTCAAAAAGCGAGCTGGATATTATCTACCAGTATGCCGCACCGACCAAGGTGGAAACCCTTGCGGGCATGAAAGAAATCGTGCCGGTGATAAAAGATATATTGACCAAGGCAATCGTGGAGAACGCCATCCGAAAACTGGAAAAGATACCGGAGCCGATTATGCAGGGGCATGACCTGTCAGGAAAAGAACGGTTCCGACCGGAAACCCGCCACATGATTACACTGGAAGTACAGAAGGATTGCTTTGTCGGCTTTAAGGGGGAACAGTTCCGTTTCTATCTCTCTGATGAAGGCTATCACAACGCAAAACACAGCGAACAGGAGGGGGAAATCAGCGGGAAGCGATGGAATGCGCCCTTGCTAAAGACGAAGAACGGATTGAAGTGCTGGAAAAGATGGTATTACGGCTCTATGAGGACATGGTAGCCGGACGAATCACAGAAGAAAACTTCAATCTCCTTCTGGAAAAGACACAGAAAGAACAGGCGGAATTAAAGGCTAAAGTCGAGAAAATCAGGAAACACCTTGCCGATGAAATCCGGCTTGCCGTGGACGCAAGGCAGTGGGTGGAATCCATACAGGAATATAAGGACATCACCGGACTGGACGCTTCCACCTTAAACCGCCTGATTAAAGAAATCGTTGTCCATGAAACCATAGACAGCGACAAAACAAGACACTTTTCTATCGAAATTCATTTTAATCTCAAACCCATACCGGAAGTGGAGCAGGTCACAGGCTGACCGCTCCCCTGCTCCGGGGGATTCTTTAAAAACTCCATATATATTTCTTGACGTGCCGCCGCCCGCCAGAAAGCTGTATTGTTCCTACTAATTGGGGATAACACATTTCATACCCCTGCGGCTTTTTCAGCCGCAGAGTTTGATCCGTCTATTTCTTTTTCCAGATCTTTTTCAAAATCTTTATCGCGTTTCTTCTGGTTGTACCCATGCACAAGACCCATGACTACCATAAGCAGCGCAGTAATGGCTGCAGGAGCGGTCCAGAAGCATACACCAAACGTATCGTGTACAAAACTGTATAACTGCATATAATTGTCTCCTTTTATAAAATGCCCCTCTTTGTCTTTTCAACTTCCAGTTCTTCCCGCAGCGCGAAAATCTTCTTCTGACGTTTTTTCGCATTACTCGTGTAGCAGATCATCAGAATGCCCGCCAGGAACATTTCCAGGAAGTGGAAGATACAGCAAATGTGCTCATTTTCCAGCAAATTGTTTGCCAAAGGTACGTCCGGGTCAGCAGCGTCTACCATCTCCTGAACCTCTGCTACCGTGTCAGCAAGATTCTGTACTGTGGGCGCCGCAAGCGGGGTGACCGGAGTCACTACGTTTGTCAATGCCGGCGGCGGTGTAACCGGTGCGGGCGGTGCCATAAAAGGTGTCGGAGCGACTACCGGGACCGGAGGTGCCGGGGTCGGGGTGTCAGGGGTTGCAGGGGTATCCGGAGTGTCAGGCGTGTCGAGCGTATCCGGGGTGTCAGGCGTATCTGGTGTATCGGGCGTATCCGGGGTGTCAGGCGTATCTGGTGTATCCGGAGTATCGGGCGTATCTGGAGTGTCGGACATATCTGGATCGTCTGGCGTATCCAGGTCATCCGGGGTATCCGGCGTATCCGGGTCGTCCGGGTCATCAGGTGTATTTGCAACGTAAGTAATTGTAAGAGTTTCGCCATTTGCAACAACTGTAGTTCCAGCTATAGGTTCCTTATCCCATGTGCCGTTTCCGTAACCTTCATTTGGCGCGGTTGCAGGAATATGGGCAGCCGTTAATGTTGCTGTGCCATCTTCAGCCGGTGTACCATCTGCCACATATTTTGTTACTACTGTAGAACCGAAGCTGACTGTTCCGTTAACTGCTGCAAAGTTCACCCTGATCTGATACTTATCCGGAATACCATCTCCTGGTATGGACGGATCATCGTCTTTGTCAGGATCAGATAAGGAATCTGCTGCGTATTTGAAGATGATAACATTGTCATCTTCATCATCACTAATTATTAAAGTCTTAGTCTCATCATCGTCAAGTACATATCCTTCAATTTTAAGTGCTTCCTCTGTCACTTCTGCTTCATAAGTCTGGTTTTCTCCAATCTTATCTTCTGCGATTGACTCATTATTTTCATCTACATATTTTACTGTATAGTTATAATCGATCTTTTCGAAGCAAGCCAGATAGGTTGCGCCGTTATAAGTTCCTCCATTTTCTTCAATGGCTTTCCCCTTTTTGAATATTTTCTAAAAAAATTGTTTTTACTATCCGACAATTCTGTGTTATACTTTTGCACTAAGTAAAAGTGATATCAGGGAGGTTTGTTTACCATGAAAAAATTGAGCAGCCTGAAAATCGTTCAACTGTCAGTGTTTACGGTACTTACGCTGGCGTGCATTTACTTTTTGACGCAGGATGAAGTGAAGCAATTCGTATTTTCCTCCGGCCCGGCTACGGTCCTGTTTGCTCTGATCTGGGTCCTGCTGGTTCTGGTCTACCTGTTCCTGCTGCTGGATTTCGACTATCTCAAGTCCAGCAAGCAAAGCTACCACGGGCTTTATGAAGCTGCTTACGCCGACTCCGTATCTGGTCTCCCCAACCGTTTCAGCTGTGATGTTCTGATTGAAAAATATGTAGATTCCAAGCTGCCGGAACACATCGGATGCATGATGATTGACCTGACAAACCTGTCGGACGTCAACTCCAGCTACGGCCACGCCCAGGGAAATGAACTTTTAAAGCAGTTTTCCATTATCCTGACTTCCTCCGCACATTCGACCGGATTTGTCGGCAGGAACGGAGGAAATAAATTTCTTGCTTTGTTTGAGGAATGCGGCCCCGAGAAACTAAATCATTTCCTGGATGATGTCACCAGAAAGGTAGAAGAGCATAACTGCAGGCTGAACGCCGCCCCTTTGAAGTTCCGTGCCGGATCCGCCCTGAACAGCGAGGAACATCTGGACAGTATCACGGATCTGATCTCGCTTGCCAACCAACGGATTTATCAGAATACGGATCGCCGGTAGGAGGAACATTTTATGGCTGAGTTAGATTATGATTACCTCTCCTCCCTGGTCAAGAGGATCCAGGATGGAGATACCGATGCGTTTGCGGAGCTTTATACAGCTACATACCAGAAACAGTACTGGTTCGCCTGCCGGTTTGTAAAGGACCAATACCTGGCCCAAGACATCCTGCAGGAACTTTATATCCTTGTATTGAAGCACATTAAGCTACTTAAGAATCCGGAGCTTTTTACCTCCTGGCTGAACCAGATCAATTTCCGCCTGTGCTTTGACATGAACGAGAAGAACAGCCGCAATCGAAATGAGCTGTGTCTGGATGAGGCTTCCCAGGCGCTTTCGGGCTCTTCGGCAGAATCAGAAAGCCCTCTGGATACTTACAGCCAGAATCTGGAGCTCTTTGAACAGGTCAAGGCCTTGCCGAAGCGGGAATCGCAGGCTATTTTGATGAAATATTATCACAGTATGAGCCTTGACGAGATCGCATTTGCCATGGACTGCAGCAAAAGCTCCGTCAAGCGCTATCTCACCAAGGGCTATGAAAAGCTCCGCAGATTTCTTGGAGATTTTGAGGAAGGAGGCGCACATCAATGAAAAAGAGGAATCCAAGTCCTGATCCGATGCATACGCTCGACCATCATGCCGCAAACGGACTGCTCAACAGCGTCTATGCAGCATGTGATCTGTCGCCCAGTACGGTTCCTGTGGAAGTGCTGGAAGGGTGGTCCAATTATAAAAAGTCAAAGTTCCGGATCGTCCGCATGATCACCTATGGGATCCTGGTGATATTGATCCTGCTTCCGGTCATGTTCTTTCAGCCGGCTGTTTCTGTTGAGAGAACTGATGTAGATTATACCGCAAGCGCCTCCTATCAGGTGGAGGTCAAAAGCTTCCTCCCTACAAGGGATATTTCTGCCGAGATCAACGGAAATTCGATTCCCATGAGCCGATCGGAGACGGGAGGTTATCTGCTGCATGTATCGGAAAACGGAACCCTGACCGTGGAAGTGACTTCCGTAAATGGGCAGATCGTCTCGAAGGAATATGAGGTGGCTTACATTGATACGGAAAAGCCCGCGCTTGTGCGCTCTTACAGTGAGAACGGCATCGTGTATCTGGTGCTGAGAGATCCTTATTCGGGGATTGATTATGAAGGAATCACCGCGGTCGGTTCCGATGGGAAGGAAATCGAGACGGAGTCGGCGGATGAGAAGGAGGGGATCATTTCCTACACGATCCCAAAGGATCCCATCACCGTTTCCATTCCTGATAAGGCTGGAAATGTACTGAGCCTTCTGGTATCTCCGGTAGAATCTTAAAGGAAAAAAGCTGCCTCTCGGCAGCTTTTTTCCCCTATATCCTTTATTCCTTATTCTTCCACTGTCACTTTTACCTTTTTCAGCTTCCAGATATCCTTCACATACTCTTCGATCGTCCTGTCGGATGTAAACTTGCCGCAGCACGCAGTGTTCATCATGGCCATGCGTGACCATCTGTGCTCGTCGCGGTATGCTTCCTCCACACGCTTCTGCGCTTCCGCATATGCCCGGAAATCCTTCAGAATGAAGTACATATCCGCCCGCGGTGTGCACTGCGTATTGAGCAGTGAGTTGTACAGGTTCTTGTACATGTTGTGGTCGCCGTGAGCGTAGGTGCCGTCCATGAGCTGGTCGATCACGCGCTTTAATTCCCAATCACTGAAATAGATATCAATCGGGTTGTAGCCGCCGTGGTTCTCGTAACGGATGACCTCTTCGGACCGCATACCGAAGATAAACGCATTCTCGATGCCCACTTCTTCCACGATCTCTACGTTGGCTCCGTCCATGGTTCCCAGAGTCGGAGCGCCGTTGAGCATGAACTTCATGTTTCCGGTACCGGACGCTTCCTTGGATGCAGTGGAGATCTGTTCGCTGACATCCGCTGCCGCAAAGATCATCTCCGCATTGGATACCCGGTAATCCTCAATGAATACCACCTTGATCTTGCCGTTGATGCTCCGGTCATTGTTGATGACCTCTGCCACGGAGTTGATCAGTTTGATCGTTTCCTTTGCGCGCTCATATCCTGCCGCCGCCTTTGCGCCGAAGATAAATGTCCTTGGATAGAAAGACATCTCCGGATGCTCCTTGATCTGGTTATACAGGTACATCACATGGAGGATGTTCAGAAGCTGGCGTTTATACTCATGCAGCCGCTTCACCTGCACGTCGAAGATAGAGTGCGGATCCACGTCGATCCCGTTGTGCTCTTTGATATATTTTGCCAGACGGACCTTGTTCTGGTACTTGATATTCATAAATTCCCGTCTTGCCTGTTCGTCGTTGATCAATGGCTTCAGCCTTGCGATCTGAGACAGATCCGTAATCCAGCTGTCCCCGATCCGGCCGGTGATCCAGTCCGCAAGGAGCGGATTGCCGTGAGCCAGGAAACGTCTCTGGGTGATTCCGTTGGTCTTGTTGTTGAACTTCTCCGGCATCATCTCGTAAAAATCCTTCAGCTCCTGGTTCTTCAGGATATCGGTATGGAGCTCTGCCACACCATTTACAGAGAATCCGGAAATAATAGCCATGTTCGCCATGCGTACCTGGCCGTCCCAGAGAATCGCCATCTTTTTCAATTTCTCATCATTTCCCGGATATTTTGCGCGTACTTCCTCTACGAAGCGGCGGTCGATCTCCTGGATGATCTGGTAAATACGCGGAAGCAGTCTGGAAAACAGGTCAATGGGCCATTTTTCCAACGCTTCTGCCATGATCGTGTGGTTGGTATACGCACAGGTCTTGCTTGTGATCTCCCATGCCTCTTCCCAGTTCAGGTGCTCCTCGTCGATCAAAAGGTGCATCAGCTCCGGAACCGCAATGGTCGGATGGGTATCGTTCATCTGGATGACCACCTTCTCCGGAAGCTTGCTCAGGTCGTCGCCGTGCTCTCTCTTGAACTTCGCGATCAAAGCCTGCAGACTTGCGGAAATGAAGAAATACTGCTGTTTCAGACGCAGTTCTTTTCCCGCATAATGGTTGTCGTTGGGGTACAGGACCTCCACGATATTCTTTGCCAGGTTCTCCTGCTCTACCGCCTTGTGATAATCGCCCCGGTCAAAGGAAGCAAGCTGGAAATCTGTGATCGCCTCCGCATCCCAGATGCGCAGGGTATTGACTACGTGGTTGCCATAACCGACGATGGGCATATCATAAGGCACGGCGCGTACAGACTCAAATCCCTCCTGGATAAATTTGTCCCTTCCGGTCTGGGGATCCTTCTCAAAACGGACGGTTCCGCCGAAACGGACTTCCTTTGCGTATTCCGGACGGCGCAGTTCAAATGGATAGCCTTCCTTGAGCCAGTTGTCCGGCGCCTCTACCTGGTAGCCGTCGCGGATCTTCTGCTTGAACATACCGTAGCGGTAACGGATACCGCACCCATAAGCGGGATAATTCAAGGTTGCCAGAGAATCCAGGAAGCATGCCGCCAGCCTTCCGAGTCCGCCGTTTCCAAGCGCCGGATCCGGCTCCTGGTCTTCGATAACGTTGAGATCCAGGCCCATTTCCTCCAGCGCTTCCTTCACCTCCGGATAGGAAGTCAGATTGATCAGGTTATTGCCCAGGGCACGCCCCATCAGAAACTCCATGGACATATAATACACCGTTTTTGCATCCTTGTTTGTCGCATATGCGTCCTGGGTCGCCAGCCAGTCGTCGATGACCTCTTCCTTCACCGCATAGCTGACCGCCTGGAAGATCTGCTGCTGGGATGCCTCCTCGATCTTCTTCCTGTAAAGTGTTTTTACATTATCCTTTACTGCTTCCTTAAATGCTTCCTTGTCAAATCTTTTTCTGCTCATTGGTCTGTTGTTACCTCCCTTATCAGTCTCTCTGATTTTCGTTTCTCTGTCTGCATTCTCCTTCTCACTTTTTCCGAATACCCATTCCAACATGGTCTGTCACCACCCTTTCTGAGTGCTCTGTCCGTATAAAAATATACCCGTGTACGCCAGGAACCGTAATACCCGGTGTACATCTCGCCAGGGCTGCCCTCTTGTGGCTTAGAATCTGCAGAACATTTTCCTGCTGATCCTTACATTTTCCGGACGCCGATTGTAACGTCCTCCCCGTTAATCTTCCAGGCCTTGACATATCCTTCCGGAGCCGCCTTCGAGACATCGTCCGCAAGTACGTCACTGCCGATAGATTCTGCGTGTTTTGCAAATATTGCTTCTGCTTTTTCACTTCCTTCGTAGGTCACCCGGATCTTATCCATCACCTCAAAGTCCGCTTCTTTTCTCATGGTCTGAAGCTTACTGATGATCTCCCGGACGAATCCTTCCTCCAACAGCTCTTCCGTCAGGTTGGTATCCAGTACGACCGTGATCCCGCTGTCATTTTCCGATACGAAGCCCGGCACCTGCGCGGTCTCGATCAGCAGGTCTTCCCGGAACAGGGTGATCTCCTGTCCGTCCACATCCAGCTTTAAGGATCCCTCGGCATTGATCTCATCCATAGCGGTATTACCGTCCAGATTGTCCAGCGCCTTCCGGATGCCTCCTAACATTTTACCATACTTTGGCCCGATTGTCTTTAATTGGGGCTTAAAATTATAAGAAGTAAAGTCCCTTACATCCTGGGTAAACTTTATGTTCTTTACATTGAGCTCATCCGCCGCGATCTCCTGATAGTATTCCGGCAGCTCAAATTCCGCCTTTACAAACATCTGACCGATGGGCTGGCGGTTCTTGATATTGGAAGTATTGCGGCACGCGCGCCCCATAACAACCAGCTTCAGCACATGCTCCATGTTGCTTTCCAGTTCGGAATCGATCAATGCCTCATCCACCTTCGGGAAATCACACAGATGCACGCTCTCCGGCGCCTTCGGATTGATGCCGAATACCATGTTTTGGTAAATCTGCTCCGTCATAAAGGGGATCAGCGGCGCGGCTGCCTTTGCCACGGTCACGAGCGAGGTATACAATGTCATATAAGCATTGATCTTATCCTGCTCCATGCCCTTTGCCCAGAAACGTTCCCGGCTCCTGCGCACATACCAGTTGCTCATATCATCTACAAATTCCTGCAGCGCGCGGGCGCTTTCCGGAATCCGGTAATTCTCCAGATCATGATCCACCGTCTTCACAAGCGTATTCAGCTTGGAGAGAAGCCATTTGTCCATCACTGCCAGCGTGTCATAGCCCGGAACGCAGATCTCCCCGGTCACTTCCCGGGACAGGCCGTGCTCATAGGGATTGAAGCCGTCGATGTTGGCATACAATACATAAAACGCATAGGTGTTCCAAAGGGTTCCCATGAACTTGCGCTGCCCTTCCATGACAGCCTTTCCATGGAAACGGTTGGGCAGCCAGGGCGCGCTGTTCACGTAGAAATACCAGCGGATCGCGTCAGCGCCGTACTTCTCCAGAGCGTCAAACGGGTCTACCGCATTTCCCTTGGACTTGCTCATCTTCTGGCCCTTTTCATCCTGAACGTGGCCCAGGACGATGACATTTTCATAAGGCGCTTTGTTGAAGATCAGCGTGGAGATCGCCAGCAGGGAATAGAACCATCCGCGGGTCTGGTCCACGGCCTCGGAAATGAACTGGGCCGGGAACTGCTGCTCGAAGATCTCTTTATTTTCAAATGGATAGTGGTGCTGCGCAAACGGCATGGACCCGCTGTCGAACCAGCAGTCGATCACCTCCGGCACACGATGCATCTCTTTGCCGCAGTGCGGACATTTTATCGTAACCTCGTCGATATACGGGCGGTGCAGCTCAATGTCGTCCGGACAATGATCGGACATCGATTTCAGCTCTTCGATGCTTCCGATCGAATGCATGTGTCCGCATTCGCACTCCCAGATGTTTAAGGGAGTCCCCCAGTAACGGTTGCGGCTGATGCCCCAGTCCTGGACATTTTCCAGCCAGTCTCCGAAGCGGCCCTTTCCGATGCTCTCCGGAATCCAGTTGATGGTATTGTTGTTGGCGATCAGGTCGTCCTTGACCGCGGTCATTTTGATGAACCAGGATTCCCGCGCGTAGTAGATCAGCGGGGTGTCGCAGCGCCAGCAGTGGGGATAGCTGTGCTCAAACTTGGGCGCGTCGAACAGAAGCCCTCTTGCGTCCAGCTCCTTGAGCACCTCCGGGTCTGCCTTTTTCACAAATAATCCGGCAAACGGGGTGGATTCCGCCATATTTCCCTTTTCGTCTACAAGCTGCACGAACGGCATGTCATACTTCCGGCAGACATTGGCATCGTCCTCGCCGAAGGCGGGAGCGATATGCACCACGCCGGTACCGTCTGTCAGCGTCACATATTCGTCGCAGGTGACATAAAATGCTTTCTTATGCTGGCCTTTGATGCCGTCCGCCGCACACTGGTAGAGCGGCTCGTACTCTTTGTATTCCAGATCCTTTCCCACATAGGTCTCCAGCATCTCATAGGCCGGCTTTCCGTCCTTTGCCAGCGGTCCTAATACCGTATCCAGCAGGGCCTCCGCCATATAATAGGTATAGCCGTCCACGCAGGATACCTTAGCGTAAGTCTCCTTGGGATTGATACAGAGTCCCAGGTTGGAGGGCAGGGTCCACGGCGTGGTGGTCCATGCCAGGAAATAAGCGTCCTCGTCCTTCACCTTAAAGCGGACGATGGCGGAGCGCTCCTTGATATCCTTGTAGCCCTGGGCTACCTCCTGCGCGGAGAGCGGGGTTCCGCAGCGGGGACAGTAGGGCACAATCTTGAAGCCCTTGTACAGAAGGCCCTTGTCCCAGATCTGCTTTAGCGCCCACCATTCGGACTCGATAAAGTCATTGTGATAGGTCACATAGGGATCATCCATATCCGCCCAGAATCCGACGGTGCCGGAGAAATCCTCCCACATACCTTTGTATTTCCAGACGCTTTCTTTACATTTGTCAATAAATGGCTCCAGACCGTATTCCTCAATCTGGTCCTTGCCGTCCAGGCCCAAAGCCCGCTCCACCTCCAGCTCCACCGGAAGGCCGTGGGTGTCCCAGCCCGCCTTCCTCGGAACCTCATATCCCTTCATAGTACGGTAGCGGGGGATCATATCCTTGATCACACGTGTCAGCACGTGCCCAATGTGGGGCTTGCCGTTGGCCGTCGGCGGCCCGTCATAAAACGTATACATGGGCTTGCCTTCCCGCCCCTTCATGCTCTTGCGGAAAATATCATTGTCAGCCCAAAACTTCTCGACTTCTTTTTCACGCTCTACGAAATTCATATCCGTAGAAACTTTCTTATACATTGCTTCCCTTCCTTTCTCTCATTATATAAATGAGTTTCGCCTGCGAAACTCGCACCTGCGGCGGCCGCGTCGCGGCATCTGTCCTGTATGACGCACAGCACTCTCTCCGGAGGTCTTTGTTCTATCGGAAAATTCATAGAAACTGCCTATAGAACAAAAATGCTCCCGTCCTGTAATAGGACGGAAGCGTATGCTCCGTTGATACCACCTGTTACAACATCTGTTCAGATCCGGTGTCCTTTTTGACGGGGAAAACAGTGAAAATGCTGTTTCCTGTAAAACACGGTGTTCTGACCTCTTTGTCATTTATACCCAAAGGGCATCCCTTAATACATGCCCCTGTGGGGCAGGCGGACTTCGTCCGGTAAGGTATGGATTCCGGTAACGGCGGATACCGTCAGCACCTACTGTCCGGCGGGGTTCGTATACCGACTGGGAACTATGCCGGGGTTCGGTTGCTGCAACTCGGGAGTGATCTTCAGAAAGACCTTACTTGTACCGGGCTCTCACCATCTCCGGCTCGCTTGAAGCTTCAGAGTTCTTCCTACTGTCTCCGTCATGGTCTTTTTGTATTCTCAGTTTTTTACCACAGAGATATTATAAGTAGAAGAGGCGGATTAGTCAAGAGGTTTTCTTATTTTTCCGGTTCCGTCTTTTTCTCTCCTGTGTCCTCTTCCGTCTGCTCATGCCTGCACACACGATCACAACCAGCAGCACTGCCACTCCGCCCGCAATGATCATCTGTCTTGTGGAAAGCCCGCCCAGTTTTTTCGGGGCAGTTTCTTTGCTTTTCCTCTTGCTGCCGTCCGCAGGCGTCCACTCTATTTCCGATCCCTCTCCAAAATAGGACTGATTCAAAACCACTGCCGCATGACCGGCCTCCTGGCCTGCATAGGTATAAACGATCGTTCCGGCCCTTTCGCTGCCGGACCCGGCATCATTCTCTTTGTTCCCGGCTGTTCCTGACGCCGGATCTTCTCCGTCCTGACCGGAGGATACATCGTCCGGATTCTCCCCGGTTCCGGATAAGCCCTGATTGCCGGAGGCATCTCCGCTCTTTCCTGCTTCCGGCCGCGTCCCGTCTGTCCCTGGCTGTGCGCCTTCTGCGCCGGCCGGAGCAACTCCGTCCGTTCCCGGCCGCGCGCCTTCCGCAGAAGCCGGAACCGCTCCGTCTGCAGCCGGTGATCCCTCTGTGCCCGGCTGAGAACCATCTGCCGTTCCCTCGGCCCCAGGCTGAGAACCATCCGCTGCTCCCTCGGCTCCCGGCTGCGCTCCATCCGCCGGCGCGCCTGCCGGAGTCCCGTCCGTTCCTTCCTGCCCCGGCTGCTCTCCCTCTGCCGGAGTCTCCGCCGGAGGAGCCGGCGGCGCAGTCAGCACCTCGATCCACCGGTCAAAGGAAACCTCTTCTGTCTCCGCCTCTCCTTCTGCCGTGGAAATCTGACATTCCAGCTGCGTAAAATCAACCCCCGCGGGGAGGACCACATATGCCCCCTCATCCTGAAAGGTCTCAATATCACCGGACGTCTCCTTGTCCGCAATGGTCACCTTGGTAAAATTGCCGAACGCGTAATCCAGCATAGCCCGGGTGTCCTCATAGGCCTGTACCCCGTAATCTGCCATCACCACCGCCGCCAGGCGCATCTGCCCGTTATCGGCCATGGTCACCAGCGTTGTTCCCGACTGGTCCGTATATCCGGTCTTCCCGCCCCGGCAAAATTCGTAATAATATTCATTCTCCGGCCAGAGCATCTTGTGATTCTGCCAGCAGGTCCGGGGCTCATTTTTCAGACTGGTGGGCGCAATGGTATATTCCAGCGAACCCATCAGATGCTGGAACGGTTCATACTGATAAACTGCCGCTGCAATCCGCGCCATATCATGAGCCGTTGTAAAATGCTGATCGTCATGCAGACCGTTGGCATTGACCCAATGAGAACCCGTACATCCCAGTTCGACGGCCCGCTCATTCATCCGGTCAATGAAGGTCTGGTAAGTCCCGCCCATCTTGATCCCCATATTCTCCGCCACCGCGTAGGAGACTTCATTTGCCGAAGCAAGCAGGACCGCATGCAGCGCGTCATTGAGGCTGAGCTGCTCACCCACAAGCATTCCGACACTGGCATCCCCCGGCTCCAGAAAGCTGATGCTGTCCTCCGAGAACGTCACCGTATCGTCGGGTTCCCCCGTCTCCAGCGCTACCAGCGTAGTCAAAAGCTTCGTGATGCTGGCAGGAAAATGCTGTTCCTCCGCCGCCTTTGCGTAGAGAACCGCACCGCTCTCCATATCCATTACAATGGCCGACGCCGCATGGACCTTCGGCCCTTCCGGCCATCCGGGCAGATTATTGGAGTCAGGTACGATCTCATAAATCGCGTTTTTTCTGGCTTCTTCCTCCGCAGCCAGCTCCTCGGGCGTCTTTTCCGGCTGGGGTGCTTCCGCGCCTTCCGCCGCGGGAGTCTCCTGCCCTTCCTCTGCACAACTCTCTAATCCGGGACATGCCGCAAGAAGTAATGCCGCCATTGCCCCTGCCAGGATCTTTTTTCCTATCATACAGAACCTCCATACTTCATGTAAGAAAAGCCTGCTGTCGGCTGCTTTTCCGCATACGATGATACACAACGATATCCAGCCCCTTTTCGATTACCTCCGGCAAAGGGCTGGATATTTTCTCCAACTGCTGCACTGATTCCCGCCGGGTACAGGCCATTCCATACCGAGCAGCATTTTATTTTTCTCTCATCATACTCTGTATCTCAATCTCAGTCTCGCCCATCCCGATGATGTCGTCCCTCTGGAGCAGTACGGGCTGGGTCACCCGCTTGCCGTTGAGGTAGGTTCCGTTCCGGGACCCCATGTCCTTCAGGTAGAGCTTACCCTCCTTCTGGATGATTGCACAGTGCAGCTTTGACACCCTCGGGTCGTCTCCAATGGACAGAAACTTTTCAAGCTGCGGGACACTGTGTCCCCTTCCAATCCCGAGATTTTCATAAAAAATAAACGTGAATTTCTGCCAGGTGGTCAGATTCTCCAAAGCCAGCTTCCAGAGCTTCTTCTCGGAAGACCGCCTCCCTCCCGGCTCTTCGCCCGGCCGGTTCCGGCCTTCCTCCGCATGAGCGCCTTCCCGCGGACGCCTGCCCTGTCCTACAATGAGCGGGCCTTCTTCCTGTTCCGGCTCCCTTTGCTCATCATACTCCTCACTCATATGGCGGGGCGCTTCCTCAGCTTCCTCATCGTATCCGTCATCATAGTCATCTTCTTCATCGTCGTCCTCATACTTCTCCCCGTCGTCCTGACGGCTCTTCACCAGGGCTGTGATGATGATAATGATCAAAATCACCGCGACAGCGATCAATATTCCCATTATAACCAGATACTGCATATGTATTCACTCCTTTGTATATCGACAGCCTTCAAACAGTGCCACTGCCTAAAATACATTTTTTCATTTGTATTTTCTATAATTACAGGCCGCGCCCTTATCAGGCGTGACATGTAACTCTATGGTACTATATTTTTTCGATTCAGGCAAGCATGTAATGGGAAAAAAGGACAGGAAAAGCCGCCGGAGAGGTGTTCCCATGTCTCCGGCGGTTCTGATCCTCAGATATCAATTGCATCTTCGCGTTCCGACCGCACGGCATTTACCGTACCAGACTCCGCGCGGCAGTGCCGTATAACGCAGTTCCTAAATCAGAATATATTTTAGGACAAACAGCACCGCAAGCACATACATCAGCAGGCTGATCTTCTTCTCCTTCGCGCGGCCTGTCAGCAGGTTGATCACCACATAGGAGATCACTCCCATTGCGATCCCTTCGGAAATGCTGTACATGAACGGCATTGCGATCATGCTGATATAGCAGGGAAGCGCCTCGGTATAATCCGCGAAATCAATTTTCGTAATGGACGTGATCATCAAAAATCCAACCACGATCAATGCCGGAGCCGTCGCAAAGGACGGAATCGCCAGAAAGATCGGAGACAGGAACAGCGCCAATCCGAACAGCGCGGCCGATACCACTGCCGTAAGTCCGGTCCGTCCTCCCTCGGCAACACCGGAAGCGCTCTCTACAAAAGTCGTTGTTGTAGAAGTTCCGAATACCGCGCCCAAGGAAGTTCCCACCGCGTCAGACATCAGAGCGCCCTTAATCTTCGGAAGCTTTCCGTCCTCATCCAGCATATCCGCCTTGGATGCCACACCGATCAGCGTTCCCAGCGTATCAAACATATCCACAAATAGAAACGCAAACATAATGGTCAGGAAATTCAGGGACAGGATCCCGCTGAAATCCATTTTAAAGAAGGTCGGCGCCATGCTCGGGATTCCGAAGCCTGAGCTGAAATCCGGCAGCACACTGAACATGCCCAGCTCCGGATCCGGACGATACAGGCCCACCAGCTCGCAGATGATTCCCAAAATCCATGTGCCCAGGATTCCCCACAGGATGTTGCCTTTTACATTTTTCACAACCAGGACAGCCGTCAGCAGGATGCCGATGAGAGCCAGCAGGACCGTGATCCCTTCTGCCTGAAATGTTCCTGCCTCAATGGAGCCCTTGAAAGAATACACGGATACCAATGTTGCGCTGTCCACCACGATCTTCGCGTTCTGCAGCCCGATAAACGCAATGAAGAGGCCGATACCTACGGATACCGCATGCTTCAGGTTCATGGGGATCGCATTGAAAATAGCCTCCCGCACGTTGGTCAGTGACAGCAAAATGAAAATAAGACCTTCCACAAATACTGCCGCCAAAGCCATCTGCCAGGTATATCCCATCTGCAGGACTACTGTATACGCAAAATACGCGTTCAGCCCCATGCCGGGTGCCAGTACGAACGGATAATTCGCAAAGGCCGCCATCAACAGAGTTGCCACAAGGGATGCCAAAGCTGTCGCCGTGAATACGGCCCCCGCGTCCATTCCGGACGCGCTCAGGATATTGGGATTGACCGCCAGGATATATGCCATCGTCATAAATGTCGTAACGCCCGCAATGAACTCCGTCTTTACATCCGTATGATTCTCCGACAAGTGAAAGACCTTTTCCAAAAAGCCCTGATTATTATTGTTCTCCATAGTTCATTCCTCCTGTTCTTTCGTGTCTTGTGATCTAGTCGAATCAGCTCCTTAAAGCTCCTCCATTTTCGAAACTCTCCCACCCCCCATTAAAAACTTCATGCATAACCTTATCTGAAAAAATGTAACGGTTCTGAACAGTCGGCCGCAGGCCCGTCCGCTGTTTGGGATCGTTATAATAAAAACAAAAACTACCGCCGTTCTTCCAAAGCTTCATATCTGTCCGACCTGGTTTTCCTGCAACACGAACTGCATACCCAAATCCGTTCACGATATGAAAACTTATAGTTAACTATTACGGTAGTTAGTAGAAACATCCGACCAATCTCGGATATATATAAGCTCTCAAATACTTATGCATTAAATTTTTATTCTTTTTATTTTCTGTTAATAACATCTTACCATAACCCACAATTTTGTGTCAATCTAATTTTTATTTTTGTGCATATTCAACAACATCATAAAACCGGCCATGCAGTCTCATCCATGCATGGCCGGTCATCTTAGAACTTCCTACAACCTCTTACAATCTCTTCAACAATGCTTCTCTTTCTTCTTCATATCCTGGTTTTCCGAGCAGCGCGAACATGTTCCGCTTATAACTCTCCACGCCCGGCTGGTTGAACGGATTCACGCCGAGTAAGTATCCGCTCACGCCGCAGGCGAACTCAAAGAAGTAGAACAACTGTCCCAGATAAAATGCGTTCTGCTCCGGAATCTTCACCATGAGGTTCGGAACATTGCCGTCTGTGTGGGCAAGAATGGTTCCGTTCATGGCGCTCTTATTTATAAAATCAACGGTCTTTCCTTTCAGATAATTGAGGCCGTCCAGATCAACCGGTTCCTCGTTCATCACGATCTCCGCCCTGGATTTTTCCACATTTAATACGGTCTCAAACAGGATTCTGTTGCCGTCCTGAATAAACTGTCCCATGGAGTGCAGGTCTGTTGTCAGGTCAACAGATGCCGGGAAGATTCCCTTCTGGTCCTTACCCTCGCTCTCTCCATAGAGCTGTTTCCACCACTCAGATACATAATGCAGGCTTGGCTCATAGTTCGCCAGAACTTCTACGGTTTTTCCTTTACGAAGGAGGATGTTGCGGACTGCCGCGTACTGCATTGCATCATTTTCCGCGAAATCATTTTCCAAAGCGGCCTTTCTTCCTGCTGCCGCGCCTTCCATCAGCTCGTTGATGTCCACACCGCTGACTGCGATGGGGAGCAGGCCGACTGCCGTCAGTACGGAAAAACGTCCGCCGACGTCGTCCGGCACGACAAAGGACTCATACCCCTCTTCTGTGGCAAGATTCTTCAAAGCTCCTCTTGCTTTATCGGTGGTAGCATATATTCTCTTTGAAGCCTCTTCCTTTCCATATTTCTTTTCCAGAATCTCTTTAAATACGCGGAAGGCGATCGCCGGCTCTGTCGTTGTTCCCGACTTGGATATCATATTGATGGAGAAATCTCTGTCTCCCACAACTTCGATCAGGTCACTGATGTAGGTGCTGCTGATACTGTTTCCAACGAAATAGATCTCCGGAGATTTTCTGACGTCTTTGGAAACGATATTTGCAAAGGAATGTCCCAAAAATTCGATCGCAGCCCTTGCCCCAAGGTAGGAACCGCCGATCCCGATCACCAGAAGCACTTCGGAATCCTCACGGATCTTGTCCGCCGCTTTCTGAATACGGGCAAATTCTTCTTTATCGTAGTCTACCGGGAGATCGACCCAGCCTACGAAATCATTCCCTGCGCCGCTCTTGGATACAAGCTTGTCCTTCGCCTGTGCCGCAAGCTCGCTCATATACTGCATCTCGTGTTCCTGAATAAAACCTGTTGCCTTTGAGTAATCAAATGTCACTTTGTTAGCCATCGTTAACCTTCCTTTCTGCTTCTGTACTCTTAAGGTTTCCTGACCGCGGCCTGTGGAAATGCGCTGGGGAGGAATCCATTGGTACCTGCTGTACATATTTTACCAAATCTGGCTGTTTTATGCAAGAAATTCTTCCAGTATCTGGCGGATGGCTTCCTCCTTTAAGGTGGATTCCTCGCGGTCCGATAATTCCGGATTTCCTTTCATGGTACGGCGGATGACCTGCCTTGCGGCATCGCCCTTTTTGCGGTTTTTATGTCTTGACCTATCATAATCTCTCAGGTCCTCCCCGTCTCCATAGGACGCGTCAAGCTCCGAATATTCTGCTGACTGTCGGGACAGCCCCCCATTTGCACGGATCATATCGGGGTGTCCGGCAGGGCGGGCTGCTTCCTCCGGTAAGGGTGGGCCCTCCAGGACTTCCTCGTATTCTGTAGTGTCCTCAATCATTCTCTGCACCACATCCTGGAATCTGCCGGGGATCCGTTTCATCTGGGAGGTGCCCGAAGCCCCGGAGACGTTCACCCCCTTTCCGGCAGCCGCTCCATATGCAGGTGACGGGCTGCCCCCTTTCGACGCGGCGCCTCCATTGGCGGAAGCGGGCTGGCTTTTTTGTGCTGCGGTTCCATAAACGGAAGCGGATTGACCGTTCTGTGCCGCAGTTCCATAGCTGGATACGGACCGGCCGTTCTGTGCCGCGGTTCCATAGCTGGATACGGACCGGCCATTCTGTGCCGCGGTTCCATAGCTGGATACGGACTGGCCATTCTGTGCCGCCCCTTCATAGGCAAAGGCGGGCTGTTCTTCCGGCTCGGAATCTTCATACTCGGAAGCGTCCTCCGGTCTCAGCGGGGTTATATTTCCGTATGCCGGAGCTTCTTCCTCCTCAGACCCCATTTCTTCTTCATAGATCCCGGCGACGCGGGCCAGCTCCTCTGCGCTCCCGTAGAGGGGAGCCGTGTCTCCGGATACGCCTGTACGTGCCCTGCGGGGCTCACCTTCGATACTGATGGACAAACCCGGCGCCTCCTGAGCTTCCCTGGACTTTGCAGGCTGCTTTGCGTGAGCTTCGGCACGTTCGGACGCGGTCCGGCCTCCAACGGAATTTTTTTTTCCTTTTAAAAATCCGGTTCCTGTGGCAGCTTCTTTTCCGTCATCGGAATCCCGGCCATTTGCGCGGAGGGCCTGGGAGGTCTCCGGCTGGATGATATTAATCTGGTCCTTCTCCGACTGGCGGGCTTTGCGGCGGCGCATGGCGCAGACATTTTCCAGATAATCCACCATGTAGTTTTTGGCCGCCTCAATCTTGTACTGCTCGTCCGAAATCTGGCTGATAACAAACAGAAGGACCATTTCCGCCGCCCCAAGACTGATATAACGATAGACCTGCTCACAAAACCCATTTTCCAAGTACCAGACGATCCCTCCAAAAGCCGCCAGAATCCCGGAAAACCAGATCGACTGCACTTCAATCTGTCTCCATGTATGGATCCGCAGCAGGAATCCTCTGTATTCATATATGTATTTCTCCACAAATGCTTCCGCATTTTCTACCCGGTCGTGCAGCATCAGCGCGTGCTCGTATTTCGCCCGCACCAGCTTTATCAGTTTGTGTGTACTCTTGGACATATTGCCCGCCGCCCTGACCAGACGGCGAAGAGTAATCTGGTTGACTGCCTTTGACAGCACCCCGACGGCGCCCACCGCTATCATCAAATAGTAAACGATGTTGGTGTCCGTCACTACCTCATTAAACATAACGAAGCCCTCCTCTATTCATTTATATATAGTACACATCCGTACACCCCGGGTACTTCTTTCCTCAGCAGGCACCGCAGCTGCTGAACTTGGCTGGCCGGAATCGCGGCGATATCTGCGCGGGACAATTTCCTGTTCCGGAAAATGCGCCTGCAGAGCATCCTGTGATCAATGGCCGTTCGGCCCTTTCATCAGAATGACGCCTGCTTCCGTCCGCCGGTCTGTGCCTTTTGGGAAATATGCATCCAATCACATGCCGGTTTGTGTTTGACCCTATTATAGCGCTGTTTTTGCCGTCCTGCCTTAAAAAACGTTCTACATAATTCTACATTTGCGGGATGAAACAAAAAAATACTCCTTGATTCTCAAATTAAGAAAAACGCCCGTAAATCAGGCGTTTTCTAATCAACTTTAATGTTTCGAAACGGGATTCTTAACCTGAGAATCCGGGCCATTCTCAACTTCATGTTCCTCCCGGATGCTGTCGGAACGTGTCGAACGAATTTTTGAAAAAAGGGCTGGACAGCTTTCCAGCAATCCAGTAAAGGCCAGGGCCTCACGCCCCGGCCTGTTTTTTCAAATATAAGAGTTACACTACTGCCTCAATAATCGTCCGTTCTCCGATCCGAATTTTCCGTACTCCCGTCTTTTTCTTTTTATTAAAATTAAAGCTGAGCATATATCCCGTCGTAAGATGGTAATCCTCCAGATAGCGGAGCAGCTGATCCTCTCCCCGCCTGTTATACTCCTCACCATGCCAGATTTTTAATTCACAGACAAATTGCTCTCCGCAGTAATCAATAATCACATCTGTCCTGCGCCTGTTCCTCGTCTGTGCCTCGATATAATAATTGCCCGCGCCATTGATGATCGGTTTCAGGTAAAGCAAAAAGAAACGGCGTCCGTTCTCTTCTATAAAACGTTCCTCTGCATCTGAATATATATCTGTAAATGTCTCTGTAAATCTGACCAATACCTGCTCCATATCCAACCGTCCATCGCGGATAAACATATTTCTGTCCTTATCCATGGACGCGGACTTATACATAGCGCTGTCCAGCAATTCTTCTGAAATAAAAAGATTATACAGCTGTGTCTCAAAAATCCGGTTAGCGATTACAATGTTTTCATGCTCTTCCTTTATAAAGCCAAACATAATCCCCAGATGAAATACATGATTATAAGCACTGTAACTGATCTTTTCCCCTTTAAATAAAATGGCATAAACCGCCTGTCTTAGTTCGGGAAAATCATTCAGCTTTTTCACCAGATCATCAAACAGTGTGTTCGATTCCGCCAACAGTTTTTTAACAGCCTTTGTCACCCCGTCTTTTGTCCACACAGCCGCTAAATCCGGGAACCCCTCTTTCCCCAAAAGATTTTCATCCAAAATCTGACAAAGCCTGGATACCAGAAATGGATATCCGGAGGTGTAGTCATATATCAGCCCGGATATCTTCATAATGTCCATTCCGGTATGATGGTCATGCTCATAGTCTGTAAGCATTCCGGCAATGTCCTGGATTGAGAAATTCATATCTACCAGAAATTCAGCCGCAATGTTCCACGGACTATTATATTGATGCTCCTCCATAGGACGAACCTTTAATTTTAAATTGTTTATGTCGTATACTCCGGCCAATACAACAGAATGGAACGTGGGCTCTGTTTTTCTTGACAGAAACTTTCGTCGGAGCATCCCCAGAAATGAAAGAAATATTTTCTGATTCCCTGCCTGATCCACTTCATCAATCATGATGACAACTGGTTTCTCTGACTGACCGCATAGTTCTGATATCAAGTCGGATAAGTCCTCCAAATTGACGGCGTTATCCGACTGCACCCGGCGCAGTTCTTCTTTTAAAGATTCAGAAATCCCATCTGTCATACGTTCATTATATCTCAGAAAACGATATAAAAGACGGCAAAAACGCTGGCAAAAGGAGGCAGCGTTCTCATACACAGCATCTTCGATTCCTTCAAAGCTGATCAAAAAAACAATATATTCTCCCGACAGCTTCTCAGCCAGCCGATTTAGAGTCGTTGTTTTGCCATATTGACGCGCCCTGTTGACAGCAAAATATTCTCCGCGGTCCACCATCCCCTTTATCTCTTCCAGGCGTCCGTCTATGTTGACCATATAATGCTCGTCCGGGAAGCACAGACCAGTTGTATTAAAATGCTTGCACATATTTTTACATTCCTTCCATAATTAATATCTCTTTTGATTTTAAGGAAATCATTTCCCGAACAAATCACTATGAATTTCAGTACACGACAATATCACGCCTCATCTTTTCAGCTCCTGAAGCGTTTCCCCCACATCAGAGTAATGTTTTGCTCCGGGATTGCACCTATATTATATGCAATCTGCAACGCAAAATCAACTCAATAGAATTGAAAATCATGCCAAACCTTACTTCATCGTCTCCACAATCCCCTTCATCGTTTCCATGGAAACCCTTCCTCTCAAAGTATACTCCACCCCATCCGCCACAAAAACCGCACTTTTTTCCAGCACAGCATTGCCCGTGTCTCCGTTTTCCAGTGTACGCTCCACGAGATTGACCCTATAGCCCTGCCCGGACGTATAGCTCTCCGCAAACCGATACATTCCAAGATACTCCCAGTCCCAGCCGCGATTCAGCTGCTCTTCGCTGAGGATCAGCCTCACAGTCAATGAAATGGGCGACAGGAACACATTTCCGCTTTCATAAGCATATCTGTTTTCCTCTTCCAGAAACTGATATCTGCCGGTATCTCCCAAAATATAATTCTCCACCGTGATCATCGCAAAATCGCTTCCGTCCGTCATGATATGCCCCTGCATGTATGGATTGTTTGCAGACAATTCCGTATCCAGCAGATGGATTCCCAATTCCTCCTGGATCTTTCTGTAATCCTTATAATCTTTTTGAATCATTCCATATTCATCCGGAACGCCCGTCAGCTCACCCTGCCCGGCGGAATCCGGCTGTTCTGCGGGCGCAGGCGCTGCAGGCTGTTCCGCAGATGCAAATGCTGCTGGCTGTCCCTCTGGTATATGAATCTCTACGACCCGCATGGGATCCAATTCAGGCAAGACCTCTCCATTAACCGAATGCGTGATCAGCATACGATATCCGGCTGCGGCGCCGGTTCCTCCCAGGATTACCGCTGCCGCAAAAACCACAGCCCATTTCAGTACCCCGTCCCTTCGCCGGGAAACTGCTTTCTTTCTAATCCGACTTTTCATTTCCTCGCTTAGTACGATACACTCCAGTTCCCTGTCAATCGTGTCCTTCATATTAATATTCATATCCGGCCTCCTCTAAAATGATTTTCAATCTGTCCCGCGCCCTCTTTAAGCGCTGCAATACGGCATTTTCTTTTTTACCGATCACTGCCGCGATCTCATGCACAGACAAGTCTTGGTAATAATACAGCATGATAACCTGCCTGTCATTTGCATTCAGTTTCATGATCGCCCGTGACACACTGTCCTTCTCCAAAAACGCATCGATCGGATCATCATGCGCTTTTTCCTGATCATCCCTCAGGTCATTTCGGGCAATCTGAAACCAACGGCTTCTCATCATATTTTTACAGCAGTTGACCGCAATGCGGATCAGCCACGTCTTTTCACTTGATCTATGTTCAAACGCATCATAACATTTCATAGCCTTGATAAAGGTCTCCTGAGCGGCATCCTCCGCAAGCTGATAGTCCTTCAGATATAAAAAACACATACGCAGGATGGCGTCGCCATACTCGTTCATCAGTCTCTCTAAATTTTGATCTGCCGGCATTTTTTCTCTCCTTTCATCCCTTAGACACACCAGAATTAATCGATATTACATCTATATAATTTTATTATACTCACGGCCGACGAAATCTGCCGTGAGTATTGCGTTAGCCGCAACCGCACAGCGACATGTTTCTTCATGCGTTTGTGCACATCATTTGATATTGAGCAGCAGATTTATCTTGCGCTCAATATCATTAAATATATAATACAAAAATCCTGTCTATACTGATAGCCTACGCTAATATAAACAGGATTTTTAGCACTAAAATATTAAATTGTTAAATAAAAACATTTTTGAGAATCATAATGTCGATACAGAACCACTACCTACTAAATTTCTCGTATCTGGCAAATAGTCATTGTTTGTAATCCGCACTTTATAGGTTCCACCATTATCTAGTCCCGTAATTGTTCCTGATTGTGAATTACCTACAGAAAATTGAAGATTTCTCGAATACCAACCCACAATAGAAACGGTATATAGATGTCCTGTATATCCGTTTACTGGGACTCCATACAAATCTGCCACATAGGCATTTGCAGTCACGAGTACTCTATCACTATGTACGGTAAAGTCCGAAGTTGTAAGTGAATAGCGGATGCAAAAAGAAAAACTCTTATCTACACCACGGGAACTTGTATCCCAGCGAACATATTCCCCTGTTTCTGGATTCTCATAATCCTCACCCACATATACAATATCTTCTCCATTCACAATCAGATATGTTCTGTCATCCTGTTCTACCTCATTTTCCTGAGCAGAAACTGTCATAGAAAATGAGAATAACATAACCATGCTTAACAACATCCCTACAATTCTTTTTGTCTTCTTATTTCATTCTTTCTCCTCCTTCGTTTTTGGATATACAGCATTTCTAAAGCTATATTTTTGCTCCTATATATTTTAGACACATTAAACAGAAAAAATATGACATGAAAAATATTTTTTATACAAATAATTTTGGTATACTTATTTTATGCACATTCCTTAACTTCTTCCTCTTATTTCATTGGAATTCCATCCCCCCTCAAGCCAAGGTCATATCTTTGGTGACCCGTGTTCTTCTGACGCCTAAATCCTTCTTTCCGGCCACACGAAAATGGAATGAGCCATTTCATGCGCAATCGTGGAACGTATTCTTTCTGAACTCATATTACCATTTATAATTGTATAAGGCCTTCCATTGATCAACCACAACTAAAAGAAGAGCACAAGAAACTGATGCTTGACGAATATCAGCATCATTTTCCCAGCATTAGTAAGATCACAAAATATCTATTATTACATAGCCGCTTACAGAAATGCACGGAGTTACAAAGTAGTGTACCTAACCCAGATAAACGTGTACGCTCCACGAGATTGACCCTATAGCCCCGCCCGGACGTATAGCTCTCTGCAAGCCGTTACATTCCAATATACACCCAATCCCAGCCGCGATTCAGCTACTCTTCGCTGAGGATCAGCCTCACAGTCAATGAAATAAACGACAGGAACACATTTCCGCTTTCATAAGCATATCTGTTTTCCTCTTCCAGAAGCTGATATCTGCCGGTATCTCACAAAATATAATTCTCCACCGTAATCACAGCAAAATCATTTCCGTCCGTCATGATATGCCCCTGCATGTATGGATTGTTTGCAGACAGTTCCGTATCCAGCAGATGGATTCCCAGTTCCTCCTGGATCTTTCTGTAATTCTTGTAATCTTTTTGAATCATTCCATATTCATCCGAAACGCCCGTCAGCTCGCCCTGCCCGGCGGAATCCGGCTGTTCCGCAGATGCAGAGGAAAACGATTTCTATTACACCCTTGTCGCATTTTAAAAGACCCCCGCCATTTCTGACAGATGTCTTTACTAACTTTCAAATTGTTGTATCACTGCTGATATATTTCATGCATCACCCCTCTGCGGCAAAGCAATGCTCCATAACAAACGTATATGGCTTCTTCAAAAGCTCTGCACCTTTCTGCACAGAGATCTCATTTTCACTCACTGCGCGGAATACCAACTGCATAAAAAGAACAGGTTCTTCCCTTTCCGTTCTTTCCGGTTCATTCTTCTTCCAGCCAGCCCGCCCGGCCCTGATGTAAAAATCCTTCTCCACACTGTCATTGATGATTCCGCAAATGTTTGCGCGTTTGACCAAAAGATACATGGAAATTCCATACTCCCTGCAGACCAAAGTCATATCCTTGGTGATACGCGTTCTTCTGACGCCTAATTCCCTCTTCGCGTCTCTTTCCGGAAGCAAAAAGGCGCCGCTTATTGCAGTTGCAGTTTCCTCAGCCTGTCTCTCAGCCATATTTTCCGGCCACGCAAAAATGAAATGTGCCATCTCATGCGCAATCGTGGAACGTATTCTTTCTGAACTCATATTACCATTTATAATAATATAAGGCCTTCCATTGATCAAACCATTCATCCCTGAAAACGCGTCACTGTCCATCTCTGTCACATAAACAAGAATCCCTTTATTTTCCAATAATTCAACCAGACCTCTGACAGGACCAAATTCAGCAATTTGAAGATATCTGCGCATTGCCAATGCATCCTTCTCAATATCACCGGATAGTTCTAAACCATGACACAGCGGCGCATCCGGCAAAATTTCTCCGCCCAGTATCTCCACAACCGAATAAAAGCGGTTCATGTATTCTTCCACGGACTCTCTGATATAATCCTGCTGCTTTAACGACAGCTTAGCCGCTTTCCGAAATTCTCCATGGACAAATTCAAGCTTGTCATCTCTACTGCTCAAGAAATCCGTGACCTTCACGCCCAAAACTTCGGCCAGTTTTTTTATGGTATCCATACCAGGCCTTCTTTCGCCATTTTCATAGTAGCTGACAGACATGGGAGAAATGCCGGCTAAAGAGGCAAGTTCTTTCCTGGACATATTATTTTTCAATCTGTAATACTTTAAATTTTTGCAGAACATATCACCGCCTCCTTCTGTTTATATTTTATCACTTTTTTTCGAAAAATAAACACCTATTTAAAAAATTATAGAAAATTTTCTACCTGAACGGTTAAATGATAAAAAAGATGATGTTACCGAAAGAGTTTTGTTTTTCAGCTTGTCCGCTTGCTAAAGTTCTGCTATAATTCGGTGATGTATACCCCAAGGGCACCCCGTTACGGCCATCCGGCCGTTTTACAAAATATAGAACATGCCGCAGCAAAGGAGGTCATTTATGTGGGCAGAGGGCAAAGTACGGATCGTAGATATTGCGAATGAGGTGGGCGTCAGCACCGCCACCGTCTCCAATGTGATCCATGGAAAAACGAAAAAAATTTCCGCCCAGACGGTCAAGCGGGTACAGGAAAAGCTGGAGGAACGCGGCTATATCCCCAATATGGCCGCTACGCTCCTGGCGCAGAACAACTCCCGGATCATCGGCGTGGTCATCAATGATCATGAAAAGTATGAAGGCCGGGCGCTGACAGACCCGTTTATTGCATCCTCGATCAACTACTTAGCGGACGAGCTCGAAAAAAATGATTACTTCATGATGCTCAAAAAAACCACCGATCTACTGGGAACCGTTAAATTTGCGTCTATGTGGAATATGGCAGGTATGGTGATCCTGGGCTTCTGCGACCATGAGTATCAGGAACTCCGCAGCCGCATCCACATCCCCTTCGTCGTTTATGACGGCTACTTTGAAAACAGGGGAAGGATTTGCAATCTTCAGCTTGACGACCGGGACGGCGGACGTCAGGTGGGCGAATATCTCCATCGTTTGGGGCATCGAAAGGTTCTCTGCGTCTCGGATAATCAGGAATGTATGGATCAGCAGCGTTATGAGGGTCTGTGCAGCGGCTTGGGGTTTCAGGCAGATTTCATGAAGATTCCCATGCAAAAGGAAATGCGGGATCGTTATTACCGGGAGCATTTTTCTAAGCTTTGCGGTTTCACCGCCATTTTTGCCGTGTCGGATTTCTACGCCGTCGATATGATTCGCTTTTTACAAAGCTCCGGCATTCAAATTCCCGACGATATTTCTATCATTGGTTTTGATGACAGTGATCTCTGCGGACAGGTTGTTCCATCCCTGACCTCTGTCCGGCAGGACTATAAGCTGCGGGCGCAGATGGCAATCCGTTTGCTGAACCAGATGAAGGAGCAGCCCGAATATACCAAAAATTTTACCATCCCCGTCAAATTGATCGAACGGAACAGCAGCAAGGGGTATGATGGCTGTTCACGGTGCCCTGCATCTCGCCGCAAGGCATCCGGCCAATAAAGCCACGGTTTCAGGTTATGTCATTAACCCAAAAGGTTACGCGATTAACCCATTGAAAACACCCGCCCTCCCAGATATACTCAAGGAAAAGGCGGGTGATGATTTATGAAAAAAGAATCCTTTCTGGCAAGTGTAGTTGGAATCGCTGTCCCGATAGGGCTTCAATCTATGCTGCAGTCCTCTTTCTCTATGATCGACCAACTGATGGTCGGACAGCTGGGAAGTACGGCGGTGGCCGCGGTGGAGGTCGCGGGACGTCCTGCGTTTATTTATTCCGTTGTGCTTGGAGCGGTGGCTGCCATTGCCGGGATCATGATTTCCCAATACCTGGGTATGGAAAACAGAGAAATGGCGGACCGCAGCCTGACGGTCAATCTGACTGCGGCCATAGCTCTGGCTTTGCTGTTTACCGCGCTGTGCGCTCTGTTTCCGGGACAGATCGTGGGACTCTACATCAAGGATGACCCGGCGCTCCTCAACGCTGGACAATATTATCTGACCTGCATCCTTTGGACATATCTCCCTATGGGCATATCCTCGATCCTGGCCGTTATGGTCCGCTGTCTGGGCCGGGCTGTCTGGCCCCTTGCCGCCGGAATCATTTCAGCGGTTGTGAATACCGGGCTGAACTATGTTCTGATATTCGGGCACTTCGGGCTTCCGGCGTTTGGCGTCAGAGGCGCGGCAGCGGCCAGCGTGATCTCTCAGGCTGTCAATATGCTGCTGATGCTGGCCGTTTTCTGCCTGGTCCGCCTGCGGGAGCAAAAGGATTTTCGGTTTTCCCTCTCTCTTGGAACAGATGGTTACCGGCAATACCTTATAATGCTGCTTCCTATCCTGGTCACAGAACTGCTTTGGAGCCTGGGACAGAATGTGAACACCTTTATCTATGGACATTTAAAACCGGGAGACCTGGCCGCCATGTCCATGACCGGCCCGATCCAGGGGTTATTCATCGGGGCGTTGAGCGGCGTTTCCCAGGCTGCGGGAATCCTGATCGGCAAACGGCTGGGTGCGGACAAATACGAGGAAGCGTATCAGGAATCGAAAAAACTGGTGTGCTACGGAATCGCAGGCTCGCTCATTTTGTCGGCACTGCTGATCGGCCTGAGAGGAGTCTATGTGACGTTTTATCATGTCGAGCCCCATGTGCGGGACACCGCGGCCAGACTGCTGCTTGCCTTTTCTGCCCTGGCCCCTGTGAAGGTCGCCAATATGATCCTGGGCGGCGGAGTGGTACGCAGCGGCGGAAAGACCACCTACATCATGGTGATCGACATTGTGGGCACCTGGCTGGCAGGCGTACCCTTAGGGCTGATTACCGCATTCCTGTTCCATCTGCCTGTGGAATGGGTTTATTTCATCCTGTCCCAGGAGGAATTGCTCCGGCTTGGTATGACTTTAATCGTATTCAAACGGAGAAGCTGGATGAGCAGGCTGTCCCCAGAGGCATCCCCTTATGGAAAATCGGCCGTTTCATAATATTTCGTTTCCCATATCCGCTTGCTTCCATAACCACAGGATGAAATACTTTTTACATGAGGTGTCGAAAGCATGGGAAAGTATCTGAATCCATTCGACGGCCTGTCCGGGACTATCGCCCGGCTTCTGGGCGGCGTCGAAGTCAGCGTAGATACCAATGGGTTCTCCAATGATCTGATCACGTCCGCAACCGGGATGATGTGCTGACGCTGCTGATCCATCTGGGCTATCTTTCTTATGACCCTGTATGATTGAAAAAGTACGTTTCGAATGAGCGGACTTGATCCAGCCTCTCTCACCCCAGCCCCAGCACCACCCCGACCAGCCGCACCACGCCTGCCGCCCCCCAGGCGATCAGGCACTGCCCCAGCACGACCCCGACGGCCCACTTCGCGCCCAGCTCCCGCTTCACCGACGCAATCGCCGCCACGCAAGGCGTATACAGCAGGCAGAACACCAGGAGGCTTGCCGCCGCAAGGGGCGTCAGCACAGCGGCGATCGCTTCCGTGGACCCAAACAGCACGGACAATGTCGCCACCACGCTTTCCTTCGCCATAAATCCCGTGATCAGCGCGGTTGAGATCCTCCAGTCCCCAATTCCCAGCGGCCGTAGAAACGGCACCAGCAGACCCGCAGCAGCGGCCAGCATGCTGTCGTGGGAATTATCTACAATATTCAATCCAAAATCAAAGGTCTGCAAAAACCAGATCACAATGGTCGCAATAAAGATCACCGTAAATGCCCTCTGCAGGAAATCCTTTGCCTTATCCCACAGCAGATGCCCCACATTTTTCATGCCCGGCATCCGGTAATTGGGCAGCTCCATCACAAAAGGCACCGCCTCCCCTTTGAAGATCGTTTTCTTCAACACCAGCGCCGACAGAATCCCAAGCAGGATACCCAGCACATACAGCCCGATCATCACCAGCGCCGCATGCTCCGGGAAAAAGACCGCCGTAAAAAATCCATAGATCGGCAGCTTTGCCGAGCAGCTCATAAATGGGGTCAATAAGATCGTCATCTTCCGGTCCCGCTCCGACGGCAGCGTCCTGGTAGCCATAACCCCGGGCACCGTACAGCCGAATCCCACCAGCATGGGGACGATGCTCCGCCCGGAGAGCCCCATTTTCCGCAGCAGCTTGTCCATCACAAAGGCCACCCTGGCGATGTAGCCGCTGTCCTCCATCATGGAAAGGAAGAAGAACAGGATCACGATGATCGGCAAGAAGCTGAGTACGCTGCCCACCCCGTTGAAAATGCCGTCGATAATAAGGGAATGCAGCACCTCGTTCACATCTGCCGCCGCCATGGCCTGATCCGCCATGCCCGCAAGCCAGGTGATCCCCTGGTCCAGCAGATCCTGCAGCCATGCGCCGATCACGTTGAAGGTGAGCCAGAACACCAGCCCCATGATCCCGATAAATACCGGGAGCGCCGTGTATTTTCCCGTCAGCACTTTATCAAGCTTCGCGCTCCGGGCGTGCTCCTTGCTCTCCCGGGGCTTGATCACCGTCGCGTCGCAGACCTCTTTGATAAAAGAGAATCGCATATCCGCAATGGCCGCCGCCCGGTCCATGCCGCTCTCCTTCTCCATCTGGCAGATGATATGCTCCAGCATCTCCTTCTCATTCTGGTCCAGCCCCAGGCTTTCCTGGATCTGAACGTCCCCTTCCGCCAGCTTGCTTGCCGCGAACCGGACCGGGATCTCCGCCTGTCTGGCATGGTCCTCGATCAAATGCATGATCCCATGGAGGCATCTGTGGACCGCCCCGCCCTGCTTGTCCTCCCGGCAAAAATCAATCCTGCCCGGACGTTCCTGATATTTTGCCACATGGAGGGCGTGGTTCACCAGCTCGTCCGTCCCTTCATTCTTGACCGCCGACACCGGCACCACCGAGATCCCCAGCATGGCCTCCATCTCATTGATCCGGATGGCGCCGCCGTTTCCCCGGACCTCATCCATCATATTCAGGGCAAGCACAATGGGAATGTCCAGCTCCATGAGCTGCATGGTCAGGTACAGATTCCTCTCGATGTTGGTGGCATCCACAATATTGATGATCCCCTTGGGATGCTCTTTTAACACAAATTCCCGGGTCACCATCTCCTCGCCGGAATAGGGCGACATGGAATAAATCCCCGGCAGATCCGTGATCAGTGTGTTGCTGTGTCCCTTGATCACTCCGTCCTTCCGGTCCACCGTGACTCCCGGAAAATTGCCCACATGCTGGTTAGAGCCTGTAAGCTGGTTAAAAAGCGTGGTCTTCCCGCAGTTCTGGTTGCCCGCCAGGGCAAAGGTCAGAAGCGTACTGTCCGGCAGCGGATGCTCCGTCCCCTTCTCATGAAATCGTCCGCCCTCCCCCAGGCCCGGGTGCTCGATACGCCGCTTCTTGCGGACGCTCTCCCCGGACTCCGGCTCCTGGTCCCGGACATGCTCGATCCCTATTTTTTCCGCGTCCGCCAGGCGCAGCGTAAGCTCATACCCGTGGATCATAAATTCCATCGGGTCGCCCAGCGGAGCGTATTTGATCAATACGATATCCGTCCCCGGAATGACCCCCATATCCAAAAAATGCTGTCTCAGCGCACCCTCGCCGCCTACCGTGGTGATGGTCGCTTTTTTTCCGATCGGTAATTCCCTCAGTGTCATCATCTCATCCGTCCTTCTCTCTGTTCGGTATGTATCAGAACGATATTCAGTATATCACACCCGAAACGGGGTGTAAAGAAAGCCATCGGACACAGATCTACCTCTCCAGCAAAAAATCAATCAGATTTTTATGAATGATCCCGTCCCCCTATTACCAGGTAGTCAGCATCTCCCTCAGGGCACAAAAACCGCCACCTCTTGAAAAGTGGCGGTTTTATCTTGGTTTATTTTCCTACAGATCCTTACCTGAGAAGCCAACTGTAATCCTGTCTGCAATCCACCACATAATCAGCATAGACTATATCGTCCGCAATCTGGAAGATGATCATATAGCGTTTTTCAAACTGGATAAAACGGTAAGCATGTCTGGGGATGTATTCCCCTGTGAGCCATGGGCATCGCTGCGGCATCACTTCTAATGAATTAGCTGTTTTTTCAAACTCGGCTGTCAGCCGTTCCGCCGCTTCCGGGCTGACCTGTGCCAAAAATGCGGCATGGGAAACAAGCATCTGCGTTGCCCGTTCTGATACGATCACACGGTATTTATTCTGCTGTTCCATGACCTGCTGCCTCCTTGATCGCACTACGCATCATCGCAGCGACTTCATCAACAGAGCGGCCTTTGCTTCCATGCATCCTGTCTTCCTCGACGGCAAGCAGTTCCTCACGGAGCTTCAGCATTTTTTCCCTGCGGTTGTAAGTTCCGATGTCCATAACGACCAAATCTCCTTCGCCGTTCTTGGTTAAGAAAATCGGTTCTGCGGTCTTTCTGCACATATCAGCAATCTCGTTGTAATTCTGACGGATTGCTGCGGATGGACGAATATTCATAGCGGCACCTCCTTGATTTTGCGAGCATCCTCGGAAGCTCTTTGCAATAGTAGTCATATTTTATCCATATTATACTCATTTCCTACAATAAAATCTACCTCTCCAGCAAAAAATCAATCAGATTTTTATGGATGATCCCGTCCCTGCCAAGCGTCACCTTATCCATGGAGACTACATATTTCGGATAGTTGTCCTCGATTGCCCGGTATGCTCCGAATTCCCGCTCGACCACCGCCTCATCCGCCAGGTAATAGGCTGCCTGGACTAGCGCCCTCTCCAATGCCTGCGGAGAGTCCGTCCGCTCAAATGGGTTGCCAGTTCCCCGGAAAGCAGGCGGGAATTGGAGCCCGTGATAAAGATGCTGACATCATGGGTCGCCCGAAATGAGTTGGCCACCAGCTCAAATTCATTTACATTTTGAAGCCTTTCAACAATGGGCAGAATTATTTTTTATCTATGCCTTATAAAACAGAAAACCGTCACTCCGCCACTTCGAGCACCGGATCCACAACCTCCTGTGTCAGCACATTGATGAATCCCACATCCGTGATCGCGTACACCGGAATCGCCGCAAGACAAATAAAGGAAAGGAACATAAACGGAATCGTGATCGGACAGCCCAGCTCGTGGATGATGCCGTTCAGCTTCCGTTTTTCCTCCGCCAGCTCTTCCCCGGACAGGTCGGAGAGCAGGCCGCAGACCGGATATTCCACCGCGCCCAGGATTTCCCCGTCCTTCACGACTGCCTGGCCACCGCCGATCTCAATCAGATAATTCACGGCCTTTGCCATATCCTCAAAGTTGGTTCCCATAACGATCACATTGTGGTTGTCGTGCCCCACGGAGGACGCGATGGCCCCAGCCTGGAGATGGAACCCTCCCATAAATGCTTTTCCTACATTTCCGTTGATCCCATACCGCTCCACCTGCGCAATGTAGAGCACATCCTGGGAAATGTCGCATTTTACTACGCCGTCTTCCACATCCAGCACTGCCTCCCGGCCCTGGGTGATAGGGATCCACGGAAGCGTATCCATCACCTGCGCCTTCACCTTTTTCGCCCCTTCCGGCGCATAGATCTTGAAGCTGTCCGGCGTGACGGGATTTTTCAAATGGGTCGTATTCAGCAGGCATGGCTTGTGTTCTGCCTTCGGGTAAGAAACCAGACACGTTCCATTGTCCACGATCTGTTTCCCTCCGGAAATGACGCTCAGCACTTCAAACGCCTCTGCTCCGGTGGTGATATTGAGATCCGCCCGTTTTCCCGGCGCCAGTCCGCCCACCTCGTCGTCCAGGTGGAACGCGCGGGCCGCGTTTAAGGAAACCATCTGGATCGCCGTCGCAAAATCGACTCCATTTTTCAGGGCCGCGCGCACCGCGTCATCCAGATGTCCCCGTTCTACCGCGTCTACGGTGTGAAGATCATCTGTCACGATGCTGACCCGGGAGGTATCCAGCTTCTGTTCCAGGATCGGTTTCAGACAGTCCGCCATATTGCGGGCCGCAGAGCCTTCCCGGATCATCAAATGGCAGCCGTTTCGAAGCCGCGCAAGGGCATCCTCCCCGGATAAGGACTCATGGTCCGTAGTCACGCCTGCCGCCAGACAGGTGTTCAGCGCCGGTCCTTCCATATCCGGCAGGTGGCCCTGGCATGTTTTTCCGGGTATCCGGTTTACATGCTCCATGGTTTCCATCAGATCCGGGAACCCATTCAAGATATAGGGGCCTACCACCTCCGAAATGCCCACCGCGTCCTTCCTCTCCAGAGCCATTTTGATGATCTCCGGATCAAAATGCCCGCCGCTGGTCTCCAGGTTCGGCGCAAAGGGCACATGGGACGGAACCACAAAATAAATCTTCAGGTCCGTCGCTTCCGCTTCCTCCAGAACCGCCTCGATCCCTTCCAGGCCTGCCACCACCCCGATCTCGTGGAGGTCCGTCATGACCGCGGTGGTACCGTGCTTCAATACCAGCTCCGCAAAGGAGCGGATTGACAGGCTGGTGCTCTCCGGGTGAATATGTCCGTCTATAAATCCGGGTGTGATATAATTGCCGCCCGCGTCGATCACCTTCGTGCCCTCGCCGATGGAATAATCCACGTCGCCGACCGCCGCGATCCGGTCTCCGCTGATGGCTACGCCGCCTTCATAAATTTCCTTCGTATATACATTGACCAGTTTCCCGTTTTTGACTACAATATCCGCCGGAGCCTGTCCGCCTGCTGTTGCCAATAATTTTTTATCCATTGTTTTTATTCTCCTTTTACCTGAATGCTTCCTTCTATGAAATATATTTATGTCCGATGAAATATACTCACGTCTGATGAAATACCACAGTTCAGATCCGTCACCGGGAAGCGCTCCGGCAGCACGATGCCTGCCCTCTTGTAAATCGCTTTGCTCCGCTCCTGTGCTTCTTTCAGGATTGCCTCCTCATCCAGTGTCTGAATCTTCCGCTCCTTCATCAGCCATTTTCCATCGCACATCGTACTCTCAATATTGGAGGAATGCATGGCCGTCACAAGCGCGGCGATGCGGTCATTGACCGGCATCATGGACGGGCCGTGGGGATTGATCACGATCAGATCCGCCTTCTTACCCGGCTCCAGGCTTCCGTAGACCTCCTCATCCAGCAGCGCCCGGGCTCCGTTTTTCGTCGCCATGCACAAAATGTCCTCTGAGGGCACCACGGTAGAATCCAGCCGCCATCCCTTATGGATCAGCGATGTGAGCCACATTTCATCCACCATGTCCATCCGGTTGCTGGAAGACGCGCCATCCGTGCCGATGGACACGCACACCTTCTTTCTCAGCATCTGCGGGATCTTCGCGAATCCCAGGACGCGCATGGCCGATGCCGGATTATGGGAAACTTTCACGTCATATTTCTTGAACAGGTCGATCTCCTCGTTGGTCAGCCAGACTGTGTGGACTGCCAGCAGGTTTTTGTCCAGCACGCCCAGCTTATGAAGATGCGTCACCGTCGGCTCGCCGTAAACCGCCTGGGTATACTCAATCTCGGACTTGGCCTCCGCCACATGCATATGCACGCCCACGCCGTACTTGTCCGCCAGCTCCTTCGTCTTTACGATCAGGGCATCCGTATTGTTGAATATGGTGCGCAGGCCAAACCACACCTGCACCCTTCCGTCCGCGGTATTATGGTATTTATTCAGGTCGTCGATCTGCTGGTCAAGCTCCTCCTCCATGGTCCTCTGCCAGATCTCGGGAAGCCCTTCCCCACAGTCCATCACAGATTTTGCCAGCTTCGCGCGGAGCCCGGCCGCTGTCACCGCCTTTGCCATACCGCTGACGAACTGCCCGCCCGGCTCCGCGAAGCTGGTCACTCCGGCCCGGATCTGCTCCAGGCAGCACATCAGCGTGGATACATAGGAATCCTCCTCGGTCATATTGCTCTCGAAGGGCCACATCCGCTTGTGCAGCCAGGTCATAAAATCCACATCATCCCCGACGCCCCGGCTGATCTGCTGGGACGTATGTACATGCGTGTTCACAAACCCCGGAAGCAGGTACTTTCCGCACAGGTCGATGATCTCCGCGTCCCCGCGGACCTGCTGCTCATCCACGGTTCCTACGGCGCAGATCTGATCTCCTTCCACCAGCAGGCTCCCATGGGCATACACCTGGTTCGACGCATTCATCGTGAGAATATATCCATTCTTAAAGTAAATTTGTCTGGAATCTTCCAATGATGCCACCTCCTTTTCTCATAATTCTATTGTTCATTGTAACGAACAGTGTTCGATTTGTCAATCTATTACAGTTTAGGTAATCAGAAAGTTTTCCGCCTGTACGGTTGCAATCCGAAATCACATTTTTATGCAATTTATTGCAATGAAAATGCGACTTCGGATTGCAACCGTACAGGCGGAAATTATTTTAAATGTCATTCAGTCTGTCAACATCTTTCCACACATTTGACAAACACTCAACAATTTTCTTATAAATCTCATATTTCTTTTTATAATACTCAGATTTTTCTATATCCGGATAATATACGGCCTTAATTTTCACCCATTGCTCTGCCGCTTCAGTGATACTGCCAAACAAGCCTGTTCCTACAGCCGCTTCCAACGCCACCCCCATTGCCCCAAGCTCCTCGGCTTTTGAAACTTCAACCGGCAGTCCAAGGATATCCGAAAACATCTGCATCCACACTGCCGATCTCGCGGCCCCGCCTGCCATCCGTACTACATCTATAGAATCAACATAACCATACAATTTTTCTATATGGTACTTGTGGCAAAACGCAACCCCTTCATAAATCGCCCGTAACATTTCCCCTCGCCCATGTATTGCTTCAAGGCCAATAAATGCTGATTTTGCGTCAGGCCCTACATTACTTCCGTATAAGAACGGCAAAAATAGTATTGTATCATGGTAATCTGATTCCTCTACAAGCTGATTGCAGACACTATATATTTGTTCTGAATCCACATCTTTCATACAATGTTCAATAAACCATTCCAGATTTGTCGCGGAGGTAGAACTTCCTTCCATAATACAATACATATCGGGAATACAATACCTATATACCATAAAGATATTCTCATCAGCAACCGCCTGATGCTTAACAATGCTGTTAATTCCCCATGTTCCGACAATGACACCCAATTGTTTTTCTTTTGTTACCCCAGCTGAAATAATGGATGCTCCGGTATCCATCTGCCCGCCTACAACAGACGTTCCCTCTTTTAATCCAGTCAGGTTGGCGCATTCTTTTGTAACTCCCCCCGCAATCTCTGTACAATCCAGAATTCTTTTGGGAATACGGTCCAGATATTCTGAAATTCCCAGTTCATTATAAATCTCTTGTGTGATAACTTCCTTCTCCTGATCCATAGACGCAATTCCCGACGCTTCGGTCACTTCAATGGCAAACTCTCCGGAGAGCAGATATCTCACATAGTCTTTTGCAGTCACAATGACTTCCGTCCTCTCTAAGACTTCCGGCTCGTTATCCTTCAGCCACGCTATCAGCGCCGGAACGTTTCCTGCCCATATCTGCTGTCTGATTTTAGGAAGGATTTTTTCCCAGGTTCCATCCTCAGTCCACTTCTTCACATATTTTTTAGCTCTTGTATCACTGCTTAAAATCGCATTGCGGACAGGATTCCCATCCCTGTCAAATAAATAAATGCCGTTTGCCTGCCCGGTCACTCCAATTCCCTTGATTTCTGTACTGTTAATTTTACTGTACTGTAAAGCTTTCTCTATCACATGATATACTGCTTCTTTTGCCTCTATTATATTGCGTTCTACCATATCTTTTCCCGGATATATGATTTTCAGCTTTTTCTCTCCTATCGCTATTTCATTCCCGTTTTGATCAAAAATAGCCGCCTTCGCCATTGTTCCGCCCAAATCAATGCCCAAATAATAGTTCATCATCGATACCCCTTTTCTTCTCTGAAAACGCCCTAAAGATCATCACCTAATCTGCTATTTTCTCGATGCCGCATAAGTATGATTCAATGAAATTCCATCTAGGCACACCGCAAGCAGAACAATGACATATTTTACGAAATCCTGCCAATAAGATGGCACCATCATTAACGTTAACGCATCTTGTATCAAGAGTATAAAAACCAGTCCAAGTACCGATCCCAGCACGGATCCCTTTCCCCCATTCATACTGGCGCCACCGATTACGGCAGCAGAAAGAGCCACCATTTCTCCGCCTGACCCCGCGCTTACCGCTACTCCAGAATAGCGAATCATATAAATAATTCCTGCTGTTCCTGCCAATGTCGCACAGGCTGTGCATGCAGCCAATTTTACCTTATCAATATTCACCCCTGAATACCTGGCAGCATTTTCGTTGCTTCCTGTATAAAAAACCTTCCTCATTCCCGCCGATTTTTTTACATAAAGCCCGCTGACCAACGCAATTGCAATAAAACAGACCGGCGCCATTGGAAATGAGCCGATGGTCCCTTGCCCAAGAAACGCAAAGGAGGGATGTTCTTTTAATTCCTGAACCAGTGAAATCGGAGAACCACTTGTCAGTATATATACTATCCCCCGCGCGATTCCCATAAAGCAAAGTGATACGATGAAGTGAGTCAGGTGGAGTTTAGTAACAAGCAGGCCTAAAAGTATGCCGAATACACCGGCAGCAGCAATACCTATGAGGCTTGCGGCCCACGGATTGATACCGTTTTTAATCGCCATTGCCGCAGCGGTCATGGACAGGCACATGGTAGAGCCGACTGAAAGGTCAATACCGCCTGATATCAGGACAATTGTCATTCCGATTACGATAATCCCATCCACTGACAACCCAGATACAATTACTTTCAAATTAGACCATTTAAAAAAATTTTTATTCGTTATACTGAGAATGACGAAAAGTACAATTACGATCAATCCCAGCATCGTTTCTCTTTTTTGAAATAATCTGTTCATTATATTTTTATCCGTTTTATTCTTTGTCATTCTGCCCTTCCTCCTCATATTTATAAGCGCCGGAAATGTAGTAAATAATCCTGTCAGAATCGAATGGACAATCCACCTCTTCTTTTACCTGATTTCCGTCAATATCAATATACATCAAACGGTCGCAAAGCCCTACCAGTTCATTCATTTCTGATGAAATGATAATTACGCCAATCCCACGGTCCGCCAACTCACGGATATATTTTCCTATTTCCGCCTTAGCCCCCGCGTCAACCCCTCTTGTCGGTTCGTCAAGGATGATAGCTTTCGGTTCCTTTGCAAGTAATTTCGCTAACAGCACCTTCTGCTGGTTTCCTCCGGACAGGGTTCCGGCGAGTTGTCCCAGATCACTGCATTTGACCGCAAGCTCCTTCACTTTGGAATCCGCAAGCGCCCTCTCTTTTTCTTGATTGATCAGAGGTCCTTTTGATATTTCTTCAAGATATGTTGAACTGATATTCATTTCAATAGAATATTCCATATACAGACCGCTCTTTTTTCTGTCCTCACTTAACAGAACCAGGCCCATCTTATAAATTTGCGCTGTTGACAGATGATTGATAATCTTTCCCAGAAAGATTACATCCCCGGACTTTCTTTTTCGCAGATTCACCACTGCCTGCATGATCTCTGTACGGCCCGCGCCGACAAGTCCCGCGACTCCTAATATCTCTCCGCGGTATAGTGAAAAATCAATTTCACGGAAACGATCCTTTTTATCTGTCAGATCCTTGACCGTCAGAATCCTGTTTTCATCACTGTAATCAATATGTTCCGCTTTCGGCGGATAGATATCTGAGATTGCTCTTCCTGCCATATCTTTGAGAAGATTCTCCATCTTAGCCTCTTTTGAAAGATAGGTCGATATCACTTTTCCGTCCCGTAGCACAGTAACTCTGTCACTTTCTTCAAAAATTTCTGCCATTCTGTGGCTGATAAAAACAATCCCGATTCCTTCTTGTTTTAATTGATGCATAATTTGAAACAATGAAGCCGTCTCACTTTCTGATAATGCGGCCGTTGGCTCATCTAATAATAGAATTTTACATTTACAAGAAATTGCTTTTGCAATTTCTACAACCTGCTGATGGGAAATGGAAAGTGATGATACCATTTCCTCCGGACGGATCTCTTCTCCAACCAACGGCTCCAGTATTTTTCGTGCTTCTTCCTCAATGTCCTTATAACGTACATTCCATGTTTTGTTATCGCAAATAGACGCCATCATAATATTCTCTGCCACGCTGACATCCTGGCATAATTCTATTTCCTGATGAACAAATCCGATTCCCATTTCTTTTGCTTTAGAAATGGTATTATTATCAATCTTCTCCCCGTTAATCAATATTTCACCGCCATCTGCGCCAATCAGACCCCCGATAATATTCAGCATCGTTGACTTCCCCGCTCCGTTCTCACCAAGCAGGGCATGTACTTCTCCACTTTCAAGCTGAAAATCCACTCCGTCCAGTACGACGTTTTTTCCAAAGCTTTTTGATATATTCTTTAATTCTAATAACGCCATATGATTATCCTCCTCTGATGTCCAGGATACCAATTTTATAATAGTTGTCTCCGCATTATCATATAACGCGGAGACTATATAATACTATTTATTGCTGTTTGCTGATCAAAAGCCGCTATTTTACTTCGTATGCACTTAACATTTCGTCAGTATCAGCAACTCCGACCTTCTCGCAGTAATTTGACATATAAAAGCTGTCCGCATTTTCCTTTGTTACAATTGACAATCCATTGTCACAATATGGAACCTGCCACAGGTTTTCTCCATCATCAGCCCTGCTGTTCATCGGATTGAGGATTTCGTTATGAGCGGAGAAAAACAGATTCAGCATCGCAATGTACCCCTGAAGATATTGATCCGGGGCAATTGCCGCAAAGAATTGATCCTCCTTCAGCAGATCCAGTACCTGTTCCGACGTATCGCAGCAGGAAACAAGAAGCTTTTGCTCTCCGCCGCCAAGTTCAATTCCTGCCTGGGCCGCCCCTACGGCTGAAGTTGCCTCCGGAGTAAATACCGCGGTAAGGTCTGGGTGTGCCTGCGCTACCGTCATCACGGACTGATAGGTCTTATCTGCGTCCTGACCGGAAATTTCCTCAGCCACAACTTTGATATCCGGATAGTTTTCTTCCATATATGCTACAAAAGAATCACATCTGGTTTCATGGTTGGTCTGGCCCGGATTACGCATAACCATCACTTCACCTTTTCCGTTCAATTCCTTTGCAATATTTTCAGCGGCTGTATTTCCTTCCTTTGTATTATCTGAAGTGACATATGCCGTCCGCACGGAATCTGGAGAATCCGCCGCAAAAGTCACAATCTGAACTCCTTCATCGGCCGCTCTTTGAATCGGATCCACAAAACTTTCCGCAGTAATCGGATGAACCAGAATTCCTGTCGGTTCCATTGCCAGGATTTGGTCAAATACCTCTACCTGTTTCGACGCGTCATATTCCGGTGTCCCCATATAATAGCAGTTTACCCCCAGTGCTTTTGCCGCGTCTTTCATCCCCTGGAATACCGGGAACCAATATTCCACCCCTGATATGGGAACGCACATATAATAAGCTTCATCTGATTTTCCTTTTAAATCTGATGCCTGTGTTTTCTCTGCGCTTTTCGCATTTTGTGAATCACCTGTATCTGCTTTTACATTTTCATCCCCACATCCCACAACAGAAACCGCCAATAATGTACATGTTGCCAGCAGGCAAATTAGTTTTCTAAACTTTTTTCTCATAGTCTTGTTCCTCCGTCATTTTCTCCCCTTATCTGTTGCTCCAAACAGTTTATATTTCTCCAGGATTACTTTTTTCATATTTTCCAGCGCCTTTTTATTCCCTGCGGACGGCCAGATCGACAGATTTTCCGTGGAATTAAGAAATTCCTTCATTCCAGAATAGTAACCGTTTAAAATATCCGAGAAAATATTAATTTTGCACATTCCCAATTTAATAGACTTTACCAGATCTTTTTCCGGCGTTCCTGATCCTCCGTGCATAACCAAAGGAACTTTAGACCGTCTGTTCAGTTCATCCATGAGACGTAGATCCAGCTTTGGAGTTCCTTTGTACACACCATGGGAGGTTCCGATCGCGACAGCCAGCGCGTCTACATTTGTTTCTGCAATAAAACGCTCCATGTCCTCTGGTTTTGTCAGAGTACTCTCATGTCCACCATTTTCTTTTGCCGCATTTTCTGAATTTCCTACGATTCCATCTCCTACATGTCCCAGCTCCGCTTCCACAGAAACGCCATACATATGTGCGTAATTTGTAATTTCCCTTGTAATCCTGATATTTTCTTCCAATGGCTTCTGTGAAGCATCAATCATAACAGAGCTATATCCCTGCGCAATTGCTTTTTTTATCAGATCAAATTCATTTGCATGATCCAGATGTATGCAGACATCTACTTCTGCCTTCCTTGCAATCGTCTGCATGATAAGTGACATCATATCAAACGCTTCTTCTGTCAGATCCGGTTTCAATCCCATAAGGATTACCGGGCTTCCCACTTCCTCAGCCACATCTACTACGGCTCTTGCCATCTCATAATTGCTTACATCAAATGCCGGAACCGCATAGTTTCCTCTCCGGGCATCTCCTAAAATTCCGTTTAAATTTACTAATGCCATTTTTTTCTCCTTATCTCATCAACATACCGCCAGTCACATCAATGGTTGCTCCGGTTATATAATCTGCCTGGGTGGAGGCTAAAAACAACACGCTTCTTGCCACATCAACAGGTTCTGACACTCTTCTTAAAGGAATTCTTTCTAAGTATGCGTCTACGCGTTTTGGATCCTTCAATACTTCCTCGTTCATCGGTGACCGCATAATCCCGGGCGCCACAGCCGTTACGTTGATTCCATACGGTGCCACCTCTCTTGCCAGAGAAATTGTAAAGCCTACAAGGCCGGCCTTAGAAGACGCGTAATGGGCATGTCCGGATGTGGAACCATGAAAGGCAGCCTGCGAGACAATATTGATAATTTTCCCATGCTTTTTCATATCAATCCAATAATTGATAAGTATTTTGGAAAGTATGAACGGACCCAGAAGATTAATATCGAGTGTTTTTTTAAATGCTGACAATTCCATTTCTTTTATATAAGCAGTCGGCCAGATTCCTGCGCTGTTGACCAGAATGTCTACCGAACCGAATTTATCAACTGCCTGCGCGATCAGATTTTCATCACTTTCCTCGCTCGAGACATCATTATATATTGCAGCTACTTTGTCCTTATATGTTTCATTCAGTTTTTTTACACGTGCCAATACCTGCTCTTTATCTACGATGTAGCTTATTACGACATTCGCCCCTTCCTGAAGAAACAGCTCTGCCGCGGCAGCCCCAAGCCCGCTCCCGCCGCCGGTAATAACTGCCGTTTTACCTTTTAATCCATAATCCATGATCGTTCTCCTCCAAAATCATTTGTTTTTTGCACATTCCTCTGCATTTATCAAAAATCCCGACGTTTTTCCTTCCAGAACCTTTGCCATTTCTTTCGCAAGCAAAACAGGCGAATTCAGGAACGCGTCCTTTGTTCCTCCCGCTATATGCGGCGTAATGGTAACATTGTCGCAGGTAACCAGCGGGTAGTCCTTCTCTGGCGGCTCTTTTTCAAATACGTCAACCGCGGCGCCGAAAATTTTCTTTTCCCTCAGGGCTTCAACCAAAGCAGTTTCATCAACCAGACCCGAACGCGCTGTATTTATTAAATAGGCCGTAGGTTTCATCAGTTCAAGCATCTCTTTATTGATCATATGTCTTGTTTCTGTTGTAAGTCTGTAATGAACCAGTACAAAATCCGATTCTTTCATCAATTTTTCCAATGATACCAGAGGAACTTCGTCTCCCTTATAATACGGATCATATGCCAGAATCTTCATGTCAAACGCCCGGAGTCTTTTTGCCACCTTGCTTCCAATACTGCCATAGCCTATAATTCCGGCAATTTTGCCCTCCAGGTCGGGAACATATTCCGCATTCGCATAGTCCCGTATCCAATTCCCCTTTTTTAACTCATTATGGCTTTTTGCAATGTTGCGGCATTCCGTAAGCAGCATTCCTACTGTAAAATCAGCGACTGCCGTTGCATTTCTTCCTGGTGTATGAAATACCATGATTCCTTTTTCATTGGCATATTCCAAATTTACATTTTCAATCCCCGCGCGAAGTACACCTACCGCTTTCAGGTGTTTGCAATGATTTATCAAAGCTTTTGTAATGGTACAGAACTGTGTAATAATAATGTCTGCATCTTCCGTTGCTTTTAAAATATAATCAGGAATCTGGTAAACTTCCGCGCCGCCTTGTTCCACCAATAGATTAATATGCTGCAGTTCTTCATAATCCTTCAATTCCCACGATACCGTTTCTATTGATATCCCTTTCTCCCTGAATCCCGCAAAACCCCTTTCAATATACTTACTTGGAATCAATGGATCCCCTATTCCTACTAACTTCATATTTCCTCCTTTTCCAAAAGACTTTACCGGCAATCTTTTGACCATCTTTCGATTTTATTTTATCTTTTATGTTCATTTGTGTCAATAGTTTATTTTATTTCGCTCATTTTTTAGTCATTTTTCACATAATCTCGCATTCGTTTTTGTCTATATTTTACATATATTTTGACTATATTTTGACTTATAATGCCATCCGCAAGAGGCTGTAGCCTTTTTTAACTATTTCTTGATTCAAAAATGAACTTATGCTATCATAAAAGCAGGAATCGGCATTCGAAGATCCAAACTATCAGCACACTAATGAGGGGCAACAGAATGAGAGTTCAAAGATTAAATTCAATACTAGAATATATCGAAAGTCAGCAGATCTGCAGCTATGATGATATCTGTAATCATTTTAATATATCACTTAGTACTGCCAGAAGAGATATTAACGCGTTGATTCAAAGCCATACAATCCGTAAAGTATATGGCGGGGTTACTGCCGTGCCCGGAACGTCTTCTACGAAGGACAGTACTCTTAATCCCAAAAGAGAACCGGCTCCAGACCCGGATAATATTTCCCACAAACTGGATTACATTGGTAAACTCGCGGCATCTTTTGTTGAACAAAATGACGTAATCTACATTGGCTCGGGCGCGACTGCTTTTCACATACTGCCGTTTTTAAAAAACATTCCTCACCTGACTATTGTAACCAACAATCTTTTGGTTGCCACCAATGATCCGAAAAGCAATAAAGACATTATTCTCATTGGGGGAAAAATAGACTATTATACTCAGTCAACCGTTGGTATCCAAACGATTGATTCCCTGAAGTCACTAAATGTCAACAAAGCTTTCGTAAGCTGCAATGGCCTTTCATTGAATAAAGGATTTTCTAATGCGGGAGATTCTGAAATCGCGATAAAAAAGTGCATTTTTGAAAACAGTAACACAATCTATATGCTGGCCGACAGCACAAAATTTGATAAGCTCTCTTTATATACTTTTGCTACCTTCCAGGATATTCATTATTTAATTACAGATAGCAAACCCGATAAGCCTTACATTGATATCTTAGAGAAGCATCATGTAACACTCATTTATTAATAATACGACTGCAACGTTTACACAATGATACCCGCCAATCCCATCCACACAGAATTTATCAGGAGGCCCCATACATGGATTTAAACAAAATCGGAAAAACCCTCAAGGAGCATCGTCTGGGACAGAATTTGTCAATCCGCGATCTGTCCAACATGTCAAATGTGGCGGCGAGTACCATCAGCCAGATTGAAACCGGCAAAACCTCCCCCAACCTGCTCACCTTAAAGTCCATATGCGACGCCCTCAACCTCCCGGTCTTTTCGCTGTTTCTGGAAGAGGATGACGAGCAGGTCCAGCTGGTGCGTCATATGGACCAGAAGTCATTTGTCCGCAATATGAGCAATGGGAAATCCCTGATCGAATCCCTGATCATCCAGGGAAAAAATGAGATGTACGCGGCAACCGTCACTGTGCCCTCCCATGCAGATTCCGGGGAGTACGCCCACCATGGCGGGGAAGAGTTCGTGTATGTGCTGTATGGGAGTGTGATATTTGATATGGAAAATAGAGGAACCTATGAGCTGAACGAACACGATACGCTGTATTACCCCAACTATATCGGCCACCGCTGGAGCAATATAACAGACGAGGAGGCGAAGATCCTGATGGTCTCCACCTCCCCGTATACGTTCTAACCTGGTTGAAGCTGACGACATTAGATATGACTGTCAGCTTTATTCTAAATAGAGGGTTATACATTTTGCAAATATTACCGGCTTATCCAAAACGCCCATTAGCCCCTTCTTCTTTCACAGCTCGGCCGTCTCACAAGCTCCCTTTTTCACGCTCCGGCAAAAGCGCCGCCTTGGCCGCGTCAGCCGTGGCTTCCCTGACCATATCCTCATCCATCTGCGCAAGCGCTTCGCTCAGCAGCTCCCACTCTCCCGTCAGCGTAAACCGGATTCCCTTCCCGGAGCCCGGCGGGCCGCCGTTTGGCGGTTTTTCCGAATCCTCCTGATCTCATTTCTGTTCCGGCACCGCAGCCCTGATCGGGGATTTACACACTATGGAACCCTTTCCCAATGATCTCACTTGTATTGGAAATCAATATGAATGCGGAAGGATCTTCTTTTTTAATAAAATTCCTCAGCAGCACGGCCTGATGCCGGTTCAGCGCGGTAAAGATGATATACTTCTGAGATCCGGTAAAGGCCCCCTGCCCATCACAGATCGTGGCGCTGCGGTTCAGCTCATGTACGATAAAATCACAGATTGGCTCCGGCCTGCTGCAGAATACGTTAAAATACTTGGACAGGTTCAGGCTTTCGATAAAGTTGTCCACCAGCACAGAGCGGAACGCCAGTCCCAGGCAGGAGTACAGTCCCACCTCCACGTCAAACACAAAGAATCCGGCTACCGTGATCGCCACGTCGGACAGCATCAGCGCCCGGCCAATGTCGATGCTGGAATACTTTTTCAGGATCATGGCTACGATATCCGTGCCGCCGCTGGAAGCACCGATATTGAACAGCACCGCGGATCCAAAAGCAGGAAGCACGATCGCGAAAATCACCTCCAGCAAAGGTTCGTTCGTAAAAGGCTGATGCATGGGCCAGATCCTTTCAAACAAAGACAGCAGGACCGAAAGCAGTACGCTGCAGTAAGCGGTCTTCGCCACGAACTTTCGCCCCAGGATCAAGGCTCCCAGCACCAGCAGGATCATGTTTGCCGCAAAAGAAAAATCCGACGCGGAGATCAGCCCGGATTTTGCAACAAGGACAGCGAGACCCGTGATCCCGCCGAATGTAAAGTTATTGGTAAACTTAAAAAAATAAATCCCTACGGCCATGATCAGGGTGGCCGCTGTCATCATAAAGAAGCTGTGTATTTTCGTTTTCATTTGTTTTTTCCTCCGTATCGCATTGTAACGCCGCAGTCCCGGAAAGTCAACTATTTGTAGATAGTAACAACGATTTCAGGTATTGACTTTTAGAAATATCACATTTATAATAGTAATAGTTACTAATATTATATTTTCATAGGAGGAAAAAAACATGGCAAACAATAAATATGCCGGAACACAGACGGAGAAAAACCTGGAGGCCGCGTTTGCAGGAGAGTCTCAGGCAAGGAACAAGTACACCTATTTTGCGTCCAAAGCGAAAAAGGAAGGCTTTGAACAGATCGCGGCTCTTTTCCTGAAAACAGCGGATAATGAAAAAGAGCATGCAAAAATGTGGTTCAAGGAGCTCAGCGGGCTCGGCGATACCGCCGAAAATCTTGCTCAGGCCGCAGACGGTGAGAATTACGAATGGACCGATATGTATACAGGCTTTGCAGAGACCGCGGAGAAGGAGGGCTTCCCGGAGCTTGCGGAAAAGTTCCGTATGGTAGCCGCTATCGAGAAGCATCACGAAGAGCGTTACCGTGCCCTCCTGAAAAATGTAGAGATGCGGGAGGTCTTTAAAAAGAGCGAGATCAAGGTGTGGGAATGCCGGAACTGCGGACATATCCTCGTCGGAACGGACGCTCCCCAGGTATGTCCGGTCTGCGCGCATCCGCAGTCCTATTTTGAGGTCAATGCGGCGAATTACTGATTTTGCTCTAAAAAACGAACAAGGAGGATCCCTGCTCATGATCCATTACAGGGCTTTATCTGAACAGGAACTTTGCCGGGAGCTATTTCAGGATTTTATCCGGCATCAGACCGTCACAAAATGCTGGCGGAAAGAGAACAGCGGATGGGTGATCAAGGACGCGCCTTTTATTGATGATTGGACAGAAAGCGATTATGACTTCCTGATCTCCTGCCTGAAAAATACAGTATCTTCCGGCGGCTTTGTGTATGCGGCGTTCAGCGGCCGTTCCCTCAAGGGGTTTGCCTCCGTTGAAGCCGGCCTGTTCGGCAGCAGACACCAATATCTTGACCTGACAAGCCTTCATGTCTCAGAAGACCTGCGCGGTTCCGGAATCGGAACGGCACTCTTCTGCGCGGCAAAGGAATGGGCCAGGAAGCACGGGGCGGAAAAATTATACATTTCCGCCCACTCCGCCGTGGAAACACAGGCATTTTATCAAAGAATGGGATGCGTCGACACAAAAGAAATCCAGAACGAGCATACGGATGCAGAGCCCTTTGACCGTCAGCTGGAATGCCGGGTGTAGGTTGCTGTTCCGTCCGGCGGCTTCTTCCTGATTTCATGATTACTCGTCAAACGCCTTCCATTGTCCATACTTTGATAAACCTATGCGTAGTTACATGTCACACCTTCACCAGGCGTGACATGTAACTATGCGTACTATTTTACCCTGGCCCGTAAGTTTTTTAATATTGTAAAACAATTTCAGAAGGTCTATAATAAATTGCATACTCTCAGCAAAGCGAGGTTTCTCCTATGGCATCTATTTTAATCGCAGAAGATGAAAAAAACATGCAGGATATCATTGCAGAATATATGAGAAAGGGCGGCCACACCTGCCTGACCGCGGATGACGGGGTGGACGCCATGATGCTGCTGAAAAGCACCCCCGCGGACCTTCTGATCCTGGATGTCATGATGCCCCACCTGGACGGCTTTTCGGTATGCCGGCTGGCCCGCGAGATGGGCAATGTGCCGGTGATCCTGCTGACCGCCAAAAGCAGCGAGGAGGATAAGCTGAAGGGCTACGAATACGGCGCGGACGATTATATGACAAAGCCGTTCAGCCCCAGAGTCCTGCTGGCAAAGGTCAACGCCCTGCTGCGCCGGACCTCCTCCGCTCCCCTGGGCACCCTCTGCGCCGGCAAGCTCGCCCTCCATCCCGCATCCCACAAGGTGTATGCGGACGAGCAGGAGGTCATGCTCACCCACAAGGAATACGAATTGCTCCATTTCTTCATGACCAACCCCGGCCAGCTCTTCAGCCGCGACCAGCTCCTGAACCGGATCTGGGGCTATGAATTCGAAGGAACCACCCGCACGGTGGATGCCCACATCAAAAATCTCCGCCAGAAGCTGGGCAGCGAAGGGAAATACATCGTCACCCTGATCCGCTCCGGCTACAAATTCGAGGTGCCCGTATGAATCTGAAAGAACTCTTTTCCCTCCGCACGGTCCGTAAAAAGATCATCATGACCTCCAAGCTGGCCGGCGCTGTACTGATCGCTTCTTACATATTTTCCATCCATGCATCCACCGAGCCGGACGTATCCCTTCTGATCTGGCTCGCGTTCGTGATCCCCCTGATCCTGGCAGTGGATTTTCTGATGGGGCGCTTTCTCTCCGATCCGGTCTCCCGGCTCAACGAAGCGGCCAGGCGTCTGGCAGATCTGGATTTTTCAGACCCCTGCCGGATCACCTCGGAGGATGAATTCGGGGAGCTCTCCGCCAGCCTCTGCCGAATGTCCGAAAACCTGCAGCAGACGCTGGCGCGTCTGGAAAGCGCCAATTCACAGCTGGAGGACTCCAATTTACAGCTGGAGGATACCAACGCACGCCTCGAAGACGCCAATTCACAGCTGGAGGATACCAACGCACGCCTCGAAGACGCCAATTCGCGGCTGGAGGATACCAATGCGCGCCTCGAAGACGCCAATTCGCAGCTGGAGGATGCCAACGCGCGCCTCGCAGCCGATGTGGTAGAGAAGCAGCGCCTTCTTGCGGAGCGCAAGGATCTGACCGACAGCCTGTCCCATGAAATGAAAACGCCTGTGGGAGTCATCCGCGCGTATGCGGAAGGAATCCAGGACGAGACCGATGAGGCAATGCGGCAGCGGTACACCGACATCATCATTTCCGAGACCGAACGTATGAGCGACCTGATCACCACCCTGCTGGATCTGTCGGCGCTGGAAAGCGGCGCTTCTGAGCTTGTAATGGAAACCTTTGATTTTGTGGAACTGGTAGAAACCGCGGCCGGCCGCCTGCTGACCGACATTCCGGATGCGGATTTCCAGTTGGAGTATGAACTGCCGGAGGAGAAGATTTTTGTAAAGACCGACCGAAAACGCATGGAGCAGGTGCTGGACAATCTGATCCTGAACGCCCGGAAACATGTATGTCCTGGCGGCAGGCTGGAGCTGTCCCTGACCATGCGCGGGGAGCTCCTGCATTTCTCCGTCCTCAACGAGGGAAGCCCGATCCCGGAGGAAATACTGCCCAGGATCTGGACGAAGTTTTACCGCAATCCGGATGCCGAATATCACGGCTCCGGACTGGGGCTGTCCATTGTGGCACAGATTCTGTCCATGCAGGGCCTGGATTACGGGGTAAAAAATATGCCGGACGGAGTGATGTTCTACTTCTCCATACCCGGCACATACATTTCCTTCCTAGAACACCGCTCGTCGCTATGATCTCCCGGCCTGCGGCCTGCGGCTGATCCCCACCGCCGCCACCAACAATACCGGAAATACGATTGCGGCCAAGATCCCTTTTTTCAGGTCGTCCGAGGCCATGCTGGAAACATAGCCCACCAGCGTCGGGCCGCCCGAACAGCCCAGATCCCCCGCCAGCGCCAGCAGCGCAAACATGGCCGTCCCGCCGTTTCGGATCAGCGCGGCCGCCTTGCTGAAGCTCCCCGGCCACATGATCCCCACCGACAATCCACAGACCGCGCAGCCCACGAGGGACAGGAACGGGGAGGGTGAAAGGGAGATGCACAGGTACGACATCACGCAGAGGATCCCGCTCCCGGCCATGAACCGGTCCAGATCGATCCTGTCTCCGAATTTTCCGTAGAAGGCCCTTGCGCTTCCCATCAGCACGGCAAATGCCATCGGGCCCGCAAGGTCTCCCACTGTCTTGCTCACGCCCAGCCCCCTCTCGGCAAAGGTAGACGCCCACTGGCTCACCGCCTGCTCGCTTGCGCCCGCGCACATCATCATGAGCATCATCACCCAGAACACTTTATTTCGGAAGAGCTCCGCCATCGTCATTCCGGTCTCCCCTTCTTCCACAAGCGGCGCGATTGGCGCCCTGGCAAAAATAAATGCATTCACAACGGGAACGATCACCCAGATCACGGTCAAAATCTTCCAGTTTCCAATCCCAAACACCCGGAAAAACAGAGTGGACAACAGTACGACCCCCACATGCCCCCAGCAGTAGAAGGAATGGAGCAGGCTCATCGCCTTTTCCTTATTGTCCGTGGGGCAGCTCTCCACGATGGGGCTGACCAGCACCTCCAAAAGCCCGCCCCCAAGGGCGTAGACCGTCACCGAGATCAGCAGCCCCGCATAAGCATTTGGCAGGATTTCCGGGAGCACGGCAAGACCCAGCAGCCCCGCCGCGGCGAAAATATGCGCCAGCATGATGGACACCCGGTATCCGATCCTGTCCACAAAGCCCGCAGACAGCAGGTCCACCATCAGCTGAACCCCGAAGTTAAATGTGATCAGTATGGTGATCCGGCTCAGCGGGATCTGATAAGTACTCTCGAAGGTCAAAAACAGCAGCGGGACAAAATTATTGATGATCGCCTGTACGATATATCCCACAAAGCATGCATAGATGGTCTTCTGGTATTTCTCATTCATGGGCAGCACTCCTTCGTATGATTTTCAAATTCATGTGTTTCTCCTGTCCAGAATCTGTCCGAGAATTCACAGTCTCTACATTATACCATTATTTCAAATAGATGCAATTCCATTTTCGCATATTTTACCCCCGCTTCACCTCCCCTTCACACGGATTTTACACCAGTCCCCTATACTTCCCTCAGATACAATGAATTCATGCGCAAAAGCAAATTCATTAGGAACTGTTCAGAAATAACTTGTGCAGATGGCGCAGCATATGAAGATTTAGACGAGCAATATGCACAAGTTATTTACAGACAGTTCCTTACAGCAAAGGAGGATGACAACATGTTTTTAGGATTGGAATGGTATTGGTGGCTGGTGATCCTGGCAGTTCTGGCTGTCCTGCTGCCGGTCAAGGTAAAATTCATGAAATGGTGGAGTCGGCGGACCGGGGAAAAGAAAAACAGCCGGCGCGGAAAATGGGGGGATGAGGAATGATCGAAGTAAAGAACCTGACCTTTTCCTATAGGAAAGACAAGCAAGCCCTCCACGGCCTGGATTTTTCGGTCGGAGAAGGCGAGATCTTCGGATTTCTGGGGCCCAACGGCTCTGGAAAGTCCACCACACAGAAGATCCTCACCGGAATCCTGAAGGGCTTCGGCGGCAAAGTCACCGTGCTCGGAAGGGATATCTCTGCCATCCGGACCCGAGATTTTTTCCGGGAGATCGGTGTGCTCTTTGAGTTTCCCTATCTGTACGCCAATCTCAGCGCCCTCGATAACCTGAATTATTTTTCTTCCTTCTATCCCCCGGAGCAGATCCGGGATCCCGAGGAATTGCTGGAAATGCTGGAATTCAAACGGGATTTTCTGAAAAAACCCGTGTCCTCCTACTCCAAAGGGATGCGACAGCGGGTGAGCATGGCCCGGGCGCTGATCAGCAGTCCGAAGCTTTTATTTCTGGATGAGCCGATCAGCGGCCTGGATCCATCCGGCGCCGTGCTGTTCCGGAAGATCATTGAGGATGAGAGAAAGAAGGGCACCACGGTATTTCTCACCACTCACAATATGGTGGACGCGGACCTGCTGTGCGACCGGGTCGCATTTATTTCCAACGGGCAGATCGCCGCGCTGGATACCCCTAAAAATCTGAAGGAGCAGAACAGCACCCGCAGAGTCGTGGTGGAATATCTGCAGGCCTCCCGTCCCGGCCCAGAGTCTGAGGGAAAGGCCTGGGAGCCCTGCGCTGAAAAGCGGCTCACAAAAATCCTGGAGATCGGGGAACTGGAAGCCGGATTTTCCTTTCCCCATGGGGAGATCCTCAGCGTGCATTCCCAGGAACCCACCCTGGAGGATGTGTTCATCCGGTACACAGGAAGGGGGCTTGACTGATGAAGCTTACGTTTTTCACACTGCTGAAAAAGGATTTCCGGCTCATGCTGGCCGCCAGGTTTTTCCTGCTGGCCGCCGGCTCCCTGGCGCTCTACTCCTGCTATATCAATTTTGTGTACGTGAAGCTGGACGATGAAATGTTTCCGGTCTGCTGCTTTGACCCGGACGGTCGGCTGGAAGGTACGGCGGATCCTGTGATAAATGTAAATACAATCGAGGAGCTGACAGCTGCCTGCGGAGACGGACTCTCTGTCGGGATCGACCTTTCCGGGGAAACGCCCCGAATCCAGATGGTATCCTGCGGGATAGAAACCCTCGACAACCTGCGGGCAGCCTGCGCGGCATCGTATCTCACATCCTGCGAAATAAACTCCAAAGCGTCATGGGCATCATCCGCCGAATTGCGCTCCGGGGCATCATTGCCCACTGCGGATTCCGGCTCCTTCCCCCCTGCCGCCCGCATCGGCACGGATGACAGGGAGATGAAGGGCCGCCGGGAGATCACCGCCGAATTTTTGTTCTTTGAACTGGCGGCGGTGGGGTTTTTAGGGCTGGCAGCAATGCTGTTCAAGGAGAAGGACATGGGCGCCATCCGCATCCACGCCGTCCTCCCGGTGTCCGGAACTGCCTTCCTCCTGTCCAAGCTGGCGCTGATCCTGCTGGCAGACCTGGCATTTTCCGCACTGCTGACCCTGATCAATGTGGGATTCGTAGAAGGGCTGGCCGTGCTCCCCTCCGTCCTCCTCCAGGCCGGGATCCTCTCCCTGCTGATGGCCCTGGTGGGATTTTTCTGCGCCGTTGTACTGCCGGATTTCAAACAATTCTCACTGCTGTACCTGGTGCTGGCAGTATTTATCACGACCCCCGTATTCCTGGCGGGGCAGTTAGGGATCGAAGCAGGCTGGATCAAATTTCATCCCATGTACCATCTGTTTCTTGCCATGAAGCGCGCCTATTTTGAGATTCCAAATACCAGCTTGCTCTATTACGCCGCCTGTGGGGCCTCCATTTTCCTGCTGTTTCTGCTGGCCGGATGGGGACTGCGGCGCGAAATGGCGCGGGAAGGATAAGGATCCGTTCCATCTCCCCCGCGGCACGGGCATATATCAAAATGAACTCCCCCGCCGCAAGCGGCGGGAAATTAGACCCTAAGAGATGAAAAAAGGAGGAATCACAAACCATGAACTGGAATGCCCTGAAATATCAATTAAAAGCCGTCCGCCGCGACAAGCTGTGCATCCTGACATTTTTGCTGCCCATCGCGGTGGGGCTGGCGCTGAATCTCCTGTCGGATCTGAACCTGTCCTCCGCAGCGGAGCCCTCCTTCGGCGTCCTGCAGGATGACCTGGCCCCGGAAGCCGCCGCATGGCTCCAAAAGCACGGTGCCGTCACGGCATACGACACCCTGAGAAGCCTGGAAGCGGCCGTCAGGGAGCCTTCCACACAGACCATCGGAGTCCTGTCCGACGGCTCCGGCATCCGGGCCATCCGGGCCGGCGATGAAATGACGAGAACGGCGATCACGGCGGACCTGCTCCCCAGGCTTTACGCGGACCGCAGCCTGATGGCCCGGTACGAGGTCACACGGCTGCCCTCCGCAGCGGACAATGACATGATGAAGCACCTTCTGATCGTGATCACCATGGTCACGGCCATGTTCATGGGCTGCACCTTCAACGCCATGAATATCATCAGTGAGAAGGAGGACGGGATCCTCAACATCAACCAGGTCCTGCCCCTGACGAAGGCCCGGTACACCCTGCAGAAGCTCACCGTCGGCTTCCTCGGCGGAACCATTTCCGCCGCCGTCACCGCCCTCATCTGCATGAGGCTTACCGCCGGGCAGCTCGTTCCTCTGCTGCTTCTGATCCTCCTGTCCGCATTTATCGCGGCTCTGAGCGGACTTTTTATCGCAGGCTTTTCCGAAAGCCTGATGGTGGGGATCATGTACATCAAGCTCGTCATGATCCTCTTCCTCGCCCCGCCCATCCTGTTCTACCTGCTCCTCCCGGCCGGCGGAGCCCTGCGCGCGCTGACCTATCTGCTGCCCTCCAGCGCCACCTTCTATGGACTGATGAAGCTCCTGAATGGAAGCGGCAGCCTGGGAAATGAGCTGGCAGTCCTGGCGGCGCACTGCGCGGTATGGTTCCTGCTGTACGCGTGTGTGTCGCTGGGACGCCGGAAAAGCCTGACATAACAAAGCAAGCGGATTGGTTCTGCTTCTCTGCCAGCGTCGCCGCCACGCCGGAACGGCCTCAAATGACGAAGCACGCGGATATCAAAATACGTCTTACGATATCCGCATGCTTCTCTTCTATATACTGTATTTCTCAATCAGGCACTGGTGTCTGGTATCCTTTTTTGAATAATTGATCCCCACCAAAAGGATCTCACCCGTATACTGCTCCAATGCCGCGGCATACTTCCTGTCCTTGATCTGGCTGATGGCCGCATCCGCTGACTTGTTCCATTTCAGCTCAACCAGCAATGCCGGCAGCTCCGGATATTCCTTCCGCGGCAGGAACACCATATCTGCGAATCCCCGCCCTGCCGGGAGCTCCCTGACCGGCTTGAAATAATAGTTCATAGCTCCAAGGTACGCGATGCTCAGCACGCTGCTCAGGGAATTTTCATTATTATACTGGATATTCGAGGCATAACCCATGTGGATCTCCTCAATGATATCCGCTACGGCCGCGCAATCCATTTCCAGGGTCGCATCCAACAGTTCCTCCGACTTCATCCTTATTCCGGAAGGTCACCATATCATTTTGATAAGACGTCGTTTTTACCCTCACAGACTCGCCGGCCAGCATCGTGATCACAGCCGTTCTCAGCCCGTCAAAATCCATATTGATCAATGGCCGGATGGATTCAAAGGTTCCGGTCATGGACCAGTAGCTCCGGAACTCCCCCCACATCATACAGCCCAGAACTGCTTTTGGATTATATACATGCTCCTTTCCAAGGAGATAACCGTCATACCAGCATTTCGTCTCTTCAAAATCCCTTCCGTACCGGCTACACAGACTTTTTACCTCTTCTTCCGTAAATCCAATATATGGCGCAAATATTTTTGCGTCCAGCATGGTAAATTCATCAAAATCATTTAAGGCGGACTGTGTACGGATCTTCTTGATGGCAAAATCCCTGTCAGATACGCGAGATGGATAAGCTCCGTTGAATTTGCCCCTTTAAACAGTCCCCGCAATTCTTCGATCACATTTTTTTCAATATAGGAAACCGTTTTATCCCCGGATTTTACACTGGTGAGGCACCACTGCACATCAATGCGTATCACATCATATCGGTTCAAACGCCTCCGGAAGCTGTCATGCGCACTGATCTTCCTGCCCTGGAAGAAACCTTCCAAAACGAATCCTGATCACCTACCGCCCTCTCTTATACTCCAGAATGGTCTCCGCGATCCGTGTATAATCCCGCTCGAACAGCTCCTCGCTGACCTGCCTGCGCAGGATCTCCTCCGGGACGCCGAGCAGGATCTTCTCTGTCACAAACTGCTTGCTCCGCTGCCGGTATCCGGGCAGACGGTTCAGCTCCTGGATGTGCGCCAGCTCCGGCCGCCACAGAAGGCTCAGCTGCTTCTTCCGGTTCACCTTCGGATTCTCCTTCGGCCTGCGCAAGATATAAAAGTCCGCCTCCCCGTCCACCTGCTCCACGGTGATGATCCCCCACCACTCTGGAACATGCTCCTCAATATGCATGGCATGGCTTACCCCCGCCGCCACATAATTATAGTCAAAATACTGATCATAATCCTTCACCTGCCGCGTAAGCCTGGCATAGGTGTCCGCGTCGCTCTTGATCTCGATCCCCACAAGCGCAGACGGAAGGACCATCACGATATCCGCCCGTGACCTTCCCATCTGCTTCTCCTCCAAAATCCTCATTTTACCGTAATACGCTTCCAGAAAATCAAAAAGCGGCTCACGGATGTCTTTATCGTACAGCATCTTTTCACCTGTCCCTGAATCGCTGGTAAAATTTCTCGGCTCCGCGGTTCTCTAATGACGTTCTTTATTCTTATTTCTATCTTCGTACAATCATGAGATAGCTTATATCTTTTAAATTATGATATTTGTCTTCCATAGCGATACCTCGAAAAGGATATAAAAATACAAAATGTCGGGATTTGATACAGTATTAAATATATATATCAAAGTTTTGTCATCGTTATATTTTACATTAAAGTTTATATTTTGTCTAGGTACAGAGACAGCCGGCTGCTGATCAAAAAAGAAGGACGGTTACTGTGAGCGCCCGGTCAGGGTGTGAGCAGTAACGAAGGACGAGGAGGATGGATGCTGATAACATTCATCTCACTCCCTTTGTGCAATGTGCTGTTTTTTTTACATTTTTATTGTCTATATTGACGCATTTACAATAATTTATTTTTATGCTACAATTTTCTTAAGGTAATACCTATTACATATTACTCTTTTCACACATATGGAAGATACAGGTCAAAAGAAAGGAATGAGGAACATCATGTACAAAGAACACGAATACTATCTGAAACGCTGCATCGAAATCTCAAAACGCTCCCGGGAAGCAGGCAATACCCCCTTCGGGGCGATCCTGGTGGACGCGGAGGGCAATATCCTGCTGGAGCAGGAGAATGTGGAGATCTCCACAAAGAAATGTACCGGCCATGCGGAAACGCAGCTGGTCGAACGTGCCTCCGTTCTGTATGAAAAGGATTTCTTATGGAACTGCACGCTGTACTCCACCGCAGAGCCCTGCGCCATGTGCTCCGGGGCCATTTACTGGGGCAATATCGGACGGGTCGTCTATGCCATGACCGAACGAGAGCTGCTTTCCCTGACCGGCTCCGATGAGCAGAATCCCACCTTCGACCTTCCCTGCAGAGAGGTCTTTGCAAAGGGACAGAAGGACATCCAGGTGGTCGGACCTTTCCCGGAGATCGCTCCGCTGGCCGCAGAAGTACACGAGGGATACTGGAATCAATAGCCGTCCGCCGCGCGAAGCTCTCCCCGGAGAGTTCTGCGTATGCCATTCGGCCGTTTTACAAGGTATACCCAAGGGCATCCCATTATGGCCATCCGGCCGTTTTACAAGGTATAAAATAAGGAGATACAAATGGAAAAAAATCAAGCACAACAACAAGATACCGAATTTTCGCTCTCCGCCGTACCGGAGAGTGAACGGAAAAGTTATTTCAGCCTGACCATCGTCTGGACCGGCTTCGTATTTGTCATCACCAGCATGATGGCAGGGGGCGGGCTTTCCGCCGGGCTGGATTTTAAAATGATCCTGGTTGCGGTCCTCCTGGGAAATGTCTTCCTGAGCGCTATCGCGATCCTGGTCAGCATCATCGCCAGCAAGACCGGACTGACCTTTGCGCTGATGACACGCTACAGCTTCGGAGAAAAGGGCTCCCGAATCGCGTCTATGTTTGTGCCCATCGTAAATATCGGCTGGTACACCATTCAGGCCGCTACCTACGGACATTTTATCGCGCAGGCATTCGGCTTCGGAGACATTGCGGAGCTGATCTGCATGGCAGTCAGCGCGGTAGTGATGGGAATCTTTGCAATGAAGGGGATCAAAGCCATCAGCATCCTGGGATACATCGCGATCCCCGCGATCATCTTCCTGTCGATGGCCACCTCCATCCGTGCCGTAGGCATGATCGGTCTGGACGGGCTTTGGAGTTATACACCGGAGGGGCACATTACGTTATCCAGCGGGATCACCGTCGTGATCGGAACCTGGATCCTGCCCACCTCCACCTGCATCGCGGACATCATGCGCTATGCGAAATCCACAAAGGAAGCCATCGCGGCGACCCTGACCGGACTGCTTGGCGGAAATATTTTCATGATCCTCTGCGGGACCATCACCTCCGTTGCGGTAGGCGACAGCGACCTGACAAATGTGCTGCTGTCCATGGGTCTTCTGGTTCCGTGCCTGATCCTGATGACAACCAACATTTTTACCACAAATGCGTCGAACCTGTATTCCACATCCCTGAACCTGTCCAATGCATTTCACATGGACCGTCAGAAGATTATTGTGGTACTGCTTGCCATCTCCGCGCTTGCTACACTGTACAGGCCCTACCAGGTCGGATTTCTGTTTTCCTTCCTGGACCTGCTGGGAACCATCGTACCTCCGCTTCCAGGCATCATCCTTGCAGATTACTTCATCATCCACAAGGGAGAGTACAAGGATCTGGGCAGTGTAAAATTTGCGCGGTTTAACGCGGTTTCATGGCTGACCTGGGCGATCGCGCTTGCCGGAGTCTACCTGATCCCGTTCGGACTGCCTGCGCTCAAAGGCCTGATCATCGGCGGCGCGCTCTATCCGATCCTGATGAAAGTAACGAAGAAACAAGTCGCACAGTAGGAAGGAGATTATGATGGGAAAATATAAACTGGCAGCTCTGATCGGAACGATCATCATGGGAATCGGTTCCTTTATGGCCTGTCTCTGTTCCGTGCCCGCGCTGATCATGGCAGGAAATGTATTGCTGATCGTCAGCCTGTTTGTCATGACATATGCGTTTTCTTCATGGCAGCCGTAAATCACAGCTTTATCGGCCGGATGCATTGCGGCATAACGCAAGGCATTATAAATAATAACGCTGTAGAATACAAAAACGCGCACGCATCCGGGTGCGCGTTTTTTTACACACAGGTCCACACTTATATTGACAGATTCCCGCTTATCCTTTATGCTTGGAGTCAAATGTACATTATGAAAAGGAGATCTGTATGTCCAACTATAAGCTAAACGCGTTTTCCCTGTCCGACCGGGCCAGGTTTGAGATTCAGAAATATATCGGCACCATGGATCTGCAGAAAGACAACAAGCTTCCCAGAGAGGAACGTCTTGCCGAGATCATCGGCGTCAGCCGCATTACGATCCGCCAGGCGCTCAACGACCTGGCAGCGGAAGGGCTCATTTTCCGCAGGCAGGGGCGAGGCACCTTTGTCAACGTAGATTCCCTGAACATCAAGGTTCACTTTAACCCCTGCATGGAATTTTCGCAGATGATCCGGAACAGCGGTTATGAGCCGTCGGTCAAGCTGGGAGACATCAAAAAAATCCCCCGGGATGAAGCGATCTGCGGGCTCCTTCATATGAAAGAAGACGAGGAGCTTGTGATCGCCGAGAAAATATTTCTGGCGGACGGGCAGTTCTGCGTATTCTGCCGGGATTATTTCAGCGCCTCCCAGGTGGGGGACGAGGCGTCTTTCCGGGAGTTCAGCAGGTACGAGGATTCCGTATTCAAATACATTTATCATGTATCCGGAAAAAAATGCGAATGGGACAAGGTGGAGATCGATACGATCATGTCCTCCGCGATGGAAGGTCTGTCCGGGTACGCGGAGCTCCGGGAACTGCCGGACATGCCGCTGCTGTACTTGAAGGGCATCAACTACGATACCAGCGACAGCCCGATCCTGTATGCTAATGAATATATCAATACCTCAATCATCAAATATAATATCATCCGCGCGAAGAATATTACTTATTGATAATCAGATCCGTGCCGTAAAAGTTAAACCATGCTGAATTGCGCTGAAAAAACACAGAAAGGAAGGTTTTCCCATGTCTGACAAAATACTGATTGTTGACGACGAGGCCGAAATCGCTGATTTAATTGAAGTGTATCTGAACAGCGAAGACTACACGGTCTTTAAATTTTACTCCGCGAAGGAAGCCCTCGAGTGCATCAATACCACTGAGCTGGATCTTGCGATCCTGGATATCATGCTTCCGGAGATCGACGGATTTACATTGTGCCAAAAAATCCGGGCAAAGTACACCTATCCGGTCATCATGCTGACCGCCAAGGACGGTGAGATGGACCAGGTCAAGGGGCTGACGCTCGGAGCGGACGATTACATCACAAAGCCTTTCCGTCCCCTGGAATTGATCGCAAGGGTGAAGTCCCAGCTGCGCCGGTACAAAAAGTACAACCCGGCCCATTCGGAGGACGAACAGGATCTGCTCACTCACTCCGGCCTGGTGATGAAACCTGACACCTACGAATGCTTTTTAAATGAAAAGCCGCTCACACTGACCCCGACCGAATTTTCCATTTTACGCATCCTCCTGGAAAACAAAGGGCGCGTGATCAGCGCGGAAGAACTGTTTCATCAGATCTGGAAGGACGAGTATTACAGCAAATCCAACAATACGATCACCGTGCATATCCGCCATCTGCGCGAAAAAATGAACGACACCTTGAGTAAACCAAAATATATCAAAACGATATGGGGGGTGGGGTATAAAATTGAAGGCTAACAACAGAGGAGAATATTCTGAATTTCAGTCAAAACTCATGGAACGTTTCTGCGTAAACGCGCTTCTTTCCGTTGCGGCCGTGATCCTGCTGTATCTGTTCCTCTGGAAACAGCGGGGCGGAAACCTGGTCATCACTCTATTGGTGACATTTACAACGCTCGAATATGAGCAGGCTTTCTATATCTATCACAATTATTTCAGAGGCTACAAGGAAATCTTTTTCGCGGCGGCGATCATTTTTCTATTTGTTGTGCTGCTCTGGCGCTTATTCCGGTGGATCACCCGATATTTTAAAGAAGTCAATCAGGGGATCGACGCCCTGCTGGCAGAAGATACGGCACAAATCCATTTATCGGCGGAAATGCTTCCCTTTGAAAAAAAGCTGAACGCAGTCAAGCAGACACTGACGCGGCAGAAGCAGGAAACTGCGCTTGCGGAACAGCGGAAAGACGAGTTGGTAATGTATCTTGCCCATGACATCCGCACTCCCCTGACCTCCGTGATCGGGTATCTGAATCTTCTGGACGAAGATCCGGATATGTCTGCCGCCGAGCGCGCGAAGAATGTGCATATCACACTGGACAAGGCCTATCGGCTGGAAGAAATGATCAATGAATTTTTTGAGATCACCCGCTACAATTCCAGGCAGATCCAACTGGCAAAGGAACCCGTCGATCTGTACTATCTGCTTGTCCAGCTGTCCGACGAGCTTTCCCCGGTCTTCGCTCCCCACGGCAATTCCGTTGTGTTAAATATGGATGAAAATCTGACTGTCCGCGCCGACCCAGATAAGCTGGTCAGAGTATTTGGCAATATTTTAAGAAATGCGGCGGCATACAGCGACCCGAAAACCGAAATCACAATCTCAGCCGAAGAAACGGCCGAACAGGTCCGCGTTTCCTTCCAAAACCAGGGGGACCACATTCCCGCGGAAAAGCTCTCCCTGCTCTTTGATAAATTTTACCGGCTGGATAAGGCCCGCGTCTCCGACACCGGCGGCACGGGCCTGGGGCTGGCGATCGCAAAGGAGATCATCCTCCTGCACGGCGGTTCCATACACGCGGAAAGCGGCGGACATTCGGTCACAATCACGGTCTGCCTGCCCAGGACAGCTTGACGAATGGATGCGCAGGTTGGATGATCTTTAGATCATCCAACCGTACAGGGGGAATATGTTTATTCCTGCGGGGCAGCGATGGGCTGTCGGGAATTTATTCTGCAAAGTAAATTTCATATAAATTCGGGAAATCGTCTTTCCTGTCCTTAAGAGCATTCATCATATACATCTTCCGCGCCATAAAGATCAATCATTCTAAATACGGCGTCGATTAAATACCCGCCCTGCAGCCGGGAATAGTCCGCCATTATCTTGTCTGATCTGTCCGTTTTTTGTCGGAAGGGTGATGCCTTTCTTTTGCTTTTGAGCTGAAAATACCGGGTTAGAAGAGATTACTTTCGTAAGATTATTGTTTGCCGAATAAATTTTCATAACTTGCCCTCCCTTAATCTGTAGGTCATCTTAATATCTGCTTATAAGGTATATCGGCCGATTCTTCCCCAAATATTAGTTCAGCAATTGCGGCGTATACCCATCACGGATGTAATAAGGCGTATCATCCGCATAACGGTATTCTGCCTCTGTAATATCCGAACCAACTACCGATTTAAGAAAAGATAACATATTTAGGAAACCAACCAGCGTCTAAAGTCAGGGGCATTTAGATGTTGATATACTGGTTTATCCGGGTTAGGATTTTCTTAGGAATTAAACAATTTCATATTAAAGTTCTCAACTCCTTTGTTCCGTATAATAGGTACTGACAGAGGCATTATTTTATTTCTGTGCCGCATGCGCACATACGGAAAGGAGTTTTTATGATGAGAGAAAAATATATTAGAAATAATTTCCCAAATAATGTTTACCGGGGCCGCAGGCGCAAGCGTTTTGTAAGCCGTCTGACCGTCCCGCTTTTTCTGTGTCTATGTGCTATCATGGTTTTGGGATTTTCCTGGAAAGAAAGCCTGAAAAAAGAAGGAGCCTTTCAGATTCCGGCCATTTCTTTTGGGGATAATGCGCCTGCCGCAGATATACACGGAGAGCAAGGGACAGCAGAAAAACCAGCGCAGGCTTCCGCAGTACAGGGAGGAGAATCGCAGGCTTCTGATACAGATGTCCCATGGCAGCTTACTTTAGTCAATCAGCAGAATCCCATTCCAGACAATTATGAGCCGGATTTGGTCCAGGCGCCGGGCGGCGAATCGGTTGACAAACGCATTTACGAACCGCTGATGCAGATGCTGGAAGCCGCAAGGGAGGGGAACCTGGGGGAACTGCCGCTTGTCGTGTCCGGCTACCGCACGGCAAAGACGCAGCAGAAGCTTTACGATGAAAAAATCCGCGAATTCAAAAAAGAAGGGTATTCCGAGAACGAAGCTGCAGAACTGGCAGAGCAGTGGGTCGCCCTGCCGGGTTACAGCGAGCATCAGCTTGGATTTGCGGTAGATATTAACGGAGCAACCTGGGATGTTTATTTGTGGCTGCAGGAAAACAGCTATAAATACGGATTTATTTTCCGATATCCCGGAAATAAAACAGACATCACCGGGGTGGCCGAGGAGGTCTGGCATTATCGGTATGTCGGGGTGGAGGCGGCCACCGAGATGTATGAGCGGGGAATCTGTCTGGAAGAATATCTTTTTTAGAAAAAGTGAGCGCAAGATGGGGCACCTTTTGAGAGCGAACAAGAGATGCCCCATTTTTCACTCAGTCTCAATTTACAGTGCGCCCTTTGGACAATTCTTCACACACTCAAAGCAAAGTATACATTCCGTGCCATTCTTTCGTTTACGGGAATTATCCGTAACATCAACATCCATCGGACACACTTTTTTGCATTTGCCGCAAGATACACATTTGCTTTTATCACATTGAATCCGGAGCAGTGAAAAATAACTCACAGGCTTCAAAAATGCAGAAACAAATATAAGAGAACCCGAAAATGTAATATACCGTATCCATCCGATCTGTTTTCTTGGAGCCACCGGGACCGTGTACGGGAGAAAATCAAGCACCATTGCAGTCCAGCAGGCATATCCGCACCAGCCCCTGCCAAAAAGCAGCGGCCCGAAAATTTTTGCGACTGCATAATGGATGGTTGCGGCTTCAAACACTCCCGTAAAAAGATAATACCAAAATCCCTCAATCTGCATATTTTCGCCGCAGATGAATCCCAAATAAACCAGTATATAAAGTCCGACTAAAAGCTGTGCGGCTCTGCGGGCATAAAAATGCGCTGACATTCTCTCATGCTTGTTCCGGTTCTTAATGCCACTACATAGCCTTTCTTTCCAGCGCTTAAAGCTGCATGCGGCTCATGGGTATTGCACCAGGGTGTACATCTGTCAATAAAAGCTTTAAACTGTCCGGGAATGTCTGCCCAATAAGAAGGCGATACAGATATGATGATGTCTTCCCACTCGTAGTTTTCCATTATTTTATCAACATCATCATGCTGAACATGGATTTTTCCAGATCATCACTGCCGTATCGTAATCTGCTTTTACGCTTCGGAACAGCCTGATATCGCACATTGTTTTTCACCTCTCCAATAACAGCAGGCCCGTTTTGCCTTTTTCAGCCCGATATAAATGCCCACAAAACAAGTATATGGTTTAATGATGGTTTCAAAGTGCTGCCTGTCGCCGAGGGCGAATTTATTATCTGCCGCAAGCCAATCGCCCCATGCCTGGCGAAAGCAGTCCATTTCCCAGGTTTTCACCGACTCGATCCGGTCGCTTCTGCCGATGAGTTCTTTCCATTGCTTTGGGCTTTTAAACATATAACTCTCATCTCCAAGCCAATTGACAAGAAGCTCTTCGGCTCTGCCTGTATATTCATCTTTCAGACCGGGAATCCCGATCAAAACCACTCCATTCTCTTTCAAAAACGGCAAAAGCTTTTCCCGAAAAAATCCCTTGCTCCCCGCAAAATAATGATAGGAGTCGATACTGATCAGAGCACGGAACTGCTTTTTTTCAAAATGAAGATCATTCGCATCTTCACAAACAGGCGTGATCTGCTCTCCAACACCCCATTCAGCAAAACGCTTCCCATTTTCTTCCGCGCTTACCCATAGATCATCTGCGAAAACTCTCGCTCCGGTCTCTTTCGCAATGATAAGACTTGTCAGTCCCGTCCCGCATCCCAGGTCGAGGACCACATCATCCGGATGAAGCCGCAGCGGATATTTATGGAACAGCTCTTCCAATATCCTTGCGCTGTTTGGTCCCATCATAGTTTCTGCCGAAATATATTCCTTATAGTCATCCGTTTTCATATGCCCTGCCCCTTTTCAGTGATCATGCCTATTTAAGTTTTATCAGACGTTCCTGTTGACTTAAACCATCTTCAATCAGTACCGCATTAATGTTCTCCATATTGGAAATGCATATCAGTTCATTTGTCTGTTGCGACGTAAGTTCCGGTGGAATAAGATTAGACTTAATTGCATCTGTATGTATACGGTAATTTATTTTTGCCAGTTCCCTCTTGGCAGTCCATCCCAGCAGTGCTTGTTCCTCTTTCTTTAACTTTTCAAATTCTTTTATCAAATATAGTTTAAATTGCGGAGACAACCAGCTCGCAAATTCAAAAGCAATATCTTTGTAGGCATATGTGCCTCCATATCTGCCGGCTTTCGCTATAATGCCCTTAGAGTTCGTTCGTGATACCCACTGCTTAACCGACATAATAAAACGATTCAAGCCTGCCTCCAACATAATTTCTTCATACGCAGTAATATTGAAATCTGCATTATACATTTCTTCCCAAATGCCAAGGAATTCTATCGTATTTTTATTACGCAGCCATTTTTCTATTAAAGCTGGTCCATTTTGCATTTTTCTTACCATATCAGTCAAAGACTTGATATTTCAATGAGCATGCTTCACAACTTTTTTATCCGTCTTTATCATTTCTCTCTTATCTGTACCGTCCGGCACAAATCTGAATACGACAAATTCCGTTATTTCATCCGTATCATTTTTAAACGTATGGACACTGTGATGAACTCTTACAATATCATTTTTGACCGCATAGCAGGATTTTTCAATTCCATTGCAGTCTACATATTTGCACAGTAATTTTCCTTTAGTGATCAAAATATTTTCGTCAATTTTTTCATGGAAATGCCACTCCTGGACCGTATGCGGCATAATCCTGTTTAAATGGATTTCCGCCTCATCAAAAATATAATAATTGACTTCCGTGCCCGTCTCCTTGATCACATGAATAGAATCCTTTTCATGGATCACTTCAAGATCTGCCATATCTGATATACCTCGTTTCAATCCTACTTTCGTTCATCAAGCATGCAATAAATCACAATAGCCTGCTGTACCTCTAACAAAAATCTCTTAAACTGATAGCCGGCAAAATAATCAGAATCGATCACATCTTCGGATACTTCCTCGCCGCGATAGAATGGCGGACAAGGGTTTAAAACAGCATTTTCATTTGCCATATCCATAATTTCTTTTGTGATCTGATAATTCTTAAAATCCCCGAGTTTGTCTGCCGGAAATGAATCTGTGCATATAACGTCTTTGCCTTTAACCGCTTCTTTTATATCTCTATATACCTGTACCCCTTCCATCTCGTATCCCTGTGGGCAGCATTGCGAAAATTCAAATCCTAAAACGCCCGCCGCCTCCTTCCATGAAAGACCAATGTTGCCGGATTCACCGCAGAAAGATATTTGTCCTTTATAAATTCTTCTCTGATTTTAGATAATGAATGCATATCTGAGATAATCTCACAAGGATGATTCCTGTCTGTCATTGCATTGATGATCGGAACAGCAGAGTATCGCGCAAGCGCCCTGATCACATCCATATTTCTGTGCCTTACAATGATAGCATCTGCCCAAAAATTCATATATCCGCAGACATCTTCCAGTTTTTCTTTTTTATCCAGGGTTTCCGATGGAAATAATATTGGCTGCCCGCCAAGCTGAAGGTTGTGGGGAAGATACTTTTCCCCACAAGCAATTGAGCAGAATTTACCTATTTTCAGCTAATTCCCGTTTTTCAGCTAATTCCCGTTAATTGGGTAATGATATAAAACATGATTTCTTTCAAAATCTCGTGGGTCATATACAACCCCCTTGTATCTTTTCATCATAAAAATCAACAAAATCCCCGAACAGCTCTAAATCCAATGAATTAAACCTTTTTTCCCTGTCAAGGTTTTTATGTATATAGTCAGCTCTATCCTTCGAAAACCGTTCCTTGTTTTCGGAGGCATTATAATCGTAATCAAGCGTTTCAAGCCATTTGTCAAATTCCGCATTAAATTCATCCCTATAAGTGTCATCATTGAAATAATTATGTCCCTTATCCTCGAAATGAATGAAACGGAACCGGGAATCATCTTTATACTTTTCATAATAAATGTCGTAGCCGTATTCGGCCGGAACAACTTCATCATCAAAGCTATGCAGGATCATAACGGCAGCATCGCTCTCTGAGAATCCGTCCAGCGCAGTATTTAAGGCATAGCCGCCGTATTTCATCCTCTCGTGGAGCTTCACAAACGGCAGTATAAGATAGATACCGTTCCCCGCCTGTTTTTTCCCCTCTGCTTCAAACATATCCGATGAAGAGTTAAAACCGGAACACGCAATAACTGCTTTTACTTCAGGATGATATGTAAGTACACTACAAACACTGTAGCCGCCCCAGCTATGCCCAAATAAAACGATTGGCAGATCCGGAAAATTCCCGCTTTCTTCCACAAATGTGATTGCATAGTCAAGATCTATGACTCCCTGCGGAAGCCCTCCGACTCCTTCTCCTTCGCTTTCATCATTTCCCGTAGCATCATAAGCAAAAACGCTGTATCCATGATGCGCAAAATAATTCGCACAGTCCATATAAGAGTTGTGCCCTCCGTCGCCAAATCCGTGAGCCATTACGACGATTCCATGCGGTCTTTCCTCCGTGGTATACAGATATCCCGTCAATTTCTGTCCTTTATTGGAAACAAACTCATATTTCGTGCACTGCAATCCGTTAAAATCATCAACACGCCGTATATATGCCTCATCACTTTCAAAACGCTGGTTAAAATTCTCATTGTATATTATCACAGATAATGCCCAATCTCCGACAATGAGCAGCACAATTACGACAGATAATACAATAATGAGAATTTTTCTCTTGGATTTTGTTTTCATATTAGTCACCTCTTCTGCCTTATAACTTCAACACAGCAATCAATTCATTGCAATCTGCATTACCGCACGGGAGTGTTCTTATAAATTCCAATGCAAGTCTGACCGCTTCGCGTCCATATTCACTGGCATCTGGTGATATTGGTGAAAAAGAAATCTTACAATGGATTATTGAACATCAACAATAAGCCTTCGACGTTTGAGAGCGAACAATCAATGTGTTGCAATAAGACCTCCGGATGCTACGATGTACTTCCGCACACAGTTTTACCGGGAAGTTGCTGCTAACGTAAATCGGGATTGTTGGAGTATAATTGATTATGAATAAATCGCAACGCTTTGTGCCACCAGAATGTGCAGTTTTACAGGCGCTGAGATCAGTTCGATGATCACAGAGGTATTTACGAGTATTTTGAAAAATATAAAGAAGTGAAAAGCTATGATCGAAGTGGAAAATGTTGTAAAATCCTACGGCAGCGGGGAAAGCCGATCTCAAGTAGTAAGACAATTCATATCCATTTAATGCAAGAAAAACTAACATAACATGCGTACCAAGTCTTTTGTTTCCATCTAGCATTGCATGATTTTTTACCAATCCAAAGCAAAGCCGTGCTGCCTTTGCCTGAATGCTTGGATAAAGCTCTTTTCCGCCAAATGACTGAAACGGATTATTTAACGCCAAATCCAGCATTCCTTCATCACGAATACCGTCACTTCCTCCAGTGGCTTTTATTAAGCTTGCATGAAGTTTTAGCACCTGTTCTTTGCTTAAAATATTCATTTTGCAAGAACCTCGTATGCTTCCGTATTCTGTTTTATTAACCGTTCAGATATTGCAAATACATCTTCATTACTGGCAATTTTTTCTTTTTCCGCTTTACTGAAATCAATGACCAAATATCTGGGCACATTATTTTTCAGAATAACTGCCGTTCCATGTTCGTCAACTACTCTGGCAACTTTTGAAAAATTTTGATTTGCTTCTGTAATTGAAATCATTGTGTTTGTATCTATTGTCATTTTATATACACCTCACTTCCACTTATATTATATGTAAATTCTAGCTAGAAATCAACCTATTTTTCATTTTTCCCGGCAAACCCAAATTTTACTTTTCCTCTCTGTTTCCATTCTTGATTATATCAACTATCAAATATATAACCACTGGAACCAAAATTATAAGCGTAAGGACTGTTCCTATTGGTTTAGGTAAAACCGATGCAAATATTACTGCAACCGCAATCAAAATTAAAATAGTTTCTTTCTTTCAGCCACCCCCAAAATGGAAATTTATCTTTTTATATAGATTAAATCCGTCATACCATTATACGATTGTGCTTTGAGCAGCCTCAACTTAATTTCATGGTCAGTCTTTTCAAAAAGCCGAATGCCTGAACCTAAAATCGTTGGAATAACCGTAATATAATAACAATCAATCATATCTTCCTTAACGAACTGCTGGATAAGGTTTGCGCCACCGCATATCCAAATCCCTTTTCCGTTTTCTTCTCGTAGTTTTTTTATCAACTCAACGGGGCTTTCATTGGTAAAATGAATTTTATCAGAAGACGTTTTTGGGTTGTGTGTTACAACATAGGTTGCAAAATCGCTATATACCCACTCGTTTGGTGAAAGTTCAGTAACAATTTGATGATAAGTATTCCACCCCATTATCAAAGTATCAATATCTTTCACAAATTCAGAATATGCGTCAATGTTATCATCATTACCCTGCCCGGCCAGCCAATCAACGCGGCCTTTACTATCTGCAATATATCCGTCAAGGCTCATCGCAATAAACAAACTGATTTTTTTCATAAATTTTCCTTCCTATTATGTCAAGCCCTAAATGTAAGTTTTTTGCGGGCTTGACGTGTTTTTATACCTCTTAAACAGGAGCC